>NZ_CDRJSZ010000003.1:0-610967 GCF_976954375.1 Niallia sp. Marseille-Q9988 | reverse complement strand
TTTTTGTTTTCCGAGGCTTACCGCTCGCTTTCCACGGGGCGAGCGCCGAGCCGCTTCGTCGCTACGCTCCTGCAGGGTCTCGGACTTTCTCGCATCTCCCGTAGGAGTCGAGCGGACGCCTCTCCAACCCAACTTATTATTTGCTTTCAAATAAATAAAACCTCATTTAATTTGGAGAACTAGACTTTTTCAGTGCCCTCCATCAGTAGGATGGAGTCCCCTACTGATGGAAGTTTGCCTTTATTGTTAAACATGTCTTTTTTCAATGAGTTGTATGCCGATTCCCAACATAATCGTTCCCATTAAACAAAGAACTCCTGCTGGTATGGCGATTTCAATCCAAGATGTCTTTTCAAGAATGCCTTTTTTTAATAGCTCCATCCCATAAGTAATCGGAATAAATTTTGATAAAAGAATCATTACTTTGGATGTGACAATTTCGATTGGCCAATAAGCTCCTCCAAGCATAGCAAAACTAACCGACACCAATGGAATAACAGCATTGAACTGACTTGCTGTTTTCACTAAGCCTGTAAGAAGAATCGTTAATGCCACAATAGAAAATAAATAGGGAATGATTAATACATATACCAAATAAAAATGTCCATTAAAATCAATATTTAATCCATATCTAAAGAGAAGAAAGATCATTATTATTTGTACATATCCTACTAAAAAGCTGAATAATAAATGTCCAAAATATATTTGAGCTTTCGATGTAGAGGATAGGATAAAGCGATCCCATATGCCGTTTTGCTTATCTCTCAATATTTCTACAACCGTAAAAGAGACAGTATAGATGCAGAAAAATAAAGTAAACCCAAATAACGACTGCAAGGACTGACTGTAATTATTCTCCTTTTCTGTTAGCGCTTGTTCCTTTGATACAGGAATGATTGGATTTTCCTTATTATTAGCCATAACTATCTCTGCTTCTTGTTTATTCGCTGCTCCATTTATCAGCGCTTGTTCCTTTAGCATATTAGTATAATAGGTATGAAGATAATTTTGGACCATTAATGCATTAGAAGTTTCGGCGATGCGCAAAATCGTATAAGTGTCTTGGCTTAATGAAACTCCTATATCTGTTTTTCCTTTATCCAACTGTTCCTCCACTTCTTCTTTTGAATAGGGAACAAACGAAAAACTCTCACTTTTATTTAATGCTTTTACAATGTCCAGTACTTTTTCCGACTGATCTGTAAAAATTGGCACCTGTACCTTTGTAAAGGAAGAGATACCGACTAAATAGGCAAATAGGATACATATCAGAGTGGTTACTATAAAGGCGCCTGGACTTCTCAAAAATTGCTTACATTTCCCCCATAATACAGCCTTCATCGAATCCCCCCTTTTTTCCTCAAGATAATGGCACTAATCAAGAACAATGTAACAGAAAATAGAAGGATAGCCTTAATCTGTCCCCATAAATCTGGCAGTGAATAGCCTTGATACACCTTTAAATAAGCAGTAATGGCAGCTCCTCCTGGAGAATATTCTCCTAACGTCTCCATAAACCCACCAATTGCACTTACATCAAAAAAGCTCCCTCCAATAAAGGCGATGATAGGCACTATTAAGGAAGATAAAATCCTTTCCACATTTGGCGAATTGGTAGCAAAGGAAATAGCGGTTGCAAATGTTGCAAATGTTGCTGCCATTACATTTATTGTCAAAGTAACCACTAAATGATTTAGCATACTAGGAAAAACAATACCGTAAATAGTAGCTGTTAAACTAAATAGAATAGTCAGCTGTAAAAAGGACAAAATAAATGCTGCGAAAAATATTCCTAAAAAAAATATAAATTTCGGAACATTTGCGAGAAGTATTCGCTCATACATCAGCTCTTCCTTTTGCTGATATGCGAAACCTGCTACTGTTGTAGAAATATAGAATACAAACATGACACACATTCCCACTCCATAGTAAGCAAATGCACTAATATCTTTTTTCTTTTCAAAATTTTTAATTTGTTCATCTGTTTTGATTTTTATTAACGCTGCATATTCGAGTTGAAGCTCTTCGGCAGTTTTTATATATACCCACTCTTTTTGATAACTATCGATAATATCCTGGATAATGGTTACCTGAAGGGATTGCTTCTCCTTTGTCATTAGTGTCCAAGCAGGAATATCTGTTTCTTCCTTTAACAAATTCGCATAAAATTCAGCAGTAAATCCTTCTGGAATAACTAGCACACCATCAAAATCCTTTTCCTTTACCTTTGTCCGGTCACTAAATTCGGTAATGGATAAAATATTCTTTAACTCTGGATTTCCACCGACTTCTTTAATAAATATTTCAATTGGTTGGAGTGATTGAATAAGTGCTATCTTCTCTCTCTTCTCCTGTTCACTTCTATTTGATTGGTTCACTATATCTATTGCTTTTTGCTGCCCTTTGTTTGCTTCATCCTCCACTACAACAGCAAGCTTTGCATGCACTTCCACTTCGCCGTTATTATCCAATGCCCCTAACGCACTTCCAAGTATGGTAATAAGCACAAAAGGCATGAGTAATAAAACAATAAGCTCCCTCGGTCTTCTCCAAATCATCAATAACTCTTTCTTTATCATTTGCAAGAGCATATTATACCTCCTAATCTCTTAACTGACGGCCAGTTAGATGCAAGAAAACATCTTCTAATGTCGGCGTCTCAATATTTACAGAGAGTACAGTTGTCTTCTGCTCTTCGGCAATTCGCAAAATATCTTTTAACAAATTTACTTGTCTTGGTACGATTACTGTAATGAAAGATTGCTGAATAGAGATGTTTTTAATATTTTCATGTTGACGCAGTGCTTCTGTAAATTCGTGTTTTATCATTTCTACCTTAATATTTATCGCAGTTTCTGCAGAAAGAATGTTTTTAATCTCCTCGTTTGTTCCGGAAGCAATAATCTCCCCATGATCCATAATGTATATCCGATTACATAGAAATTCTACTTCTTCCATATAGTGACTCGTATAAAGCACCGTTATTTGTCTCTCTTGATTTAGTCTTTTAACGGTTTCTAATATATAATTTCTTGATTGTGGGTCAATACCGACAGTTGGTTCATCCATAATGATGATTTCTGGTTCATGTATGAGAGCTACGCCAATGTTTAATCTCCTTTTCATTCCTCCTGAAAAAGTTTTAACTAAGTCCTTTTCTCGTTCTTTTAAACCGATGATATCGAGAACTTCATCCACTCTCTTTTGTAAAATTTTTTTTGGGATCCGGTGCATTTTTCCGAAGAACAGAAGATTTTCCCGTGCAGACAGATCCATATAAACAGCAATTTCCTGTGGAACGACTCCAAGTATTTTTCGTAACTTCTGGGGTGTTTTTAGGATGCTTTCATTATTAAGTCGCACATCTCCATCATCAGGGGAAATTAAAGAGGATATCATGGAAATAGTCGTAGATTTTCCCGCACCATTCGGTCCAAGTAAACCAACTATTTCTCCTTTCTCTAAATATAAATTAACGGAATTCACCACTTGCTTCTGTTTATAAGCTTTAGATAGATTCATTATCTCTAACAACACACATCATCCTTTCTATATACAGAATAATGAAAAAAAACAGCGATTCCTATACCTAATGGTCATTTCTTTGCAAAAATAAAATGACTCTAGTCATCAAAGCATATTTTCCATAAAAAAGGGTAAAACAAATAGGAAAGAAGCCGTTGGAAAGGAGCTGAAGAATTTGGGCATTTTAGTCCTAGTCATCTTAATTGCTTTAAACGCTTTCTTTGCCGCAGCAGAAATTGCGCTCATTTCCTTGAATGACAATAAAATTAAACATATGGCGGATACAGGTCATAAGAAAGCTAAAATAGTTTATAATCTCCTATCAGAGCCTAGTAAATTTTTAGCTACCATCCAAATCGGGATTACGCTAGCTGGCTTTCTCGCCAGTGCCTTTGCAGCTGACAGTTTCTCTGGCCACTTAACAGATTTACTTTTAACAATGGGAATCCCCCTCTCTCAGGGACTGCTTGATTCTATTTCAGTCATTATTATTACTCTACTGCTATCCTATTTCACCCTTGTCTTTGGTGAATTAGTTCCAAAACGAGTTGCTTTGCGAAAAGCAGAAGGAATTGCTATGTTCGCTGCAAGCCCATTAACGATACTTTCGAAAATAACAGCTCCTTTTGTCGCTTTTTTAACCTTCTCTACCAACATGGTTGCTCGTTTATTTGGAGTTAGACCAGATGATGAGGACGAAGAAGTAACAGAAGAAGATATAAAAATGATGATTGATGTTGGAAATGAAAAAGGTAATATTGACGAAGATGAACGAATGATGATTCATAATATTTTTGAATTTGATAATAAAAATGTCACTGATATTATGACCCATCGTTCCAATATGGTAGCAATCCCTTCCGATTACACATTAAAGGAGATAATAGCTCTTGTAAATCATGAAATGTATACTCGCTATCCTGTGTATGAAGAAAATATCGACAATATTATCGGCATTCTTCATTCTAAAGATCTTTTAGCCTATATGGGGAAAGAAAATGACGCTTTTAAATTGCATGATATTATTCGCAAGCCCCATTTCGTATTGGAATCGAAGCGAACAGATGAATTATTTATACAGATGCAAAAAAACAACATCCTTTTTGCCATTGTCGTCGATGAATATGGAGGAACGGATGGAATTGTTACAATGGAGGATCTAATTGAGGAAATCGTTGGAAATATTTTTGATGAATACGATGAACCGAAGCCTCCTGAGATAAAAATTATCGGCGAACATACCTATCTGCTCCAAGGAACGATTAGTTTAGATGATGTTCAGGAGTTGTTAAAAATCACCTTGCCGGTAGAAATTTATGATACATTAAGTGGGTTTCTAATAAGCAAGATTGGTTATATTCCAAATGAGCAGGAAAAACTCACTGTTACGTTCAAAAACTTTGAATTTCAGGTAGAAGAGATTGTAGATCGCCGAATTAGTAAAGTGAAAGTAACAAAAATACTAGAAACGGAATCTCCGTTAAAACAATCGTAAAAAAAAGCGTGTCTGTAATCACCATAGCATTTGGTTGAATACTGGACACGCCTTTTGTTTGTTTGGCTTTGCATCCACTATTAAATATAATCATTTCTCACTGCATAGATTGCTAATTGGGTTCGATCTCTTAATTCTAACTTAGCTAAAATTTGGGTAATATGATTTTTTATAGTTCCAACAGATAATAATAATTCGCTGGAAATTTCTTTATTGGTTTTTCCTTGTCCAATCTTTTTCACAATATCTATTTCTCGCTTCGTCAAAGGAATGTTGTGGTTGTGGCTAAAAGCCTTCTCCTGAATAGCTTCTTTCTTTAAAAGCTTAGGCATTAATTTAGCGGCAACTTGGTCATGTATCGAGATGCCACCTGATAAACAGCTCTTTATGCTATTTACTAAACTAACGCTATCTGTCGTCTTAAGGAGGAACCCATTTGCTCCTTCTTGAAATGCCTGTATGGCATATTCCTCATCGTTAAAGGTAGTCAGAATAAGTATTTTAATATGTGGATATTGCTGGCGAATTCGTTTCGTTGCTTCCATTCCATCCATAATTGGCATGCGGATATCCATAAGGATAATATCTACTATTGTTTTTTCTAATAAAGACAATACTTCTTTCCCATTTTCTGCTTCCGCAACAACGTGGATTTCTTCGTCTTGCTCAATGATCATCTTTAATCCATTTCTGACTATTGCTTGATCCTCCGCAATTAACACATGAATCATTTTTCTCCCCTCCCAACAGGAATATTTCCTTGCAGGATAAATTCTCCATCTAATTGAAGAACCTCTAATTTCCCTTGTCCCTCCTCTATTCTTTTTGTCATGTTGTCTAAGCCAAACCCATAATGAAATGGATGCTTATGAATATATGGATTTCTAATCTCAAAAGTTAGATTTCCAATCGGAGATACACCTAGCGTAATATGTACGGCCTTTGAACTTCCATATTTCATGGCATTTGTTATTCCTTCCTGTATGGAACGATAAAGAACAGCATTTTGCTTATTGCTTAGATTGACTAGTAGTACTCCTTGCTTTGTTGTAAAATGGACGTGAATATTGTTTTCACTTTCCAATTTTTTTATAAGTGCAATAATAGAAGCAATTCCACCAGATTCCCCCACTTGTAATAGTCGAACCGCCTTCCTTGTTTCTTCTAAGCATTCTTCTGTCATATCCTTCAGAATCCTATATTGTTCTTTATTCTCTTTAATCGAATATTGTTCGATTTGCATCATTAATGCTGTTAGCTTATGACCAACGGAATCATGCATTTCTCTAGCAATGAGATTCCGTTCTTCCACTCTTGCCGCATGTTCATTATGATAGGATTGTCTTTTTTGTATACGATAATCGTTTAATAAAGATTCATATGTATCTCTGATTTGTAGATAATCTTTATCTAGCTCGTTTAAACGAATGAGTAAATAGGAGATTAACAGAAAAAGAGTGATCCAAATAAAAGGGAAATAGGATGATATAATAATTCCTATTGCACTATTTATCAAAAACAATGAGCAAATTATTATACGAAAAAAATTTGTTGATACGTATCTACCCACTTCCATCGTAAAATAAAGCATTAATAGGAAGAGATAGCCATGTAGCTCAACTTCTGTTACAAGCAGCGTTATATCAAGAAGAATCAAAATGAATAAAAAAGGAATGCTTTTTCTTTTAAAAACAGGTACAAGAAAATAAAATCCAAGAATAATAGCGAAAAGAAATAATAGCATAGCGAAATTCCATGCATCTGTTCTAAAGGCTTGATATAAAGCTCCTATACAAAGGAGTAAAAGTATTCCAATGTTCATGGTAAGTACCTTCATGTATTGCCTCCATTTCTCCCAATACTTTTTAACGCTGAGCAGAATTAATTCTTTTGAAAAAAGGCTTGTAGAAATAATTCTTCTACAAGCCTTCAGACTCTAAAGATTAAATACTATATCCTATTACCAACACGAGAATAAAGGAAATAACCAATAAAATCCACAGTGTTTTCGTATTTTCTCCTTTTTTTGTGCGAATAAGAACCATTTCAAGCATCCCAATCACCCAAATGCCGACTAGCATTTTTATTGTGTGCATGAAATCCATGCCTGTTTTTGCAAGCAAGCCAATTCCCGAACCAATAATCAGAATGTATACGACACGCAATACCATATGGAGGATTTTACTTCCCTTTTCTTTTCCAGCTTTATGTAAACCGAATGATATGGCAAATAGAACTAGTCCAATAATCCATGTCAGTACATGAGCATCTGTAGAACTCATATATCTCCCTCCTTTTCTCCATCATTTTAACACATATCGTAACCTTCCTTCTATTCGCGAAACATCATACGTCCTTTATTACTTTATTAAAAAGGGTGCCGATTCCTTCAACAGCAATTTCAATCGAATCCCCACCCTTTAAAAAACGTGGCGGATTAAAGCCTTTCCCCACTCCAGCAGGTGTTCCAGTTGCAATAATATCACCTGGCTCTAAAGTCATTCCTTTAGACAATACATGAATTACCTCTTCGATTGGAAAGATAAAATGCTTGGTATTCGACTTCTGTCTAATTTCACCATTGACCATTGTCGTAATATTTAATTCATTCGGATTCGGAATGCTGTCCTTTGTCACAATCCATGGACCCATCGGTGCACTTGTATCAAGGCTTTTTCCGATGAAAAATTGTTTATGTTTCTTCTGCAAATCTCTTGCAGTGATATCATTCAATATCGTATAGCCAAATATATAGTCCAATGCCTCCTCCTTCTTAATTCCTTTCCCTCTTTTTCCAATCACAACAGCAAGTTCACCCTCGTAATCAAGTTGTTCCGTTACTTCCCTATGCTCCAGAATGTTATCCGTATGTCCAATAATAGTTGTAGGAGCTTTCGTAAAGACCATTACATGCTCTGGAATATCCTCTTTACTTCCCATTTCAATTGCATGTTCCACATAATTTTTTCCTACGCAAAAGATATTTTTCCTTGGTCTAGGAATAGGTGCTAGAAACTTCACTTTTTCCAGTGGGATATAATAACTAGCATGGTCATTTTGTTCTTCTACCCAATGAATTAACTCCTTCACATTGACCAAAAAGCCTTCTTGTTCTATGCATGTAACAAGGTCTTCCACATATGATCGTTTTCCCGTACGCTTCTCTTCTACATCATTTAAGGGCAATATCCCCGCTTCTTCTACTAATCCTATAAATACTTTGTCATCAAATCCAACCGTTGCAATCTTCATTTCTTTCCTCCCTTTTTTTCAAACATGTAAGAAAATTATAAACTTTCTTTATTAATTTTCCAAATAAAAAAAGATTTGTTCAAATAGAAGCAAAGTGAGCTTATCAACAGATAAAAAGAAATGAAAGGCTCTTTATAGAACTTCCCTTCCTTCTTGCTGTATTTCTTGTCATAGTACAACCATTCATAAGAATAAAGTAGTTAGGAGAAGAATTTATCTGTATAGGTGAATCACCTATTTTGCGGAGTTCCATAGTATGTATAAGAATATTGTATAAAGGATGTTGAATATGCCAGCAATTGTTGGAGTAGCTCAAGTTATTTCAGTGGGAGGTAGTTCTATTTTTAATATTGGGGATGTATACAAAATGATGCCTATCTCTAATGCGAAAACATTTTCTGGATCTGGCTCTTTTAATACAGGTGATGGATTAAGGGTTACTAACTATCGCAGTTCTACTAATACGTATGATAACGATGGACTGGATCAGCCAATCGCAGCAAATGCGTAAGTAGACTAAAGGGTGATGTGTAATGAATTATTTTATCCAACAATCGATAGTCATAAACACCATTAAAATTGGAGGTATTTCCAACTCCTCTGTATTACAAATAGGAAGTGCAGGTATTATTAAACCTGCTTCGTATTTATATAATACAGGCGGATTCACAGAATCAGCTCCTGAACTAAAACCAGATGAACCTGGTCCTAACGTAGCAGATGAGGAAACACTTTTCTCGCCTGCAGTTCCCTTGCAGTCTCCTCGAAAATAGGTATTAAGGAAAAAAGGGGGGATAGAAATGTCTTATGATTTTTACCAATATAGTGAAAAAATGAGCCATTATTTACAGCTGCTTGAAAAAAGAATAAAGGATTTAGAAAAACAAGTAGCCACCCTGACCAATGAGATTACAACAATAAAAGAAAAACCAAGTGTTCATATTGAACGAATTGACTACAGTTTTGATCAATTAAAAGTGGAGACACTAGAAGGTACACTAAATATTGGACTCAATCCAGAAGATTTAAGCAATATTGAAGAGCTAGCTATTAATCCGAATTCACCCATTAATCAACCACATGCTCCTTTCTATCCACCCATTGATCCAAAGCAAATGATGAATCGGTCCATGGATATTGAAGAAGAAATGAATCAATATATTCAATTAGAACTGCCAGACATCATTCGAAAGAAGCAAATAGAACTAAATATGCCGGAAGAGGAATCATATATCTCTTTTATACAAGAGGATATTATCAAGCAAATGCCAACCAGAATCCAATATTATTTACAGCAAGGTTCTAATCGTAAACAAAAGGAAGGCAAATTAACCAATGAAGATATTATCCAAGCCTTAAAGGAAGAAATGGAAAATGGAGTCCATTTATTTTTAAGCCATATACCAGATAACATGAAAGGAAGTGGAAAAGAATGAATTTTCAAGTATATAACCGAGAGCTTCAAGTTGGAAATATAAATATCATCGGTGTTGCAAGCTCCTCTATTTGCTTGGTTGGCGACGCCCAAACCATTCAATTAGCTTCTACATTCGATACACCAGCAGAATCATTAATAATCGGTCCATTTGTTCCACTGCATCCAAAAATTTAGCCATGTTACAGCGTACATCTGTTGTCGATAAAATGAATGTCAATACTGTATCCTTTTCTTCTATTGTAGAGGTCGGTGACGCTATTTACCATCAAGCCGTTTCACGAGCTATAGCTGTTCAAAGGCAGAAGGAGCTCTTTTATGGAAAGGAAGGGGCTTATGAAGACTATGCTGTCTTTAAAGAACCAATTCCATTAACCCCTATAATAGAAAACGTAGAATGCCATTTTGAAAATATGAAACCCATTATTAAAGTTCATCATATAGATATTACAGGAATATCTTCCTGCTCTTTATTGCAAATTGGCAATTGTCGACATATGTATGCAGAAGCACGGATTAAGCATATTCGTCAAATCGAGCAAACTATTGCGTCAGAGGTTGGAAATAATTTAATCCAATTAAATGAACCTAGCCAATTAGGTGTTCCAACCTCCCAAAGTCCTGTTACTGTTACTGGTACAGATAATACTGGGTCGCCATTTTCAGATGTGGAGCAAGAACAATAAAGGGATGGCTCAATAAGAAGGGCTTCCTCCCTTAATAAGAATAAGCTATGTAACAAGGAGGTAAAAAAATGCCTGCAATCGTAGGTCCAGTACAAATTGTTAACGTAGGGGAAGGAATTGTCCAATTTGGGGATTCATTGTTTATTTCTCCTAAAGGAAATTCTAAAGCAACCTTAGGCTCAGGTACCTCCAATACTGGAGCTTTTATCATTACAAACAATGGCTTGAATGCAAGTAACTATGTGGACACTAGTTTACTAGATCAACCTGTTGTTGCCAATAACTAACATAATATTCATTCCGTTCTATAGATAGTTATTTTTATCTTGCAAGGAGGATAGAATCATGCCTGCTATAATAGGTCCAATTCAAATTGTCAATACAGAAGCAGGAATTGTTCAGTTTGGAGATTCTCTATTTATCTCTCCTAAAGACAATTCAAAATCAACAATAGGTTCAGGCACTGGGAATAGCGGTGCATTTGTTATTACCAATAATGCAGTCAATTCCAGCAACTATACAGATAGTAGTGGCGTTGATCAGCCAATAGCCGATAATAACTGAACGAAAAGAGGCATCACGCAGAAGTTTTTTGCGGGATGCCTTTTGTTCTCCACTATTTATATTAAAATGTTTTTTATACCTTTAACACATGTCCACCATCAAAGAAAAACAAATATTTCTCTTCTATTTTTCGCTTTAAGATTTTTTCTAATGCTTCTGTATATAGCTCCATTTGTATTTTATACCGTGATTCTAGGATTGGCTTAGCCTCTTCATATCCACCTTTATACCGGGCTGTTATCGTGTCTGTTTTATAATCAAGCAACACCGTGCCTAACTCATCTTCAAAGAATACATCAATAATCCCCTGTACAAGAACTGGCTCTTCTTCTCCCGACCAGTCTGCATATACTCGACTTGCTGGATAGGCAATATTAAACGGAATTTCACGTACAAGCTTTGGTGCTTGCTTCATTCTTTTTCCTAGAGAGGACTGGAAAAAAGATAGGATAGAGGAAATATCAATTACTTCCACTTGCTCACTTGTTAATAATTCTTTTCTAACCATCTCTTCTAATAATTGCTTCAGACTAGCTTCTGTAACCTCCGCTTTTACATCTACATGCTGCATAACCATATGCATTGCGGTTCCAATTTCTGCTGGACTTAATTTTTTTTCCTGCATAAACCTTGGTCGATTCCACACGGTTTGCTTCCACGCCTTTACTAGCTCTGTTCCACTTTGAGCATCTCGCAGTTCCCCTTGGCGTTTTAATTCAGAAACAGACTGCTTGGAGCGATGTGACGTACTTTCTTCTGAAGAATACGACCATGCAAATGTTTCTTTTATTGCTTCCTTGTAAACAGAAGAACTTTCTATTTTTTTCCCCTCTACTATTTTATTTAACCATTCCTCATCCTTTACCTCTTCCTCAACGGATCGGGTTAAAAGCTCTTCTTTTTGCAATACTTTCACTTCCCAATTGGATGGATGGGAAGAAATTTCGTCTTTTTCACTCCAGCTTTCTAAATGAATCCATGTATTGTCCCGATGTCTGACTAACGCCGGTCCAATCCAATCTAAATAAGACTTAGCTTGTGCACGATCAAATTCATTTAAAAGCCAATTCGAATGTCCTGCAATCTGTGACCATTTTTGTTTTGCCTTTTCTATATCTTTTACAGCACCTATTAAAATCAGCTTTTCCTTTGCTCGAGTTAAAGCAACATATAATACGCGCATTTCTTCTGCAAGGAGCTCCATTTTTTTCTTTTTGGAAAACGCTATTTGAGGAAGAGATGGGTAGGATATACGCTTTTTCGCATCAATATATTTCGTAGCAAAGCCTAAATCCTTATCAAGTAAAAAGTTTTTTCTTAAATCCATCGTATTGAAATTGCGCCCCATACCTGCCATAAACACAAAAGGGAATTCCAAGCCTTTACTGCTATGAATGGTCATAATTCGAATAACATCTTCTTGTTCCGTTAAGGCTCTTGCAGCACCTAAATCATTTCCTCGATCTCTCATTCTCTCCACGAAGCGAAGGAAGCGGAACAACCCACGAAACGACGTCTCTTCATATTGACGAGCTCTATCATAAAGTGCACGCAAATTAGCCTGACGCTGATTTCCTGCTGGTAAGCCCCCAACAAAATCATAAAAATACGTTTCACGATACAGCTTCCAAATCAGCTCCGATAAAGCTCCTCTTCTTGCCTCCGAACGCCACTCAGCCAATTTATCAAAAAACGGTCTGATTTTTTCATATAGTTCTTCTTCTTTCATCCTGTTCATATGGATATACACCTGAATAGCTTCATAAAAAGCTCCTTGCTTTTTCGCAATTCGCAATTTACTTAACTCCTCTTCTGATAACCCAACAATCGGGGAGCGAAGAACCGATGCAAGAGGAATATCTTGGTATGGATTATCAATAACCTTTAGTAAAGACATCATGATATCCACTTCTGTTGATTCAAAATAACCGGTTGTTAAATTAGCATATGTCGGTATATTATACTGCTTTAATTCTTCCATAATTTGCGGAGCCCATGTCATGGACCGTAATAAAATGACCATATCCTTATAACGAATTGGTCGGTATGCTTTTTGTTTTGCATCATATACCTCTTGGTTTGTTTCCAACAATTCTTTAACCTTTTCAGCAATAACTCTTGCCTCCAATTGTGATTGCTCTAGTTCTGCTGCATCTATACCTGTTGTCTCTCCATCTATTTCACTATCTTCACTAGAATCAGCACTTTGATTTACTAATGCAATTTCAATCGGATAAGAATTTTCTTCTGGATAACTCGCACCTAGCTTTAATTCAGCACTTTCATCGTATTCAATTTCGCCTACCTTTACTCCCATAATTTGCTTAAAGAGAAAGTTCGTTCCTTCTAATACTTCTTTTCTACTTCGAAAGTTTTTTGCTAAATCAATTTTAAAGCCAGCATCCTCCCGCTCTTGAAAGCGAAGATATTTGGCTAAAAATAAGTTTGGTTCCGCTAATCGAAACCGATAGATACTTTGTTTTACGTCCCCGACCATAAAAAGATTTCCTTCCGATTCTCTATCCTTTGTCACTAGTTTTAGAATAGATTCCTGAACTAAATTCACGTCCTGGTATTCATCTATAAGGACTTCTTTAAATTGAGCTCGATAAAATAATGCAGCTTCTGATGGAATTAGTTCATTTTCTTCTGGACGACTTAAAATGGATAGACAATAATGCTCTAAATCAGCAAAGTCGACTAATCCTTTATCCATTTTTATTTGCTGAAATCTTTCTCCAAAGGCTTCCACTAGATAAACAAGTGTCTCCACGTGTGGCTTCATCTCCGCCATATCCTTTAAAAAGCTTTGCGGCTTTCTTGTAAAAAGATCACCTTGCATTTCTTGCAATATTTTTTTGGCACGCTCTCTAATTCTTTGCCCCTCTTCTACTAGTGAAGGATCATAGTCGTCTCCTTTACAAGGCTTTGCTCGTGAAAATTTCAATTTCTGCATTGCCTCATATAAAGTTTCCCAAGATTGAGCCTTTGCTTTTTCAAGAATGGAAACCAATTCCAAATCCTCTAGAAAATTGCTTGCACGTGGTGCTGGCCCTCCCGGAAGCTTCGTCAATTCATAGCCATATTCAAGTAGCTTCCTTACTCCTTCTAATTGCAGTTCCACATCATCGATTAAATGCTTCACAAATGGTAATTCCATGATATCTGCATCTTCTCCGATAGCATACATCTTGATTAAAGACTGTAAATAAGCAGAAGGAAATGGATTAGAACGAGAAAAATCATATATTTCTTGAATCATTCGCTGCAAAGCATCATCACTGCGATCATTTGTAAAGGCATCAACTAAATCAAAAAATGCTACATTATTTTCCTTCCCATATTCCTCTTCAAATAGATCTTCTAAACATTCATCTCTTAATAATTGTCCTTCTGTTTCATCTGCAATTCTAAATCCTGGATCTAAATCAATAACATAATAATATTTTCGAATGACTTCTAAACAGAAAGAATGAATTGTCGAGATATGAGCTTTATTTAAAAGCGCCAATTGTCTTTTTAAATGCTGAGATGTTGGATTCGCATTAATTTCCTTTTCTAATACTTCTCCAATCCGGTGCTTCATTTCAGCTGCAGACGCATTCGTAAACGTAACAACAAGCAATTCATCGACATTTATCGGCTGATCGGATACAATTTTCCGAATCATCCTTTCTACTAAAACAGCTGTTTTTCCAGATCCTGCTGCAGCAGCAACTAAAATGTCCTGCCCACTAGACATAATCGCCTTCCATTGATCATCTGTCCAGGTTACATCTGCTGGCTTGTCCGGTATGCTAATCTCTTTCATTCCTGTTAGCCTCCTCTCGGATTAATTGCAGCACTTCATCCTTTGAATAGGCTGGCAATTGTCTATATTGGTTTGTTTCTAATGCTTCATCAAATTGGCAAACAGATTTAAACGAACAGAAAGTACAAGGCTTTTTCTCATTTAAGCGATACGGTTCAATGCCTACTTCCCCACTAATAATTTTGTTTCCTGAATCCCTATATTTATGGCGAACAAACTTTTGCATTTCACTAAAGTCTTCTTTTGTTGCGACTTTAGAAGCTTTTGTTAGAGTTCCATCTGTCTTAAAACCTGCTGGCACAATTGGAGAACTCCCTTTTTCTAACGTTTCATCCATTAGCTGAATAACTCGCTCTTCTCCAAGCATTAGCCCATTCATTTTAAATTTCTTCAATAATTCTTCTTCGATTTCATCTAATGTTAATATTTTCTTACTAGAAATCATCGGATTGTGTACATGAAAATATAATACTCCTGCTGGGCTCGCTTCCTTATCTACTAATATTGTACTGTTTGTAATAATTAAATCTAAATAAGTAAGCATCTGTAAAGATAGTCCATAATATACTTCATTCATATTTAATTCTTGGCTACTTGATTTATAGTCGATGACTCTTAAATATACTTCTTCTCCAACAACCGCTTTATCGACACGATCGATTCTTCCAATCAAATCCATATTTGAACCGTTTTTTAACGGAAAAGAAATGGATGGAAGCTTTCCTTTTGGACCAAATTCTAGTTCTAAATCAATTGGTGAGAAGCCACTATGCTTAGCATGTTCGCTTAAAATAAGGGAAGCCCTACTGATGATTTGCTCTAACTTTCTTTTTATATAATGATGTCTATTTGTGCTAAGCAATATTTCATTTTGCAATTTAGGTGCGAGCATATCTACGGCATCCTTTGCAAGCCGCTCACATTGCTCTCTCGTTAAACTAGACCACATTAACTCCTTATTCATCACTGTTTCGGCTATATATTTCAAGGCAGCATGAAATAAATCACCGATTGCCGGTGCCTCTAAGCGATATACTTGTCGTTCTCGGAGCTTTAATCCATGTGTCGCAAAATGTGAAAATGGACAAGCATGAAATAATTCCATCCTAGAGACACTTGCCGAAATAGTATCTCCATATAATTCACTGCTTGTTTGTTCTGATAATTTTTCTGTTTGATTTTGATACGTTAAACTAGAGAACACCTTTTTGGCAGGTTCTCTCCAATTTGTATTCTCTATATATTCATTGTAAACATCCCACCAGAAATCATAGATAGGATATTCTCTTTTCTTTAAATAAAGCTGTCCTGTTAAATAAGATAAGGTCGTTTGAAAATGGACCACATAATCCAGCTGCCCTTCTTCTGACAGCTCTTTTGGATCTGACATAAAGAAGAGAGTAGTGGCATTAGGAAATAAATCTCTCATTCTTTTGATATAAGTAGATGCCAAAATAGATTTCCCTTCATCATTTGCTAACGGATAGGTTAAGTAAAGACAATCAGATGGCGTAGTAAATGCTTTGTATGCAAGAAATTCTTCATCTAACAGTCTCGTTTTACTTGTAGGAGCTAGCTTCATTCCTTTTTGTTGCAAAGCTTCTCTATCCGTGTCTGCAAGTATTCCTTCATCCTGAAATCTCGATGGAAAAACACCTTCGTTTAGACCGATAACAAACGCTACTTTTATATCATTTAACCGAGACTGCTCTATATCGGCGATTAAAACCTGATCCAGGGCTGGAGGAACGAGGGAGAATTTCAATGTATCTAAACCGGCATTCACAACTGTTGCAAATTGCTTCGTTGAAAATTCCTCTTCTCCTAGTATTTCTACAAATTGATCAAGCATTTCCACTATGCTATTCCATGCTTGATCATGTTCTCCAGCTTTTACTAGCTCTCCTTTTTCCTCTAACTCATTCTTCCAGTATTCCATTTTCAGCGGTACTTCAAGTTCTTCTAAAAATAGATATAAAGCTTCACATTTAGCGCGTCCTGTTTTCCCTCTTTTCAAACGGTTTTGAAGGCGAATTAACGGCGCAGTTAAAGACAAACGCAGTTCATTTAATTCTTGCTCGAATTCTTTTTCTGCATCTGTCTGAACTCCTTGCTCCCATTCTAATCCTTGGATTCTTCTATATTTCCAACGCTCTTTGGAAGTCCACTTATTTCCTTTTATTCCATAAGCAAGACAATAATTTTCAAGTCTATCTACCTTTTCTCGAATATTATTTTTGCGTTCATGGAGTGGGAAAAGTAACTCCGTTTTTATAGAACGAAATACAGGCTCATAACGCCAATTTGTTTCAAAAATTTCTAAAGAAGAACGAATCAGTTCTACTAAAGGATGATCATGCATTCTGCTTTTCTGATCAATAAATATTGGAATATGATAGTCTCTAAAAACCGTTTCAATAATATTTTGATACGTAGCCAAATTACGAGAAAGTAAACTTATCTCCCGATAACGGTAGTGCTTATCTCTAACAAGCTTGACAATTTCCCGCGCAATCCCTTCTATTTCTGCGCGTGGATTAATGCTTTCCGCAAATTTGATTGTTGTTTCTTCTGTATAAGCTTGAACTGGTCTGCTGTCAAAATGAGTTTCTATATGCATTAACGACGGATGGCTATCTTTTTTATATTCCGTAAACTCTACAATATCAACTTCAACTCCTACTTGCTTGGCCATGGAGTGAATGGTTTGAAAGGATTCTGTCGACATTCGAAATAAGCTTAAGTCATCATGTTGTGAAAATGAAGGATCTAATGTATTGGTAATTGTTACCCTTTCACAAAGGTGCATTAACTGTTGAATAATCAAATATTCTTGAGGAGTAAAGCTATAAAAACCATCGATATAAATTTCCGCACTTTTCAAATAGGAGGATTCACTCATCTTTTCCGCAAGTAAACGAAAATAATCCTCTCCATCGATGTATTTACCGATCAATCTTTGTTCAAATTGCTCATATATTAGTTCAAGATCACTGATTTTATCCATTAATGCCTTTGCTGATTCCTGGTTGTCCTCTATTTGTTCTTTTGTTGTTAGCAGTTCTTCAGGAGTAACCGTGTATCTCCTAAATTCGGTGACTAGTTGTTCAACCTGCTCTATAAATCCATTTTTATCGGCTACCTTTTTAAAAAGAGTTAGCTTATTTTTATTTTCTTCAATAATCTTGCGTATGAGCATATTAACACCAATACTATTTATATGGTAGCGACTAATTCCACCAGTCTCTTGCAATATTCTCCAAGCAAGACGAGTAAAACTATACACTTGTGCCCGAAACATTCCTTGAACCTCAGATCCGGATAGTAATCGCTGATCGGATAAAAAGGTCATCTGATCTGGGACAATATAAATAACAGGATTGCCTTCCGGATTTGCGGCAAGCTTTGCTTGGATCTCTTCTATACAAAACGTTGTTTTTCCAGTACCAGATCGACCTGCTAATAAGCGAACAGTCATCCAATCCCTCCCCTTTTTTTCTCTATCACCATAATACTTTATATGTATATAACATCATATCATAGAAACACATGTTTCCATAGAAAAGCGACACTGGATATTTTTCTCATCCTCAACTTAAACGATACTACTCGAATAGTCGTGAAGAAATGAGAAATAGGGAAAAGCTTTATTACTCCTCGTGTGCTGATATCTCCTGACTTTATACCAATCAAAACAACATAAAGAAAAAGAACTCAAACTTGAGTTCTCCTTTATCCATCCTTCTAAAAGGTAAATTGAATTTCATTAAATGGCCAATAACGCAAGCTAACTTTTCCAACTACTTGATCAATGGAAATGAATCCGAAATGGCGACTATCCCAACTTCCTAATCGATTATCCCCTAATACAAATAATTTCCCTTTTGGAACAGTAGCCTCCCCGGTTATTTCTTTTAACGTAAAATTCCCCGTTAGCCTTCCGGATGAAACTTGTTTACGATAATCATTTAGAAATGGCTCCTCATACTTTTTCCCATTTATAAATAGATGGTCATCTCTATATTCTACTCTATCTCCAGGGATGCCAATTACTCGTTTCACATAATCATCATTTTCATTTGCATGAAAAACAATAATATCAAAGTGATCAAAATCAGTCATTTTATAACCAACTTTATTAACAACTAATTTGTTTCCGTCCTGTAATGTAGGCATCATCGATTCACCTTCCACTACATAATTGGAGAAGAAAAAAGCACGAATTATAACAAAGATGATAATCCCGATTGCAAATGCCTTTAACCATTCTATGCTTTCTTTCTTTATAGCTTCTTTCAACCTCTATCTCCTCCAAACAAATTTTGCAGACCATCTTTTCTAATGGCTTCTCTCTTTCTCTTCCATTCCCGCATTATTCATTTTTATCTCGATTCGTTTCCCAATAGCCCAAAGAATAAAGATAGCTATCCCAACAGGTATTGTACGTAATGGCTGCGCAATCATTGATTTCAAGTCATATCCAATAAAGCTAATCGTACTAATCATGACTAGTTTACCTGCTATAACGGCAAGCACATATTGGCTCGTACTAATTCTCGATAAACCAGCCACTATATTTACAAGTGCAGAAGGTGTAAACGGAAAACATAGCATTAAGAACAACGGACCAAATCCATGTCGCTCAATCCAGATTATTGGTTTCTGCACCTTTTTATGTTTTCTTAAAAAGCTCAGCAGTCTTTTTTTCCCATACTTTCGGATTATCGAGAATACTAGCAATGCACCTAAGATTGTTCCAGCCCATGAGTATAAAAATCCCAGCCAAAATCCAAAAGCATTTACATTAGCCATAATAAAAACAAAAAGCGGCAAAAAAGGGATAAACGCCTCAATCATTGGCAATAAAACCCCTGGCAACGGTCCGAACGAGCGATAACTGTCAATTAAGTCCATTATATTTTCAAGCGTAAACCATTCTTTAATTAAGTTCATATCCATGAGCAAAACCCCTTGTATAACAACTTACGCATCTTTTCGTATTTGTATTCTTTTAACTATGGCGTTTTTGATGAATCCACTTAAAACACAAGTGGACTTCATACCATTTCCCTTCTATTAGAACCTTTTGTTGCTATAGCATTTATTAGCAAACAATCTACTTAACTATTCTAGTTTAATTCTTTATTCTTTCTAAAATATAAAGAATATGTTAAAGAAATTTCAATTTATTGTGCCAAAAATTCTTTTATTGCTGTTTTATTCGCTTCTAAATCGACAGATAAGACAGCAGCTCCATTTACTCGCATATCTTGGAAACTTCCATCTACTGGAACTCTTAGCGACTCTACCTCATGATTTTTTGAAGTCAATAATTCCTTCCCAATAAACAGCATATCCCCTGTTTCCATACTCGTATTAATGTAAGGCATTATTACCCCTGCTAGTTTTGGCAGCTTAGCAAACGTCTGTACAGCAGAAACTTGATCAGCAAGTGCTTGCAATGTTTTTTGTTGTCTTGCCACCCTTCCGAAATCAGATTCTGCATCATGTCGGAAACGCACATAGCCTAGTAACTGCTTGCCATTTAAATGTTGCAATCCTGGCTCCAACGTTACGCCTATATTTTCAGACATTTGTTTCTCTACATTGATTTCCACACCATCTGGAAATACTTCATCAACTACAGCTTCAAATCCTTCAAAATTAATAATCGCATAATATTGCAAATCTATATCAAAATTTTGTTTGATTGTTTGCCTTAAAAGCTCAGGACCTCCGAGAGTATAGGCAGTATTAATCCTCCCTTGACTATATCCAGGTATATCCACATACATATCTCTCATGAGTGATATTAGTTTATATGTACCATTATCAGGATGATATTGGGCTACCATTATGGTATCTGTTCTAGACTGATTTTCCCCTTTACGCTGGTCACTTCCAAGCAAAAGGATATTCGTTCCACCATTACTATCCTTTTCCCCATTAAATTCGTATTTAACCTCGTCTACTCCAATCTTCCCTAACGACTGTTTTTCTCCTTGCTTAAATTGAATAATACTGTATATACCGACAAATAATATAAATAGAATCAGGAATAGAAAGAAAACCCTCCCTTTACGTAATTTCCTTCTTTTCTTTCCTTTTCTATATTCCGCTCTCCCCATTTCAGTAATCCTTTCCATATTAAAGTTCTTTTTTATTTTTTATGACTCATTATTACTATCAAGTGTAACCTTTGTACAAAAATATAGACCTTCTTCTCCATGTAAATCCTGTTTGCTATTGAACTCTTTCATTTCTTAATGGTTAGCTTTCTTTTTACTATCATAACAAAAAAAGTTCTTTTCTACATTTTTTTCTTGCTTAAAATTACATTACAGGATAGAATTATACTTTTTCTATTTATATACACTTACTTATACTTCGGTATTTTATAAGTTAATCTTAAAAATGGAAGACCCATTTTGCTTCAGATTATATAGGCAAAAATAATAATTTTGCGCATAAAAAAAGGCGCCAGATGGCACCCTTTTTTTAATCGTTATACATATTCCAAAAACCAATTGTTAATATAGTTTAGTCTTTCTATTCTAAGTGTAGGTTTTCCACTTCTTGAAAGTTCATGATTTGATTCTGGGAAACGGACAAATTTCGTTTCTTTTTTTTGCACCTTTAAGGCAATAAATAATTGCTCTGCCTGTTCAATTGGACAACGAAAATCTTTTTCGCCATGCAATATAAGCAATGGTGTTTGCATATTATTTACATAAGCTAATGGAGAATGCTTCCACAGTGTTTCAATATCATTTAAGTCTGCTTTTATTTGCCAATCAGTAAAGTAGTATCCTATATCACTAACTCCATAAAAACTTATCCAATTGGAAATAGAGCGCTGTGTGACTGCTGCCTTGAAACGATCCGTATGCCCTATAATCCAGTTTGTCATGAAGCCACCATAGCTCCCTCCTGTAACCCCTAAACGAGAAGCATCGATAAAATCAAATGTCTCTAGACAATAATCCACCGCATCCATAATGTCTTCATAATCCTTCCCGCCATAATCACCACGTACAGCATCTACAAATTGCTGCCCATAGCCATGACTTCCTCTCGGATTAATAAACAATACCGCAAACCCATTAGAAGTTAGTGTTTGGAATTCATGGAAATAGGAATTAGCATACATTGCATGTGGTCCCCCATGAATTTCTACTACCATTGGATATTTTTCGCCCGCTTTAAAGTCTTGTGGCTTCATTAACCACCCATGCAGCTCCCAGCCATCTCGAGAATGAAATTGTAATGGCTCAGCTTCAGAAAATGTATGTGTTTCCGCAAACTCTTTATTTACATCTGTAATTTGCTGAACCTCGCCTGTCTCTAAATTTAGGGTGTATAAATCTCCTGGATGTGTAGGTGTACTAATAGCTACAATCGCTCTTTTTAAACTTCCGCCAGTTGATAACCCATACACATGATGATTATCGATAAGAGACGGATAGATTGCACCTGAAATATTTCCAAAATAGACAATGGTATTTCCATGGTCAGTTCCTAAAAAAGTAAAGCTTTCATTATCCTCTCCCCATAGTATGCCAGGTGTTACAGATCCCTGTTGAAAATCTCCGATTGCATAATCGCCAACATTTACATCCCATTCCGGTGTTAAGCATTGTAGATAATCAGATTCTAAATCATATACCCATATTTTTGACAGAGTCGCATTCTCGTATTCTCTGCCACTTCCTATCAATCCTAGTCTTTTGCTATCAGGTGTCCAAGTTGCTTTTCCATAAGAGCCATTACTTTCTGTAACCTTCTTCCAGTTCCGTTCTTTTCTATTATATAGATAAATATCTGCAATAAAGCTAAAATCCTTTTCATCGCTTTCATCTGCACTAATTGCTATGTACTGTCCATCAGGGGACCAGCTTTGCACATAATAATTATTTTCTCCTGATGTAATCTGCTCTAGATCGCCACTTTCTATATTTATGATAGCAATATGATCATAGCTTCCATCCCAAAAGCCCTTGCCGTCCGATTTGTACTTCATATTAGTTACTTCTAGTGAAGTAACCTTTTCCTCTTTCTTCTCCGTTATATTTTCTTTGTCTTCAACTGTTTCTCCCATTTTTAAATTACATTGAAAAGCTATTTCCTTGCTATCCGGGGACCAAACTGGATTACTTACTCCATTGGCTAAAAAGGTTAGTTGCTTTGCTTCTCCACCTTGCTTATTTAATAAAAACAATTGATTTTTCCCAGATCGATTCGAAATAAAGACAACTTGTTCTCCATTCGGTGACCATCTTGGTGAATAGTTTCGATCTTTCCCAAATGTCCATTGAGTTGTATCTAATGTATCTAGACGCTTATAAAAAATATTGGAATAATACTTATCGGTCTCTTTACAAATGGAAGTGAGTACATATAAACATTCCTGTCCTTTTTCATTAACCTGAGGATCAACGACAGATTTTAATTCATACAAAGCTTCTGCATTTATTCTATTGCTTTCTTTCAATTTCATCTTCCTTCCCTTATTTAAAGTAACTATATATTTCGACAACTGAAATAATTTCCCCTCCTTCTCTCTCTCTTTTCTTCTAAAAAATTTTTTCAGGAATTACAGCATTAATATCCACCTTCCTAAATTTACATGTAACATGCTTTTTAGAGACTGTGAAAAATATCATTATCAACTTGAAAATTACAGCCAAACAAGGTATTATCGAATAAGAACAAATGTTCTATAACATATAAGAAGGGGTCAATGATTATGACACGAATTCCTGAAATAGAAAGGGACATTATGGAAAAAGCTATTTATCTTCCTATGCTTTTAACTATACTTAATCGGGATCTGCAGGTCATCAAAAAAAGTAATTTTAAGCTAAAACAACCTTATATAGACCTTATAGAAAATACAATGAATGCAGTACAAACGGAGTTAAAAAAAACGAAGAATTATATGTATAAGCATGCTTTGAAGATTCAAGAAGTAAATCGTGATGAAGCATTTACCATGTTTTTGTTTATTTACAACGGTTATGAAGAATATCATAATTACTTTAACCCACGTCTTCGGAATAAAGTTCAAGAACTATTAGAGTATTATTTATACAAAAGGTTTACTATTAGTTAACAAAAGTAAATAAAAAAAGCTCCTTTTCAATTGCTATCCGATTTACTCCACTTCTTTTTATATTTCATTTGGTTTTCTGCCAGCTCTATCTGTTTATCCATTCCACTTTTATACGTGAGTTTGGGATTCATACTAGCTTCATAATTATAATGTTGCAAAGTTTTATATGAATTCGTCCTCATTATTTGATTTCTCAGAGAATAGATGGAAATCCCTATTTCAATCTTTTGTGAGTTTTGGAAGGTGATTCTTACTTTGGATGCTTCTATTTTTTTAATGTCAAGAATATGATGAAGTGAAATCCATGCACAGTTTTGATTTCTAGGAGAATGAGTAGGAAAAAAATAAACAGAATTATATGGATCAATTACGATTGGAACCTTATGGTAATAGGTCATTAACCGACGAGTTCCCTCTCTCCTTCCTTCATAGGAGCTCCCCAGATAACTACAGGTATTTTTAACAATCATTAGCGGGCTATGTTTGCATAAAAAAACGTTATTTTGTTCGTATATCTTTGAATAGATAACACCATTAGCCAACTTATAAGGGAGCACTGCTCGCGTATGATAATTAATAGCATAATTATCAACTATTACATATTTTTCTTCCATCAATAAATCACTCCTTTTATTTAGTAAACTAACCTAATAATAGCACTTTTTACCTAATTAACCTAAATACTTCCTAAATTTTCAGAACATAGACATACTTTATAATCAAATTTCTAAATTATTAAAAAATAGATTGATAATTATCAAATTTTCCCATATAATATTAAAAAGGCATCAGGAGGGAAAGACAATGAATGATAAGTCCTACACTGAGTTTACAAAGTTAAGTGGCAAGAAAAAGAACACAGAAACTTATGTAAAAGACCTCTACATTGAAATGCTGCTTTCTGAAATTCAATTAAATAATGAAAAAGCAAGTTTGATGTCCTTGATTGATAAAGCCATTGATGAACGAAATAAAGAAAAATTTAACGAACTAAGTATTAAATTCAACTTATTATGTAAGCGCTTCGGTACTTGATAATAAAGAGTTCTAAATAATTTAAGGATGCCCCAAAGAGCTAATCCAGCTAGCTGAATTAAGCCCTTTGAGACATCCTTTATCTTTTGCTCATGATAGTTATCTATGTTTTTAAATTTAGTCAAGTATAAAAACTAAGTCGTTTTTACATCTATGTTTAAAATAATAAACACGAGCATTTATGCAAAATGATTACATAATACTTCGTGTTTATCGTTATTTGAAATAAAGGTAGCTTTATTCAAGAGCTAAATTAGAGATTATTCGTCTTTAAAGATTAGTAGTATCCCACATGGAAACGATCATTCTTGCTGTTGATTTTGCAAACGGATGCTTTCCTCTTCTAGCTTACTGATTCTTTCTAGCATTGTCGGATGACTATAACGGAATATTTTTACTAATAAAGGTGGGTTTACTTCACTCAATCCCGTTTTTGCTAACTTTTGAAAAGTAACAATACCTGCTTCTGGATCTTCTGTTAATTGGACTGCATAGTCATCAGCCCTTTTTTCTTCATATCTTGAAATTAAATTAGTTACTGGATTTACAGCAAACAGCAACATGGAAATTAATAAAAGTACTAGAGGAAAAGAATGGATATCCTCTACTCTCGATATTTTAAGTGCATCTCCCCATCTATTCACAATCCAGTGCATTAATTTATAAACAAAATATAAACCAAACAAGGAAAAGAATAAAGAAATGCCTATCCCAATATAAATATGTTTTTCTACATAATGAGCCATTTCATGTGCCATAACAAATAAAATTTCGTCATTCTCTAATTCCTTTAAACTCGTATCCCATAGGACAATTCTTGCATTGCTTCCTATTCCAGTAACATATGCATTTAATGCACTAGTTTTATCAGACATATTCACTTCGAAAACATGGTTAGCTGGTATATTCGAAGCACTCGCTAACTTCAATATTTCAGCCTCTAATGCCTTATCCTTTAAAGGGGTGAAATCATTATAGAGCGGATCAATAACAACCGGTTGGATAAACGTGAGAAATAATGTAAACGGAATAGATAAAAACCATGCATAAAGCCACCATCTCTTTTGACTTTTTTTCATAAGCCAATATAAAACGATGACAAGGAGATACAAAATAACATAATTCACCCAAAAATCAATCATTTCGTCCTTCATCCAGGATGGAAAGCTTTGTGTAGAGATATGATAAGTCTTTGATAAGGAATAACTGATATACCCAAGAGGAAAGGTCAAAACAAATGCTGTTATATTCAGCCAAAATAAATAAATAGCTGTTTGTAGCGGCTTATATTTAGCAGAAGACTCTCCCCATTTTTTAAATGCTTTCGAAAAACCAAATAATAAAATGAATAAGTATAGAAGCCATTCAAATGGTGTTGATATAAAAAACAAGAAATTTCTTACCCGTGAATATTCCTCACTTAATACTAATTCTCTGCTATTTAGAAAAGTACTTGGATCAGCTCTAGACCCCTGAAATTCAAATGGCAAAGTTGGACTAGTGTATTGAAATAAATACCAATAAAAAAACAAGCCGTATAACACATAGGCAACCACTGCATAAAAACCAATTTTTCTAGTCATAATCTCCCTCCTGCCTAGTACAACCTATTATTAATAAGTAGTCCAAAAAAGAATTTTTAGAACTAAAAGGAGTATTTTTTGCTATTTATTTTGTTTATCTTATTAGTCATTGGAATCGACATCTGTTTAACACTGTTTTATCAGTTAAACATAAAAAATTGTCCGCGCCATTCCACTAAAGAAATATTATTCACTGAAAGAACGTAAAAAAGCATCCTAAACAATAGGATAACCACTATCATTTTAGATGCTAAAATATGCTCTGAAGTTATTAATAAATCAATTGCAGAAAATCTTCTTTTGTTACATTCCCAAAATAATGCTTAATAGAAATGTCTTCTAATGCCTTTTCTAACTCTGCGCGGTCATAGCGGATACCAATAAGGCGTTTCTCGATATCCTCTACATCGCCAACACCAAAGAAGTCACCATAAATTTTACAGTTTTTCACAATTCCTTTAACCACATCGAATCTTACATCAATTTGCCCAACTGGGAAACGATGAGAATGCTGCAGATTGAATTTAGGTGATTTTCCATAATTCCAATCCCAATTTTGGTATCTTTCTTTTGATAATTGATGAATTTTCTCCCAATCTTCTTCTGTTAATACATACTCTTGGATATTCTCTTCCCCGTCAAAAAGATAAACTAATAAAAGACGACGAAACTCTTCCACCGATATTTTTTCTGGTAGAAATTCAGTAATGTTCGCTACTCTACTTCTTACAGATTTAATCCCTTTTGACTCAATTTTGTCTTTTTTCACTTTTAATGCTGACACAACATGATCCATTTCAGAATCAAATAACAAGGTACCATGGGTAAACATTCTTCCTCTTGTAGAGAATTGGGCATTACCAGAAATTTTTCTACCTTCTGCAAGAAGATCATTGCGACCACTTAATTCAGCATTTACTCCCATGCTTTTAAGCGCTTGGACAACAGGCTCTGTGAATTTTCTAAAATTATGAAAGCTATCCCCGTCATCCTTTGTAATAAAGCTATAATTTAAATTGCCTAAATCATGATAAACAGCACCGCCACCAGACAATCTTCTGACAACATGTATGCCTTTTGATTCTACATAATCGGTATTAATTTCTTCTATCGTATTTTGGTTTTTCCCAATAATGATGGAAGGTTCATTTATATAAAATAAAAGAAAAGTTTCATTTATGTCTAGATTTTTCAAAGCATATTCTTCTATTGCAAGATTAATACGCGGATCTGTAATCCCTTTATTATCTATAAATAGCATAAAAAGACACCCCTTAAAATTTTGTAGAATTATATCCTATTTTCCCGAATTTAATTACCCTTTTATACTATAACGAAAAAACCTGAAATAATCACTTCATTTGTACTTTTTTCATAGAATTGGCAAAGTTTTTTATAACACAGATTTGGCTGCACAATCAAAAAGCTGCTATTTGGCAGCTTCAAGAATTTCTATCATAAATATCCAATAGAGTTTCTATGAAGATACAAAGCAGCAGCTTTCTTATTATTCCGCAGTAACTTCCATGTCATTGTTTATATAATGACGTCTATATTTAAAGATAAAGTAAATAGCTGTACCTGCAAAGAACAATATTGGATAAATCCCCAAAATCTCTGCATTATGCCACATATACTCAAAATCACCAGTTGAGATTACCGCTTTTAAGCCAGCTACTGAATAAGACATTGGCAATAGATTGTGGATATGTTGTAATACATTTGGTATTAACTCTAACGGAAATGTTCCCGCACTTGTAGTTAATTGGAAAATCATGATTATTACGATAATAAACCGTCCAGGATTTCCAAATAACGTAACAAAAAATTGGATAATCGAGAAAAATACTAAACTAGTTAGAACAGTAAATAGGATAAACAACGGTACGCTTTGAACTTCCATACCCAAAATAACGAGCAATACAAAGGACGCAACTAGTGCCTGCAAGACACCCACTCCAACTAGAATGATCGTTTTGCTTAAAAACCAACGCATACCACTTTTTGGCTGTCTCTCTGGTTCGGCAAAAGAGAAAACGATAGATAACATTAAAGCACCAACAAACAATCCAAGTGAGATAAAATATGGAGCTAAGCCCGTTCCATAATTCGGAACATCCGATACCTTTTCTTGGTCCACTAAAATCGGTTCTGCAATCATATCATAGGTTTTTTCATCCGAATGTATGGAACTTGCTTCCTCCGCTCCATCGGATAATTTAGAAGATAGCTCTTTACTACCATCCAATAAGGTAGAAGTTCCATTAACCAGTTCCTTTGAACCGTTTTTCAGCAAGTTGGTTCCATCTGATAAAGCAGTGGAACCAGTTGCAAGTGTATTCATTCCTGTTAGCAATGTATTCGCACCTTCAGCTAAATTAAAAGACCCATCGACAGCTTTTGAGAATTCAGAGGCATACTGATTCATTCCAGACACAAATTGTTCTTGACCAGCTACCTGTTGCTTTACCCCACTTTCTAACTTCGAGCTACCATCACTTAACTGATTAACACCTGTTTGAAGCTGTTTTTGACCTTCATTTAATTCAGTTAGACCGCTTGAAAGGCTCACTCCACCTTCTGCCAGCTGGTCTGCTGCTTGGCTCAAAGCCACTGTATTTGTAGCAATAGAAGAGCTTCCGTCCACCAACCCTTGAATGGCTGCCATTAACTGCTGTTGATTTTCTTCTGGTAATCCTTGTAGCATCGGCATAATCGAATTTATTGTTTCCTGTAAGGTTTTAGCACCTTCATTTAATTGATTTGCTCCAGCAGCTAATTGTTCTGATTTATCACTCCATTCTGTTAAACTTTGCGATAAATTATCTGAACCAGTTTGAAGCTGATTTGTCCCTTCGATTAGCGAAGGTATACTCGCTTTAACTGTATTGATTCCATCTTTTGTTTGAGACACGCCATCCAGAATGGATTGATCCCCTGCTTGTAATTGCTCAGCGGCAGTACTTAATTCCCCTTGTGCGGATTGTAACTCCGATAACCCTTTATTCAAATCCCCCGCACCATCTGCTAGCTCTTTCACTCCATCATTCGCACTATTTACACCATCAGAAAATTGAATTGACTTTTCAGCAAGTGTTTTTAAGTTAGAATAAACCTCTTCTGTCCCAGATTTAATTTTATCTGTTCCTTCTTCTAAATCTTTTGCACCAGAGCTTGCTGTTTTTAAGCCATCTGACATTTCTGTAATGTTTTCAAAAATAGATTCCGCATAAGTTTCCGTTACTTCTTTACTTACACCTTGCTTAATTTTTTCAATTGCAGAGTTCCCTATTTGAGAAGAAATAAAGTTATAGCCAGGATTAGAGATATATTTCAAATCTAATTTCTGTGGATTATCTTCAAGTAAGGTCGTCGCATTTTCCGAAAAATCTTTTGGTATCTCTATCAACATATAATACTTTTGCTTTTCTAAATTTTCATATGCTGTTTTTTTATCAACAAAAATAAAGTGGAAATCTTCGCTGTCCTTTAAGTTTTCAACTAAATCGTTACCAATCTCTAATGATTTCCCGTTCATTTCTGTCCCGGTATCTTCATTAACGACTGCAACGGGTAATTTGTCTAAGTTTCCATAAGGATCCCAAAAGGCCCATAAGTAGATGCCTGCATATAATATTGGAATAAATACAATAGCAATAACAGAAATGAGCATCATTTTATTTTTAAAAATAGAGGACAGCTCTGCCTTTAATAAACTTTGTTTCATGTAATTCCCCTCCATTTTTCCATAACTCTATTATTCTTTTCCATTACTTTCAATTATTAATTACAAATCCCCTTTACTTAGAAACTAGAGAATCACCTGATAATCCATAAAATAAATGCATTTCTAAACTAGAAGCTATTTCCTCTGAGCTTAGAGGCGGGTGGTTTTTCTCCCACTCAAATATTAATGCTAAATATACTTTAAAGATAATAAACGAGGTTAATTCTGTATCCTTTATTTGAATTTCCCCTTTATCTACTGCCTCTTGCACACGTATCTTCATATAATTTAATATGGCATTTTCTAAATGACTAATAACTTCCTTTACTTCTAAAGTGCCGATTTCTCGTTGCTCTTGAAAAAGTTTAACCGTCAACTGATGTTCTTTGCGGTACTCAAGCATATTCATCAATGCACGATGGACATTTTCCATAAACGTAGAGGATGGATCAAATGACTCATCTGCTCTTTCCTTCATTTCTGCTATCAAATCATTTATGATTTCGTAAAAAAGCTCTTCCTTATTCTTAAAAAAAGTATAAATGGTTCCTTTTCCTACGTTTGCGATTTTAGCGACATGATCCATAGTTGTTGCTTTATAGCCGAACATGGAAAATGATTTTGCCGCTGCTTCTAAAATAAGATTCCTACGATCAACAGTCATATATCCCACCTCTTTCTTATAGCGCAATTTTCCATATGTAAGCAGAAAACAAAGCACCAGTCTTTTCCTTCCTATTATTAAGCGAGTAAATATTCTCCATTAACTGGTTCACTCAAAAACATGTCTCCAATGTACTCTAATCTTAAAAATATAAAGGAAAAACATCCTTATGAAAGACCGCTTCTATTACGAAACTGACTAAAATAACATTTCGGTCAGTTAGTACAAAGAAGAATATATCACAGTGTTAAGCTGCTTGCAACAAAAGAAACCAAGCGATTTTCGTAATAATCACTTGGTTCCGTTTACAATATAATAATGTCAAGAAAAATTATTTTTCAGCTTATCCTTTAGTAGGTACGGCAATTTCTTTTAATACGACTGTTGCTAATACATCAATAAATTCTGGCTGTGCGTTCGGCATTTTTGGTCGATAATAACTTGCACCAACTTCTTTTGTAACTACCAAGCATTCGTAGTCATTGTCATATAAAACCTCTAAATGTTCTGCAACAAATCCTACTGGAACATAAACAAATGCTTTATATCCATATTTATCGTATAGATCTCTTGTTAAATCCTGAACATCTGGTCCTAGCCAAGGATCTGGTGTATTGCCAGCACTTTGCCAACCTAGATAATAAGTAGAAATTCCTGCCCCTTTTGCAATTAAATCTGCTGTTTCCTTTAATTGCTCTGGATAAGGGTCTCCATATTGAAGAATTTTTTCTGGCAAACTATGTGCTGATACGATTAAAGCTGCATTATCTCTTTCTTCTTGAGACATTTTGCTATATGTCTCTTTTAGTTGATTTACCCAATAGTTGATAAACTTAGGCTCTTTATACCAACTTTCAATACTATGAATAATTAAATCGCCTAGCTTATCCGCTTCTGCTTTTGCACGATTATTATATGATTTAATACTAAATGTAGAATAATGTGGAGCTAATACAATACTTACTGCTTCTTTTATCCCATCATCATGCATCATCTTTACGGCATCTTCTACAAATGGTTCAATATGCTTTAAGCCCAAATACATTTTAAATTCAATATCCTCTTGAATTTCATTAAGACGGGCCTCCAAGCCTTTTGCTTGTTCCATCGTAATTTTTGCTAATGGAGAAATCCCGCCAATTGCTTCATAGCGACTCGTTAAGTCTTGAAGCATTTCATCTGTCGGCTTTCTGCCATGTCTAATATCCGTATAATATCTTTCAATATCCTCTTCTTTATATGGAGTTCCATATGCCATCACTAGAAGACCCATTTTTTTACGACTCATTTCATTACCTCTCTTCTTTCCTATTATTTTGTATCTTATTTCTTTATATATCCTTTTAAATAATTTTTATTTACCTTCACGCTTGCTTAATAAATCACCAGAATAGTCATGAATAAATCCAGTCAATCTTTTCAACACCGCTGGATCTACATCCGGGAATACGCCATGCCCTAAATTAAAGATAAAGCCAGGGGTTTTAATACCTTGCTGAATAATTGCTTTCGTTCTCTCTTCAATGACACTCCATGGTGCAAGCAGAACTGCCGGATCCAAATTCCCTTGAACTGCTTTTTTTATCCCCATTTTTCTTGCCTCAGATATAGGTAATCTCCAATCTAGGCCAACTACATCGAGGGGAAGGTCGTTCCATTCTAAAGCTAAATGGCTTGCACCAACTCCATGCATAATTAGTGGTACATTTTCATCCTTTAACGCTGAAAAAATTCTTTCCATTACAGGCTTAATAAAAATACGATAGTCTACCACGTTCAATGCGCCAACCCATGAATCAAAAATTTGAATAGCACTAGCTCCAGCTTGAATCTGTGCCTTTACATAGGTAATAACCATATCGCCAAGTTTATCCATAAGAGTAGTCCAGGCTTCCGGTTTTGCATACATAAATGCTTTTGTTTTATGATAATTTTTCGATGGACCCCCTTCAATCATATAACTGGCAAGGGTAAATGGTGCACCAGAAAAACCAATTAAAGGAACATCTAATTGCTCGGTTGTAAGGAGCTTAATCGTATCAAGGACATACTTAATATCTTGTTCAGGATGTAACATACCAAGTTTTGCAACATCATCCATTGATTGAATGGGATTCTCTATCACTGGTCCAATTCCTGATTTTATTTCAACATCAACACCGATTGCTGGAAGTGGTGTCATAATATCTTTATAAAGCACGGCTGCATCGACATCATACTGATCGACTGGTAATTTCGTAACATATGCACATAATTCTGGCTGATGTGTTATTTCGAATAAAGAATATTTTTCTTTAATTGCTCGATATTCAGGTTGGGAACGACCAGCCTGTCGCATATACCATACCGGAACATAATCAGTCGGCTGTCCTTTTGCCGCTTTAATAAATGTATCTTTCACTTGTTTGCTCATCCTCTTAATGTCCACCTTTCAAAGGTATGATTTCCATTGTATCTATATTAGTGGTTATACTCAACTTATTTATAATCATTATTAAATTATAATATTTATAAATATTATGCAAGTAAAAAGTTTTGAAAGCGGGAAATTTTTTTGCACTTTCCCAATTACTTTTCTCAAAAACTTATCATCCCCAATAAAAAGGAATGTCCTCACTCACCAGACACTCCACCTTATTTTATGTAAAATTACTCCCACTCAATCATGCATACATTTTAATAATATATCTTTTTCACTACCTTTGCATAGATAACTCATCGGATTGTCACAATTTAGACATTTTTATCCGATTAGCCATGCAGCACCCCAACAATTAAAAGCATCTTAGAAAAACATCTGCTTCTTCCTATTTGCGATTATTTAAAAATCCGTTAAAGGTTTATTCATGTGCCTCCCTTCTCTATTTCCATAGTAACTTTTCCATTTTTATTGTATGCTAATAGTATCTTGTGACATAGGAGGAAGATCAGTGAACATCTATCTTACTAGCGGAACATATGATTATTTATGGAAAAAATACGAGAATGAATTTTCTAAAGAAACTTTATTGTTAATGCAAGATATAAATAGTGACAGGGCAATACTGCTTCATGAAAGTCAGAATCCTTCTTTTTTCAAGGAACCAAGAAGCTATGACATTTTATTTACCTATGGAATATTAGAAAATAACGGATTTATAACAATGAATTATGTACCTGTAAGTGAAGATAATAAACCTGTTTATGAGCATAATATAATGAAATATTTTTCATCTAATCCACATAGAGAAATGAAAGCCATTCGATTCCTCCGTCCTAAAAAAGGAGATACTTTTATTATCCTTTGTCTATGGGAAAATAAAGCAAGCTATATTAAGTGGATGCAGCATCCAGAAAATGCAAATGCGCCAATCGGAAATAATAGTGAAAAAGGCTGGAATAATTCGCAGCATTCTATCTTTAATGGAAAACCATATTTCATGCAATTAACGATTCCAGAGGAAGATTAATCATACATAATCCCTGTAGCCTGCTGAACAACTAACTACCTTGTCTTAATTATGCCATTTCGATTTGCATAAACAGCTGCTTGTGTTCGGTCGGCTACTCCTAGCTTGGATAATATATTGCTAACATGGGTCTTTACCGTTTTTATCCCGATATATAATTCCTCACTAATCGCTTGATTTGTCATGCCTTCTCCAATACACATTAGTACTTCCGATTCTCTTTCTGTTAGATCATCATGGGGTTTTCTTTCTGTTGCTCGTAATTTTTTGACCATAACATTAGCAACTTTAGGCTCAATTATTGCTTCTCCACTATTGGCTTTATTAATAGCCTGAACAACTTCAAAGGCACTCGCTGTTTTTAGTAAATAGCTAAAAGCACCTGCCTCTATCGCCGGAATTACTTGAGCTTCATCATAAAAGCTTGTAATAATAATAATTTTACAACTTGGATATTCTGTTAGAATGGCTTTAGTTGCTTCAATTCCATTTCCGTTTTCCATCAATAAATCCATCAGGACAATATCTGGCTTTTCTTTTAAAACAAGCTGAACAGCATTTTGTCCACTATTGGCTTCTCCTACAATTTGTATATTCGACTCTGTCATTAAATAAGAAATAATCCCTTTCCGGACCATCTCATGATCGTCAACAACTACTACTTTAATCATTTTCCCACCCCTTAGTCGGAACTCTAATATCAATATATGTACCTTCTCCGATTTTCGAGCGAACTTCCATTATGCCACCAATTTCTTCACAACGCTCTCTCATCGTTTTTAATCCATAGGAAGCTATCCTTTCTATAGTTGGATCAAATCCTTTTCCATTATCTCCAATATGTAAATGAGCATAATTTCCGCGCTCTTCCAAAATGATTCTTACTTTATCTGCATGGGAATGACGAAGCACATTGGATAAGGCTTCCTGTACGATTCGAAATAAATGTTCTTGTCCAGCCGTAGTTAAACCTTCTATTTCATCAATGCTCGCAGAAAAATGGAGCGTTGTTTTTCCCTTCAATTCTTGAATTAGCTTAATAATTCCATCACACAATGTATCATTACTTAATTCAACGGGCCTTAAATGTAGCAATAATGCTCGCATTTCTCCTTGTGCTTTTCCTGCAATCGACACAATTTCTTTTAACTGTTCTTTTGCCAAAACTGGATTGCTGTCAAAAACTTTATATGCAGCAGAAGACATCATGTTTAATGCAAATAATTGTTGACTGACAACATCATGCAAATCTCTTGCAAGTCTTTGCCTTTCTTCTATAACTGCAGCATTATGAGCAGTTTGGCCAAGTGTTATTTTTTCATTTGCTAATCTTTGCAATGAATGGACTTGTTCTTGTTGATAGTCTGCAAGTTGATTAAGTTCTTCTTTCACACCGTATACATACTCATTCGTGGATAGCTGCATTTTCCCTGGTATTTTCCCTCTCCGTAAAGACGATGTAAACCAAAATACCTCATCTAATTGCTTCTTAATCGTGCTATTCCATTTAAAGGCGAAGTAAAAACCAATTATAGAAGTTAGGAAAAACCAAATAACTGCTAAAATGAAACTTTCTATAGCTGTCATAACAAAAGCAGAAAACAAATATAAATAAATTTGTATACTTATAAATAACAATAAAGCACTAATCATACTTGTTAAAGCTACATTTCGGTAATATCCATAACGGCTACTTGTCTGCTTCATGTTTCCTCCTATACCTTTTGCACAGCTATATCGCCTATATTTATAAAAATATTCAATTTAATTTTTTTTATTGCCTCTTCATAATCGGGTGTTACATACTCTAAGCTATTTCCAAGCCCATCTCTAATTGATTGAAGTATGCGTACTTCTCCAATTTTCGCTTCTGCAGTAACATTCATCGCTAAATCATCTGGAACAATAATTTTTATGTCACCAATTCTAGCATGTATAAACAATTCAGTTTCTCCTTCTGGAATAAAGGCTTTGCTAAAATCGATATAGACATCTCCTATCCCATGAGATATATGCATTGGTTCAACAGACCAGTTGTCTGTGTTATATTTCACGTCGCCAATTCGAAATGATTTCTTTGTGTAGCGGTTTCCTCCATTATCATATTCAAAAGAAAATTTCTTTGGGCTAATAAGCCTTAATGCCAAAAGAATAATTACTAATGGCCATAATCTCCAAAAATCCACGAAACCAAATTCCAATACTTGGAATCGATCCAATATTAATAAAATTGAAAACACAAGAATAAATAAAGTGAAAAACAAATTATTTTTCCTCTTTAATGAAATATGATAAAGAGATAGACTTCCATATATAAACAACAAAAACGGATATATTATGACAAATATTTTTTTTATTTCCAAGGAAATGACACCTATACTAATGAGTAATAGGATAACGCCTAGAACCAGTAAAGTAATGGAAAACAATGTTTTGGGGATAGATTTTTTCAAAGACTTCCCTTCTTTCTTTAAACATTTATACTTTGGGTGATATTTCTTCTTTCTATATGGATAAAATTCCAAAAAGGACAACAAGAATATAAACTTATTGTACTATCATTTCGACTATTTTTGTTCCTTCTATCGAAGTTTTTTTCTCCGTCCTTAGAAGTAGTCTCCATTTTTTCATGTAATAATTTCCCCTTACTTCAGATATAGGGAGGTTCCATAAAACGAAGCAGAATCTCCCCTGATCGATAATAATAGAAATCTTCTACTCATTGTCCTCCTCCTTTCTCTTTATTTGTTATCTCGAGCAATAGATATTACTTCCGTTAAGAGGGATACCCATTTTTCTTAAAAGGACTTATCACCTTTTACATGCAGCCACATAGTCTGTATTAACCGAATTGTGATAAATGCCTATTGCATTATCGACCTTAAATCGGGAAAGGAGCTGCATTAAATGGGTATTGAATTAACAGCACTTCATTGGATATATGTATTATTTATTGTTTTTATTATCGGATTTATGGTTATGAGAAGAGATACAACATTTATTTGTATTGTCGGAATCTTTCTTTTAGCCATTACAGCAACTGGGTCATTAAGCACGTCGATTAGCAGTATTTTTAATAGTTTTATCTTTGCGATCACAGAATTGTTACCTACTATTGTGGTCATTTCCATAATCGTTGCAATGAGCAAAATTTTGACAAAAACAGGGATTAATGATGTGATGATTTCTCCCTTTTCGAAATTAATTCGTTCACCAAGTCTTGCATATTGGACGATTGGTATCGTAATGATGTTGATTTCTTTCTTTTTCTGGCCTTCTCCTGCAGTAGCATTAATTGGTGCTGTTTTATTACCAGTCGCGCTGCGTGTTGGTTTGCCAGGAATTGCTGTTGCCATGGCTATGAACTTGTTTGGTCATGGAATCGCTCTATCAGGAGACTATATTATTCAAGCAGCTCCAAAGCTAACTGCAGATGCTGCTGGTATCCCTGTGCAAGATGTCATGCATGCAAGTATTCCCCTAGTTATTGTTATGGGACTTGTGACCACTATTTCTGCTTTCTATTTTATTAAACGTGATATGAAAAGAGGAACATTAACTTATTCGACCGGCATCAAATCTTCCAGTACATCAGAACTACTTCCTTCAGTTAATCAATTACTGCTTAGCAGAACCCAAAAGAAATTATTTGCCATTCTTATTCCGATTCTTTTTATTCTTGACGTAGTTGCCATGTTTCTTCTAGATTTACAAGGTGGAGATGCTACTGCACTAGTTGGAGGAACATCCATTATTATTCTTCTTTTAATTACACTAGTAAGCTATAAAAACAAGGGGTTAGAAAAAACAACCAGTTATTTAATCGAAGGTTTTCAATTTGGCTTTAAAGTTTTTGGTCCAGTTATTCCCATTGCCGCATTCTTTTATTTAGGTGACTCAGGCTTTAATACGATTATCGGAGACTTTCTTCCAAAAGAGTCACACGGAATTGTAAATGATCTCGGAGTTGCTATAGCTTCCACTGTTCCATTAACGAAAGAAATTGGAGCAGTCACATTAACTGCTGTTGGTGTTATTACAGGCTTAGACGGTTCTGGCTTCTCCGGAATTTCTTTAGCAGGATCCATTGCTGGTTTGTTTGCCCATGCAATTGGCAGTGGCATAAGCACCTTAACTGCTTTAGGGCAAATTGCTGCAATATGGGTTGGTGGCGGAACTTTAGTGCCTTGGGCGTTAATTCCTGCTGCTGCAATCTGTAATGTCGATCCATTTGAATTAGCTAGACGAAATCTTCTTCCAGTTTGTATCGGATTAGCGGTTACCACCATTTTCGCAATGTTTCTTATCTAAATAGACAGCCGGACCACACTAATAAACCATCAAGGTATTAAGCTTCATATTTTTTAAAAAAAGGCTGGGACAAAACTAAATAACTAATCTTTAAAGAGCTACAATTTCTAATTTAGTTTTTAAATATAGTTAAGCGTAAAAACTAAGTCGTTCCATTGCGCTACAGATGCTCCATTTCACTTCATTATTAAACCTTTTTCCAAATTAATAAACACGAATTTTTATGTAAATTAACCACATAAAAATTCGTGTTTATTATTAGTTGCACCGCTTATGTCCCAGCCTCATTCTTACGTCTATTCAGTCTATCTTTAAAAGTTTCGTACAAACCTACCCATATAAATAACCAGATTCCTCCTAATAAGTAGCCACCAATAACATCTGTTGGATAGTGTGCCCCTAAAGCAATTCTGCTTATCCCAATTAGTAGAATTAATACAAAGGCAGCACCTGCTAATATTAGTTTCCCTGCATTTGCTTTTATTTCCTTTGCGATAAGATGGGCAATAAACAAGTAGAGAAGCAATCCTACCATTGCATGCCCACTAGGGAAACTAAAACTGTCTGCCTCTATAGCATCCGCTGTTATCGGTCTAGGTCTTGCTACTAGATCCTTTATCCATTTATTTAATTCATTACCTATTCCCACACATAGAACAAATGTGACAATCCCAGCATAATCTTTCTTTTTCCACCAAAGAAAAAGGATGAAAAGCAAGGCAATGATTCCAATCCCAATCTTATCTCCTAAATTAGATACCCCTTCCCAAAAAGGATTTAAGCTAGTTGAAAAAAGGATATGTATAAAATCAGTTATCGCTGTATCAGTGGCCAATTTCTCCTGACCAGATACGCCAATAATAAGAAGGATAAAAAATAAGAACGAAAGGATTAACAGACCCCAAGCCATTTTTGATTTTCTAATATCCATGTTTTGCCCTCCATACGATATTCCATTTAAACCTTATTTTAACAACATTCCCTTCATTAGGATAGGGGAAAATTAAGAACTAATCCTTTTCCATCTACCTTTCTCCTATCCTCCTACTTTTTCCATGCTATAATAAAAATATTCAAAATAGTAAAACGAGGTGAAAGAGATGCTAGAAGAAATATGGGAACAATTAGAGAACTATTATGACGAAATGGTCGAAATACGAAGATACCTTCATCAGCATCCAGAATTATCATTTAAAGAGTATAAAACAGCTCAGTATATCATCTCTTTCTATGAAAAATTAGGAATTCAGGTTACTGGCAACATCGGCGGAAATGGAGTAGTAGCAAAAATAACTGGAGGAAAACCAGGCAAGACAGTTGCTTTACGCGCTGATTTTGATGCCCTTCCGATACAGGATGAGAAAGAAGTTGCTTATAAATCAAAGGTTCCAGGTGTTATGCACGCCTGTGGTCATGATGGACACACAGCGACATTATTAATCCTTGCTAAAGTAATACATGAATCTAAAGAAAAATTGTCAGGAAATTTCGTTTTCATTCACCAACACGCAGAGGAATCAAACCCCGGTGGAGCAAAAGCGATGATTGAAGCTGGCTGTCTCGAAAATGTGGATGCTATATTCGGTACTCATTTATGGGCGACGCTTCCTACAGGTACTGTTTCCTATAAACCTGGTCCAATGATGGCTGCTGCCGATGAATTTAAAGTCAAGATTCAAGGACAAGGTGGACACGGAGCACAGCCCCATAAGACAAAAGATTCTCTTGTTACAGCTTCCCAACTCGTCATTAATCTTCAACAAATTGTCAGCAGAAAAGTTAACCCAATCCACAATGCTGTTTTAACAGTAGGCTACTTTGAATCTGGAAATGCTTTTAATGTAATTGCTGATACAGCTACAATAGGAGGAACAGTTCGAACATTTAATTTAGAAACGCAAGCACTTATTAAAGAAGAGCTGGAAAGAGTGATAAAAGGAACCTGCTATACAGCGAATAGCACGTATGAATTTGAATATGATGATGGATATCCAGCTGTTGTCAATCACTCAGAAGAAACTTCTTTTTTAGCTCGTTGTGCCGAAAACATTCCAGGAGTGTTTGTGCAAGAAGGAGAACCAGAATTAACAGGTGAGGATTTTTCCTATTACCTTCAGCATAGAAAAGGAGCTTTTTTCTTTACAGGTGCAATGCCTGATGCAAACGGCCTTACTTATCCACACCATCATCCAAGATTCGATATTAACGAAAAAGCAATGCTTATTGCAGCAAAAACACTTGGGTCTGTTGCAATTAATTACAATCTTACCTTTTCTGAAGAAGAAACGAATACAATTAAAATATCGTAAATTCCAGAATCAAAAGAGGCTGGGACATAAGTATTTCAACCAACAGTAAATACGAACTATAATGTAATTATATTGTATAAAAGTTCGTGTTTGTTTTTTAGAAAAAGGTTTAAAACCGAAGTGAAATGGAGCGGAGGACGGTCGACTCCTGCGGGAAATAGAGGGAAGGCTGAGACCCCGCAGCGCAGCGAGGAGGCTCAGCTTCCTCCCCGGCGCATCGTGCGTCTGTAGCGCAATGGAACGTCTTGGTTTTTACACTTACCTATATTTAAAAACAGAGATTAAGTAGCTTTATTTTAGAGCTAAATTAAATATTGTTCGTCTTTAATGATTAGTTATTTTGTTTTGTCCCACCCTCTTTATTTTAATTGTTTCTGTTCTTGAAAATAACGCCAGCGATATACATTTTTAGCAGCCTCACCTAATTGATCTAATAAATTATAGTTTGCGTAGGCACCAACTGCGGCACCAATCCCTGGGACAAGCTGAAGCATTTTCACAAAATCAATAAAATCCCGATATTCCTGTTGTAGCTCCTGCCAGTTAAGACCCGCAACTTTTTGCTTTTCTTGTTCCCAATTCTCGATTACCTCTAAAACTTCTCTTCGTTTGCCTTCACTTGAAAAAGCTAACTGAAAGATATAAAGCAAATAGATTCTTTCTTCTAATTTGTCCGTATCATATCCATAGATAGTTGCTGTTTCCATCAAAAAGTTCATTTTAATAGAAAGTAATAGTGGAAAATCAGCCAATCCAAGCAGAATCCCACCGGCACCAGTTCCAGCGCCTTCTACAACAGCGATCTTTTTATATTGGCCAATCTTTTTCGTTAACTCCTCATCTTTTCCTTGTAAAGTGTGAAATCGTGGCAGATTCTTTTTCTTTAATATATTGCTACCAGCAAGCGTCGCTTGGATCATCTGTTTGATCGCTTCGGTAATTGTTTGCTGAATTTTATCGGGGATATAGGCATTTATTTTATTCTGTGCCTTCTTGGATACTCTATTTAAAATAGAAGAACGTTTTTGAAGTTTACGTTTCCACTCCTCCACTTCTATGAATGCTCTCTGTTCATATTCATTCATCTGCATTCCTCCTTTTGCTTATTATTACGTTGACTATAAACAAATAGTTCCCTTTTTTTCTACTAATCAATAAGGAGCTTTAATCCTTGGCAAATGAAGGTTTAAAGCTCCTTATCTTTTAGGAATGTTTCACTTTTTTATTTATATACATTAAAACAAAAAAAGCAATAAAGGCTCCATTAACTATTAAAGAAATCACTGCATATAAAAAGTCCCCTTTAAGTGCAATAATAAGCGTTAAAACAAATCCTTGCCATCCTAAAATAGTAGCCATTATTTGCTTAAAAGCTTTTTCTCTATAAGAGGATTCGACTGGATAAATAGTAATCCATAGCTTGTTATCATAAGCATTCCAAAGCGGCAATAACTGCAAACCAGTTAAGAAAACAAATAATACACTAATGAAAACTTGACCTGGTCCAAAAGATAAGAAAAAGATGAAAATTCCACTTATCACAGTTAACCTTAGTGTTAGTCCAAAATAGTCACCTGCACGTATATAGGTTCTCCAATATAAATGGGCAAACACTTTATCTTTCGCATAAGGAATTCGACTAAACAACAAATCAAGTAAACGTCTTCTTTTAATACGATTTCTTAGTTTAGGTACCTCTGTAAACATATTCGCAAAACGATAAAAAGAGGCTAATCTTTTTTCATCCTGTTCGATTAAATATTCCCAATTTAGCCCTTTCTTGCTTGTCTCCTTCTGGAAATAAACAAGCAAAAATGCCATGATAAGGAGTAAAACAAGAATAAAGTAGGGAGAAGCATCTGCAAATAATAAATAAAGTATAGCTAAATTCACAAAGAAACGCACAACAGTATCTGTGTAATGGTAGTGAACATTTACATAATATTGAACATGCCAGCGAATAAGCAAATTAGCCCCTTTCGTGATCAATAGCACAATTAGTAAATACCAAAAACGGCTAAAGTCCCCCCCATGTACTTGTGCATACAACGGCATTAGTGCTGCCAAAAGGATCAACAGTAAATATCCTTGGATAACAAAGCTAACCACCATTGACTTCAGAAAATATTTCTTCATTTTCATCTCAACAGCAATCAAAAAGATCCGATCGGCATCCTTTAAAAAGGTATAGGTAGGACTATTTGTCAGAAAAAAAGTAAGGATAATGCTCATAATAAGCGCCACAGGAAAATCATCGGGAATCGTTTTCAGCCAGGCTTGATAGTAAAAGGCTGCAGTTCCTAACAAAAACACTAACACTATCACAAGATGTCCATTGAAAATATACTTTAAATATTGACCATATTCTTTTGCTGTTTGTCCAGCTCTATCTTTCCATAATTGCTTTTCATTAAATTCAAACATGTTCTTCTTCCTTTGTTAGAAGAATATATAGATCATCCAGTGTAGCACCTGGCATATTAAAGGCCGCCCTTAATTCCTCCATCGTTCCCTGACATTTAATTTTTCCTTCGTGAATAATGATAATCCGGTCACAATATCTTTCTGCAGTAGCAAGAATATGAGTAGACATTAAAATCCCTGCACCCTTTTCCTTCATTCTCTTAAGTTGATCGAGCAAAGACTGAATACCAAGTGGATCCAATCCAACGAATGGTTCATCCACAATATAAAGAGATGGTTCCACTAGAAAAGCGCACATAATCATCACCTTTTGCTTCATTCCTTTAGAAAAATGAGCAGGAAACCATTTTAATCTTTTTTCCATTCGAAACTCTTTTAATAATGCTTCCATTCGCTTTTGATAGTCAGATTGAGATAATCCATATGCCATCGCCGTTATTTTCAAATGCTCTTCCAATGTTAATTCATCATATAATATAGGTGTTTCTGGCACAAAGGTAAACTCTTTTCGATAGGCCTCTTTGTCCCCTTCAAACGTCTTTCCATTAATGAATATTTCTCCTTTATGGGGTTCCATTAAGCCAATAATATGACGAATAGTAGTACTTTTCCCTGCACCATTTAACCCAATTAAACCGACCATCTCATTCTTATTGATGGAAAAAGAAATATCTTTTAGAACAGGATTCTTTGTATATCCCCCAGTAACATTCTTTATTTCTAACAACGCCATATTTTGTACCTCCAATATGTATTATCTATAGTTTAACAACATTCTCCGTTAATTAAAAATGATTGTGCAGAAAAACTTTTAATTCTTTTGTATATAAATTCTTAATCAGGACATTCTATTTATTGAAGGGGAGCACCAATGAAATATTGCAGTATATACTTCAATATTAAATGAGGTGTTTGCAAAAGATTCTATAGAGATCTTTTAAAAGAAACTTCCATTCGTTTTTAAAAGGGGATGTTTGCCTTGCATAAGCAAGATATAAACATAAGATCAGTAACACCAAGTTGCTTTCTATCAAAAGCAGCCTTATAAATCATTTCCACTTTGAAATGAGGTGTTTGTCGCAGACTGTCATCCAATCTTTATACGTTGATAAACTTATAAAGACATTTAAGGGGATGGTTCGTTTGAACAATGATCGATTTTTCTCATAAAAGTAAAACAATTCATTTTTAAATGAGGTGTTTATCAAAGAGAAGAACCCTGAACGATAAAAATAGAAGTTCTCTCCTTCAAAAAGAGGGTGTCCTTACAAGGTATTCTTATCATGTATTTCCATGTTAAAGGAGTTAACTTAAACTTCTCACTTGGAACATTTATGATAAGAGGCTCCTTACAAGGCATCCTCTTTCCTTTTGGTGTTCATTAAAATAGCTCCTGTGTTAAAATATTGGTAATACATAATGAAGGAAGGTTTTTTTTATGAGTGACTGCATTTTTTGCAAAATAATCGCTGGCGAAATTCCATCTAAAAAAGTTTTTGAAAATGAACATGTTATGGCTTTCTTAGATATAAGCCAGGTAACAAAGGGACATACATTGGTGATACCTAAAAAACATGTGAAAGATATTTACGAATTAACCCCTGAAATAGCAAGCAATCTGTTTGAAGTGGTACCAAGTATTGCATCTGCAATTAAAGAGGCTTATGAACCAATTGGTTTAAATCTCTTAAATAATAATGGCGAAAAAGCGGGACAGTCTGTTTTCCATTATCATATGCATCTCATACCAAGATACGGAAAAGGGGATGGATTCGGCGCAGTATGGAAAACAAATTTCGACGGATATTCAAATGAAGAATTAACAGAAATTGCCGATAAAATTAAAGAAAAAGTGAAGTAAAGAGACAAAAGTAACAGCGAGTAAAGATTTTTCTTAAAAAATTCATTTTTTCCAAAAGCTATATAATAATAATTTCCATTTCATCTCATTCGTTCTTTCTCCCCTATCGTATCAACTATAAACATTTTCGAAGCTGGGGAAAATATTTTTTTAATAGCACAAAACCCCAAAACACCATTTTGAAAAATTCTCATTTTTTCAAAAAAGGTGTTTTTTAATCTGTACAAATCAGCGGAATTTGTTAGTATAAGGGTAATCTTTTTGTCTTTACCACATTACTAGTTGAAAAAGTGAATTTAGGAGGAAAGAACGTTGAAAAGAGCATATAATTTTAATGCAGGTCCAGCTGCTTTACCTGAATGGGTTCTACAAGAGGCAAAGGAGCATTGGCTGAATTTTAATGATACAGGAATGTCTTTAATGGAATTAAGCCATCGCAGCAAAGACTATGAGGCTGTACATAATGAAGCAAAAGAGCTCCTTACGTCTCTACTTTCCATACCAGATAATTATGACATTCTTTTTTTACAAGGAGGAGCAAGTCTTCAATTTACGATGGTACCAATGAACTTGCTTCCGAAAAATAAAACGGCCTATTACGCACTGACTGGCGTATGGTCAGAAAAGGCAATCAAAGAAGCCGCTAAACTTGGCAATACAGCAATTTCAGTATCTAGTAAAGAGGATAACTACACATATATTCCGAATCCTGAACAAATTGAATTGCCAAAGGATGCTGCTTATCTGCATATTACAAGCAACAATACGATTTATGGAACTCAATGGAGCAATTATCCAACAAATTTATCTGTACCTTTAATAGCTGATATGTCCAGTGATATTTTAAGTACACCAATTGATGTATCACAATTTGGCATTATATATGCCGGTGCCCAAAAAAATCTTGGACCTTCTGGCGTAACGGTAGTTATCATTCGAAAAGATTTAATTAAAGAAGATAACACTTTGCCAACTATGTTAAGTTATCATACACATGCTAAGAATAATTCATTATTCAATACCCCTCCTACTTTAGGTATTTATCTTTTATCTCTAGTACTAAAATGGGTGAAACAACAAGGTGGTATCGAAGGAATAGCTAACATAAATAAGGAAAAAGCACAACAATTATATAATGTTATGGATCAAAGTAATGGTTTTTACCGAGGACATGCAGAAGAAAAGAGCCGTTCAAAAATGAACGTAACCTTCACTTTGCCGTCAGAAAAGCTTACAAAGGCCTTCTTACAGGAAGCAAAGGAAGCAGGATTTGTTGGTCTAAACGGTCATCGATCTGTTGGAGGTTGCCGAGCTTCTATATACAATGCTGTTCCACTGGAACATGTTGTCGAACTAGCTAAATTTATGAAGGATTTTCAAAACAATCACCTCTAATAAATACGAAATATCCTTAAAAATAGTAATGATAACTTGATTACGTTATAATAAGGAAAAAGAGCGAGGTGTTAGCAAATGAGCGCAAAATCATTCTTATCAGGATTTTTAATTGGAGGAATTGCAGCTGGAATTACTACCTTACTGACAACTCCTTACTCAGGAAAAGAAGTGAGAAGAGTCTGCAATGATAATGGAAAAGCTTTTCTACAACATATTCAAGAATTAAAAATCGATTTAAATGAAATAAAAGATTCCATTAAAACTGTTACTGTAGAAGGAAAAACAGTTTTAAGCGACTTTATTGAAGACCTTAAACAATCCTTAGATACGTGGAAAGAAGAAATTAAGCCACATCAGGAATTACTTCAACAGGAACTCGATGAATTACAATCAACCATTAATGAGTTAGAAAATGATTTAAAATAGCTTAGTCTTTACATGGCAAAAAATTTTTAAAAAAGTGGAGGTTTTCTAACAAGGAATCCCTCCATTTTTTTATCTATTCAAAATCGCCTTAGTTATGTCACCTTTTCTAACACAACAATGTTAAATCTTTATTCGCATATAATTTTCCTAGTCCTTTTTCTACCAATTATCACATTCCATTTTTTTACTTCTCTTTTTCAACAATTAATTTCTTATTCACTCTCCAAAAAAACTTCTCCCTTCTTTTTTCCTAATCCATAATTTTTTAGACAGGTAATCTCCCCACTTTCATTTTTTTCTATCCTTCCCAAACTTTATTTCCTCAAATATGTCTAAACAAATACATGAATTTTTATTTACTTTTTTACATATCTATTCAATTAAGCGCTTACTTTAAATAAAAATTCTTATTTCTAAAAATTTTGTTAATTTTTATCTTTATTAATTTTTGTTTTATTGGCATAATGTTTATAGATAACAGAAAAGTAGGTGATTGTGGATGAATGAAAGTCAGATTTCAATGAAGGATGCTTTACTCTTTACTCAAAGAATCGGACAACTTAGCAAAGCATTATGGAAGGCAATCGAGAAAGATTGGCAAAGCTGGATTAAACCGTATGATTTGAACATTAATGAGCACCACATACTTTGGATTGCTTACCAGCTAAACGGAGCATCTATTTCAGATGTAGCAAATTTCGGAGTAATGCATGTCTCAACAGCATTTAATTTTTCGAAGAAATTAGAAGAAAGAGGACTACTACAATTCTCGAAAAAAGAAAATGACAAAAGAAATACGTATATTTGCCTTACAGATAAAGGGAAAGAAGTATTTGTTCAAATTATGGAAGATTATAATCCAAATAATAGCTCAGCATTATCCGCCTCCTTGCCAATCAAAAATCTATATGGAAAGTTTCCAGAGCTTCTAGAAATGATGACAATCGTTAAGCATATTTATGGAGACGATTTTATTGAAATTTTCGAAAAATCCTTTTCTAATCTTGACGATATTTTGGAAGAGGATGAAGGACATCTAAAGAAAAAAGATCCAGTATATTCTAAATAGAGAAATAGAAATTGGGGAATAGGACTCTAGGTTTGGGACATTCTTGACCGGTGGTAAAAAAGATAAGAGAGCAGGTTGCTTTCTTATCTTTTTTTCGGAAAATTTAAATAAGTTTTACAAATGTAAGTAAAATACATATAAAGCATGATATTTTTCTGTTTGCAAATAATATTTTTAATAAATGTCATAAATTTGTATTAAGAGCCTATTGATTTTTTACTCTTTTCGTCGTAAAGTATCAAGGTAAGTTTGCTTGATTAAACGCAAGATAAGAAAAAGAAAAAGATATTCTTCCAATTATTAGTTATTCAAGCGAGAATTTATTATTAAAAGTAGCTAAAAATTTCTCCCTATGGAGGGTATTAACATGAACTGTTGGAAGACTGTCAACTTCCATAAAAAATATGGAACGCAGCGCCTATTTATTTTGTCTTCTATGACAACGATTGGTTGTTTTCTTTTCTTATATGTACCAATAACAACCTATTATGCAAATAACAAACTTTCTGACGATTATTTTTTATTATTTATGACATCTATATTGCTTATATATCCTTTACACAAATTATTGCATTTATTACCAATGATTCATTTAGGGGATAAAATTAAGAAAACATGGAATGTACAATTTTTACCTGTTTTACACATTCAAGTAAAAGAACCAATCGGAAAAATTCAATTTCAATTCGCACTAATTTTTCCTTTTGTCATCATTAGTGGATTATTACTTGTATCTTGCTTCCTTTTCACGAGCTATGTTCATTATTTTTTAATGATTTTCGCTTATCATACAGGTATTTGTGTTCCAGATTTCATTCGGATAAAAAACCTCTGGAAATCACCACGTTCTTGCTATGTAGAAGAAAACGAGGATGGATTTGAGATATTAATAAATAATGTAAGTGAATTATCTTAAATGGATACTATTATTGTTTTACCAAACATATAATGAGATAAAACTAGAACGACTGATTTTCTAGCCTCCTAGAAAGATAGATTGTAAGGAGGCAAAAAATCCTTCTGACGAAGAATCTAAGTTTACTGCCTAAAATAGTTGATAATACTATCTTTTTGTCCTGTTATTTGATAATGTAAATATCATACAATAAATTCTGCTTAAAGGAGGGAATCAATGATGATCTCCATTTTCATTATTTTAGCTATTTTTATTTTATATAATATTAATAGACTAACAAATGCCCTATGTTTACAAAAAGAAATTCCTGAAGAAAAACAACCAAAAGTCTTTCGAACGATAAATGTTCTTATTACCATTCTTTTGATTTCTTCCTATGTAGATATTCTTTTTTAAGATTTTTTTAACTAAACAAACTCTGTCTTATATACGGAGATATGTAGAAAAGAAGCAATGTAATAGCAGTCCAAACAGACTATTACACTTGCTTCTTTTTATATGCCTTCAGATCAACTTATAGCCAAGCTGCTCCGATGATTACTAATAAGATGAATAGTACTACTAATAAAGCAAAGCCTCCACCGTAAACTCCTCCACCAGACATGAAGATTCCTCCTCTCTCTATCGTTCCAGTTGTTCTTTGGCGCATAAATAGGCACTCATCCTAGTAAGATTGCCTTTATACGCTATTATAGCTTACAGCCATGCAGCGCCAACGATAACTAATAAGATAAACAATACAACGATTAAGGCAAAACCTCCGCCGTATACGTTACCCATAGTAACACCTCCTTTAAGGTTGCTACCATTTGTTTAAAAATTACATGGTGTTTCGGTTTTTCTACTTTCTTTTATTTATTGGCTTCCATACAACCATAACCAACTTATTCTAAATTTGTTTTTTATCAATATTCGTCCGTCCCTATTGGATGTTATTGGTCACTTGTTAGCCACAGATCTTATTTTAGATCCTCCATAAAAGAATGAACTAATATTTATAATACTTTGTACTGTATTACCACTCTCACTTCATCTTTTGCCATATAAACCGTAACAACCTTATGAATTTGCTTAACGCGAATTCTTTGAGCTCTTTTTCAAGCTCAATTTATCATATGTATTCGCCCTAAATTCGGAACAGGACATATACCCATTTTTTTATAAGGAATGGAAGGCGCAAAAAAATAGCATCTCAAATAACTTTATGGAAAAGACATAAAAAAACAAAGAATCCAATCTACAAAATTCATTTCCATTAAACGAAGAAACGCTATTTAGGAATGAATCTTATACATTTAATCCTTTGTATCAAAGAAAGTAAAACTTCCCTCAACGGTGATTTTTTCCTATCACACTATTGGTTTGGTTAGTTGAACCAATCGAATTATTTACAGACAGTTTACTGCCATTTACCACTGTAAAAAAAGAGTTAAATAGAAACTTCAAGCAGTTGTTTAATTCTCATACACCCTCACTTCTCCATCTCTACGTTTTTTCTCCTCTTCTAGTCTTTTCATATAAACCTCTCCTTCCCGTTCAATTATTTCATTTTCAATTGCTCTATCCTCTTTTCCAGTTTTAACAGCCATAATCGCACTAATTGCAATTCCTCCCAATACAAAAATAACCCAAAGTGGAATTCCTAGCATTGAAAATTACCCCTTTCTAGTAATTTCTATCTTTTATTTCATCCTATGCTAGAAAAACTAGATTATTCCCTCTTATCGGCTTTTTTGCAAGAAATTACATTACTTGATTAGCAAAAGCAGCATTTATCTTTGGGATGCAAAAAAAAGGATGAGAACTCAGTGAACTCATCCTAGTCTTTTTATTTATGAAATGTTGGTTTGTAAAAGGAACGGTTTTCTAACGGAAAAACTCTTTCCGTAAATTCCCCTGGTTTCACTCGATCTAATACTCGATCCAGCATATTCATTTTTGCATCTAAGTTATCAATATAGTGTAAGATTTCCGCTTCTTTAATTAACGGAGCTTTTGGACTTCCCCATTCAGGCTTTCCGTGATGGCTGATTATCTATATATATAAAGTGAGAAAAATATTAAATATATAGTAGTTTCAATACTTCTCTTGCATTTTTCTCATATATAGTGAGAAAAAGTAAAGATTTATAGAGCCTACCTCTATTCAGGTGTAAGCAATTCTCTACCTTTGGCAATTTTCATTCCGCAACATCCTGTTTCTGTAAATTTTTAATTTATTTGTTCAATTATATATCAGTAGAGTCGCAACATAGGAGCGCGAGCAACTTCAAAAAATGTTAGAGGATCTACAGGAAGGTGACATTATTTTTGTTACTGACTCAACCCGAATCAATCGGAGTACACAGTACTTATTTGAATTGATTGATTTAATTCGAAGGAAAAAGGATAGCTTAAAATCACTCAAGGATACATGGCTAGAATCTTAATAAGCAAAAACTGTGGCATCTCTTTCAAGCGGTCACACCAATCATAAGTTTCCTCCCGTACAATCTTTACTTTAAAACAAAAGGTCCTTTTTCTATGGAAGAATGTATTTATAACTATCTAAAGTCAGAGTCTAAAAATTAGTGGGATAACTTAGATGAATATTACAGTGGAAAAATGGTATCAGTTGGAGGCTGAAGCGATAACTTTACTTCACTAACGGATGCGTTCATTTTCAGATGGAGATGGAGCAAAAAAAGTACAAGTACTATATTAAGATAACGAGACCTTATCTACAACAAGGATTGAATCCCTAATCGTTTTAAAAGACACGACTATTGAAGATAAGCAAGTAATATAAGCTTGTAACAATGATTCTTTGAAATCTTCGATACAAGCTTAATAATCGATAACAAATTATTTATTAATACATATCAATTCGTATGCTGCTTTACCATCTATAAACGCTTTCGCATGTATTAGCTTGGGGTTCATAATAACAATGTTGTTTATATTGACCTGCTAATGGTTGAGCGTACCAAGTAGGTGGGCATTTACCATATGGATTGAAATACCAAAGAGCATATTTAGAAGGATGCTCTCTCCAATAATCTAATGCTTTTCGTGCTAATCTTTTTTCGACATCTCTTGCACCTTGATAAAAAACATTCCCTTTTTGTACTGCTTCAAAAGAATAATTTCCTCCTTGTACTTGAAAAATCACGTCCCTTATTGACCTTAAATTTAAAAAATCTAAACAATCTGCTTTTAGTCGGTTTACAATGACATTACCAACCATAAGCATCCCTAGTCGTCCTTCTCCTTCAGCTTCTGCTCTCATCATCCTTGCCATCAATGCAACATCACTTTCGGTATATTTTACTCGTGGCACTTTTATCACTCCCTATATCTAATTATATGAACGTTGTTCATCAGAAATACCTTGTTGAAGTTTACTAATGAGCGAGTTAAAATGAATTGTGAAAAAATCAGGAAAATAATACATAAGCTAATAATTTCATGAGAAATGAAGAGAATATGAATGATAAATGAAGGAGGAATGTAACTATGGCATTAACACCTTATGACCCATTTAGACAATTAGTAAATATAAGAAGAGATTTTGACCGTATCTTTTCTGACCTACCGTTTGATTTTAGTGGGGACAAAGAGCACTTTGGAAGTATTAAGGTAGATGTGCATGAAAGTGAAAATGAAGTTGTTGCAACTTGTGATATACCGGGACTTGAGAAAAAAGAAGACGTAAACATTGATATTGAAAATAATGTATTATCGATTAGCGGTTCTATAAACAAAACAAATGAAACAAAAGAAAAAAATATGTATAGAAAAGAACGTTACACAGGTAGTTTTCACCGAGCTATAACACTTCCGAGTCTTGTATCTACCGAGGGAGTATCAGCAACCTATAAAAATGGTGTATTAGAAGTAAAAATGTTAAAGACTACACCAAATAATAAAAAGAAAATTGATGTGGAATTTCATTAAAATGAGCAAATTATATGAAGTTATGAAAGAATTTGATAAGGATTATTTGCAGGAGATATCTAATATGCAACGAATTAGTGGATTTGCTTATATTAACTTGTCATTCTTCAAATAATAAGAAGAAAGCTATATTAGATGAACTTGCTCATAACATTAAGTCATCATATATTAAAAACAATATTAACTAATCTTCCGATTAGAACTATCTAAACAAGGGGGTGTCGAATTTGGCATCCCTATTGTTGTAACAAAGTTAAGAGGTAAAAAAAATGCCCTTACTGTATTTTCTTTATTTTTTGTGAGTTTTCACCTAAAGATACATAAGAAACTATGTATAGATTGTTGTAAGAACCAAATCTATTATACTAGAGTAATACAGGGTATTTATTTTGAATAAATTCAAACTTCGTTCAATTAATTACCTCGGTAGATAGTATTTAACATAAGGATAACTTATCCCCCCCATTCCTTGCTTATTATTGCATAGAGGTAATTTCTTTTTCTACTTCTTCTTGAATTACATTGTTGAAAATAAGTATGCAAATAAATGTACTTTAACTAAACTGTTTTAATTCAATAACTACATATAGAAAGCTCAAAAATACATTATTTTACTTATTAAAATGGATTATTGTCTCTTTGTTACTTATCTTTGCCTTATAAAATCAGAAAATGATTAACAGATGTCTTGTTATTAGAGGATGCAATTCACTATAAAATGTGAATGATAACTTCCAGTAATGTGTTTCAGTTATTATAGCAGAAATTGTGTCATTCTACTTGATGTTCACAATTGGCTAAAAGAATGAACCATGCGTTAAACTTCATTGAAAATAAAGAAATAGACTACAAAGAAACTGCAAAAGTAGCTAAATTTTCCGAGTTTCACTTTTCAAGAATGTTCTCTTCAATCTCAGGTGTATCGCTCTCAAAATATATTAGACGTAGACGGTTAACACTCGCAGCATTTGAAATTCAAAAAAGTGAAATTCGGATCATCGATGTGGCAGTTAAATATGGTTATGTTTCTTCTGATACTTTCTCACGTGCTTTTCAAAAAATGCATGGAGTAACCCCTTCCAATGCTCATAATAGAGGGGTACAGTTAAAAGCCTTTCCCAGAATATCCTTTCAAATTACTATTAAAGGAGATACCGAGATGGATTACAGAATTGAAAACCTTGATTTTGAATTAAGAATTGTAGGAAAAAGTAAGCCAGTAAAAACAAGCAGAGCATTTAAAACAATCCCTACGCTTTGGAACACCGCGAAAAAAGATGGATTTATGCAAGAACTAGTAGCTATGTCATGGAAAAATCCAAAATGCACGCTTGAAAGCCTTCTGGGGGTTTGCGGAAAAGAAGCCGCCATAACAGATGAAGAATTTTCCTATTTCATGGGCGTAAGATACGATGGGGAATCCCCTGAAAATATGGAGACGCTTATTATACCCGCAAGTACATGGGCAGTATTTCCGAACATAGTAGATGCATGGAAACGTTTATATACCGAGTGGGTTCCTAACTCCGAGTATGAACTTGCAAATTTACCTTGTATAGAATGTTATTACGGTCCGAAGCATAAACCAAGACACGAACTCTGGGTCCCTGTTATCCCGAAGTAAATTCATATTCAGTAATAGAATGTGTTTATGGGACTCTGCAGACGAAACGCAAATATTATACGCTATCAGAAATATAATTAAAAAGTCAATTCCATACTGAAGTGACCCCATAAAGTTAGACAGGTTATTTCGTTAGGCGGCTTGCAGGGCATGAACTCGGTATTGTACCGGGCTCATGCCTTTTAATTTTGCCTTGATTCGTTTGTGATTATAGTAATTTATATATTTTTGTAGTTCTTTCTTAAAGTGTTCTATACTTTCAAATTCTTTTCGATAAAGAAATTCTGATTTCATGATGCCAAAGAAGTTTTCTATAACTGCGTTATCGTAACAGTTCCCTTTGCGAGACATACTTTGTGTAACACCCCGTTCACTAAGAGAATGACGATATTGCTTCATTTGGTAGTGCCAGCCTTGATCCGAATGAATGAGGAGGGTATCATCGTCTCTTAAACGTTCAAAAGCCTGATCTAACATTGTAGAAACAAGAGAGTAGGTCGGTCTTGAGCCGATGGTATAGGTAATGATCTCCCCGTTAAATAAGTCTAAAATAGGTGACAAATATAACTTTTCTCCAAATAACTTAAACTCTGTTATATCCGTAACCCATTTTTGATTTGGTTTTTCAGCTTTAAAATTGCGATCTAAAATATTGGGTGCAATTTTTCCAACCGTTCCTTTATAAGATTTATATTTTTTCATCCGAACCTGACATTTTATCCCTAATTCTTTCATGATACGCTGTACTTTCTTATGGTTGACCTTATGTCCGCGATTTCTAAGTTCATCACGAATACGGCGATATCCATAACAGCTATCATTTTCCTCAAAAATCGTTTGAATCAATACTTTCAGCTCTGCATCAGGATCGGGACGACTGAAGTTTTTCACCCAATAATAATATGTGCTGCGTGGAATGCTTGCGAGCTTTATAAGTGCTTTCACCGGAAATTCATGCCTTAATTCATAGACTACTTGCGCTTTGTCTTGTTTGGTGATTTTCCCTTGTTTTGAACTAAGGCATTCAACTTTTTTAAATACGCATTTTCCATACGTAGATGTTCTAATTCCTTCTGAAGTGCTTCCATTGATCCTTCAGTCTGTTCTTGTTTTTTCGGTAATTCTTGATTGTCATTCTTCAAAGATAGTCGCCCCTTTTTCTTTGGTTGTAGGGCATCATATCCTTTTGTTTCATAAGCAACTTTCCATTTTCGAACCGTTTCATAAGATGGAATATTAAAAATCGCTGCTGTATCCCTGATAGACGTCCCTTGTTCGTTCATATAATTGAGTACATCTAGTTTAAACTTTGCGGGATAGGATGTATAGCGCTTTTCAAAAGCATCTTCACCAAAGTACTCATATTGTTTAATCCACTGGTGAAGAATACTCGGATGAACACCTATAAATTCAGCAACTGATTTTCCTCCTTCATTTCCATTTAAATATTGTTTTACTGCCTGTATTTTTTCTTCTGGAGAAAACTTTGCCATAAAAAAACTGCACCTCCAATTGTTAGTTGTGTCTAACAATTGGGGTGCAGTTCATACATTAAGAATTGACTTTTGTGAAATTTGGCTAAATCACTCTAATAATGACTTTCTTGGTATTTCAATTTTCCTGAGTTCACTAACTTAACTTGAATGTTGATATGCTCGATACTATCCTTATTTAAAAAAAATGGCTTTTCTTTTATCTCTTGATTCCATCTCTGAGGGTTCTCCCGATATAATATTTCACCTAACCTATAAACATCTGAATTTATCTCCACTCCTTTTTCAAAAGTCTTTAAAATCTCATCTCTTATTATTTTTTTAGTGTTAGCAACTAACTTGTTTTCACTAATTTCTTTTAACTTTTCGTTTATTCCGGCTTGTAAGGATACGTTAATTTTATATCTCACTTGTTCGTTAGTAATAACTGGAGTTATCCTCACCTTTGGTTTTTCTAATACTATAGAAACAACCGGTTGATCATCTTCAACTATCCACAAAGGAGATCGAACAGTTTTTTCATCTATCCATCTTAGACCGTTTAAATCAGATTCAGAAAGCCATCCTTGTAGATGGTTATTTCTTATAAAGACAGCGCCGTCATTTCTTAACAATGGTGCTTTTTTATCTTCCTCTTTCCAATTTTCAGTGGATATTTTTATTGAAGGAATGAAAGCTGTTTGTCCAACAGGATTGCTATCTCGAATAAATTGGAAAAATTGAATGGGTTGTATGTAGGATCTTTGCTTATAACTTTCATTTGGTTCGTGAAGAATCGTCGAGAGTCCAGATAAAGTGAAAAATGATTTTGTTTTAAGTACGTCTTCAATGGATTCATTTGTAGCATAAAATTGGATATTATAACGTATTTCTCTATATCGATTTATAAAATCAATAGAGGATTTGATATCTTGCTCAAGTAATGTATTACTCAAAATCAATGTAGACACATGTCCCCAAAAAAGTCTTTGTTGTGCATCCTTGTATAATTGATTTAACGCTTCTGTCATCGTAATTCCCTCACCTCTCCCAATCCAAATCGGTGGTTGTTTATCAGGTCTAGCACCTTCTAGTTTAGCCACATTAGAAAAGTCCAGTAATTGAACATAAGCTATATATTTTTCATCTTTATAGTCAATTCCAAGTGCTGCAACATAGTAAATATCTTGTATTTCTTTGATATTCCAACATCCCGATAATACCAGACTAAAGAGAGTTAGTATGCTAATTAAAAAGAACCTACGTAGTTTCAGGATTGTCACTCCCCTTCATCCGTCTTTGTACTATCCCGCGTACGAACATAACTAACACGTTCTCTATAACTTTTCCATGGTAACCGAAATAGCGCCTTGAAAAGATCTGAACTAGACTTCGGAAATACTAAAGCTAAGTAAGGGATTCCGAAAGAACGTAACCTTGCCATATAAATGACAATCATAAATCCTCCCAACATAAAACCGTATAAACCCATAAAAATCGAGCAAACAAGAACAAATCCTCTAAGAATGGATATTGAACTTGCTAATATTTGGTTCACTAGTGTAAACCCTGAGATGGCAGAAAGAGCCGTAATAACGATGACCGAAGGAGAAATCAAACCCGACCGAATTGCAGCGTCTCCAATAATGAGTCCCCCAACGACGGAGAGAGTTTGTCCAAGAGGGGAAGGTAATCTTTGACCAGCTTCACGGAACATTTCAAACAGGAATAAAACGATCATAAGTTCTAATGGTGCAGGAAATGGCAACCCCGATCTTGCAACAGTTATAGTCGCAAGAAGAGGAAAAGGGATTTGATCTTGATGGTATGCAAGCAATGCCATCCAAAACCCGGGTAAGTAGACAGCTAAAAGAAATCCCGCCCATCTATAAAATCGAGCTAATGACATGGGTAAATAATTAAAATGTGAATCCTCTGCTGCTTTAATCAAAAAAGTAATGGTTACAGGAGCAATAATGACTAATGGTGAGCCATCTACTACTATGATTATTCTACCTTGTAATAAACATTCAACTGCAAAGTCAGGTCTGGATGTATCAGCAGAAAGTGGGAAAATAGAAAGTGATTGTTTGGAAACCATCTCCTGCAATTGAGTTGAACTAATAATTCCATCAATCTCAACATTAGATAATCGTTCCCGAATAGTATCTAGCATCTCCGTATTAACCACATCTTCTAGATATAATAATCCCACCTTAGTTTGAGTTCTTGTTCCTATCGTATAAGTTTGATAAGATAGCGTTGGCGACCTTAGTCTTTTTCGAATTAGTGCAATATTTGTTGAGATATCCTCTGTGAAATTATCTCTTGGGCCACGAACAGATACCTCGTAATTGGATTGTTCAGTTGAACGGTTTGGTTTATTGGATGCACTAACAGAAAAAAAAGCGCTAAATTCCGGAAAATAAATGACTAAATTACCATCGAAGATCTCTAAAGAGATGGAATTTAACCCTGTTTCCACCTTTAAAGGTGTCCATTCTAGTTCATCTTGATTCCATTCCACGCAATCTTTGAATATTTTATAGTCATTTTTTGTTGTCATTTTTTTTAGTTGTGGAATAATGATTTGATTTATTTGTTTTTTATCAACCAAATTCTCACAATAGATAAATATGGTATCTATTTCTTGTTGTTCATCAGTAAATTTATGTAGTACAACTTTAACATCCTCACTTTTTTGATAAGTTGAACGAATTTTCTCTTCATTTACTTCATCAGTATTCTGAAAGGTAGTATGATAAGAGTTCAGTTCCTTTTGTTTTTTATATTTATTATATTTCAAGAATTATCTCCCCTTTTCCCCTTTTAAAAATGCTAATAACCCAATGCTAAAAGAAAAGATAAGTAAAAATAGAAGCGATAAATAAAAATATATATTTTGCAAAAAGCGAACAAATTGCATATCACTTATAGGTAGAAGAACCATCAACGATGTAATTAATGAGCTAAATCCTATTAATAAATGTCTATTCTTATCGTTCTCAAATGGAAAGAGCTGTCCAATTATAAACAAACCTAAACTTATTCTTATAAATCCACCTGATAGCCATTGGTAAATAGAAAAAAAATCTACATGTTCAATATATTTACCAATTTTTAATAATCGCCATTCCTCGTATGCCGGATACCTCTGATTAGCAGCCTCTTCTGGACCAAAAATAGCAATCGAACCTAATAAGGGACCTAGGGTTAACCCTATCAAGATAATTCCGAGGAAAAGTAAACTTCGAACCTTAATGTTGGGTTTTAATTTGTGTTGTAAGAAAAGTATAAGTGCAACTTCCATTAGAGAACCTGAACTATAGATCATGCCTTTCAAAACAGGATTCAAACCATGTTCTAATATAGGAAATATTTGAGCGTAATCCTTATGAGGAATATTTAGGCTCATGACAAAAAAACCTAAAGCAACAACAAAAACAAACAAAAAACCTGAAATAATAGATAGGGTGGCAAAGCTAGATGTCGCAGCAAAAAAACAAATGATTAGAAAAACTATGGCTAAGATGAAAGTTGGACTTTGAGGGAAATAGGAAGTAACTGTCCAAACAATCATATCCTTTAAGGTAACTCCAATTAATAAAAGGATAAAAACATAGGCAACCGAAGAAAGACCCCAAGCAACAACTTTACCAACTCGGTCCTTCATCCAAGTAAATAAATGGGAGTAATTTGTTTTTTTAATAATTACTCGTAGAAAAACAAGCCACCCCAAAAATAAAACTCCTGAAATTAGTACAGATATCCAAGAATCCCTCTTTGCTGTGCTTAGTAACATGGGTATCACCATTACATGGTTCATTAATCCTATACTCATCATAGAGAGAACAAATATAGTAGAAAAACTTGCTTTATTTTGATCCATTTTCAACCCTCTTACTCCATTATTTTTTTAACTATCCATCTCGTTTTTCCTTTTTGTTATCATATTTTATATAATTACCTAATATTTGATTTATATTCACAAAAACAACTAAATAAAGTGTTGTGAAACAGCCACAGAAAATAATAGAAACCTTTAAAAATTCAAAGTATAACCAAAATCAAATTACTAGGTAGGAACAATCGCGTTCTTAACTACTTACGTAAACATACCCCAAAATTGTTAGATGCCTTAGAAATCACTTCTATATAAAATCAGGAGAGTCATTGCTTCACGCTATTGTGACCATTAAAGAGATGAACAAAAAATAATAAACGAAGAATTCCAGAAGGCGCACCTTTGAACTTTCTCTCAAATCGCTGGCAAAAGCACGTTTATGATGATGGGAATATAAATCGCCAATTATGCGTTGTCTGTTCTTACCAAGTTAAGAAATCTTGTACGCTCAGGTAACGTTTTTCTCCCGCACATATCACCATTGGATCGGATCGGAACGTACTTTCTAGGAGAATATTTATTTATATCTAGATTTTAAATCCATCCCTACATCCACTTAGGATATAAAAAAATGCCTTAGCCTATAATATCAGCATTTTGTCGGCTGTACCTCTTTATGGGGTAAAAAAAAAAAGAGCCGAATTTCTCAGTTTAGGGATTGGGAAATCAGGCTTTTTATATTGGAAATTCCTTATCGTTGTAAATCCGCATTTTCCTGATGCACAACGATTATAGGAATTGGATATACCCTTATTTGTATAGTGGAAGTAGTTTCAAATCTTCAAGCTTGATTTTCAACGGAAGGTAGTACATTAATCAAATTTTACTTACTTAATCAAACATTTAAGTTAAAATGATATAGAAAATGATAAATAAAAAAACTTTTACACTTTAGTGTGTAAAGTTTAGGAGTGATAATCAATGAATGACATAAAATTTTATTTCTATGATTTTATCCCAGTTAAATTTGAGTTAACTGAAGATGATAGAGAACAGGTCCTAAAAGAATTTCCAACTCCTATTCTCCCTACTGGTGAAGAAATTTTCAACATAAATGAATTTGAAAAAGGAATCAATGTTAAATTACGATTACTTCTTAATGACTTTAATATCGAATCAACCAAAACTAACAAACAATATTTAAAAATAAGATTTAGTAATAATTTTGGTTCGATAAATGCAAAATTATGGGACAACCAAAATGCCGTTGAAAATACTATCCCTTTACTTGAAGAATTCTCTATTTTCGATGTTGAGGCTAGAATAGAAGATTATCGGGGGCATAAATCACTTACTATAAATAAAATGAAACCATGTGAAGAAGATATTAATCCCTTCACTTTTCTAGCTTACACTAAGCAAAATATTGAAGATTTTACTGTAGAACTTTTCTCATATATAAATGAATTGGAACAACCTTTTAAGGACATATCCTTAGCTGCAATGAAACGTTTTTGGGACCAATTTTCTATTAGGCCAGCAGCAAAAGGATTTCATCATAATTATTTAGGTGGCTTATTAAAACATACAGTAGGTTTAATGAGGTTCGCAAGATTCATATTAAAACAAGAAGATAACCATTATCAAGCAATTATAAAGCTAATAAACGTAGTTGAAAAAGCACATAAGAAGGATATTTGGAATCAACTTCAATCGGAGTCTATAAATCCTCAGCACATTGTATGGAAAGATACTATTGATCATCTTTATACAATGTTATATGGCGCAATGCAACATAGAAGTTCAGCTCCTAATTATGATTTAGTTTTTACAAGCATTTTATTTCATGATATTGGAAAATTACTAGAATATGATCATGCTGGCAAAAAGTTTGAGGAATTTAAATTCTTATTCCCAACGGCTGATCATTCTAATATTGAGAATAGGAAACAAACTGGAATAATCATGGATGAGTTAGGAGTAATGATAGGACATATCCCATATGGTGTACTTATCCTCTCGAAAATAATAGAAACAGAAAATATAAGGATTTCTTTAGAAGACATACACCATATTTCCCACTGTATTTTATGTCATCACGGTCTTCCAGAATGGGGGGCATGTGTACGGAATCCACAAACAATTGAGGGTTACATTATTCATATAGTTGACTTTTTAGATAGCAGATATGAAAATACGGAAGAATTGAAATAACCCAAAAGCCCAGCTAGGCACTTTATATATCTGCATAGCTGGGCTTTTTTTATAAGTCATTCCACAAATCCAAACTAGAAGACTCTTTTTTACGCTTCTTTATATCAATAATTTTTGTTTCTTTATATATTTTTTCGCCAGTTTCAAGATCAAAAAATTCAAATGCTTCATGGTTAAATAAATTTTCTAATGCTCTATTAACAGGCTTTGTTGAATTTTTTGTAGTAGTGAGTAAGTTTATTAGATTTTTTTCTTTCCTATCCTTACCATAATAAAAGAGTTTATAAATAGTAGATTGAGCTAGTTTATTTAAATCTTCTAGTTCTTTAATTTTTTTCTTTTGATCAATTATTTTGTTGTTTAACTCCTTTATTTTCTTTTCACTTTTCTTTTCTTTTTTTAATAATAATTTTAATTCCTTTTCATAAGGCTCCAACGTCTTATATAGTTTAGATGGGTCTTTAATTAGTTTTTCGATTGAATCCTTTATACTTGGAAGTTTAATTTCCGGATTCTCATTTTCTATAAGTATTGGAGTATTTACAGCTTCATTGTATCTTTCAATATAATGAAATCCTTCATAGGCTGCTTTTCTCCAATAGTATTCAGGAATGGATTTATCTAACCAACTAAGTTCGCCTTTTTCGAATAATTCTGTCACAAATTCAGCAAATGGTCTTTTGTTAATGATTTTGACCTTATTTTCTTCTACATATCTGTCAAGTAATTCGTCGATTTTGTCTTTTGGATACTTGTTTGCCATTCAATGTTCACCCCTGTCTGTTCATAGATATGATCAACACAAGCCCCGATACTTTCTAATAAATCTTTTAATTCCTTTGATTTTGTGTATAACACTTTTTTTAGTTTTATATCCAATTTCAGCTGCTCATTTTTATTACTATGAATTTGGTCATAGATATGTCCCAACGAATTATAAACCTTAATTGCTTTGTTCTCCGTAGAATCCATCCACTTAATAATCTCATTATATTTTGTCTTAAATTCATCAAATTCTATTTTCCAATATTCATCACATATAAAACAGTGACGTTTACAACGTTTTATACTCGCTGAACACCAACCTATTTCTAATTTATCCCACTTATCTCGGTCAGGCTCAGCGTTTTTTAATACAAAACGTCTTCTAAATTCATCATTTATTTTTGAACTAATTATTGGTTCATTTATTGTTTTAAAAAAACTTGTTTTAAAGTATTGGCAATCCATGTCAAATAATCTCAATAGTTGAATAGTTGAAGAATCAGTTTCAAATTCCCTATGCTTAAAATAATGGGTTTGTGAGCTGAGAGATAAATGACCACCTAGACGAGCTATTTCTACCGGATGAAGGCCTTGAAGCTTCAAAAACATAAATGCTAAATGTCTTGTATCATTAGGTCGTAATCGCCTCTCAATATCGAAATAATTTCCTTCTTCACGACTTTTTGAAATTGTTTCAAGATTGTCATTCCCGACATCTCGAACAGAAAAATTATATGGTGGATTTTTAATAATGAATTCATAAAAATCGTATAACAATTTTCTAAAAGTTTCATGATCAATTATTCTATCATTACGTTTCTTGACAAAACTATTAATTTTATTCTCTATAACATTTTCTCTAAGTTTTCTAATTACCATATAAGATATTAATGAATCCGACTCTCCGTATTTATTTGATTCAATAATATAGGAATCTATGAAATTGTAAAAACTCTTATCAATCTCAATTTTATCAATAACTTGAATTCTTTTTTTGTTGTTTTTCTCCTTAGATCTAGGTAGCTCTAGATAATATCGAACTTTATTATCCGTTTCTTTTACTTTAAGAGAATCCCTTCGTATTTTAAGAAATTCACCGATTCTCATTGGGATTTTGGTAGTTAGTATCCACCAAATCCTTATTGGAGTAAAATATAAATATCGCCAATCTGATGAAGGAGTATTATCAAAAAAATTATTTAAGGCGAATAGGAACATTAAGCAATCTCTGCTTGATGGAATTTCCCTCGGTTCTATTTCGAGTTTTTCATGAAGCTCACTGGCTAGCTGTATATATTCTTCCGTTGAATCCAATTCATCATAAAAATCTAAAAAATTCAATAAAGACTTTATCATTTCATGTTTTATCGATTTCGTCGCTTCGGATAATAAATATTCTTCTAAATCACTAACTTTTGACTTAGCTAAAGTTGAAGTAATATTTAAAACATCCACTAAATACTTGAAATATGCCGCAATAGTATTACCTGCATAATCCAATAAGAAATTCGATACCCAACATTTTAATACATCTAACATCATTGTATTTTTACATTCTATATATTTTCTGAAATCTATAGTGAGTATAGTATCACTATTTTCACTATAGACATACCATACAATATCTTGTATGAGTAAAATGTTTGTGGGAGAATAAATATCCTTTTTGTCTAGTTGGGGGACGAGTCCCCCAACTAGACAAAAAGGTCACCAAGCGAAAGCGCGGTAGCTGGAAAAAATGAAGCATTAAAAAAGAGAGCTTCCTTTTGTAAAGTAGAATTTGACTAGAAAACTACGAAAAGGAGAGGCTCTCATGAATCAATGTAACACAAAAATGCCATCATTAAAAGAATTGGAAAAAACTTTATTTCGAACACTACAAATGACGTTTCAAGAAATTCTTGTTCAAACATTAGAAAATTGGGATCAAGAGATTGCTCAGCAACGAGACAAAAGAAGATTTGCTTTACGAGATAAACGAGAAATACGAGTAGATACAGCGTTTGGAGCTGTGGAGCTGAAGCGTAATTATTATTTCGATCGTGTAACCAAAAAATATATTTGTCTGTTAGATCACTACTTACAGTTTCAAGGGAATAAAGGGTTTAGTCCACTATTAGAAGAATGGGGGCTAGAATTAGCGACAAATGGCTCTTCCTATCGAAAGGCGGTGGAAACATTCGAACAATTTTTAGGTTATTCGGCGATGAGCCACGAAGCATTACGGCAACATCTTCTTCATACAAGCGTCCTTCCCGCTAAGGAAAAACGCCCTTTTCAAAAGGTATTGTTTGTCGAAGTAGATGGATTATATGTGAAGAGTCAAGAAAAGAAAAAGCGTGGATGGGAGTTGAAATTCGCCGCTGTACATGAGGGATGGAAAGAAAACGGAAAGCGAGTCAGGCTCCGAAATAAAAGGCATTTTCTCTATGAAGGAAAAGAACCCTTTTGGGAAGCTTTTGAAACATTCTTACAGAATCATTATGCGTATGATCCAACCCAAACCTTGCTTATTATTAATGGCGATGGAGCAGGCTGGATAACGGCATGTCGGGAGTATTTTCGGGAACGGGCCTTTTTCACTATGGATCGTTTTCATGTCGCTCGTTCGATGAAACAGCTAATGAAGAGCCATCCCCGATTCCGCTACATGAGAAGAGCGTTAAAAAACTACCAGGTAGAAACATTACTTCTAGAGTTGAATAGTGCAGTAGGAACAATGGATACACCAGAAGAAGAAGAAAAACTAGCGCATTTCCTCGCCTTTTTAACGCATCATCAGGAAACCATAAAAGATTATCGTAGTTGGTTACAGGAGAAAGGCGTGGACACGACAGCGTATCGACCAATGGGAAGTGCAGAAGCAATGATGAATCAATTAGCCAAACGATTAAAAAATGGAAGAGCATGGAGCAAAAAAGGCGTCATGAGCATGGCACGTTTGTGGATTGGGTTGAAGGATGATCTATCTATCCAAACGATATATGGAAAATGGGAAAAAGCCACGGAAAAATCAAAGAAAGAGCATCGACCGAAAAGAAAAATATCCACAAAATTAGTGACAGAAACCGTACGTCAGAACATGCCATACTTAAATCAGGTGATTGGAAAACCCGTTCACTTTGCCTTACAGGGATTAAAAGGTTTTTAAAAAAGAAAAAAACGAAATTTTGATAAAAGAAAACATTTAGAAAACGGATACAAAATTAGAAGTTTTACTTTATAAAAAGGGAGCTATAAAAAACTCCCACAAAAACTTGACTCAATCCAATATCTTTATATGAATACTTTTTAAAATAATTGACAGTAATATTATCTAAATAGCTCTCAATATTCTCTTTTGCAACTTCTATACTATACTCTAGATCAAATTCTTCAATACTTGTTTCATCCAGTTTAAATTCATAGTTTAATAAAGCATTCAAATTATAACCTCCATAATACTATGCTTTTATTAAGTTCCTATTCTCACTTACAAAAAGCTGCCATTCTTCCGGTAACTCACTTAAAAGCCCAATCCACTTTTCTTTATCTAAATTAAAAAATTCGTACACAACATTCCCATATTTCCCCTCAGCATTTTTAAATAATTTTAGACGGCCAGCAAAGTTAATGAAAAACCTTTCTTTATCTCCCTTATATTTTAGGCTTGAAAACCTATTCAGAATAAATTCAAAATCATTCCACAACTGTCTTGTTAGTTCAGATATAGCATAAAAATGAGGAATGGAAAAATGGCATCCTCCTAAACAATCCCTGCCCGGATATGGACAATTCGCTTCTCCTATTAAGCATTGAACATCTTTCTGTTTACTAGTCAATTTCATAAATAGTATTTCTTCAAACTTTTGTTGAGTTTCTTGTGAATCCATTTCTAAGATTATATTTTTTACTATTTCTTCATCCTCAGATACAGCCAGTAAAAAACTAGCTACCGACTCAAGTTTAAACACACCTCCGAATGAATCTAGAAGTGAATTGTTCTGTTTTGTTTTTTCAAAAAGTGACGTGGTTTCTCCGAATAAAATATCGGTAAAAGTATCAGCAATAAAACCGAAGTGGTCGTTTCTTGAAAAGAGTTGTGAAGTAAGGAAGTTTATGTCCTCTTCAGTAAAAAGCAAATAAATATTTGTAGTTTCAATGTTCTTATGTCCACGAAATTGTTTAAGTATTTCTATTTCATGTGGTCCATTTACATTTTTTGAAATACGCAACAAAAATGTGAATAATGAACGGTTCATTTTTAAAGTATCGAATTGAACACCGCTAAAGGATCTAAAAAAATTTTCTTTAACTTTATTCCTAAATCTATTATCTTTTGTCATAAAATTAATAACGGATTGAAAACTATCGTTTAAAAGCCTTGTTCTAATTTCACAAAGAGTCACTGCAGTTGCAAATGCGATTAATAACTTATCCGGAATAAATAAATACCTATCTGCATTATTTTTTGAAAAGTTATATGTTTTTATTTGTAGTCTTCTTAATAATCTTTCAGCGTCCGTTTTACTAATTTCATTATTTTCCATCCATTCAATTGTCGGTTCGATATAAGTATCCTCAAATGACACTCTAGGAAAATGAAGATAGTCAGGTGTTCTCCAAATATTTGTTAAATGAAGAATTACATATAACCATGCAGAATCATAACGATCATATACCATATTTATATTCTTATTTTCTTCATTTGCTAGAACTGCTTTTTTTATACTATTAATTGCATTACTCTTATGAAAACTAACATTTTCAGAAACATAATCGAATAGATTTCTATATTCTTTTGGCGTATATAAACTTTTTATTTTTCTTTTTTGTTCTCGGTCATAAGGATTAATTATTTCATTCATTCTAAATGTAACTTTATTTTGCATTTTTTGAGATAAATGAATTGCTTGTAAAAAGCTATATAAATGCTTTTGAAAATGCAAAGGGTATTTTTTAAAAAACGCAAAATTCAATTCCTTTGAGGAGCAATTGTATATTTCCTTTGATAAAATAGAATTCATATCTTTAGTTAAATTTACAAGTACACCAATCCTCTGTAATTTATCATCGTAAGAATTTGGATTCCATTCATTTGATTTACTCTTAATGTATATATCCCAAAGCTTTTCAGTTTCAATAAGATGTTCAAAAAAGGAGAATTTCTCCATTTGAAGCCGGTGCTTAATATTATCATATATAGTTCCAACATCTGTATAATATTGCTGGGTATATACTAACCGGTTAAAATTCTCTTCTACTGAACTTTTTAGGTAGATCACCCTCTTATTTAAAAATCTATCAGCGCTGGCAACAATAACAGGAATTTTAGTTTTTCTGATTTCATACATATCCGGATCATAATTAAATTTTTCAATTACCTCATTCCGGGTAAACCACTTCTCATTCAATAACTTTAGCAATATTTCTTGCTGTTTTTTTAGTTGGATCACTTTCGATTTTTTAAATAACGTTAAATTACTTGAAATTTTCTTTTCTACTCGTAAAAGACGTTTTTCTATTAGCTGAGTCAACCTCTTAGCAGTAATATTTAAATACATCATTACTTGTTTTCTATTCAGAAACTCCGACTCTTCAAGATCTTTTTTAAGTTTTTCCTCACTCGACACTACGATATTCCTTTTTTTCATTAAGTTATGAATATCGAACTTTCTGACGTACATCAAATCTACTTTAGTTGAAAGCTTAATAATTTCAATCCCTTTTGATTTTAAATATTTCTGGAAGTTATCACTATTTTTCCTACCTAGTAACAACATAGCATCTTCAAGTTTAAAATGATTTAATAAGAACAGTTCAATGCTATCTTTTTTAAAGAAGCGCTTAATATTCTCGTATTTCTTTTCTTTAATAAAAATTAGTGGATACTTCATCTCCACTAGTTCTATTTTCCCTTTATTAGCAAGTTCAATTAATTTTAATATCCCACTTGACCTAAGAGAATCTTTTGAGGAATTTGAACCAAATTTTCCCCACACCTCTAAATCTATATAGTGCTTTTTTATAAAATCTTGTTCCCATTTTTCTTGTTTTTTCTTGAAATCCTCAATATGTGATCTTTTATATAAATTTTTACCATTCTCCACAATAGTTTCAACGTTTAGAATTCCTATATTTTGAATTTGTTCAAATTTCTTTTTTGTAAAGCCCAAGTATAATCTGGATTGATTACTACTGATATATTCTTGCATATCAGATATATTTAATTGTTTTCTATTTTCTACGCTTGAAAGCTTATTCTCACCACTTTCTACTAAATGTAAAACTGCTTTCTTATTAACAAACGTCATATCATATTTTTCTGAAAGCTTTACAACTTCTATATCTTTGCTCATTAAGATTTTTAAAGTATACTGAGGACTTGATTTTCCTATTATTTTCATAGCCTCATTTAAATTAATATAATCATTTAAAAAATATTCAAGACTTGCTTTCCTAAAAAACCTTTTTATATTTTTGTATTTGTTGTCTCTTATTGAAACAAGTGGGTAATCTAATTCAACCATTTCAATAAGGCCCTGATTTGCTAAGGAAATTAATTTTTTCACCCCAGAAGAACGCAAACTATCTTTATTAGCGCTGGACCCTAATTTTGACCACACATCCAAGTCTATAAAATATTCATTAAAAAAATTTTTCTCCCAAGCAACATGTTTTAATAATTTTTCATATTCAACATATTTCACATTATTAATGTCTACAATTTCTAAGACACCATGTTTTTGTAATATTTCAGTCCCTTTCCAACGAACACCTAATTGAAAATAGGGACTGTTTTTATCACATAGTTCCCTTATTTTTACTAACATTTTAGAAACCTCTCCAATTACTCATAACTTTATTGTATATTTCGATGTTCTGCTCACGCGTTAGTGCTTGTTGCAAATAAATACCATCATCTTGATCTTCTTCATTACCAATTTTAGTTGCTACTTTTTCCATCATTTCTTTAATTTTTTTTCTTGTTACCCTTCGTTCTAAATACGCCATAGCAGACAACAAACTTCTGTCTCCACGTGAATCTCTTAATTCTTCAATACCTAAGCCTTGATCGATTAACATATTTGTGAAAACAGCTCTACCAATATGTGTACCCCAAGGTAAAGATTCAAGAAATTCTACATCCTCATAGTATCTTTCCTTTCTTAACTCATTCAAAAATATTTTTTTTACACGCTTAAATTTATTTGCATAATTTGGTCCACTTATTGGTACACCAGTTTTATACGATACAAATAATGCATCTTCTACCTTTAATTTTTTCTTACTTTTTAATTCTTCAAGTTTTGTAATATGATCATCATATAATTTTTGTAGTAAATTTGAATGGATAATAAATTGAGGTCTTGGTCTTTTTACTTGGTTATACTGGTTATTTTTTAAATTGGGAAACAATTTATCTTGGTTATCATCAATATTAACAAAAAATGATTTGTTTTCAGTCCCCCTATAGCCCCTTGGTTTTAATGAACTTTCTGTTAAATTAACTACCTCTCCTACTCTTAACCCACCAAAGAATTGAAAGTAAACTCCTAGTGCAATATCTTCTGCATGAGTTTGAGCAATATTAATAAACAGCTTAGCGAGTTCTAGTCTTCCTTCCCCAAAATCTTTTAAGGTAGTCATATCATTATCATTTTTCTTATTTGGTCTTTCAATATCCAATACAGAATCTCCAAATGGTGAAATTAATATTTCCTTACCATTTTTATTGATTTTTTTTATTATTTTTGGGTCTTGGTCAATTGAATCTTGTTCTTTTAAAAAGTTATAGAATCTAGTTAGTGTTTTTTCCCAATAATCAATTGTTTCTGAATTTCTACCCAAATAAGTTCCATAGGTTATAAAGTTAGCCCCATGCTTTAGCTCTAATGCTCTTATACCCTTTTCCTCTAATTTACTATACTCTCCTGAATCATCATCCTCTATTTGAGTATAAATATAGTTTAAAAACATACATATAATCCTTCCAGCCCTTAGTTGAGTACTTGGTGATAACTGCTTATTTACAAAACACTTAATTATAAAATTTGATATTGGATGTGGAATAATCAATTTAGATTTATTATCTCTTAATCCAATAATAACGATATTACCTGCTTCTAACCTTCCACCAATCCTTTCACTTTCTATTGAAACTTCTCTTGGTATCCATGTAAATTTTTCATCAAGTGGTATATACACTGGTCTACCTCCTACTTCAATATATATTTAAAGTATAACTCACTATTTGAAATGTGAGAAAATAAGGACCACCCGTGAGAACGGGTGGTTTTCTCTGCGGCTGAAAGCCTTTGTTACTGACCAAACCCTAAAGGGCTACTGAAAGGTTCGCCATTTGTACTACTTCTACTGGCCAGACCTCAAAGGCCTTCTCTCCTAATTATTTCGTTTCTTTTTCTTCACTTCTTCCCCTGTAAATGGATCAATATATTCCATTATCGTTAATTGTTCTGCGACTATATCATCTTGTATTTGATTACGTATATATTCTTCTATTACCTTTTTGTTTCTTCCTACCGTATCTACATAATATCCTGTACACCAAAATTTTCGATTTCCATATTTATATTTCAGTTGTGCATGTCGATCAAATATCATCAAGCTACTTTTTCCTTTTAGATATCCTACAAATGCTGATACACTTAATTTTGGCGGAATACTCACTAACATATGTACGTGATCCTTACACGCTGTTGCTTCTATTATCTCCACGCCTTTCCTCTCACACAAGGTACGTAAGATTTGTCCAATATCTTTCTTTATTTTCCCGTAAATTATTTGTCTTCTATATTTTGGTGCAAATACTATGTGATACTTACAATTCCAAGTTGTGTGTGCTAAACTATTATTGTCTTTTGACATAAGGACTTCCTCCTGGCTATTTATTTTCGGTTGGCGAACCAAAAATATTTTAGCACCTTGAGGAAGTTTTTTTAATACCACGCTGTAAGCTTTTTGGAACCCTAGGCATAGCCCAGGGTTTTCTTTTCTATAAATAAGAAAAGCCCTTATTGCTAAGGGCTTCCTCTGTACTATTATATGTATTTTTACTTTTATTTCTCACACGTATATAGATAAGGGATAATACTAAATGTTGAAGTATCACTACCTCTTCTCCTTTTATCCCTAACTCATCCGCTGCTTTTCCTATTTCATTAATCATAATGGAAATATGTCCAAGCAAGTTCCCTTCCAATGTATACGAAGTGGAAATTGGTCCAGATAATTCAATTACTTTACCTAGGTCATGCAGGATAATCCCTCCATATAGTAAATCTTTATCCAAGCTTGGATAAAGGCCTGCAATTGCCTTTGCCAAATCTAGCATACTAACAACATGATAGGCTAATCCAGAAACAAACTCATGATGGTTTTTCGTCGCTGCTGGATATTGCAAAAATGCTTCCTGATGCTTCTTTACTAAATGTCTTGTAATTCTTTGAATATTAGGATTCTGCATTTCAAAAATATAGTGCGTAATTTTACTTAACATCTCATCTGTTGTTAATGGTGCAGTTTCAAGAAAATCAGCCAATCGAATGCCCTCTTCTCCTGTTGCCACCTTAATTTGGCGAATTCTTAATTGAAGCTTTCCACGATAGCTTTGAATATCCCCATTCACTTTTACAATCGTTTCCGGTCGATAGTTCTGCTCATCCATTTCCGTAGCATCCCAAAGCTTTGCTTCAATTTCCCCACTTTTATCTTGAAAAATAAGCGTCATAAACGGCTTTCCATTACTTGCGATGGCTTTTGTTGCATTCTTTATTAATAAATAGGATTCAAATTGCTCCCCAACCTCATACTGAAGTACTCCTGTTTTGTCCAACTCACTCTCTCCTTTATCTTTCTCTTTATTTAGTATAGCATGAAGACAATTCATCTTTATAAACTTGTTTCTCTTTCCTCTGCTGGTAATACATGCAAACTTTCATCAGGAAAATATTTTAGTAGATGGCGATGACAAGTAAAGAAAATAAGCTGATTCTGCTCACATTTCTTTAATAATTGAATCACTTTATCTGTTCGCTTTTCATCAAAGTTAACGAAGCTATCATCAATGATAAATGGAAAACCAAAGTTTTGATAAAATGTTTGTGCTAAAGCAATTCGAATAGATAAATATAGCTGCTCGGTCGTTCCCTGGCTTAATTCCTTCGCTTCATAAAAAAGATGGTGATGACTTTCTACTAAAAACCCAGCTCCCTCTTCCTTAGGAACGATCCGAATATATTTTCCTTCCGTTAAAAATGCGAGATTTTCTTCTGCTTTTTGCAGCATAGCAGGCAGCTGTTTTTGTTTATATTGCTCAATAGTTTTGGCCAAGAGCTGTTTTGCCACGGCAAATTTTGCCCATTCTCTCACATCTTCCTTGAATTCTGACTGAAATTGTTTAAAGGTATGTAATAAATCCGTATACGTACCTCCACTTTCAATTCTAGAAATACTAAAGTTAGTCGCTGCAACTTCTTCTACAAGTTCTTGTATGCGAGATGCTAATCGATCCAATATCCCTTTCTTTTCCTCTAACTGCAGCTCAGGATCAAGGATTTGTTGATAGACAGGAATATGATTTTTTGCTATATTAGCCATTTCTAATTGACCGTTAATAGTAGCAAGTCTTTCTTTATATTTACCTTTTTCCATTTCCATTGCAGCTTTTTCATGAAATTTCTCTTCTTCTGTTACACCGGCAATCGAAAATAGATCGTTCTTTTCTTCAAGATAGCGATTATATTCTGTTTGATATTTATCCATAGCCTCTGATAGGTCCGCTTTCTTTCTCTGCAATGCTTCTATTCGATCCCTTTTCTTTTTTTCTTCCGTTAATGCTGTTTTTAAACGGTAGCACATATTAGCGATCGTATCTTTCTCATTCTCCATAAACTGTTCAAAAAAATAGCTGATCTTGCTAATTATCTGCTCCCTTTCCTGATGAATTTCCTTAAGTTCCTGAAGATAGGAATTTCTCTCTCTATCTTTTGCTTTCCATTCTTCTATTAATAGAAATGCATCATATATTTGTTGTGTCGCTAATTCATAAGGAATTTTAAGTTCATTAGCCAATTGTCTTAACAACTTTTGATGGGAAAGAAAATTCGCCTCCCACTTTTCAAATCCCTGTAGAACTCTTTCATAGCTCTCATTTTGCTGCTCTAATTTAAATTGAAGCTGAGTGAATTTCTCTCTCCTTGTTGTATCCTCTTCTAGCTTCTGTGCCTCGTAACGAGAAACACCTTGTCCCTTTTCAAAGGTTACAAGTAGCTGAGCATGTTCTTCCTTAACAAGCGCTAATTTATGCTCCTTTTTGCGAATTTCATTTTTTGCGAGTTTTCTTCCCGAAAGGAAGACAAAAAAATAAACAACACATACGGTAAAGCAAATAATTGTTAATACCCATTGCCCAAATACCAAAGCCCCTGTTCCAACCAGCAGAAGAAATATCGATAAACCACTTGTTATTAACGTATTCTGCTTCATCCGTTTCTCTTCTAGCTTCCCTTGAGCTTCCAGTTGACTTATTTCTCTTGATAATAATTCTGCCTTCTCTTTGTTCCATCTAACCTGATGATCACTTTGTACATGCTCTTCTAATCTAGCTCTCTCCTCTTTTGGCAAGAGCTTCTGCTTATCTATCTTCACTGCTTCTTCTAAAGATTCTAAAGCTGCTTGCTCAGCCTTTAATCGCTCGTCTAGCTCTTCCTTCTGCTCCTTTAACCTCCGTTGTTTAGAAGCTGCTTGTGCGCATTGCTCTTTTAAAAAGATACTTGTATTGCTTTCCTTTAATAGAATTTCTTCTTCAATCGGTAAATGCAATTTACTTTTTAAACTATCAATTTCTTCCTCTATCTTCTTCATTTGATTTTCTACTTGAGTTTGCCGATTCTGTAACTGTTCATATACGGGGAATTTTTCCACAGCAAGTAAGATATTATGTTCAGCGCTAAGAAGTTCTTCCTGTGTAGGAATGCTTGATAGTTCTTGATCTATTTCTAAGGCTCTTGCTTCTACATTGCGAATTTCCGCTTCTATGGAGAGTAATTTTTCCTTCAGCGCTTCCCATCTAGTTAATCCATTTTGCGGGAAATGAAGCTCTTTGTAGGTAGCTAATTTTTGTTCTAATACTACCTTTTCTTGTACAATTCCTCTAATCTTAATCCATTCTTCTAATAATCGTTTTTCATGCTCTTCTTTTTTTAAATCTGCTTCTATAAGCTGTTTTTCTTTTTCTAGCTTTCTTTTCTTAGTAAGTAAGTGTTCATATTGATTATTTTCCTTCTCTGCGCTTTTTAATTGGCTATGCTTATCTCGTAATGCTTGCAGTTTTTCATTAATGGCAGGCTTCTTACCATTAGGCTTATAGCGTATATCCAATTCCTTTTGCAACTCATTTTCCACTTTCAATAAGCGGTCAGAGCCTACCGCACCAGTCGAAAACAAAAATCTTCCCAGCTCTTCTCCTCTTAATTGCTGGACATTTTGCAATCCGTGTAAATTAAAAGAAAAAATCGATTGATAAAGACCTTTATCTATTCCTGCTAATAATTCAGTTAAAAGCTCCTCTTGCCCTCTTCTCCCGTCCTCTAAAGTAACGGTCACATCCCCAGAAGATTTACCTTTGACTCTTTCGATTGTCGCAAGCCCAATTTCTGGAAAAAAGATTTCCAATTTGCCACCATATTTATGCTGAAGTTTTGGCTCATAGCGTAACTCTGTTTGCTGTTTTGTTGGGAATCCGAATAAAATACTATGAATAAAACTCATTATGGTCGATTTACCAGCCTCATTTTCTCCGTAAAACACATGAATAGGGGAGTGAATGGAAAATGTTATATTCTCTAGTTTTCCATATCCGTAAATGGTTATCTTTCTTAGTTCCATATCTGTTACCTCCCACTTTTCACAAGCATTGTAAGGAGCAAATCTTCTGCTTCTTCTGCTAGTTCTTTTTTCTCTTCGGTTGTAAGCTCTGCTAAAAATCGATGAACCTTTGGATGTTGGAATAGAGGAGCAACTGCTTCATTTAACAGTTCTGAATCTTTTGTTACAGCAAATAATTCCTCATAAAAAGCTGATTCTCTTAACAGATTCTCTTTTAGCCATACTGTATTTTCCTGTATCTTAATAGAGCTAACCCAGACAAAAGAGTCTGAATCTACCTCATCCTGCTGAAGAATTTCTAATAAATCGGAATCAAGAAAAGATTCTTCTATTCGCAATTGCTCTATCTCCAGAGTAATAATAAAAGAAGATTTTCCATCTCCTATTTCATCTATTTGTTTCCGACAAAGCATGTATAAATCATTAAATGTTTTTACAGTGCTAGCATCTATTTTCACAGTCTCCCAAATCACTTCAGATGTTGGGATAAATTCTAAACTAGCATCTCCCTCTCTTAACTCCACATAATAGCATCCTTTAATCGCTGTTTCCTTTTTATGTCGCCCTTGAATGTTACCAGGATAGACAATCGGAGGTATGCTCTCTAAAATTTCCCTTTTATGGATATGACCTAATGCCCAATAATCCATTTTTTTAGCAAGCAAATCTTTCACTTGAAAAGGAGCATAGGAACTGTGTTCAGTAGAGCCCTCTAAATTCCCATGTAAGATTCCTATATGAAAATGAGCCGGATCTCTTCGTGCGTATTCATCAATCTTTCTCTCTTTTACATGTCTGGTTTCATAACTAAAACCGTAAAGATTAACCGATAATTTATTTTTCACAAATTGTTTTACACTCACCATAGATGGAAACACATGAACATTAGGAGGTAATTCTATTTGTACCCAGCTTCCATTTAAATGGTCATGATTTCCATGGACAAGATATACCTCAATTTGCTTTTCTTCTAAACGCAGCATTTCATCTCGAAAACGTATTTGTGCTTTGATACTTCTGTCTTCCCCATCGTATATATCTCCAGCAATAATCATAAAATCTACCTTTTTGCTAATTGCTGTGTCAATAACTTTTTTAAATGCGGTAAACGTACTTTCTTTTAATTTAGTATGCAGTGTTACAGGCAAATTCTTCAACCCAACCATCGGACTGTCTAAATGTAAATCTGCACAATGTATAAAGGATATTTCCATACTCTCACGTCCTAAAGCTATTTGCTTCTATTTTACCATGCCAAAAATACGAATGCACGTTCTTATCTTCTCTTAGTCAGTGTTTTTAATAGAATACCTTCGTTTATCGTTATTAGTTAGATTACTCCACAAAAAAAAGCCCCACTATTCATGAGGCTTTTTTATGTTTATTCTTTTTTTGTAAGCTGCAGAGCTTTTTTAATATCTTTATAAGAATTTGATTTTCCATACATCAGTACTCCGCCTTTATATACTCTTGCCCCAAATATAGCAAGAATCATAATAGTAGCAACTAAAATAATGATACCTAAAATCGGCTCCCAAAAAGCCAGATTCAACATTCCTACTCTCATAAACATTAGCATTGGAGTGAAGAATGGGATATAAGATGTGATGGTTACAAACGTATTGTCTGGTGCACTTAGCCCGAACATAGCAATCATAAATCCTGCAACAATTAATAATGTCATTGGTGTAATCATTTGCTGAACATCTTCAATTCTGCTTACAAGTGATCCAAGCAATGCAGCAAGTGTAGCATATAGGAAATAGCCTAAAATAAAGAAGATAGCAGCATAAATAATCGTGCTTACAGGTACTTCGCTAAATCCTAAGAATCCTTCCATTGACCCCATGCTATCATTGCTTGTTAAAGAAAAATAACCAACAATCATTAATAACGCAAGTTGAGTCAAGCTTAATAAACCAACTCCTAGTATTTTAGCAAACATATGTTTAATCGGAGATACACTTGAAATTAAAATCTCCATCACACGCGATGATTTTTCCGTCGCTACTTCTGTTGCAATCATTCCAGAATATAAAACAACAGCAAAATATATTAAGAATAAAAGAATGTAAACTAATCCTCTCGCTTGACTTAATTCTTCCTCTGTCTTTGCATCTTTTACAAGAGCAATTTTCTCAAAGGAAACAGGCTCATTCAATTTAACGAGCTGCTCATTTGTTAAATTAAGCTGATTAGCTGCTAATTGATTTTTAACTAGTTGAATACTATTTAATAAATTATCAGAAAGAGACGATTCCGCAATATCCATCGTATAATAGGTGGCTACTGGTAATTTGCTCGAATCAACATCTACAATCAGCAAACCACTATAGTTGCCTTCTTCTACTTCTTTTTTAGCTGATTCTTCACTATCTTCAAATGAAATAAGTTTGACATCCTCATTCATCGTCTGTATTGCCTCTTGAATGACTGGTAATAGTGAGGAACTCTGGTCGATAACTGCCACTTCTGTTTTTTCGTCTTCTCCAGAAAATGTCTCAATAATGGTAGTAAGATTTGTAAGTGCAATAACCAATATTAAAGTGATAGCTGTTGTGATGAGAAAGGATTTTGTTTTAAACTTGCTTAGAAAGGTGTGAAAAAGGATAATCCAAAAACTATTCAAGAGAAGCACCTACCTTTTCGATAAAAATATCGTTTAAAGAAGGCTCTTCTAAGGCAAATTTGCGGATAAAGCCTTTTCCAACAATATCCTTTAAAATTCTCTCTGCAATTTCCTCTCCCTCAATCTGAAGAGAAACTCCCTCTGCTTTCTCCTTTAATTTTAATACGCCTGGATATCGGATTAAATGCGTTAAATCAAAATCAGCATGGATGGTTACATTTTTCTTCCCAAAGCTTCTTTTAATTTCTTTAAGCGCGCCATGAACAACAGGTTTTCCTTTATGCATGATGCACAAATGCTGACATAATTCCTCCACATGCTCCATTCGGTGACTGGAAAAAACAATACTCGTTCCATTATTTTTTAAATCAACGACAGCACTTTTTAATTGCTCAACATTTACTGGGTCTAAACCGCTGAACGGCTCATCGAGAATTAATAGTTTCGGCTTATGTAAAACAGCACTGATAAATTGGATTTTTTGCTGATTTCCTTTGGAAAGCTCCTCCACTTTTTTATCTATATATTCAGGAACTTTAAAACGGTCAAGCCAATATTCCAATTCCCTTAAAGCAGCCTTTTTTTCCATCCCTCTTAGTCTAGCTAAATAGACAAGCTGGTCACGTACTTTTAATTTTGGATATAACCCTCTTTCTTCTGGAAGATATCCAATATAAGGACTTGTGGAATAATTAATCGGTTTATCATCCCATGTTATTTGCCCATCTGTACTTTCCAAAATACCTAGGATCATGCGAAAAGTCGTTGTCTTACCCGCCCCATTTCCTCCTAAAAAGCCGAACATTTCATTTTCAGGAATGGAAATGGATAAATCATCCACTGCAGTGAACGAACCAAATTTTTTTGTCACGTTTTTTAACTCTAAAGACACAGAATCCCCTCCTCACTCCTCTATACGGTTTAAGATTGTAAAAGGTTTCATTGTATACGGATGTTACTACTATTTTTGATAACTCACCATATATATTTTCATCCTCTACGTTTGGATTTATTCTTTTCCCATATAAAGTAGTTAACTAAGAGCCTTTCTCCTTCACCCCATGTGGAAAATTCGCCAGAAGCTATGTCGTCAAGCAAGAAACTAACTCTATAAAAAAAGCTGCTGATAAGCTCTATTGAGTCTATCAGCAGCTTTTTTCCTATTAATGTGGTAAAAATACTAATTGATAAAGGAATAACACAGCAAACACATATACTAATGGATGTACCGTTTTGCCCTTCCCTTTTACTAGTTTTAATAATGGATAGGAGATAAAGCCAAGTGCTATTCCGGTTGCAATGCTTGATGTAAGTGGCATGCTTAAAATAACCAAAAATGCTGGAAAAGCTTCATCAAATTCATTCCATTTTATATCACTTATCGATCCCATCATTAAGCTTCCTACAATAATCAATGCAGGTGCAGTTATAGCAGATAATCCAGATATACTACCTACTAACGGTGCAAAAAAGGCAGATAAAATAAATAATACGGATACAGTGACCCCTGTTAACCCAGTACGTCCACCTGCAGCCACACCTGAAGTAGATTCAATAAATGCTGTTGTTGGGCTTGTTCCAAACATCGCCCCAACAGATGTTCCAAGTGAATCAGCAAGTAGGGCTTGTCTTGCTTTAGGCAATTTATTGTTTTTCATGAGTCCTGCTTGTTCTGCTACACCAACCATTGTTCCCGTAGTATCAAAAATCGTTACCAATAAGAAAGAAAAAACGACGGCATATAGCCCATGTTGAATAACATCGCCAAACGCAGTAAATGGATTACTGATAATAAGCCCTTCTGGCAAATGTGGTGTTGCCATAATCCCATTGTCAAAAGATAAGAATCCAGTGAAATAAGCGATAATGCTTGTTGCAATCATCCCTATGAATAAAGCTCCTTTTACATTCAAGCTAAACAGAATGATGGTGATAGCCAAACCGACCAATGCCAGAATAACGGTAGTCGACTTAAAATCTCCTAAGCCAACAAGATTTTCTGCATTGTCCACAATAATTCCTGTTTGTCTTAATCCAATAAAAGCAATAAACAACCCAATCCCCGCTGTAATGCCATGCTTTAAATTATCTGGTATTGCTAGTATCAGTTTTTCTCTAAAGGATGTTAAAGACAGAATTAGAAAGATAATACCTGCAACAAACACTGCTGATAGAGCAACTGTATAATCAACATTATTATTTCCGACCACCGAAAAGGCAAAATAGGCATTTAACCCCATCCCAGGTGCGATTGCAATTGGATAATTGGCGAAAAGAGCCATCCATAATGTTCCTAAAACTGCTGCAATAATCGTCGCAAGAAACACTTGATCGAACGGAATTCCTGCTTTTGATAGAATATCTGGATTGACAACTACTATATAAACCATTGTTAAAAAAGTAGTGAATCCAGCCATTAACTCCGTTTTCACGGTAGTATTATTTTGCTTTAAGTTAAACATAAAAGACCTCCAAAAAACGAACATTTAAAAACAACATTTTCTATGTTATTCGTTTTTAACACAAAAAGCAACTATTTTTCTTGATAAAAAAATGTCTATTTAGTGAAAAGCATTTATTAGTTTGACACTAGCTATTCTTTTCCATACGAAAAATAAAGGCGGGAACATAGAAAAAAATCTACCAGAACGAAAAATGGTTCTAATAGATTTTATTTTATTCCGCGTCCAAGACAAACAACGCAGATATTTTGACTCAGAAAAATTTATTAATCCTTATTTTGAAGCTTCTAATGAAAAATGTTCGTTTAACAATGCTATTTTTTTATCTGTATATTCCTCGAAGCTTTCATTATATGTTTTTGGATGCTTTGGATTAGAAAATTGTGTAATCTTCCCAGTAACAGGGTGGATAAATTTACTGGACGCTCCACAACCTACACCAATTACCGTCTGCAATTCTTCCATCATCATAATATTATAGATACTTTCTTGGTTTTTCTTTGAATAGCCGACATTCTCTAAATTCCCCAGAATATTTTTTTGACGGTATAAATAGTATGGTACATAATCATATTCCTCTGTCCATTCTTCTGCCATCTTCATCATTTGCTGAATTTCTTCTCTATCTGCTACCTTATATCTTGATTTATTTCGAGTCATTTCAGATGCACGTTTAAAAGATAAGGTATGAACAGTCAATGATTCAGGCATTAACTCTTCCGTCTTATCAAGAGAATACTTAAACTCCTCTATTCCTTCACCAGGAAGACCAATTATTAAATCCATATTAATATTATTCATTCCGTGCTTACGCGCTAAATGATACTTTTCAATTGTTTCTTCCACTGTATGATGTCTGCCAATTGCTTTTAAAGTTTGTTGTGTATACGATTGTGGATTAATACTAATGCGATCAATATTATATTTTTTTAGAACTTCCAGCTTTTCTGGGGTAATCGTATCGGGTCTTCCCGCTTCGACCGTTATTTCACGAATGTTTTCGACATTCGGAAAAGAAGCATGCATGCGCTCATAAAGCATGTCCATTTCTTCTGCCGAGATACTTGTTGGTGTACCGCCACCATAATAAACGGTTGTAATATTAATATTTTTCTCTTTCAGCCACTCGCCGATTTTTTCCATTTCATAATGAAGCCCACCTAAAAAGGAAGAAACAGAACCTTGACGTCCATTAATCGCGTATGCAGGGAATGTGCAATAAGCACATTTTGTCGGACAAAACGGAATGCCAATATAGATGCTTACTTCTTTTTTTAAATCATATAAATCAGGGATCACCGCTAGTTGCCGATCGATAATTTTCTGCATTAAATGGATTTTTTCTTCTGACATTAAATATTCCTCGCGAAGAGCCTGATGTGCCTCCTCTGTGGGAGTTTGGGCTTGCATATGTCGATGAAGGAGCTTCGTCGGGCGAATCCCTGTTAATATTCCCCATTTTTGCACCATACCTGTGTATTCTTGCAACATTAATAAGTAGCTTTTTGAAATAGCTTTTTTCATTTGCTTAAATATTTCTTTATCAGTTAAATGGCTAAGATCTGCATTGCTTTCAAATGTAGTTCCTTCTTCTAGTTCATCTAGCTTCCCTTTTACAAAAAACACATTTCCAATGCTTTCTGTTTCAAATCGAACATGAAGGTCTGCCTTTTCTTCTGCTCTATAAAGCACTTTTGTATCTTCAAAAAATAGATTAGCTATATGCTCTAATGGCCTTATATAACGTTCATCTGTTAATCCTTGTATATATATAACTTTCATAATCATTCAACTCACCTTTATTCAAAAATAATGCTTCCTTATCCGATTATACTTTAGTCTACAAAAAGTAACTAGAAAGGTCAAAAAACTTTGTAAAGAAAAGCTAAAAGAGGAGAAGCCCTATAATGACTTCTCCTTTAGTAAAAATATAAATAATGGCTATTTAATAATATTCATTTTTCGTAAAAATTCAATTGGCTGCTGTTTACGGAAATGCTCTTTTACCATATAGGCAACGCCATCTTGGTTATTCGATCTCGTTACCCAATCTGCAGCAATTTTCACCTGATTTGATGCATTTCCCATTGCTACGCCAAGACCAACTGTTTCAATTAGTTCTAAATCATCCAACCCATCACCTATAGCAACCATTTCACTACTCTTAATTCCGAGTTTCTCCCCCAAATATAACAAGCCATTAAGCTTAGACACGCCAGCTGGCAAAATATCTAAGCGCAACTCATTATGCTGAACAACATAAATATCATCAAACATTTTTTCAAGCACTTCTTTTGCATCCTGACAATCTTTTTTCTCTTCAAAATATACTTCCATTTTAGGTGGGCTTACTGGTTCTTCTAATAAAACATCACTTAAAACATCGACGAATTGGTGGGAATAAAAAACAGGATCACCGGAAGATAAGACTGTCTTTGCAAGCATATTATGATGGAGCTTTGATTTATTAGCTAGTGAGAACTTTTCATGTACTAAGCGAATTTGGCAGATAAATCCTTCTAAAAATCGAACAATATCTGCTGTTAAATCTTCTGCTATTCGTTTCACAAAAATGGTATCGTCATCATGATTGGAAACTAATGCTCCTTCATGTGCAACGATATAACTATCCAATTTTAACGCTTTAGCTACCTTTTTTGCAGATGGCAAGCTCCTAGCAGTTACAAGCGTTACATAAATTCCTTTTTGCTGAACATATTCAACTGCTTCCTTCGTCGATTTTGTTAAACGCCCATTTGATTGAAGGAGAGTACCATCGATATTTAAAGCTAATAAGCGATAAATCATAAAATCCCCCATTTCTTCGATGTAGATGTATTGTCTTTATATATCATTTATGTGAGAAACAAGCATATTAGAACTTTTGACAGAAGATTAACAGAAGATATAGCGATTTATTGTGGTTATTTCTAAAAGGTTAGTAGCTATGAAAATTAATTTAAAATCGAGAGTGGAATGGAGCGGAAGAAAGTTGACTCCTGCGGGAAATAGAGGAAAGGCTGAGACCCCGCAGGCAAAGCCGAGGAGGCTCAGGTTCCTCCCCGCGGAAAGCAACTTTCTGGAGCGAAATGGAACGAACCTGTTTTTAACGATAACTGCATAAAAACAACATTTTATTTCCTATGGAAAAAATTACTTTTTGCTTTTTTGCATAAAAAACGTGATTTTTTTTAAAATAATAAACGTAACACAAATTAAATCACTCAAGGAGGAAACATTCATCATGGCAAATAACAATTCATCAAATCAATTATTAGTTCCAGGAGTATCTCAAGCATTGGATCAAATGAAATATGAAATTACATCAGAGTTTGGAGTAAACCTTGGTGCTGAAACTACTTCTCGTGCTAACGGTTCAGTAGGTGGCGAAATCACTAAAAGATTAGTACAAATGGCTGAGCAACAACTTGGCGGAAGCAAGTTTTAATTAAAAAATATTTTAATTAAATAGATATGACTTTAGGAGGATGGCATTTCGCCATCCTCCTATTATTTTATCCACTTTCCCTATGATTTTTAGTACTTGGCATTCAATCTCTATGCTTTTCTCCATAAAAAAACCCCTACATAAGCAGAGGATTTTCGTTTGTCTTATTATTGTTGTTGTGCTGGTCCATATAACTCTTCTAATGGTTTCATGATAATTTGATTTAATTCACCAATTAACACACTCATGCGTTGTTCTGCAGCCATTAGCTTTGAAATACTTTCATGTTGTTGAACAAGTGCCACTGTTTTTTGTGCTTGTTCTACTTCTTCTTGAGTAATTTCTTGACCTGCCATTTGCTTTTGCTGAAGCTGTAGTTGAATATTACGGAAATTATCAAACATTGCTTTTGCGGAAGGATCTCCATTTACCGTATCATACATTGTTTTCAATTCTGTATATTCATCACTTTGACGAATCGCTTTCTCTAATTCATTTGCAGGGTCATGTACATTTACTGCCATTAAAACAACTCCTTTATTTAACAATTGTCTCCACTATAACAAACTATGCATCATAATACCAGAAATACCTTTATTTCAGAAATATAGGAAAAGTATCTATGCCTGTATCAGCTTTGAGCTTGAGCCAGTGAAATCTTTTTTCAAAGTTATCACAACTTAGCTATATTTTCATACGATATATCAGCACCAAAATAGGCGAATGTCAGTATCGCTCTTCCTAAATTGAAAAAACAAATGGGGAATCTGAATGACACTTAAATTTTTGCAACTATTTAAAAAAGACGATTTTCAAGAAGCTTTAGATGGATTATCTATAGCTATCAGTCCCTCTTTGCTAAAATTTTTAAACATAAATTTGAATGAGCCTGTGTATGTATGTCTAGCTAAAAGGAATGTTCAAGTTGCAGTTCAAACACATTCTCTTGAAAAGCAAGATATTGTGTTTAGTACTGATTTAGAAAAGAGTTTACTACTTCCAAAGGAAATCGATACTTTTCTCATCCCATATTTTAACAAAAATCAATTAATCCATTTAGGCCCAGTGATTGGCATATTAACAGAAATTAACGATGATAAGAAAGAAATCATATTTCCTAGCATTCAACATTTATGCAAGGAATTAACAGAAGAATTAACTCAAATAGGTGGATTCTTTTATCTTTTTGGACTACAAAATGTTCAAGAGGATAAAATGAACGGATATTTTTTTCATCATAACACTTGGAATAGGCTGGACTTCCCTTATCCTCATGTTATTTATAACCGGCTTCACTCTCGAAAAGCAGATTCTAGCACCGCCTTTTTAAAGCTTAAAAAATTACTTGAGGAAAAAGATATTCCTATTTTCAATAGCAGATTTTTTTCAAAAGATGAAACCTATCAACTTCTAAACAAAAGTGCAACAATGCATGAACATTTACCTGTAACAAAGGAACTCACCTATCAAAATTTTATCTCCATGCTAACATTCCCACTTCTTTATGTTAAACCAGTTCATGGTAGCCAAGGTAGAAATATCATTCATATTGAACACTTAAACAATGGATTTTCTGCAACTATTTCTTCTGGAAAAAGAAAAGGGATAACTAAACTATTTTCAGATGAAGAAAAGCTATGGAAATGGCTAGAAGGTTATGCCAAGCGAAGAAGCTATATATGTCAGCAAGGAATTGATTTTTTCAAATCAAATGGGCGCTCTCTTGACTTCCGTATTCTTTGTCATAAAAATTACCAAGGCAACTGGAGCATTACCTCCATTGTTGCAAGAATTGCTCAAAAAAATGCGATCGTTGCAAATTTGGCCCAAGGTGCAGAAATGAAGCCAGCAAAAGTCGTGTTACATGAATTACTGACTACAGAAAAAGCAGTACAGAAAATAGAAGAGTTAAAAGCATTAGCTTTAGAGATAGCAGCTATCCTTAGTGAAAATACAGATGGATACTTAGGAGAATTAGGTATCGATATTGGTATGGATAAACAAGGTCATCTGTGGGTTATCGAAGTAAATTCCAAACCTTCTAAGAAATTAGAAGAACATATTGAAAAAACAAGGCCATCTACGAAAGCTTTGCTTGAATATTTTATTGCACTTTCCTTTTCCCCTTGTTTAAAGGAGATATCAGAAGATGAATAAATTTGGAATTATGTCATTATCCTTAGAGCATGAAAACAAATACATTCACGAAATAGCAAAATATGGACGCGATTATCATTTAACGATCTATCATTTTGTCCCATCCACCTATCATCCCTTTACACATACTGTAAAAGGAAAAGAATATATGCCAGACTCAGATACTTGGATAGAATCAGAATTCCCAGTTCCTACTATTCTATATGATCGTTGTTTTTATCATGATGATTCTCATTCTATCCAATGCAAAAATATTATTCAATGGCTAAAAAAACAGCCTAATATCACCTTTATCGGCAATGGATTACCAAATAAATGGCAACTATATCAAGTATTGCGCGAATCAAAGCTTGCAGCATATCTTCCAGAAACATTTCTCTTACAAGCAGCAAATCAAGTTAATTTTCAGAGCTTAAATCCAATAATCATAAAACCGATAAACGGCTCCCAAGGAAATGGACTATTTTTTATCAAGAAACAAAAAGAAGGTATATTGGTAAAAACGGATAAAAAAGATAAAACCGTAGAAAAGTTATTTTCTGATCGGATAACTTTTAATAAATGGCTTAATCAGCTTTTAAAAAGAAATGCTTATTTAATGCAAGCATATCTTCCACTGTCAAACAAAGACGAACAACCATTTGATATTCGTGCTCTTATGCAAAAAAACGTGAAAGAAGAATGGGAAGTCGTTGAGAAAGGAGTCCGTATTGGGGAAAAAGGGAGAATCATCTCAAATTTAAGTGCTGGTGCATCGATTGTTGCCTTTGATGATTGGTTTTTGTCCATTCACATTAAATTAAAAAGCTTTCTTAAACAGGAAATAGAGGAAATATTTTCACTCCTTCCTTCCATATTAGAAAGTTCTTTATCTCCATTATTTGAAATCGGCGTAGATATTGGTATTACCCCAAATGGCTCCTTATGGATTCTTGATGTAAATTCAAAGCCAGGAAGAAAAGTAATCACGACAGCCTATCCTCATCTAAGCGAGAAACTCTATAAAGCTCCTGTCCTTTATGCTGCTAAATTAGCTGATGATAAAAGGAGGAATCTGGATGAAAAAGCTATATCCTATCGAAATAATAACTGATAGCGAAAATACAGTCTACTTACCATCTGACTTTGATAGGAACACAGATTTAAAAATACTTGCATTTGGCACTGCAAGTAAGGAAGCAACGATTAAAAAACAGAATAAATCAAGAAATACGGTGGGAATTAGTTCCGATCTTTTTAATGACTTGCATTTCCCATCGTCCACTTCTAATATTCATTTATTTGCGGTTGATAAGACGTTATACGTAGGTCCACTACTAGGAATATTCACATCCGGATTTTCAACCATAAAAGTGCGTCCAATCGGAGATCGTTCCATTTTATTTTCAAAGCTTCTTTCTGTGCAAAAAACAGTTGGTGTCATCGCCTTCCTATTTGGGGAGCAACATGTTAATTGGGATACTGGTACCATTAATGGACTATTTTATGAGGATGGCTGGAAATCAGTAGAGGTTCCTTTCCCAAATGTTATTTATGACCGCATACCTAATCGTAGAATTGAAAACTTAAACAAAATTCAAGCCGTTAAAAACAGATTGCAACAGGAATATTCGATTCCCTGGTATAATCCAGGCTTCTTTAATAAATTGGATATTTATGAAAGATTACTGCAAGATGATAATATTTCCGATTATTTGCCAGAGACCCATGCACTCACTAATTTTTCTGTTATCGAAAGAATGCTCTCAAACTTTGGCAATGTCTATATTAAACCAAAAAACGGGAGTCTTGGAAAAGGGATCTACCAGCTATTGTATGATAAAAAAGATGGCTATTACTACACCCGCTTTAAAGATATAGACCAAGGTAATCGGCTCATGAAATTTGACCATTTAGAAGCATTAATGAATCATTTATTCGATAAGCAAAACTTATCTCATTATATCGTTCAACAAGGCATTCACTTAATTCGTTCGGAAAATAAGTCAGTCGATTTTCGAATTCATACAAATAAAAATAAAGATGGACAATGGGAAATGACTGCAATTGCAGCAAAAATTGCTGGTCCAGGAAGTGTAACTACACATCTTAATAATGGAGGAATAGTTAAAGCAATGGATGAATTAGCGGATACAGATTTAAAAAGCGAAGAAATGATAAATAAACTTACTAAAGCATCCTTGCAAATCAGTAAAGCTCTAGAAAAGCAGATGGAAGGATATATTGGCGAAATCGGATTCGATTTAGGGTTGGATCGCAAAGGGCGTGTCTGGTTATTTGAGGCGAACGCTAAACCTGGAAGAAGCATCTTTAAACATCCCTCTCTAAAAAAATTCGATCTGGAAACACGCCGAAAATCCCTAGAGTACGCAGTCTTTCTAATGGAACAAAGCATCCTTAGTCTAGAGGATATTTATCAATGAATATTTATTATGATTCCGAAAAAGAATGTTGGTATACAGATTCAACAAAAAATTACTTTTTTGGATCATCTAAAACGCGATTATCTTTCGCAAAGCCTCCTTCCAATCATGTAGCTTTTCCGATTGTCGAATACCAGAATAAAGTTGGCCCATTAATTGGCATTATGATTGCAAAAAATAAGCAGGACAAATTAATAGGGAATGGTGCGCTTTTTAAGGAGATTCAGAAACAGCTGCAGCTTACAGGCGGGATTGTCGTCATCTTTCCGCCTGAAAATTTACAAAGAGATGAGCTAACAGGTTATATTTTTTGTTCCATTCAAAATAAGTGGCTTAAAGCCATTACACCATTGCCAGACATAGTTTATAACCGAGTCCCATTTCGAAACACAGAAAAGCAAGAGGTCTTCCAAAATGCCGTATCTTTTCTAAAAAAAAATGGAATCCCTTTTTTTAATCCATCCTTTATAAATAAATGGGAACTTTATGAGCTATTTAGCGAGCATCCTTTGTTAAATAGACACATACCAAAAACATCACTTTTAGAGAGACAAGAGGATTTTGTTGCTTTTTTTCATGCATATAAAAAAATCTATTTAAAACCAATTGAGGGATCTAAGGGGAATCATATTTATCGCATAAGGCTAGAAAAAGAGCATTCCATTCAAGTAAGTACAACGAAGGAAACAGCTTTTTTTTCTTCGATAGATGAAGTTTGGAATCAGTATTATCAAGAATGGTCCCAAAAGAAATTTCTTATCCAAGAAGAAATTGACGGAGCATTATATAAAGGAAGCCGCTATGATTTCCGCCTGTTAGTTATGTTTGAAGAAAATCGCTATGTTCTATCAGGAGTTGGCGTAAGACAGGCAAATCAACAAGATGTAACGACTCATATTCCATCAGGCGGAAAACTATTGGCCTATCGTGAAGTAGCACAAAAGGAACATGATCTATTTTTCGAAAAACTAGTCACCCATTGTGGAGAGGTTTTAACAAAAAAATATGGTTTCATAGGTGAATTCTCGATTGATGCTTGTGTAGATAAAGAAGGCAATTATTATCTTTTTGAAGTCAATGCAAAACCAATGTTATTTGATGAAGTAGAGATTGAGGAAAAAAGATGCCAGCAACTAGTAAAGCTTTTTTATACACTAACTAATTTTCCCTCCAAGAATAAAACTAATTAGAAGACTCATCCTAATGGTAGGAGGGATTTTCATGAATAGAGCAAAAAAAGATCTTGAATTTGAAGGCAAGGACAAAGCCTATTTAGATATTGACCGTATGATTAATGAAGGATTAGCTGGCGGTACGGTTTTCAATAGAGAAGAAAATGCTAATATCGAAGAAGCAAGAGAGCTGCCTGAAGAAGAACCACCTTATATAAGTGAATAAACTCATTCAGCATCCCCTTAATTAGTGATTTTATATGAAAGGGGGTGCTTTTTTCTCGGTTAATGTTAGTTTTTATCAGCCAAACTTCGGATTTAACGCCAAAGTTGAAAAGATTTCAGCCAAACTTCGGATTTATCAGCCAATACTGAATCCATTTCAGCCAAACTTCAGATTTTTCAGCCAATACTGAATCCTTTTCAGCCAAACTCTCCCTCCACAAACGCCCCCACTTGCCCCATTTCTATAAAAAGTTATAAAATAAAATTATGATAATGTTTTTACTATTTCGGAGGTAACATCAATTGAAGCATAAAATATTAGCTTATTATAAACATAGCTTGGAGCAATCAACGCCTCCAGCCCCGTCTCAGCTTTCTGATTATCATTGGTTCAAGACTAATTTTCAAGATGATTGGATTGGCATTCTAAAGCAGGAGATCGATGAATCTCAGCTAGAATTATTAAAAGCATGCTATGATTTTTTCGAACCTGATGAAACATTAAAGAAAGAAGAGTATACCTGGAATCAATATCTTTATTTCAATGGAGAAAAGCCTGCTTTTAAAAATGTTGAAACCATACGTTTCATCCAGTTTCAAATTAAAGGAATTTCTGTTTCTCTTGAAAAAAAATTGATTGAGTCTGCCTTTGAAGGATTTATAGATACAAATAGTCTTATTATATGGAATGGCTTAAGTGAAGGTGTGGTCATTGAGCAAAATGCACAATATTTAGAAGAGGAAGATTTACTTGCTCTTGCGCAAGCTTTACAATCCGATTTCTTTTTTTCCATTTGTTTTTATTTAGGAAAAGAAATGAAGCTAAGTAGTCCAATCCCCACAATATTTGGACAAGAAAGAAACTTATTTTCAAAAGGCTTGGCATTTATGCCAAAATCAAATGTACTCAGTATGGAAACGATTCTCCCAAACCTATTAATCAGCCGACTAAGAGAAGACGAACTTCATTTATTTAAAGAATGGTTCTCGATATTTGATGAAGATAAAGAACTTCTGCTGACCATTAAAACATTCATAGAAAACAATGGACACAGCACCAATACAGCCAAACAATTATTTATCCACCGCAATACATTACAATACCGCCTTGATAAATTTACTGAAAAAACAGGATTTGACTTAAAAAATTATCATAGTTACATAACAACCTATCTTGCTTGCTTATATTATACAAGTGGAAGATAGCACTTTTCCAAAGCCATTATTGGCTTTTTTCTTTTGCATCCCCTCTTATTCTCCACCCAAATAAACATTGCCTATAGATTATTTGCTATAAAAACGAGCGAATTCACCTGATTATACAAGTTCTTAGGCATTTTGCTCAAAATTTTGTAAGCGTTTTTCATGCAATTCGCCAATTTGAAAACGGTATCAAAAGTGTTAAAGTATAACTATAAAATAGTAGGGGGAGAACAAAATGGCAGAACTAGTGTTAAAGAATATTTATAAAATTTATGATGAAAAAGTAGAAGCGGTTAAAGATTTTAATTTACACATTCAGGATAAAGAATTTGTCGTATTTGTTGGTCCTTCTGGTTGCGGTAAATCAACAACTCTTCGTATGATTGCAGGTCTTGAAGATATTTCAAAAGGTGATTTCTTTATTGATGAATTACGTGTTAACGATGTTGCTCCAAAAGATCGCGACATTGCGATGGTTTTCCAAAACTATGCACTATATCCACATATGACTGTATATGATAATATGGCATTCGGATTAAAACTTCGTAAATTCCCTAAAGCGGAAATTGAAGAAAGAGTAAATAACGCTGCAAAAATTCTTGGATTAGAAGAATACTTAAAAAGAAAACCAAAAGCATTATCCGGTGGACAACGTCAAAGGGTTGCACTAGGCCGTGCCATTGTTCGTGATGCAAAAGTATTCTTAATGGATGAGCCATTATCAAACTTAGATGCTAAATTACGTGTACAAATGCGTGCTGAAATTTCAAAGCTTCACCAAAGACTACAAACGACTACTATTTATGTAACGCATGACCAAACAGAAGCGATGACAATGGCAACAAGACTTGTTGTTATGAAAGATGGAGTTATCCAACAGGTTGGTGCTCCAAAAGAAGTATACGAAAAACCGGAAAATGTTTTTGTTGGCGGATTTATTGGTTCACCAGCAATGAACTTCTTTGAAGGAAAAGTAGTCGACAATAAAATGGTAATTGGCGATAGTTCTTTCATCATTCCAGAAGGAAAATTAAAAACATTGCGCGAACAAAATTATGTTGGTAAAGAAGTTATCTTCGGTGTTCGTCCAGAAGATATCCATGATGAATTAGTATTTATAAGCAGTTCAGAAAATACAAGCTTTGACGCAAAAGTAGATGTATTTGAATTAACAGGTGCAGAGAGCCTTGTGTACTCTACTCTATCTGGAAAAGAATTTGTTGCTCGCTTAGATTCAAGAGCCGACCTTCAAGCTGGTCAATCGGTTAAATTAGCGTTTGATATGAATAAAGGTCACTTCTTCGATAAAGAAACAGAACTTCGTATTCGTTAATTGCATACTAAAAAAAGGCTTACCTATATATGCTCGGTAAGCTTTTTTACTATTAGATACAATGGTCTCCATATCATTTTTATTCCTTTATTAATAAAATTTCTTCCTGCCCACAATGAGGACACTGTATAAAATGAGGACATAAATGTGCAGATAAATCTTGATAGCCATCTTCTAACTTCATCTGATCAATTGGCATATATGCACTATAGTCATCATAATAGTCCATCACTCTCCCCCTGTCTTCCACTTGATATCCACAGTTAGTACAAGGCTTTTCTAAGCTTTCCATCCCATTACAAATCGGACATATTGAGCCCACTTTATATTCACCTTCCTTTTTTCCACAATCCGGAGACATTAAGTAGTGCCTTAAAGAGAAAATGCACTTTATTCTGCCTTTAGTTTCTGTATTGAAATAGAAACTATCCAACTGTTGTAAAAGGAATTAATTTCCTCCATTTTTTGTTGAATAAGAACAAGAAATCCATCCATAATAATAGTACAAGCAACAACCAAGGCAACAACTAACCAGCAAAATGCCATATCTATTAATGGGTTACACCTAGTGGTAGTAAGAATTCTCTTACAACTGGTGCAATTCCAGTTAACCCAACCAAAAAAACAACTAGAAGGAGCTGGAACACAATGGCAAACAACAATTCTTCAAATCAACTATTAGTACCAGGAGTATCTCAAGCTCTAGACCAAATGAAATACGAAATTGCATCTGAATTCGGTGTAAACCTAGGTGCAGAAACTACTTCTCGCGCTAACGGATCTGTTGGTGGAGAAATTACAAAACGCTTAGTACAAATGGCTGAAAAGCAACTAGGTGGATTTCAAGGCTAATAACAATTTAATATAATGGCTAAAGCCCTCCTACATTTAGGAGGGCTTGCTTATGAAGAGAAATTATCCATTATCCTGCTAAACTCTCCCCTTGCTGCAACTGATACATATGATAATATTTTCCTTTTAATCCCATCAATTCATCATGATTGCCTTTTTCGATGATTTCTCCATGATCAAGTACGATAATTTGATCAGCATTCCGAATCGTTGATAGTCGATGGGCAATGATAAAGGTCGTTCTGCCTTCCTTTAGTACTTCCATCGCATGTTGAATGATTTGTTCTGTTTCCGTATCAATACTGCTTGTTGCTTCATCTAAAATAAGAATCGCTGGATCAAAAGCAAGCGCTCTGGCAAAGGAAATTAGCTGTCTTTGCCCACTAGAAAGCGTACTTCCCTTTTCAATTACTGGCTCATCGTATCCCTTTTCTAAATGCTTTAATACCCTATCTGCACCTACATCCTTTAATGCTTTCTCCACGGTTGCCCTTGATATGGATGGGTCATTTAACGTTACATTTGAGGCGATTGTTCCAGTAAAGAGGAACGGATCTTGAAGAACAATTCCCATATATTTACGAAGATCTTGCTTGGAAATAGACATGATATCTTTTCCATCTATCGTAATCTTCCCTGATTGAATATCATAGAACCGGAATAATAGATTCATAATAGAGCTTTTTCCAGATCCAGTATGACCTACTAATGCGACTGTTTCTCCTTGCTTTGCTTCAAAAGAGATATTTTTCAATACATAATCATTATCTTTATAGGCAAAGTTTACTTGATCAAACGTTACATTCCCTTTATAGCGTCCTAGTGTAACATCCTTCACATCAATTCCATCTTCATCTAATAATTCAAATACTCGTTCCCCTGCAACAAGAGCTTGCTCTAAATTAGCCAATTGATTGACAATCCCTTGTACCGGCTGAAAAAGACGATTAATATAATCAACAAATGCATAGAGCATCCCAAGAGAAAGAGCCGTTGTTGCTGTTAAAGATTGACCTGCAATATACCAAATAAACACGACAAATACTATGTTTCTTAATACATTCACCAAATTATGGGAGGTAAGACTATTTAAATGGAGCATCTTATTTTGAAAGCGAAAATGCTCCTTATTTAAATCCTCAAATTCTTCCCTTGTTTGCTTTTCTTTGCCAAAGGCTTGAATGATATGCATTCCTTGAATAGATTCGTTCACCATTCCATTAATATCACTAATTTTTGCACGAATCACATGATTATATCTAGACGCAAATTTGCGGTAGCCAATCATCCATATATATAAAATGGGAAGAAGAATTAAACATATCGCTGCAAGAGGCGGATTCAAAATAAACAGGGCAATATAAATTCCGATAATGTTAATTCCACTTGAAAAGAAATTCGAGAGTACTGTTACATATAGCTCCCTAATTGCCTCTGTGTCATTTGTTACTCTGGCAACTACTTTACCAGCAGGAAGATTATCAAAATATTTGATCGGCAACCGCTGAATTTGCGCAAATACGTCTTCCCGCATTTTTTGAATAATTCGGTTTGCTGACTTTTGTAATAAATAATGCTGGCCGTATTGGAATATGGCAGAAATAATAACTAATCCAAAATAAAAAGATAAAAGCTTTAAAATAGGCATAATTTCTGGCTTATAAAAATCAAATACTTCCGTTCGAGTTAAAGCAGTAGCGGGATAGGTTGCCATTTCTCCCTCTCTGCTGATTGTCAGTGTGCCATTCGCAAATTGTCGACTTCCATCAAAGGAAATAGTGCCATCTACAAAAAGAAATTGTCTTCCAACCTGAAGAATTCTAGCTTCTGCAAGCATTTCTTCATCTAAATCAAGGTATTCAGCTTTTTTGTAAAAATTCCCGTTATATTCTACTGCATCGCTAGTTGGTTCTGTTTGATACCAAAGGGATTCAATCCCTGTTATATGATCATCAATTACTTTTTTTGCAACAAACGGTCCTGCAAGGTCGGCGATAACAGCAATTGTCAGCATGAGTAGCGCAGTAAGAATTATTCCTTTAAAGCTCCATGCATATCGAAATAAACGTTGTCCAGTAGTCATGCTTGCACCTCCACTTCTTCAGATTCTGCTTTCGTCTGTTGCGTAATATATTGTTCTTTGTACCAGCCATTCAAATCCATTAGCTCATCATGTGTTCCATGCTCTATGATATAACCATCTTCCATTACGATAATATGGTCAGCATGTTGCACAGCTGTCATACGATGTGTTGTAATAATCGTTGTTTTTGCTTGGCGTTCCTGCTTTATATTCGAAATAATCTTTTGCTCCGTTTTTGCATCTACCGCTGATAAAGAATCATCTAATATTAAAATTTCCGGCTTACGGATAAGGGCTCTGGCAATCGAAATACGCTGTTTTTGCCCGCCAGACAATGCGACTCCTTTTTCCCCAACAAGTGTCATTAACCCTTCTGGAAGCATATCAATATCCTGTTTAAAAGAGGCAAGGCTAATTGCTTCCTCCAATTCTTTTTCCGTAGCATTTTCTTTTCCAAATAAGATATTCTCTTTCACTGTTTTTGAAAAAAGAACATGATCTTGGGGAACATAGCCAATCCAACCTCTTAACGTATGTAAATCGATCGAATCAATGCTATTCCCGTTAATCTCAAGCTTCCCTTCCCCTTTTGGATATTCTCTAAGGAGCTGCTTTATAATTGTCGTTTTCCCACTTCCTGTTTTACCAACAATCCCAACGGTTTCTCCTCTTCTGATGGTTAAATAAATATCACGAAGATTTTCTTGTTTAGATGATGGGTATTGAAATTGCACATCCTTTAACTGGATAATTTCTGGAACACCCAATCCATTTCCACTTCCCGAACTGATGACGTCCGCTTTGTAGCTTAATGTTTCCTGCACCCGATCTAAAGAAGCATTTCCGCGCTGCATGATATTCATTAATTCCCCCACTGCAAACATTGGCCAAACAATCATTCCTAAATACACATTAAATGTAACAAGCTGCCCAATTGTTAACTGTTGCTGGAATACTAGATAAGCTCCATAGCCAAGGCCAATTAAATAACTTAATCCAACAAGAATCCGTATAGTAGGGTCGAATAAAGAATCTATTTTAGCAACACGTAAGTTCTTTTTGAACACATCTTCTGTGAAATGATGAAATTGTTTTTCTTCTTCTTTTTCTAAAACATATGCACGAATCACGCGTACTCCTGAAACAGACTGCAAGACACTATCATTCATATCACCAAAAGCATCCTGTGCTTCCATAAACCGCTTATGGATTCTTTCCCCATATATTTTCATGATTACTGCCATAATAGGAAGTGGAAGAATCGCTGCAAGTGTTAATTTCCAGCTTACTGTTATGATCATCGTAATTAAAATTGTCAGCATAAATACTGTGGAATCGACCAATGTTAAAATACCAAACCCCGCAGTAACCGACACTGCTTTTAAATCATTCGTTGCTCTTGCCATTAAATCTCCGGTTTTATTTTTTTCAAAAAAGGTTGGCGTCATTTTTAATAGGTGATTCATAAATTTGCTTCTAAGTTTCAATTCTAAGATATTTGCTCCACCAAATAACTTATACATCCAAAAATAGGTGATGATATACGTACTGATTGTGATTCCTGATACAACAAGTATATACATCATTGTTTTATTGGTCGTTAGTGTTCCAATCGTTAGTTCATCGATAAACAATCCTAAAATTCTTGGTGGCAATACCTCAATAAAGCCAACAATAATTAACAGAATTATAGCTATCGTATAACTTTTCCAATGCTCTTTAAAAAACCATTTTAATTTAAAAAATATCGAAAACATTCACTCATCCCCTGTCTCTCTTCTTTGCTGACTAGCCACTTTCTAAATCCTTTAACTCATTTCTCGCCTCTTTTACTGATACAATCATCGACTTTTCCTCCTTTACTATTCATTAGAAAATAAACGCTTTGCCCTTTTTCGCATTCCATATTTTCCCACAAAAAAAGAGACAGACCGCAACCATGCGACCCATCTCTAGATGATAGAAAAATACACAGGTTACCTATAATGGCAACCAGCTTTTTTTTTGCAAAAAATTATCGATAAGAAAGAAGAAGGTTACCAATGTATGAAGTTTTAATGGAGTAATATCTATTTAATCTTTTCATCAGTAACCATCCTTTCTCTACATTTATTTTCCAATATAAATGAGATTAACACGTAGTTTTTATAAAGTCAATTGCAAATATTTCGAAAATCAAAAGAATTTAATAATTTAGTTGAACCTCTTTTTTCCCAGCTAACTTTTCTTTTGCTTCCTTTTCTCTTGCTAATCTTGGCAATACTAAACTGTAATAGCCACCAACAATAAGAAAACATGTGCCCACAAACCAATAAATTATCTCTATAGAAAACCATTTAGGATAGCCGATTGAAATAATCCCAAGCGTAATGGACTGTGACAGCATCATTAGCGGGGTAATCCAGCCTTGTACCCTTCCCATCATTTTCGGCTCTATAATGGTTGGCATCCATCCACCAATTGCAATATTAATCATCGGTAACCCCAATGCTAATAAGAAACAAATCGTTAAAAAGAATAGGACATTTGTGGCATATGACGCTAGAATTGTCATAACAGCAATATAAAATGCTCCGATTATAATCAGCTTAAATAATTTTACCTTTTGGGTAAGAAGAGAAGAAAGGAAGCTTCCAATCATTACTCCTGCACCAAAGACAATTCCCAAATAAATTGATACTTGTTCATAATTATCAGGAGCTAATTTATATTTCAAAATAAATACTTGCATCACACTAAATCCACCATTTACAACCCCAAATGCAATAAATCCATAAATTAATGCTAATAATAATATATTAGAGAGTATGTACTTTAGACCAATCATAAAGTCACTCCATATAAATTGAATATTTAAGTCTTTTAACGAGTGGGTGCCATTTGGTTGTCGAATTTCTTCACTCAGCTTCATTGACTTAATGAGAAGCCCACTTATCGTTAAAGTAACAACATCAACTACTATCGCTCCATAAATCCCCAATGTCCAATATACGAATATACCAATCGCATTACCGAATAGCATAAAGACACTATTAATGAATTGATTAAGTCCTGCTGCGGTTGTATAGTCCTCTTTTCTTAATACCCCTTGAAGAATGCCTTGTTCTGCAGGAAAAAAGAATTTCTGAACAGCACTTCGAATAAATAAAGTGAGAAAGATAAGTGGCATCCAGCCAGTGGAAACTGCCCCTAATAAGCATAGAGACATGGCTGCTGCTATCATCTCACAATGGTAAGCAATCTTCTGGCGATCTAGTCGATCTGCCACTACTCCAACAAGAAAAAACACGGCTAGCGTTGGCAAGGAAAACATTAATTCCGTTATCGTGGCATAAGATGGCTGCTCTGAGAAACGATCAAGAATATAAAACATGAAAGCTGTTAAACCAATAACACTCCCCATTTGTGATGTGACATTGGCTATAAATAGTCTGGTAAAGCTCGCATTTTTAAAAATTTCTGTAAATTTATTCATTTCTTATCCCTCATCCTTTAGTTGATGAGTTTATTCTATCTTTCTTCCTATAGATAATGAACATTCATGCGATGGTTTCTCTTTCCGTCTATAGACGGAAAGAAATTCCATTATTAAGTCTGATATCAGATTGTTTTCTTTATGAAAGGGAGCCAGGCTCTTTGAATGTAATGAAAATATACTTTGCCAGATGTCTCTTTTTCGTTTAATTGAGGCTTTTATGGTTACTGAGATGCTCTCTCTTTACCTTTTCCTCTTGAAAGATGCTCTTATAGACACGGATGCTAACGCTTAAACCTGTATAGCATTTCAATCTATGTTTTCCTTTGTTGTTTTTCCTCACCGCATGGACCCATTCAATCATTTCATTTTAAGATTTATAAGTGATTTTCTAATAAAGTAGCACAAAAATAGGCTGCCCTTATTAAATTATTAGTCTTTTTCAATAAAAACTAACACTCATAGGACAGCCTAATTTATGCATGATTTATTCGCCGTTAAGTTCCTTAAAACGATCTTTTGATTCTTTTTCTTCAAAGCTAGAGAAGATTCGAAAATGGTCCTCGTCAATAATTCGAAAATGCTGACTTATAATATTTTGTTGTAGAATAAATCCATTCTTTTTTTCTACTTCTCTCCACCATACTTTTCCACCAAGGGTTTTCTCTTTTCGATAATCCATTCCATCTCGAGCAACTGTTTCTAATACCTCTAATGGCTCATTACCAAATAAAAAGCGAACCGTTTCTGTCTCTCTAAAAAGTGCGCAAACTGCTACTACAGTAGACCAACCTGCGTATAGTCTGCCTTTCTCAATTTGCACTAATGTCTTTTTTGATAAACCAATAACCTCAGCCATCTTATCTTGGGTATATCCCGCTTCTGTGCGTATTAATCTCATCTTTTCCGATACACTCTCAATAATTTCTTCTCTAGTCAAAGTTTCTTCATTCCCTTATTAGTTATGTGTAATTTTACACCATCATTAATATTATAAGCTTCCTTTGCATAAATATCAATTTAAAACTATGAGATGCCCTAAATTAATTATTTTTGTTCAATGCTTCACATTTTTGTTCGCAAGCTTTCTGTAAGGAACACGCTGCACATCTTCCCTTTTTCGATTGTTGAATGTGACGGTATAACCCATAACTTGCGTAACTAAAAATCAGAAATCCGAGTAAAATGCTGATCAACATTCTATTCACTCCTTTAATTTAAACCGATCCATTTTCCGAGTTGATAAATTACAAAAGAAATAAGATATGCAAGAATAAGTGCATAACCAACAGAAAATGCAGACCATTTTTTTGATCCTGTTTCTTTATAGATAGTAGCAAGTGTTGCTAGGCAAGGAATGTATAATAGAATAAACACCATAAAACTATAGGAGGCTAGCGGCGTATAGACTTCACCCATTAAATGCTGCAAGCTTCTTGTATCAGGAACGGCATATATGATATTCATAGCAGAAATAATTGCTTCTTTTGCAAGAAATCCAGTTAATAAGGATGCTCCTGCTTCCCATGTTCCAAAACCTAGTGGGGCAAGAACTGGAGCCATCACTGAACCAATTAACGCTAAAAAGCTTTGGTCCATTTTTACATCTAATCCCCCTGGGCCTAAATAAGTTAATAACCAGATGAAAACAGAACCAGCGAAGATAAAAGTACCTGCCTTCTTTAAAAATCCTTTTCCTTTATCCCATGTACTTTTCCATAATACCTTTAGACTAGGTAATCGATATGGTGGCAGTTCGATTAGAAAGATAGATTTTTCTCCTTTTAAAATAGTGGAGGAAAATAGTTTAGCAAGTAATAAGGCCATTACGATACTTAAAATATAGAGAGATAACACTATTATCGCTCCATTTTTTCCAAAGAAAGCTCCTATGAATAATGCATAAACAGGAAATCTTGCCGAGCAACTCATTAATGGTAACAATAAAATCGTTAATAATCTCTCCTTCTTTGTTTCGATCGTTCTTGCCGCCATGACCCCAGGAACATTGCAGCCAAACCCAATAATCATTGGAATAAAAGCTTTCCCATTCAATCCTACATTTTCTAACCATTTATCCATTACGAGTGCTACTCTAGACATATAGCCCGAGTCCTCTAAAAAGGAAATACAAAAAAACAAAATAAAAATTTGCGGAACGAAAACTAAAACCCCACCTACCCCTGCAATAATTCCATCAATAACAAGGGATTCTATAAAGTCTGTAGCTTGCAAACTTGTTAAAAGACTTGTTACTCCATTCGTTAATAAATCAGAAATAAGATAATCTAGCAAATCAGATAACGGTGTTCCAAACCAATCAAAAGTCATCATAAATAATAAATACATAAAGACTATAAAAATAGGAAAACCTAAATATTTATTTGTTACAAGATAATCTAAATTATCCGAGATTTGCATACGTTTTTTATCTGCTATTACTTCGACTCTTTGTACAATTTGATCAACCACTTCTCTCCGTTTAAGATAGATTACTTGTTCTGGCTTTTTTCCTATTTTTTCACATTCTATTGTTACATCATTAATCAATGAATCTATCTCTTGTTTTGTCAAAAGATTAGTTAGAAAGGAACGAATTGCTGCATTTCCATCAAGTAATTGGATTGTAAGCCATCTTATTGAAAGGTCTGTTTTTTCTTGAAGCATGAGAGTCATTTTTTCTATTGCCTCTTCTATTATTTCTCCATAATGAATAGATAGAGTATGTTCTTCATTCTCCATCGTCTGTTTAATAGTGGACGCTCGTGATAGCTCCTCACAACCATTCCCTTTTCTTGCACTTATTGCAATAGTAGTAGCTCCTAAATAGGTTGCTAACAAAGGATAATCAATACTCTTCCCATTTCTTTTTGCAATGTCTATCATATTTAAGGCAAAAATAACTGGTTTACCGTATTCTATTAATTGGATTGATAATAACAAATTTCGCTTTAACTGAGAGGCATCAATGATATTGACAATCCGACTCATCTTTCCTTCTAATAAATACTTTGTGACTACAGCTTCTTCTTCAGAGATTGGTGTTAAAGAATAAACACCTGGCAAATCTACTAAAATTGCCTTTTTATTTTTTAAAGTACCGATCTTTTTCTCTACCGTCACTCCATTCCAGTTTCCAACATATTCATATGTTCCCGTTAGATGGTTAAATAAAGATGTCTTTCCAGTATTCGGATTTCCCAAAAGTGCTAATTCCATCTTATACCCTCTCCATTTGCAAAATTTTCATATCTCTTTTTCTCATCCCAATTACTGTACCTTCATATTCCAAAATACATGGTCCTTCAAATGGCAAAATTTGCTGGATAGTTATTACAGCACCCTCCATTAATCCGAAATCAAGTAATCTTCTTTGTAGCATAGAATTTCCTTCTTCTACTTTATTTATTTTTAATCTTTGTCCAACCCTAACTTCCACCTTACTTCACCTCTTTTCTTCAATTGAGAATGATTATCTTTCTCTTATAAGATAGTTATATCAATCACAACAACAGTATTCAATCTGATTTATACAGATAATTGTGACAATTCAATGAATTTTAGAAACTAATGTATTTGTGCACTACCCTCCCCACTGAGATGAATTGTTTTTGTGGAGGCTTTTAGTTAAAACTCTAGGACTTCTTCTAACCATAGTGAAATGGCATCTTTATCTAGGAAACTAGCTTTTGATAATTGCTTTCTTTATGTTTTCGAAACTATAAAAAAAAGCCTTTGCTCCCAAGCAAAGGCTTTTCCTTTATAATAGATTAAATTTTACCAATGAATCCTTCAATTCCTCATTACTACTCTTCATTACTTCTGCTGTTTTGGCCATATTTCCAATTGCAGATGTTTGCTCATCAGTACTAGAAGCAATTTGTTCAACTGCTGCAGCTACAGACTCTGATACTTCTGAAACCATTGCAATGGAACGGGAAATATGATTATTTTGTTCAACCACACGGTTAAGTTCACCTGTCATTTCTTTAACTGCTGCAATACTATTAATAACAGCTGCTGCAATCGCAGTAAATTCTTTTTCTGTATCCTTTACTGCTGTGTCTAATTCTGCTGTTTGGTTTGTCGTTTCATATATCGACATGACCGTACTTTCCATTTCTTTTTCAATATTTTGGATCATATCTTGAATTTGTTTGGTAGCAGAGTTTGTCTCTTCAGCTAAATTTCGAACCTCATTTGCAACAACAGAGAAGCCTTTTCCATGTTCGCCAGCTCTTGCAGCCTCAATGCTTGCATTTAAAGCGAGAAGATTTGTTTGTTCTGCAATTCTATTAATAGTGGAAGTAATTTTTGAAATATCTAGCACTTTTTGATAGAGACTGCTGATTCCAATACTTACATCGTTTGTAGACTTACTTGCATTCTCATTACATATTTTCAGAGAATTAATCGTCTTTTGTCCATTATGGGATGCTTCTTGCGCATTTTCAGTCGCTTGCTTAATGATTTGATTTTTTCCTTCCATATTATCAATCGAATTAGTAAGACTATCAATCTCTCTTTTCACTTCTTCCAATTCGGACGCTTGGCTTACAGCTCCTTCCGCAATTTCAGCCATTGCTCTACCAATTTCTTCTGAACTTGCCAATGTTTCCTCTGCGATAACCGAAACATCATTTGCTTGATTCAGCCCATTTTCATTCACCGTTTTTAAACTGGATACTAAAAAAGAATATTTCTCCTGTAACTGATCAATAGAACGGCTTAATTGACCTATTTCATCTTTCGCCTTGTAGCTATATTCGAAAGATGGCTGTCCCTGCAACACCATATTTACTTTGTCATTCAGGCGGGAGATTGCCTTAAATTTACCTTTCATTAGAACATATAAAACAAATGAGCTTAATACAGTAATGATAACTACTGCACCTATAAAGATTATTGCTGTTTCTGAATTTTCATTTTTGGCGACATAAAAACCAACAAATGCACTAATTAATGTAGTTATTAGGATAAGCACATTCATTATAATGAGCGTTTTCACTTTAAAACTATTTTTCTTTTTCATCACGAAACATCCTCTCTTCCGCCGTCCATATTAAGGGGCCATTTCTAAGCAAACACCGATATGAAATAAACGCTTTCACTAATAAACAGCGTCTCCATCAGAGAATGCCTTAGTTATGTCTCTATATCTTTAATATCGGTACATTCTACCTATTTTTTAGCCTATTTTACAATATTTTATAAAAATTACTGTCTGGTTTCAAAACGCCTAATTTCCACTTTAAATAGCGTAAGATTTCAAAGTTTACGAGCCAAATATTTTTCTTCGCATAAAATACAACGATATCTCCTTCTTAGAAAATTAGAAAGGATGAACGATGTTGTTTAATATTTTTGTAGATCAGCAGATTAGATTACGACTATTAGAAGTAAAAGATTCCAGTGAACTTTTTCAAATCGTTAATCAAAACAGAAAGTATTTACGGGAGTGGCTCCCATGGGTCGATCAAATAACTTCTCCTTATCAATATCAAACCATTATTCCCTTATGGAATAAACTCTTTACTGAACAAACGGAACTAAATGCAGGCATTTTTTTTAATGGTAAGCTAGTAGGGATGATTACGTTACAACAAATAGATTGGGGAAGCCGCAAAGCAAGCATTGGTTACTTTTTAGCAGAAGATGCACAAGGACATGGTATTATGACAAAGTCTGTAGCTGCCATGCTGAATTATGCTTTTTATTATTTAAAGTTAAACCGAATGGAAATACAATGTGGGGTAAGAAATATAAAAAGCCAAGCAATTCCTGAAAAGCTAGCCTTTACTAAAGAGGGAATTATCAGAGATGGTGAATTTCTTTATGACCATTATCACGATTTATATTCCTACAGCATGCTGGCAAGAGAATGGGCAGCAAAGCAGTAATTTTTCCCGTCCCATTCATTTAAATGAGGATAAAAAACAAAAATTGTTCAAATCCTCTCCTCTCTTTATTTTATTTTATGAAAGAAAAGGTATAAAATAAGAAAATAAAAGAATTATGATAATACTTCTTTGATAATAAATGATTGGTGATGAAAGTAATAATGATTGGAATGCAACTATTGGTAATTGTCATACTAACTGCTTTTTCTGCTTTTTTTGTGGCAACAGAATTTTCTATTGTTCGTGTAAGACCTGCAAGGATTGAACAACTTGTAGAAGAAGGACATAAAAATGCCCTTACAGTAAAAAAGATAATTGAAAATATTGATAGCTATCTATCTGCCTGCCAATTAGGGATAACTATTACCTCTTTAGGACTAGGTTGGTTAGGACAACCTACCATTTTAAAGTTGATTCAGCCTTTAATGGTAAATTGGGACGTTCCAGCTGCTCTATCCCAAGGTTTGGCGTTTGTACTCTCTTTTTCGATTATTACATATATTAATGTAGTTATTGGAGAACTTTTCCCAAAGTCTGTCGCTATTATTCTTACGGAAAAAATCTCCTTATTAGTAAGTAAACCACTTATCTGGTTTTACACCATTATGTATCCCTTTATTTGGCTCCTAAATAAATCGTCAAGACAAGTAGCAAAATTATGGGGAATCTCAGATCCAACTGCCAATAATGAGGCACTATCTGAAGAAGAACTGCAAATTGTATTAAAAGATAGCTATAAAAATGGAGAAATTAGTCTTTCAGAATATAACTATGTTAATCGCATTTTTGCATTTGATAACCGATTGGCAAACGAAATTATGGTTCCACGGACCGAAATGGTGACATTATCTGATAACTTAACAATTAAAGAAGCAGTAAATATCATTCAAACAGAACGGTATACTAGATATCCCCTTACTAAAAATGAGGATAAAGATAGCATCATTGGTTTTATCCATATAAAACAATTTCTCACTGATTGGATAAAAAATGGTAATGAAAATAAATCTTTATCGGACTATGTTCAACCAATTATTCATATAATTGAATCAACACCGATACAAGCTGTTTTTTTAAAGATGCAAAAAGAAAGAACTTCCATTGCCATTCTTTATGATGAATTTGGCGGTACTGCAGGTCTGATTACTGCTGAAGATATATTAGAGGAGATTGTTGGCGAAATTCGGGATGAATTTGACGAAGAGGAAACACCGCTTATTCAAAAAATAAGTGATCATCACTATATCCTTGATTCTAAGCTATCCTTAACAGAAGTAAATGAATTGCTATCCATCACAATCAATAGAGAGGATATTCATACGCTTGGTGGCTGGATTTTGTTTCAAAACCCCAACATTAAAAAGGGGGAGGCCATCGAATATAATGGCTATCTATTTAAAATTGACAAAATGATTCGACAGCATATTTTTACCTTTGATGTTCAAAAAATACCTTCACACCTAACTATAGAAAAATGATTTTACTTTCCATGATCGGAAACTTCCCCTTACTAGTTACGATGAAACAGCTAAACGAAAATGTTTCATCGTAATACTTATTTTTTCTTTCTTCTGTCCCTAACAGGAATCAGTGGATAGAGAACATGAAGCTTCCTTTATCTTCATACACTATACTAAAGACAGAAAATTAAAAAAGTTAACATTATCATTGTTTGACTAGATAGTTTGGCTTACCGTATAATTATTAATACAATTATCCAAATGTGAGGTGGTATAATGGGATTGTTTATGTAAATAAAGAATATAATAGCAAAGATTACTTTAAAACGATTATTATACTAACTCATCCTGCAACCCTCGTTTATTAAGAAAAATAGACAATACGTCAAAAAGTAGCTTACTTAATGTAGATTTAGTTCCTTTCAATCTGAATTAATCAGGAGGTGACTCCTTACTCGGTAAACGAGATAAGGAAATTTATTTGGACATATTTAACTTGGTTATAATAGCCATTTTAATTGCTTTGACTGCTTTTTTTGTAGCTTCAGAGTTTGCTATTATTAGAGTTCGTAGTTCAAGGATTGATCAGCTTATAGAGGAAGGCTATAAAAATGCCCTTTCAGCCAAAAAAGTTACTAGTAATCTTGATGAATATTTATCTGCATGCCAGCTCGGCATAACCGTTACTGCACTTGGAATTGGTTGGATTGGAGAAGAAACTGTACAGCATTTTTTATCACCATTGCTTCAAATCATCCATGTTCCTGAAACAGCCATAACCGTCTTATCCTTCTCTTTGGCGTTCACATTTATTACATTTTTACATGTTGTCGTTGGAGAACTGGCTCCAAAAACATTCGCTATTCATAAGGCAGAAAAAATTACATTATGGACAGCAAAGCCTTTAATCCTATTTTATAAAGTGCTATATCCATTTATATGGACTTTAAATGGTTCATCTAGAGTCATCACAAAAATGTTTGGACTAAAGCCTGCTTCCGAACACGAATTGGCACACACGGAAGAGGAACTTCGTATTATTGTATCAGAGAGTTATAAAAATGGGGAGATTAATCAATCCGAATATAAGTATGTAAATAATATTTTAGACTTTGATGATCGAATTGCTAAAGAAATTATGGTGCCGCGGACAGAAATTATTTCCCTTGAACAATCTAGTACCTTAGATGAATTACTTCATCTTATACAGAAAGAGCAATTTACTAGATATCCCATTACTGATGGGGATAAGGACCATATAATCGGCATGATAAACGTAAAAGAAATTATGACCGAATTATTAAAAAGCAGGAACTTAACAAAAAAAACGTTGGAACCTTATATAAGACCTGTCATTCGAGTCATTGAAACCTATCCCATTCAAGATTTATTAGTAAAAATGCAAAAAGATCGCATTCATATGGCGATCTTAATGGATGAATATGGCGGAACTTCAGGGTTAGTTACAGTGGAAGACATTATTGAAGAAATCGTTGGGGATATATGGGATGAATTTGACAGTGATGAAATCCCTCCAGTTCGGACGATAAAAGAAAATCACTATATATTGGATGCCAAAGTTTTAATAAATGAAGTGAATGCTCTACTCCAAATAAGCATAAATGATGAAGTAATCGATACATTAGGTGGCTGGATTCTTACTTCCAATTATGAAGCATCTGAAGGGGATATCATTAACTATGAATCCTATTCCTTTAAGATTATAGAAATGGAAGATCATCATGTTAAATATGTGGAGGTAAAAAAAATTGCCACAGTGATCGAACAACCAACAAAGCTTATTACCATGAAGCAAACTCTTTCTTCTCCTTCATCCGAAGCAGAAATTGTATCATAAGACATGTAGCCTTTACCAAATACGCGGTAAAGGCTACATTTTTCAGTTCAACTCAAAGATATTTGAATCAATAAGCAAAATTGCTTGTTGCTCTTCTCACTTAGTCACTCACCAATGATTCATCAAATTTATAGCCTACACCCCAGACAGTATGGATAAATGGCTGATCTTTCGTGCCAATTTTATTTCTTAACCGCTTAATATGCACATCTACCGTTCTTTCATCTCCATAGAACTGATAGCCCCAAACTCGATCTAATAATTGCTCTCTTGTAAACACCTGTTTAGGGTTACTGATTAGATAATAGAGAAGGTCAAATTCTTTCGGTGTTAAATTAGTAAGGACTTGATTATTGTATATAACCTCTCTCGTTTCCTTACTGATTTTAAAATGCTCTGTTGCAAGAAATTTTTCATCCACTTGATTCGTCGCATCTTTTTGATATCTTCTAGTCACGGCTTTAATCCGAGCCATCAGCGTTAAAGGACTAAATGGCTTTGTCACATAATCGTCTGCGCCCATCTCTAGCCCAAGAACTTGATCTGACTCACTGTCTTTTGCGGTGAGCATAATAATTGGAACAGAACTAATCTCTCTAATTCTTCTGCAAATCGTAACACCTTCCATGCCTGGTAACATCCAATCAATAATAATTGTATCCCAGTTCTGATTTTCCATGAAAAAGTCTAATGCTTCTTTGCCATTATGAATGAATTTCCCTTCATACCCTTCCTTTAGAAAAAACATCTCTAGCATGGAACATACACTTTCATTATCTTCGATTACGAGTATTTTCATCCTAACACTTCCTATTTACTATCGTCCTTTAATATATCTATTATAGCAGAAGTTGTTAGGAACTTTCATACCCTCTAGCTAAGAGGAAGAAAAAACAAATCCTTTTCAAACCTGCATAAAATTCTTTTCATTTGTTATAAACTAATAAAAAAAGAAACTTGCAACAATTGCCTTTCCTTCATCACTCACTGATGGTTCGTTCAACCATTCTACTTTTACAGACAATTGATCTTTTTTCGAATTCCCATAAACAAAAGATGAGCGTCTTACTTGTCCGTTAAGAGTGGATAAACTATCCTAATTAATAACACCAATTATAAAGGAGTTATTGATATGATTCATACCTTAGCTATAACGAAAAACAATCAGCTAATCTCTGATCTTACAATAGAAGAAATCTTAGACGGAGATTATAGGTGGTTTTGGGTTGATTTTGATCAACCTATCGAAATGGAAATCGAGAAATTACATCATCCTTTTGAATTCCATCCATTATCAATAGAAGATTGTCTCCATAATTTGCAGCGTCCTAAAATAGACTTTTTTGAAACATACACCTTTTTTGTCACTCATTGTTTAAATCCTAAAACAATTAAAAAAGACGAACTTAATATTTTCTTAGGGGAAAATTATATTGTTACCTTTCATCATCATACTTCTATTGAAGTTCGTGCTGTAAATAATTTGTTAGCAAATGACGATATTGGAGCATGGACACAATATACCGTTCTTTATCAGCTATTAGATCATCTAGTGGATAATTATATTCCCATTGTCTATGAGATTGAGGATACTTTAGCAGAAATTGATGAAAATCCTGATAAAAAAACAATGGAAGCATTACTTGATGAATTATTTACGACAAGGCATCAGCTTCTCTCCTTACGTCATACGGTCGTACCAATGAAAGATTTGGTATATAAAATGATTAATACCGAAAAATTATCTGCTCTCTTAATGAAAAGAGAATATTATTCTGATATTTATGATCATTTATTAAAAATCAGTGAATTGATTGAATCAAATCGCGAATTGACAACAGATATAAGAGATAGTTATCTCTCATACAATTCCCATCATTCAAACAGAATTATGCAAATCCTTACAGTCATAACAACTATTTTTATGCCACTTAGCTTTTTAGCGGGCTTATATGGGATGAATTTTGTAAATATTCCTGAACTTCACTGGAAATATGGATACTTTGGGTTATTGTTTCTTATGGCCATAATCGTTATCGGCATGTTTATATTGTTCAAAAGAAAAGGATGGTTTAAGTAAAGTTAGAGTTTTTCCTTTTACGTTACTGATTATATTAGTAACCACGAAGCTTTGATGCATCCATTTCAAAACTAGTATGATAAAATAGAATTATCTATCTATTCGTTTTTCACACGCTTTTTACATAGAATTTCTACTATTGGGGGGGATTGATGATGGAGTCATCAAATTTACACACAGAGGCTTTTCTAGAAAAACCACAGCATAAGATTATGCCAAAAAGAGTTTTAGCGAGCAGGATATTTTTCATTATTATCGGTAGTATTTTAATGGGAATTGGGATTGAGGAATTTCTTGTTCCCAATCAAATCTTGGATGGAGGAATTGTTGGAATCTCTATTATTCTCTCTCACTTATCTGGCGCAAAGCTAGGCTACTTTATCTTTTTACTTAATATACCCTTCTTCTACATTGGCTACAAGCAAATTGGTAAAACCTTTACCTTATCCACTATGCTAGGAATTAGCGTTCTTTCTGTAACTACCATTTTATTGCATGATGTACCGGTTTTCACCTCTGATTTACTTCTAGCAACTGTTTTCGGTGGAATCATTCTCGGAATCGGAGTTGGAATTGTTCTACGTTTTGGCGGCTCCCTTGATGGTACAGAAGTATTAGCTCTCCTTTTCAGTAAAAAAAGTCCCTTTTCCGTTGGTGAAATCATTATGTTTTTTAATGTATTTATCTTTATTTGTGCTGGGTTTGTTTTTTCCTGGAATCGGGCCATGTATTCATTAATTGCCTACTTTATTGCTTTTAAAGTAATTGACATTGTAATAGCTGGCTTGGATGAATCAAAATCAGTTTGGATTATTAGTGATCACTCCGAAATTATAGGAGAAACGATACTAGCAAGACTAGGACGTGGCGTAACGTATTTGAAAGGAGAAGGCGCTTACACAGGAGATACAAAGAAAGTCATTTTTTGTGTCATTAACCGTTTAGAAGAAGCAAAGCTAAAAACGATTATAGAAGAATTAGATTCGACAGCATTTCTAGCAGTAGCAAATATTTCCGAAGTTCGCGGTGGAAGATTTAAGAAAAAGGACATTCATTAAAATCCTTTTTCTGCCTTCTTGCCTAAAAAACAAATTTCCCACTCGTATTTTTTAGGCTACCTCTTTCTTGTCTGACTTGTTTCATTTATCCTTTTCTACATTTACTCTTCCTCGTTTCTATTTCGCTATTTAAAGGCGAGTAGAAAAAGATTTACAATGGATAGGTTTATTTCTCTTTGTTTTTGTGAAAAATTTCATCTGTTAGGAGGTTAAAATTTGCGAAAAAACATAACCGTTTCCATTTTAACATTATCAACCATCGTTTGTTTGCTATGGTTAATTGGCTTAGGATGGGTGCTAGTTGACTATAACAATCATCCAGATAATAATCTTCAAACAACATCCGAAGAACAGCAAAAGATAAGCAAAACAAATGGTGTACAGCTCTTAGCTTTAGGTGATTCGCTTACTCGTGGTACTGGTGATGATACTGGAAAAGGGTATATAGGGTACCTCAAGGAATCGCTAGCAGAAAAAACGGAAGAAGAAATAACGATTACTAATTATGGAATAAAAGGATTAACAACCGAGCAATTAGCCAAGCAATTAACAGAGCAGGAAATACAAAGACAAACGGCAAATGCTGACCTTCTCTTTATTACAATAGGAGGTAATGATCTTTTTCAAGGAGGACAATCCCTCACAAAAATTGATGAAGAATCAATAAGTAAATTAATGGCAACCTATTCCAAGCATTTACATACCATTCTAGCTACCATCCGTTCTGTCAACAAAGATGCACCCATTTATTTAATGGGATTATATAATCCATTTAACGATTTAGACGATAGTGCCTTAACTTCTCAAGTAGTTCGCACATGGAATAATGCTACAGCAGAGATATGCGCCAATTATGCCCAAACGATTTTTGTGCCCACCTATGACATTTTCCAGCAGAATGTACAGCAGTATTTATATTCGGATCATTTCCATCCTAATAAAAAAGGCTATCAGCTGATGGCTGAACGTGTAGCATCTCTTATTTCATGGGAGGTAAATGAAAATGAATGATATAACATTATCTGTTCAACATTTAACAAAAAGAATTGGCAAACGGGACATTATTAAAGACATTAGCTTTGAATTAAAAAGTGGAGAAGTATTTGGATTTCTTGGGCCAAATGGAGCTGGGAAGACGACTACAATACGTATGCTGGTTGGTTTAATTAAACCAACCTCTGGTCAAATATCCATTTGTGGCTACGATGTAAAAAAGGATTTTTCAAAGGCAATGGAACGTTTAGGCTGTATTGTCGAAAATCCAGAATTATATCCTTATTTAACTGGCTGGGAAAACCTCCAATATTTTGCGCGAATGTTAACAAATTCAGATGATAAACGGATTACTGAAGTTGTAAAATTAGTTGGATTAACCGATCGCATTCATGACAAGGTGAAAACATATTCCCTTGGTATGCGGCAGCGACTAGGAATTGGCCAAGCGTTATTAAGCAGACCTAAAGTATTAATTCTTGATGAGCCAACAAATGGATTAGATCCTTCTGGCATCAGAGAAATGCGGCAATTTATTCGCTTCCTTGCAAAGGAAGAAGGACTCAGTGTACTTGTATCCAGTCATTTATTAAGCGAGATTCAACTACTATGTGATCGCGTATCGATTATTTTACAAGGTAAAATCATTCATACCGAATCTGTTCATTCTTTATTAACCCAAAAGGAGAAATTAATCTGGCGTTTTACTCCTTTAGAAAAGGGAATAGAAATCTTGAAAAAGCTTGTTCCTTCTATCCATGTTCAAGAGGAGTATGTGATCACCCCCTATATAGAGGCAGAAGTAGGAAATTGGAGTCGAGTATTGATGGAGTCGAACGTGAATATTACAGAGATGAATCGACAAATCCCATCTCTTGAGCATCTTTTCTTGGAGCTTATAGGAGGTGATTCCTCTTTTGAATAAACTTATATATAACGAGATGCTAAAATTGGTCAAAAGCAAGCGTCTATTAGTTATAACAATTATTATTGGAATATTGATTATGATGTTTACATATGCACAGTATCGTGAAATGGAAAATGTCAAAAAGAGAGTGGGGGATGCTGATTGGCGAGTCACTTTACAGCAATCCATCGTAGATATGCAAAACAGAATTGGTTCTAGTGGGATTTCTGAAGAATTCCGCTCTCAATTAAAGGTTAGGATTGATCAAAGCCAGTATTATCTCGATAATAATATTAATCCGCAAGAACCAGGAGCTCCTACCTTTTTGCGTGTGTTTCTTGACAATTCCATCCAGCTCCTTCTTCCTTTAATGGTAATGATTATTTCAGCTGATCTTGTTTCATCAGAAAAAAGTATTGGTACCATTAAGCTTTTGTTGACTAGACCGGTAAGGCGTTGGAAGATCCTTTTGAGTAAATATATAACCCTAATTCTGTCTGTTTCCTTTATATTATTTATCTTTGGATTATTTTCTTATCTTATTTCTGGTCTATTCTTTGGATATGTTGGTTGGACTGCTCCCATATTAACTGGTTTTACGGTAGAAGCTGGTGAATTAAATACTGCTAATGTCCATTTAGTACCTCAATGGCAATATATTTTAATGGTTTTTGGGCTTGGTTGGTTTGTGTCTGTTGTAGTAGGTACACTTTCCTTTATGTTTTCCGTGCTTATTAAAAGTACAGCTGCAGGAATGGGTGCCATGCTTGCATTCTTGATCTCTGGTTCGATTATTAGTTCGATTGCTTCTTCTTGGGAGTCAGCCAAATACTTTTTCATGGTAAACCTAAGATTAACAGATTATCTCCAAGGAAATATTCCGCCCATTGAAGGAATGTCCCTCCCATTCTCCCTAATTGTTCTTACTATTTGGGGAGTAGCTGGAGTTATTATCTCATTTCTTGTGTTTACGAAGAAAGATATTTATTAATAGAAGTCATAAAAAAAGACCTTTCTGGTCTTTTTTTACGACTTCGCTTCTTCTACAACTAAAGAAATAAATTTATCATCTTGTGTTCTGTGATTAACAGTGACAACCACTGTTTTTTCTTTCCCATCCTCTTTTACAATAAATTGAAAGGAATCTTGCTCTTCTTGTGCGGAGATTTTCTTTCTCCCTAAATATTTATAATCTGTGACAGACTCCTCTGGATAATCCGCTTTTACTACGGCAATCGCAATTGAACCGAATTTTTTATAATCTAACTCCTGTACAGCAACATTATGGGATGGAAACATAAATGCCATTATTAATACTGTGACGCTAACAATAAGAATCGATAAGGATCGCGTTTTCATAAATACCTCCAATAATTTTTATTAGTATTATTTATCCCCCAGCATTTTTTTATGTATCGCATCGATTTTTTTTGCTTCTTCGATTAAAGTTCTTGGAATCGTTTTATTTCTTTCCCATGCTTCTGGAAAGTTAGTTAAGGATGGATTCTTCTCATCCACTAATGGACATATTTCAATTGTAAACGCAGGTAAATGATACGTATTGATAAACCAATCCGTATATCCTCCGCCAACTGCATCTTTTGGTGGAGTGCCAAGTTTATATCCAGTCTCTTGTGCAAGCACTTCTGCAATCATGCGATCTCTTTCTTCATTCACACCATTATTATATTGCCAAAAAATCTCCTGGCCAGAAGAATGATAAGCTACTGCAATGATTGGCTTTATTTTTTCTGTCAATTCAACGATTGCTTTTACTTCCTTTGCTTCAAATGGTGCTTTCCCCTTATAATTTTTATAAGATGGCTCTTTTTTAGAGTCCTGTAAATTTTCCCATCCAGCAGGATATTGTCGATTAAGATCCACACCTAGTCCGTTACTCTTCCACCGTGTAAAGTCATCTAGCCCGTCATTCATTTTCTTTATTTTTCTTTTTGAAAAAAACGGGAATTTATTAATTTTTCCTTGCTGGATCGTCACTCCGTCCGGATTAATCATCGGGACAATCCAGATGGAATAAGAACCGAGATAATTTGCGCCATTTTTCATGTTAACTGCAATGTCTTCTGCCATTTTCATTGTTAATAAAGAAGTTATCCATTCTCTTCCGTGATGTGCTCCAGAAAGGAGGACGCTTTTCTCTCCTGTTCCTATTTGAATCGCATAGATTTTCCTGCCGAACTCTGATTTTCCAATCGTATGCACCTGTAATTGCTTTTTATATTTACTTTTCAAAATCCAAATGTCTTCCTGATAGTCCTCATATGTATATTCATTGCTTGCATCAATAATTGATTCTGCACTATATTGCTTAGGGTAAGCATAAAGAAATAAGCATACTGTCAATAAAATAATGAGTCGCCTTTTCATAATAACTCCTTTTTTCTTTATATTGTGGATGTATGTTATTACTTATTCACTTTAAAGAAAATTTCTCCCTTTTCTACCACGAGAAATTATACAGGTAAAAATAGATAACCCTTATAAATCAAGATAGCCAACTTTTAGTGGGTAACATTCTAACCTTTTTTCATATAATATAATCATCTCCTTCCCACAAAGGAGGCAATAAAATGAACAATACAGATTATGATCGAGCCCTTTACTATACACATCGATCAGAATGGGATAATCTTCTCCTATTAATGGTAAGAACCCAGGATAACTTTCTCTCAAAAAAAATCGAACAATTTTTACATGCCTATAACTTTGAACATGATTATTCTGTCATAGAAAAACATTTATATTCATTATTGCGCTATATTGACCACGCCAACGATTTAGCGGAAGATGACTGGATTCACACAACCACTATGTAAGAAAAAAGAATTCCACCAAAAAACCACGGTTTACGCCGTGGTTTTAATTTGTACAATATCCCTTTTTTCACTTCTTATACTCAATTCGATATACGTCAAATCTTCTATCTTTTAATTGGCGAACTGTTCCTCCTTGACGTTGTCGTCTAAGGATTTCTAAGTCAACATCCCCAATCATGACCATTTCGATGTTCGCATTTGTTTCGCCAACGATTCCGTCTCTTGCAAATTCAAAATCGGACGGGGCAAAAATCGCCGATTGCGCATATTGAATATCCATATTTTCGGTTTGCGGCAAATTCCCAACAGTCCCTGCAATAACGGTATAGATTTGATTTTCTACCGCTCTTGCTTGTGCACAATAGCGTACTCGTAAGTATCCTTGGCGATCTTCCGTACAGAATGGTGTAAAGATAATTTTTGCTCCCATATCTGTCGCAATTCGAGCAAGCTCTGGAAATTCGATATCATAACAGATTTGAATGGCAATTTTCCCGCAATCTGTATCAAAAACCCTTATAGCATCTCCTCGTCTTATTCCCCACCATTTTCGCTCATTCGGTGTTATATGTAGTTTATATTGTTTTTCGATGGTCCCATCTCGTCTAAAAAGATAAGCAATATTATAAATCTCATCATCATCTTCCTTCACAAAATGAGAGCCGCCAATGATGTTGATATTATATCGAATCGCCAAATTTGTAAAAAGCTCAATATACTGCTCTGTATACTCCGTCACTCTTCTAATGGCTGTACTTGGAACACGCTCATCCATAAACGACATTAATTGAGAGGTAAGCAGCTCTGGAAATACAACAAAATCTGATTCAGCATTAGATGCGACGTCTGTATAATACTCTACTTGATTGGCGAAATCCTCAAAGCTATATATTTGTCTCATCATATATTGCACAACACAAATTCGCACCGGATAGCTGCTCGTGAAAAAGCGTTTTGATTTTGGCATATATTCTACATTATTCCATTCCATTATCGTCGCATAGCTCTTTGATTGTGCATCATCTGGCAAATAGTTTGTATTGATGCGCATTAACGTAAAGCCATTAATGAGCTGAAAGGACAACACAGGATCATATATTTTATGATGCAGCACTTCCTGCACATATTCTCTAGCTGTCATTTGATCTTCATATTTATAATAATTCGGGATTCTGCCACCAATAATAATGCTTTGTAAATTTAATTGCCGAACTAGCTCTTTTCTTGCTTCATAAAGACGGTGGCCAATTTTCATTCTCCGAAAAGCTGGGTCGACCATTACCTCAATCCCATACAGATTATAGCCATCTGGATTATGATTTGTTATATAACCACCATCTGTCACTTCATCCCAAGTATGTCTTGCATCATATTCGTCGAAGTTAATAATCAAGCTCGAGCAAGAACCAATGATTTCCCCATCGTATTCCGCTACAAATTGACCTTCTGGAAAGATATCGAGATGACTGTTTAATTGATCTTTCTTCCAAGGATCCATACCGGGAAAACATTCAGCTTGTAACTTCATAATTTTATCAATATCCTGGTATTCCGTATTTCGTATGATTAATTTCTTTTCAAATTTTGACAAGTCCAATTTCGTCATAATCTTTGACTCCCTTATGTATGTTTCTTTTTTTCTCAAATAATGTTACTTTCTATTTACTATTTCTACATTTCCCCATTTTTTTCAGATATAATCTCTGTCTTTCATTAAAACTAGTTTGTTTACATCATTTCCAAATAGCTTTATACTTTTTCTATATTGAAAATGTTTTTAAGTGGTTGAATAAAGACAATAAAGGAGAATCGTATGGAAGAAAAAACAAAGAATGATTCCCGAGAGCATCTTTTATACTTAGCTTGGATTGCATCTGTTCTCAGTATGTTCGGCAGCCTATACTTTTCAGAAATTAGAGAGTTCGTGCCTTGTACATTATGTTGGTATCAACGGATATTAATGTACCCCTTTGTGATTATTTTAGGAATTGCTGTAATCCGAAAAGATTATAAAATCACTTTTTACACAATGTTTCTTTCAGGTTTCGGTGCATGCATTTCCATTTACCATTACTCGAAACAAAAATTAGCTAGCATCTTTGAAAGCTCTGCCGCTTGTGGACCAGTCCCTTGCACAGGCGAATACATAAATTGGCTAGGCTTTATCACAATCCCCTTCATGGCACTTGTTGGATTTATTATTATCTTTACTTGTAGCATCATCATTTGGAAAAAAACAAAGGAGATGAATAAATGAAAAAGGTAATTTTTTTCTTAGTTTTTATTATTATATTATTTGCAGGAGTAGCCTTTTTATCTAATATGCAAAAAGAAAAAGCAGTAGAAGGAAATTTATATGAAAAAGAGGATTTGGAACCTGAAACAATGGAAATATTAGATGATCCAAATTACCAAAATATTATTGTTCCTGATGCACTCGAGGAAAAATTAAAAACAGAAGAAGATGTTACCGTATACTTCTTTAGTTCAAATTGTGTGTATTGTAAACAGACGACACCAGAATTAATGCCACTTGCAGAGGAATTAGATGTATCGATTGATCAATATAACCTATGGGAATTCGAAGAAGGATGGGATAAGTACAATATTGATTCAACCCCAACAATCGTTCAGTACAAAAATGGAGAAGAAGTAGGTAGAATTAACGGCTATAAAGAACCTGAAGTATTTAGACAGTGGCTAGAAGAATATAGTGTTTCGAAATAGAATTCTTTAAAAATAAGCCGTCGCGGTATAAGCGACGGCTTATTTTAATTCCAGATAGGAATAATAAGTGCAAGCAATAAAAGGTTTATACTAAATACTGATTAGTTGCCTCTGCATACATACTAAAATTTGATTGATTAAAGGAACTTCCATCCTCATTGCGTTTAAAATTGTCTAAATCAAATGGGAAGAAGATATCCAAGTCCTCTAAAATTCGAACATTTTTAGCAAATAGATGTTTATATTTATGTTTATCTTCTGGAGCTTCTAAAATATTCACAAGGGTTTGAAGACTTGCAATTACTTGATAAGATGTTTTTAATGTACTTAATTGCTGTGCTTTGTCGGGAGTGATCGTAAGCACCTTTAACCGTTCAAACTTATTTATTTCCTTATCTGAAAAATAGAAAGGAAATATCTTCGAGTAAAAGGTCTGAATCAGTTCATCAATTCTTTCCTCTTGTGTTGGTGTTGATGCAAAAACTACTTTCATGAAATGAGACACCCTCTTTGTTTCTATTATTACCACTAGTCTACCATATCCCACAAAACCATTTCTGTGGTAATTAAAACCATGATATGATGACTATGTCAAATTTAAACCTATTTTTTTATGTATACTTATAGAGAAGTAAAGGAGATTTTATATGATATTTGAAAAAAAGGGAGATTGGCTTCTGCTCAAAATCCCTCTACAATGGGAAGGATTATTAATTGAAGCATTCTTTTCAGAGGTATTGTTGGCATCAAAAAAACAAATTCATCTGTTTAAAATGGAGAAAAAGGTCCAGTTAAATAACCAAAATGTTCCTTGGAATACGATGCTCAAGAAGGAAGATATTTTAAAAATAAAACTATTTCAGCCACAACCAAATGATATCATTCCGACCTATATGGATTTATCAATCCTTTATGAAGATGATTTTCTGCTCGTTGTTAATAAGCCAGCTTCTATTGATACACATCCACATTCTTCAGTAGATGCGTCTTCATTATTGAATGGAGTTGCCTACCATTTACTTATGAATGGGGAAGAAAGACCGTTAAAGCATATACATCGCTTAGATCGAGATACAACTGGCTGTGTTTTGTTTGCTAAACACGATTTAATCGCAAACATGCTCGATTATATGTTACGGGAACGAAAAATTAAAAGAACCTATATCGCTCTTGTTCAAGGATTCTTATCACAAAAAAAAGGAACGATTAATAAACCAATAGGGAAGGATAGGCACCACGGAAGCCGAAGAAGAATATCAGAAACAGGACAAACGGCAATCACCCATTTTAAACGAATAAAACAATTGCCAAATGAAGGACTGACACTTATCTCGTGTTCATTGGATACAGGCAGAACCCATCAGATAAGAGTTCATTTAAGCTCCATTCATCATCCTCTTGCTGGCGATATACTATATGGCGGAAAACCGATTTTTAATCGACAAGCTCTACATGCGGTAAAACTACAATTCATCCATCCTATCTCTAAGGAGGAAATAACTGTCTTTGCACCTCCATTAGACAAACAGCCAATTTTTCCTAATGCAAACTGGGAAGAAATATTAAAGGAAACAAAGTAAAAAGGAAATGGGCCAAAAAAGCTCATTTCCTTTCCTTTTATACCTTTTATGTTGTTTTACGCATGCCGCGCATAATTAGACTTAAAATAAAGACTAAAATAACTGCACCAATAATACTTGGAATTATTGCAAAATCTGCAATTGATGGACCCCAATCTCCAAGAATTAATGATCCTAACCATGCACCAACAAAACCAGCTATAATATTTCCAATTACTCCACCAGGAATATCTTTACCAACGATTAATCCCGCTAACCATCCAATAATACCACCTATAATTAATGACCATAGAAATCCCATATATAACACTCCTTTTATTATAGTGTTTAATTTTTTAACATGAGATAGTGAGGAATCATGCTGCAGCTTATTATTTACCCGTACGGTTTTTTTCACTATCTGCTTGTACTTATATTTACCACCCTTTGATTCTTTTAAACCTACTAAAAACATTCATTTTGTTAGGAAGATTTTGATAATATGTTTCAAAAAAAGATCTACACCATTTTATAATTTGGCATAGATCTTTTGTTCCTATTAAAATAAATAAAAGTGCAAGAAATTAAAAAATCACTTCATCTGGATTACTTCCAAGTCGTTCGTTCATATTTAATCGATCTATTTGATCCATTTCTACCAAGCTAAGTTGAAAATCAAATATCTCCGCATTTTCTTTTATTCTTTCAGGATGAATCGATTTTGGAATAATGATGTTTCCATTTTGGAGATGCCAACGTAAAATAACTTGAACTGGTGTCTTGCCATGTTTTTTTGCAATATAGTTAAGGGTTGGTTCATTTACTAATCGACCTTTAGCTATCGGTGACCAGGCTTCAATTTTTATCTCTTTTTGCTGACAGTACTCCCTTAATTTCTCTTGCGAAAGTCTTGGATGGAGTTCAATCTGATTAACGGTTGGAACCTCATTCGCATTTGCTAGCAAATGCTCTAAATGATGTTCCTGAAAATTACTTACTCCAATTGCCTTAACGACTCCTTCGTCATACAGTCTTTCAAGTGCTTTCCATGTTTCGACGTATTTATCTTTTCCTGGCCAATGAATTAAATATAGATCAAGATAGTCCAAATCCAATTTCTTTAAACTCGCTTCAAATGCACGTAGTGTAGAATCATACCCTTGGTCTTCATTCCAAACTTTTGTGGTGATAAATAGAGAATTCCTCAAGACAGCGCTTTCTTTTATCGCTTTACCTACCCCTTCTTCATTCTTATAAATGGCGGCAGTATCGATAGAACGATAGCCAAGTTCCAAAGCTGCTTTTACCGTTTGGATTACTGTCTCTCCTTCTTCTACTTTAAAGACGCCGATACCTAATTGAGGTATCTCTACTCCGTTATGTAGTTTCACTTTATGTTCGATGCTTTTGACCAAACAAAACACCCCCAAAATCAGAATTATCCATATAATAACACTTATTTGAATACTTCTCTATAATTTTGATTTAACTTTTTCATATAAATACTCGTTCAATAACCTCTTCTTGCTTCTAACAACAAAAAGACTACTTCTTAATATATTTTGAATTTAAGATAAATAGAACGATTTTCTCCCACCATTTCCAAGGAAGCATGTTCTTTAACAGGATTGTACTTCTCGTTCCTTTCCCAATGACATAGCGCAATCTTGGATGCTTTGTTTGAGCGATCGCAACTACTTTTTTCGCTACTTCCATTGGATCTCCATCCTTTATTCTATTTCTTTGTAAATATGTATCCAATTGTTTCATGTATGAAAAATACGGAGAAGAAGACAAGGTGGATTTTACGGTTACCTTCTTTCCTGTAGTCCAAATATTAGTTTGAAAAGATCCAGGTTCTACAAGAATTACCGGAATAGAAAAAGGAGCCAATTCTAATCTTAAGCTCTCACTCCATCCTTCTAATGCAAACTTAGAAGAGACATATGGTGATAAACCCGGAAATCCAATTTTTCCACTTATACTACTCATATTAATAATCATTCCACTCCCTTTCTCTCTCATGAAAGGAAGTACACTTTGCGTTACACGAATTGCCCCCAAAAAATTTGTTTCCATCTGAAGCTGATATTCATCAATCGGAATTTCCTCCGAAAAACCACCTCCAGCATAGCCAGCATTATTTATCAATAAATCGACTTGTCCAATATCCTGCAACATTAACGTTAAGTTCTCTACCGATTGGGCAGAAGTAATATCCAAAGAGGTGATCTTAATATTGGATATTACCCCTAATTTTGTTGCCGTATCGATTAATTGTTTTCCTTTGTTCCTATCTCTCATTGATGCTATAACGATATATTCTGATTTTGCAAATTCTAGTGCCATTAATTGACCAAATCCACTGTTTGCTCCTGTTATTAAGACTACTTGCTTCTCCACTTTTTCACCTTTTTCTTCCTTTATATTACATCCATTATTCGCTTAATAATCATTTATTTTCTTGATATTCCTTCCTTAATATGGACATCATATAAATTGATTGGTAATTATTATTTATTTTTATTGCTTCTCGTTGTAATCCCTCTATCTTAAATCCCTCTGATTCATATAGAGATTTTGCACGGAAGTTGTGATCTACTACCTCGAGCCATAATCGATTTGCATGCATGTCAGTAAAAGCCCATTGTTTTATTAAGTGCAACATTTTTCTTCCATATCCTTTTCCTTTTTCCGAAAAAGCAATTCTTTTTATTTCCATGCTATCATTTTCATCTTCCAATCCATTTATTAGGACATAGCCAACTGGTTTATTCGATAATCTTTCGATAACAAGTAAATGTAATATATTAGGATTATCTGTAAGCGCCCTTTTATGTTCCTGTAAGGACCATTGTAATATATAAGGACTATTAGTAGGATCTTTTTCTGTTTTTCGCACATAAGTTAATTCTGTCTCTTGTGTTTTTCGAATAAGAATCGTGTCATCGATTAACACGGTACCTCCTCCTCCCTAGGAATTATGTTATTACTATATTCTAGAATAACAAATTGGACACGGTTGTTAGGAAAGGAGAAATCGAAGGGAATATCACTAAAAATGTTAAATTAGTGCAAACTTTGTAAATATGTAAGGCTATTTTCTTAAAATTTCGTAAATCAAATATTAAGATTTTGTAAATTTATTAAAAAAACACTAGGCTATTCGACAAGTTTCCTATAAAATATGTAAGGCTTAGTCATAATTTGTTATATATTAATGGAGGTAACCGCAATGGTTTTTAAAAAACAAGATAAGTTTGCTGTTATGTTAAAAAATATCGCTTCAAATTTAAAAGAAGGAGCAGACTTTTTTGCTGACTATAAATTGACAAATGTTAGCGATTTAAAAACTTTTTCTGAAACAATGAAAGAAATCGAAACAAAAGGTGATACATATGTTCATGAAGTAATCACTGAATTAAATAAAGCATTTATTACACCGATTGAAAGAGAAGACATACTAGCTCTTACGATGAGTATGGATGATGTATTAGATGGTTTAGAGCATACTGCAGCACTATTTGAAATGTACAATATTATTAGTGCAGATGAATATATGCTTCGCTTTGTGGAAGAAATAAAGAATTGTGCAGTTGAAATTGACAAAGCAGTAGACCTACTTACAACAAAGAAATTACCTAAAATTAGAGAGTATGCTATTAGAATTAAAGATCATGAATCAAAATGTGATGGCATTTTACGACAATCTATTAAAAATCTGTTCTCTGTAGAAAAAGATCCAATTCGCATTATCCAATATAAAGAAGTTTATGAAAATCTTGAGGATATTGCAGACTACTGTCAAAGTGTCGCAAACACACTTGAAAGTATTATTATGAAGAACGCGTAAGGAGTCTTTTTCCAATGAATACATTATTAATACTTACTATATTAATCGTTGTCTTTGCATTAGCATTTGACTTTATCAATGGCTTCCATGATACAGCCAACTCCATTGCGACTGCAGTGTCAACAAAAGCATTAAAACCAAAGCATGCGATTATTATGGCAGCATGTATGAACTTTGTTGGTGCAATGACATTTACAGGCGTTGCAAAAACAATTACAAAGGGGATTGTAGACCCATTTGCTTTAACAAATGGTTCACTCGTTATCCTTGCTGCATTGATTTCTGCAATTATATGGAATTTGGTTACATGGTATTTCGGAATACCAAGTAGCTCATCCCATGCAATTATTGGGTCAATCGCTGGAGCTGCTATTGCTTCATCTGGATTCTCATCGCTTAATTATACTGGTTTTATTAAAATTATTGAGGCATTGATTCTCTCACCAATCATCGCCTTTGTTGTTGGATTTATCATATACTCCATTTTTAAATTCTTCTTTAGGGATTTAAATTTAACAAAAACAAATAGACGGTTCCGTTATTTTCAAATATTCACAGCAGCATTGCAATCTTATACACATGGAACTAATGACGCTCAAAAAGCAATGGGAATTATCACAATGGCATTATTAGCTAATAATTATGTTTCAACTGGTGATGTGCCATTTTGGGTGCAATTAGCATGTGCTACTGCAATGGGACTCGGAACTTCTGTCGGTGGATGGAGAATTATTAAAACAGTTGGTGGAAATATTATGAAAATCCGACCAGTAAATGGCGTTGCAGCTGATTTATCAGGGGCAATGATTATTTTCGGATCAACTTTAATTCATCTTCCAGTTAGTACAACCCATGTTATTTCTTCTTCTATTCTTGGTGTTGGATCAGCACACCGCTTAAAAGGGGTTAAATGGGGAACAGCACAACGAATGATTATTACATGGGTAATTACATTGCCAATTTCAGCAAGCATCGCTGCAATTTGTTACTACATTCTTCATTTCTTTTTTTAATAAAAAAATTTAGTACTATAACTAAAGCAAAAAAGCATCTTTACCCTTCGCGTAAAGATGCTTTTTTTATTTTAAAGTGTAAGTAATCTCTCTGTAACCTTTCTAATAAGTAAAGGCAAAGTTTGAAAAGTATAGGGTTTATATACTCTTTCCGTCCATTTATGTCCCCCTTTTCCATATACACCAATGTTAAGAGCAGGAATATTTAGACTCTGCATTTTTCCCAAATCTAATGGAAATAATTCATTCATTCCTGGAAAATTTGCGACCACTGTTTCAATCTCTGTTTGATTCCCATTAAATGCTAAGAAGCTACCGTCACATAAATAAGGGAAATACCCTCTTAACGGAAATACTTCCTTGTACTCCTCTTCCGCCTCTTGTAACACTTCTTCCAATACTTCTTTTAAATAAACGGACTGTTCATCCATTTGTAACGTATTAGATGGTAAGAATGGTGTAGCAAAAAACAGAATAACCCGAGGCTTCTTTTCTGGATCTAATTGCTGTAAGCCTTCTACTAGTTCAAAAGCTTTTAATCGATCATCTAAATCTTCCGGCAAGCTTTTTAGTAAGCTATTCAAGTGCTTTTCTGGTTCTTCTCCATGCTCCTTTAAATACTCTATATATTCTTGAATTGTCATCACATCTGTTTTCCAGTTAATCGACCGTTCTGGGAGATTATTCGCTTTACAAAATGCAGTGTAGTTATTCGCTAATTTGTTCTCTATCTTTACACATGCAGTTTGGGCGATCCTTTTTAAGGAGACTAATACATCACTTGGTGTTTTTTTATAAATAAAATAATTAAAATACATTCTGATACTAACAGGTGTTTGAACATTATAGCTTTGCTTACTCTCTTTCATAAACAAACAGCTAGGCGGTAGGACTAATTCATTATCCAGCTTTTCTGCTAGAGAAAAATTTTGATTAATGCTTCTATTAATCTCTGAAGCAATTAATGTCGGGTCAATCCCAAGCAAGCTTTCGCCAACATGTGCCTCTCTTCCTAAAATAGAAAAACAGGGCAATAACTTTCCTGCTCCCCCACAATATACATATTTTGTTTGATCTCCATTGTATAAAGGCGAAATGAAATCATTATTAATAGCAGCTACATAGGATAATCCTCTTTCTTGTTGAAGACGAACGAGTTCACCTAAAGCTCCTCTAATGCCAACATGCTGATTCTCCTCATCGGCATTGAATAAGATTAGAATATTTCCATCAAGCTTTTCTCGATGATTCATGTAATAGAGAATATTTGCTAGATGAATACTTATTCCACTTTGCATATCAAGAGAACCTCTCCCAAACATCCAATCTCCGCTTCGGGCATCGTGTCTAGCCTCTTCATCCCCATCATAGCTTTTAAAAAATGCTGCTAGTTTATCCGGATCATGAGCAATGTCCTTTAGCTTTCCATAATCTTCTATCCCTACAGTATCTACATGTGCATGGTAAATCACCGTTTCTTTTTTATTTGAATTGCCTTGTAAAAAAGCCCATACATTTATCCGTTCATCCCCTTCTATGTCCTGCTTCCATACATAATCTGGATATGCCTGAAAATAAGGAAAGGAGGCAATTATTTCATATAAATAGTTAGCCTTGTCTAATTCTCCTGCTGTTCCACTATAGCTTTCCATTTCAATAAGTCTTTTTGTCAAAAATTCTACTTGTTGTGCTAATGTTAAAGATGCCAATTGATTATACATACCTTCATCCCCTGGTTTTTCTTTAGTTTTAAGTTTATTGCTATTCTATCTATCTGACAACCTATTTTTCTGTCTATTCAAATTATTATATATAATAGTAGACTCTCTTATTAAAATATTTTTCCCTTCCACATACCCCCTTCTATTTTTCTTCTTTTTCACATAGATATGAATAAAATGGACAAGAAAAGTTAGGATGATGTTTAGTGATGGAAAAAATCGCTGCCATTTTTGTCGGGAGCTTACTAATAGGCATTGGGGTTAATGGGTTTTTAGTGCCTCATCATCTTCTAGATGGAGGTATTATTGGAATTGGGCTTATCCTTCATTATCACTATGACATTCCAACAGGTCTTTCGATGATGATTTTAAGTTTACCCTTGTATATACTTGTTTGGTTTTATAATAAGGATTATTTCATTTATGGAATTTTCGGATTTCTTACTTCTTCTTTTTCTATTGACGTACTTTCTTTTTTACGAGAAATCTTCTCGCTAAATCTTGTATTAAGTGCTATTCTCGGTGGAGTAATTATTGGAGTTGGGATTGGGGTTATGCTTCGATTTGAGACAAGCACCGGGGGAACAGACCTTCTTGCCCAAGTGCTTGCAAATATCCTATCCATTCATGTGGGAATCATCATCTTTTTAATAGACGGTATAGTTTTATTAAGTGGCTATAAAATTGTCGGTATTCCTACACTTATAGCCTCTTTTATGACTATTTTCTGTGTCGCTATCTTTACGACATTATTGTCAAAAAAGAAGATTTCCATCTAGTTTTGAATGGATATAAAAAAAATTAGTAGGAGAATCACCGTTCCCTATTCCTACTAATTTTTCAGATAAATTCCATAGCTATTTTTGCATGTTTTTATTTTTCAGGTCACAGCTTTCCATTGCCGCTAAAATTGTCCCTCTAAATTGATGCTGTTCTAACGTAGTGATTGCTTCAATCGTTGCTCCACCAGGTGTGCATACTTCATCTTTTAATACCCCAGGATGCTTGCCTGTTTCTAAAACCATCTTCGCAGCACCTAAAACAGATTGGGCAGCCAATTTATAAGCTTTATCTCTTGGAATCCCACTACGGACACCGCCATCTGCCAATGCTTCAATAAACATATACACATATGCTGGAGAAGAGCCGCTAATGGCTGGAATAGAATCCATTAAACTTTCTTCTACCAGTTCTACTTTTCCAAATGATGCAAACATATCTTTTATAAAAGCAATGTCCTTTTCGTTCATCCGATCATTTGCACAAAATACAGTCATCCCTTCTCCTACAAGGGAAGGAGTATTTGGCATAGAGCGAATAACCTTTATTTGCTTGGACATTTGAGATTCTATGTATGCTATATCAATTCCAGCAGCAACTGTAACAATGATTGTTTCTTCCTTCACATAAGAGGAGATTTCTTGTAACACCTCTCCATATAAATGTGGTTTAACCGCAACAATTAGAACATCCGCATAACTTGCTACTTGTTTATTATCCAAGGTAGTTTCTATTTGAAAAGCTTCCTTAACATTTTGTGCGCTCTCTGCCGACTTTGTGCTTGCCAAAATTTCTTCTCTCTTCGCAAAAGAAGATTGAAGCATTCCATTTACCATCGCCTGGGCCATTTTTCCACACCCAATAAAACCAACATTTCTTTTTTTCACTCTGATCTTCCTCTCTCGTTAGTCTCTTTACTTTTACATAGTACGAGAAGAAAATCAACCAATCCTTCTAATCGATTGAGTAAATAGAATAATTAACACATAATTTTTGGACCATTTTTCCTTTGATACCCCGGCTTGATCTGTTCCATTCTAATTGCTTCTTTCATACATAAATTTCCCTTCTCTGAATGAAATGATAGTAAACTAATCCCAAATTCAATCAATGATACAAGAATAATTTCCATTTCCATTCCATCTAGCTTTAATGTACAATCGTTGCTTGTTGTTACTTTCTCGCTTACCATTTCTAAAATGAATAGAATTCCTTTGGATGCATTTCTTATACTAAAATCCAACGCCTCTTTTATTAATAAAAGATTTTCCTCGGTTACGTATATTTGCTCCTTCACTATAAACCTCCTTCATACCTATTAAATTCTATTCTTATTGCGAAAATCATTTAACTATATAATCTGGAAGAAAAACTTCGTCTGGTGTTTTGGAAAAAATACTAGATATCTGTACTGCTTGTTCATAAGATAATCCTCGTTTGCCATTCTCAATTTGCCAATAATATGACTTTGTAATGCCTAGCTTATCAGCCATCATTTGATAGGTATAGCCGTATTGCTTTCTTATGATACGCAGTGTATTCCAATGCATTTTTTACACCCCATCTACCAATCATCTTTTTTCCTTTTATTAAAATTATACGTAAACCAGTAGTTTACTTCAATATAAAATTCCGTATTTGTTAACAAATATTCATCATTTACTGTTAGCTATTTGTTAACATATAATAGAAGTATCGAAATGAGGAGCTGATTCAGATGAATTTTCCAGAAAGATTGAGGTATTTACGTAAGTCAGCAAACATTTCTCAACAAACGCTTGGGGATGCAATGAATGTGACAAAGGTATCTATCTCAGGGTATGAAACAGGTAATCGAAAACCTGATACAGACACATTACAAAAACTTGCTGATTATTTTGATGTAAGCATTGATTATCTCCTTGGCCGCTCAGAGACAAAGGAAGCAAGAGCATCCTATCAAACGGCAGAAAAGGAAATTACGATAGAAGAAGCTTTACTCCTTTCTCAATTACAGAAATATCCATCTATGTATAATCATTTAATAACCGACCCAGAAAAAACGGTTCTTCAGCTGTATAGACTATGGAGTTTTTTAGAAGAAGAGAAGCAGAATAAAAACTTGTAAGAATATTGACCTTACAAGTTTTTATTTAATTCTTAACAAATTTCTTATAAGAGCGTATAATATACATAATTCTTATAAGAAAGGTTGGTTTTTTGTGACTACTCTAGCGAAAACAATTCCACAGCCATTAGTTCGTACTAACCAATGGATTATTTTTCTTTCTGTTTTACTTAGTTTATTTACGCAGCAATACTGGATTTTGCTTATTCCTCTTTTAGCAGGATTAGGCGGTTTATTGTTTCACTGGAATCCCATTATGAAATTAGCCAGCTTGTTTCTCCAAAAACCAAGGAAGGAATACCGTCAGGAAGACTGGGATCAACAACAGTTTAACCAAATTATTGCTGTAGTTTGTTTGGCTGCTGGCTCTATTTCCTTTTTCCTTAACTGGAATATTGCCGGCTACATCTTTACGATTATGGTTGGGGTCGCTTCTATCGTTGCCATCCTCGGATTTTGCATCGGTTGTTTTATCCGATTTCAATGGAAAAGATATCAATATAACCGTAGCCTGTAAATAGAAAATGCATAGGGATTCCATATAACTTATATAGAATCCCTTCCTATTTTACAGACTTCTTTCTTTTATTTGCTTTTCTATCATATGTTTGAATGTTTCTATAGATAGTCCTTCAGAATCCGCTTCTCCATACTTTCTTACATTTACTTTATTTTGTTCTTTTTCTTTATCCCCGAGTACTAATATATATGGTATCTTTTGCATTTGTGCTGCTCTGATTTTATACCCTAATTTTTCGTTGCTGTCCTCAATCTTCACTCTTATCCCCGCTTCCTTTAAAGCAGATTGAACTTCTAGGCAATAATCTAAGTGAACAGTTGAGACTGGAATAATTTCAACCTGTGTGGGGGCAAGCCAAACAGGAAAGGCACCTGCAAAATGTTCAATGAGTATTCCAAAGAATCGATCAATTGACCCATATATAGCACGGTGAATAACAACGGGACAGACTTTTTCATTGTTCTCATTAATATAAGCTAGGTTAAAAAGCTTTGGCATTTGAAAATCAAGCTGAATTGTTGCACATTGATGACTTCTTTTTAAAGCATCCTTTATATGAAAATCAATTTTCGGACCGTAGAATGCTCCATCTCCTTCATTAAGAATATATTCTATTTCAAGATGTTCTAAAACATTTTTTAATGCACCTTCTGCCAATTCCCAGATGTCATCCCCTTCCAACGAATCTTCTGGTCTAGTAGAGAGTTCCACAGTATAGGCAAATCCAAAAGTACGATAGACTTTATCAATTAATTGAAAGATGTTTTTTATCTCCTCTTCGATTTGATCTTCTCTTACAAACAGATGGGCATCGTCTTGGCAAAATGTACGAACACGAAGCATCCCGTTTAGTGCACCACTGTATTCATGACGGTGTACCTGACCAAATTCAGCTAATCGAATGGGCAAATCACGATAAGAATAGAGACTATTTTTGAATATAAGCATATGCCCCGGACAATTCATCGGCTTTAATGCAAATTTTTGTTCATCTACTTCGGAAAAATACATATTTTCATGGTAATGATCCCAATGACCTGATTGCTTCCACATTCGCTCATTCATCATCAACGGAGTCCTCACTTCTTCATAACTAGCCTCTCCTTGAAGATCTCTTGAAAATTGCTCTAATTCATTGCGAATAATTTGTCCTTTCGGTAAGTAAAACGGCATGCCAGGTGACTCTTCTGAAAACATAAACAGCTCCAATTGTTTTCCTAGCTTGCGATGATCCCTTTTAGCAGCTTCTTCTATCATCTCTAGGTATTCCGCTAATTCCTGCCGACTCGAAAATGCAACTCCATATACTCGCTGCAATACTTCGTTCTCACTATCCCCTCTCCAGTAAGCACCAGATACACGCATTAATTTAAATGCTTTAATAAAACCTGTAGAGGGAAGATGAGTGCCACGGCATAAATCAATAAACTCTCCTTGTTGATAGAGGGAAATCGGTTCATTTTTTGGTATTGCCTCTAAAAGCTCCAGTTTAAACTTCTCCTCCTTTTCTTGAAAAAGCTCGTTTGCTTTCTCATATGATACCTCTTTTCGAATAAAGGGAAGATTTTCCTTGATAATTTTTTTCATCTCTGTTTCAATAGCTTCTAAATCATTGACCGTTAAACGATGGTCAAGCTTCATATCATAATAAAAGCCGTCCTCTACAACTGGTCCGATTGCAAGCTGAACATTCGGATACAATCTTTTCACCGCTTGTGCCATTACATGGGCGCTGGAATGGCGCATAATAGAAACACCCTCTCGGGAATCTATTGTTATAATAGACAAATGTACATCTTCCTCTATGCGATGACTTCTATCTACAATCCATTCGTCATTTATCTTTGCACCAACTGCTTTCTTCTTCAAACTTACACTTATAGACTCAGCAATTTCAGCGACCGTACTCCCCTTCGGAAAATCCTTGCTATTTCCATCTGCTAATACTACCTTAATCATTTTGTTCACTCCTCTTTTTGTTTTTGGGTATAAAAAAAACACTCATCCCTAAAGAAAGGGACGAGTGTCTTTACCCGTGGTTCCACCCAAATTCCCATGAAAAAACACAGTGGTTTTCTTATGGCTTGGTGCAGTAACGTTGCATAAACGATATTGACTACTTCTAGTTCACCAATATAGCTCAAAGGTGGTAAATTATTTCCCTTTGCTAGGAAGCTCTCACCTGTTCTTCCCTCTCTGATAACAGTAAAAATAATTCATGTCCTTTTCATTGCTTTATTATAAAATTGAAAACAAAAAACGCACTCATCCCGAAAGAAGGGACGAGTGCATTTACCCGTGGTTCCACCCAATTTCCCATAAAAAAAACATATAAAGGTTTTCTCATGGCTTGGAGCAATAACGCTTGCATCTACGGCATTGGATACTAATAGGTTCCCCAATGCTGCTCAAAGGTGGTAAGTTACTTATTCTGCGTTAGGAAGTTTTCAGCAATTCTTCCCTCTCTGGAAACCGAAATAGTAGCCCATGTCCTTATCAAAGCTTCTAATAATCAATTTTTTAACATTCTATTATAGAATGGAAATATTTGCAACCATTATTTCATTAAAATTATTCACCTAAGAAAATATTTAGTATGTTTTTCCTTTATTAACAGAACCTTTTCAGCGAAAAAAACTATATGACAAATGTCATATAGTGAACATGACATGTATGTCTGCCAATATGTTTGGCTTATATTTATACTATAGATATCCATTAAGAGAAGGGAAGTTAAAAATGAATATAAAAAATTTAAAACAATTGAGAACTGCTGTTGCACCTTTTGAGAAATCCACTGTAAAGATAAGTGTCTGGCAGCTCGTAAATACTATTCTGCCCTTTGTCATACTATGGTTTGCAGCATACAAAAGCTTAAGTATTTCTTATATTTTAACCTTTGTAATCGCGATAGCAGCAGCAGGATTTTTAGTTAGGATTTTTATTATTTTTCATGATTGCTGTCACTTTTCTTTCTTTAAGAACCGTAAAGCAAATAAGATTTTAGGGACTATTACGGGAATCTTAACATTATTCCCTTATAGTAAATGGCAGCATAGCCACTCTATTCATCATGCAACAAGCAGTAACCTGGATAAACGAGGAGTCGGCGATTTATGGATGATGACAATAGAAGAGTATGAAAATGCCTCTTTGTTGCTAAAAATCAAATATCGCTTGTACCGCAATCCGTTCATTATGTTTATATTAGGACCTATTTATGAATTTCTTTTAGCAAATCGATTCAACCGTAAAGGGGCTAGAACGAAGGAAAGACTAAATACGTATATAACGAATATTTCGATTGTGTTGTTAGCTGTGCTTCTTGGAAGTACGCTTGGCTGGTCTTCTTTCTTGCTTGTACAGCTACCAATCTTTCTAATATCCGGTTCAGTTGGAGTTTGGCTGTTTTATGTGCAGCATACTTTTGAAGACACTTACTTTGAGGAAGATAAAAATTGGGACTATGTAAAGGCAGCCGTAGAAGGAAGCTCTTTCTACCATCTTCCAAAATGGATGCAATGGCTGACTGGCAATATTGGCTACCACCATGTGCATCATTTAAGTCCAAGAGTTCCTAATTACAACTTAGAACAGGTCCATAAACAGACAGAGCCTCTACAGAATGTTCCAACCATAACACTAGCAAGCAGTCTTCGCTCTTTAAAATTCCGTCTGTGGGACGAAAAAGACAAAAAGTTTATCAGCTTTTATGAATGGAAAAAGCAGAAGAAACCCCTTTCCATATCTGCAAGATCTGAAATGCCCTAAAAGAAAGTTCATCAGTCGGGTCTGAAGAATAAAACAGAAATATTTCGTTTGCTTTATGAACTATCTGAGCAGCAATTAGAAGGGATTAATACCATTAATTGCTGCTTTGTTTATGTTAAAATGGATAAATAACAGTTAATAAAACGAGGTCAGAATCTGATGATAAAAAGATTAGAAGTGTTAAAAAAAAGCACCGGCATATCTCCTTATATTTGGACATTGCTTACCATTTTGCCATTTTACTTTATATTCCATGCTTCTTCAGCAGTTGATGTGATTTCTGGCATCATCCTGACCATCTTATTTTTTCTTTTTTATAGAATCGCTTATCTTTCAAAAGGCTGGACAATCTATTTATGGCCTTCCTTATTAATTGGGATATCCACCTTTGCCATTTATACATACAGCTATGTATATTTTTCCTTTTTTCTTTCCTATTTTATTGGCAATATAAAAAAACGGATTCCCTTTTTCATCCTTTACTTTATCCACTTGGCAGTTACTACATTTGCCATTTACTTCAAAATTATACTAGGTGATCCTTTGCTGATAAAACAGCTTCCCTTTGTGCTGATTATCTGGTTTGGCGTAATTTTATTGCCCTTGAATATTCAGAACCGTAAAGAGAAAGATCAGCTGCAGGAACAATTGGAAGATGCGAATAAGCGTATTTCTCATTTAGTTAAACTGGAGGAAAGACAGCGAATTGCCAGAGATCTTCATGATACACTTGGCCAAAAGCTTTCCCTGATCGGTTTAAAAAGTGATTTAGCCAGAAAACTAGTGTATAAGGATCCGGAACAAGCTCGCTTAGAACTGAAAGATATTCAGCATACTTCAAGATCAGCGCTAAACGAAGTCCGAAAAATGGTCTCTGAAATGCGTGGCATAAAATTAAAAGACGAGCTCCTTCTTGTAAAAAAAATAGTAGAAGCAGCTGAAATTAACCTGACTTGCGATATAGCTTCCAATCTAAGAATATCATCCATTGCCGAAAATATTATAAGCATGTGCTTAAAAGAAGCTGTTACAAATGTTGTTCGACATAGCCATGCAACAGCTTGCTCTATAAGCATCCACCAAAATAATAAAGAAACAATTATGGAAATCAAGGATAATGGAACCACTCCTTTTAAGGAAGAAGATGCTCACAATGGTAACGGACTAGCAGGCATGAGAGAAAGATTGGATTTTATCAACGGTACGATAGAGATTACCTCGAAAGCGGGAACGATAGTAACAATAGCCGTTCCGCGGGATGGAAAAATAATAGAAAGGGAGGAGTTATTATGATCCGGATTGTTATTGCCGAAGATCAACGCCTTCTTTTAGGTGCACTGGGATCATTGCTTGATTTAGAAGAGGATATCACGGTTGTTGGCAAAGCAAACAATGGGGAAGAAGCCATTCAGCTAGTCAAAGAAAAAAATCCTGATATTTGTATAATGGATATAGAGATGCCTGCTAAAACTGGATTAGAAGCAGCTGAAGAACTTATGAGCCACCCATGCAAAGTCATTATATTAACTACCTTTGCTAGAACTGGTTATTTTCAGCGTGCATTAAAAGCTGGTGTATCAGCTTATTTGCTCAAGGACAGTCCAAGCGACGATTTAGCAAATAGCATCCGCAGTGTGATGGAGGGAAGAAGAATTTACGCTCCAGAATTAGTCGATGATGTTTACAAAGAAGAAAATCCCCTTACCGAACGGGAAAAAGAGGTTCTTATGCTAGTTGCGAATGGCAAAAATACAAAAGAAATCGCTCAAGAACTATCTATTAAAACAGGAACCGTGCGAAACTATATCAGTATGATATTAGACAAACTTGAAGTAAAAAACCGAATAGAAGCCATCACCAGATTTAAGGAAAAAGGATGGTTTAAATAGAATAGGACTGGGAACTAAGTCGTTTCATTGCGCTACAGACGCACGATGCGCCGGGGAGGAAGCTGAGCCTCCCTCGTCACTACGTTTAGGCCACTGAAAAAGTCTAGTTCCCCAGATTAAATGAGGTTTTATTTATTTGAAAGCAAATAATAAGTTGGTTTGGAGAGGCGTCCGCTCCATTTCACTTCGTTTTCAAACCTTTTTCTAAAAAACACGAATATTTTTGTAAATTAATCGCATAATAGTTCATGTTTATTTCAGTTGAAATGCTGATATCCCAGCCTCTTTTTCGTTCATGTTTTTCGCAATCTTAAATAATGGTAAAGATAGCGAACTCTAAATTTAATTGATTAAAAACTTAGACAGTTCATTTTCACGCTTATCAAGCATAATCTGTTCAGGCGTTATTCCCTGCTCACGTAGTACTTCAATATTCTGTACAATGAAGTCATCACTTCCAACAATATAGAAGTGTCCATCCTTGTCTGCAGCAAGATTTTTCACTTCTTCATAATAGTCCTTACGATTATCGACGAACTGAGCGCTGAAGTTCTTTTCAGGTGCAGATTTAAAAATATCAGTGAATAAGAAAGCTTTTGATGAATCGATGTTCAAGGAATGAATTTGATTGATGTTGTCAGCACGCTTGAGATATTCAAGTACAAGTGATCTGAAAGTAGCCAGACCTACACCTGATGATAACAAGTAGACATTTTTGCTTTCTCTTTTAAGCGGTATATTTGATTGCGTTTTAAATATTGCCACTTCATTGCCAACTTCAAGATTTCTTAAAATCGATTTGAACTCAGAGCACTGCTCTTTAATACGCGTTGTAATACCAATTGCATCTTCATCCGGTAAAGAAGAGATTGACATATGGCGAACAAGGCTGCGGTTTGGTTTGTCTCCGGCATTAAAACCTTTTAGTGCAAAATGAGTATAGGACCCTTCCTCCCATGTAAAGTCTTTTGGACAGTCGAGCAAGTAAGTTTTTACCTCAGGTGTTTCCTCAATAATCTTATTTATTTTCGTCCAGTATATTTGCATTATATATTCTCCTTGCTCCATTATTAGTATTGTATTATCTACTATACAACAAATGATAATTATTCTCAATTAAAAAGATTAATAATTTCAGAAAACTTTATAAAGTAATTTATTTCTCTAGATGCAAAAATCCTTACCTGTATTTAATAAATCTTAACAGGTAAGGATTGGAACAATTAGGAATAATATTAATTCTTCACTGCATGTACATAGTGAACGGTTTCGAATGCTTGTAGATTATCATTTCGATTAGAAAAATACTGATTTTGAATATCTTGTGGTGATAAATGCTCATAAATTAATAATTGTTCATTAGCAAGTAATTTTTCTAATTCTGAAAGGGAGGATGCAAATTTCATTGGTTCTCCAGCAGCTCGAGCCATCTGCACCATATTTTGTACACGATTGAAAATGCCAGGTTCCGTAAATAAACTTTTATCGGCAAAATCAAAAATAATAGAGCTCCCTCTTGGAAGGTCTTTAAAGAAGGCATGCATCAATTCCTGAAGCATCTCTTTTGTTAAATAGTAAGACACCCCAAGCAAACTAAAAACTGTTTTCTTAGAAAAGTCAAATCCTGCAGCGACTAGTTTTTCTAACGAAAGCTCCTTCGTGAAGTCCATCGCTACAAATTTTAAACGGGAAGGTATTTCATAGCCTGCTTGATCTAAGCGCTCTTTTTTAAAATTTTGAGTTGATTGGTGGTCAATTTCATATACAGTAACATTTGGTAATGAATCGTAACGCCAAGCAAAAGTATCTAAACCTGCACCCAGAATGACGTATTGCTCAACCCCAAGTTGGCATTCGTTCAATACAACATTTTCTGCGTATGCAGCTCTCGCAAGTGGTGTTGGTGCTAGTTGAATTTGTGTTACCCACTTTAATATTGCTTCATGATTCCCTTTTAATTTTTCAGCCATTTCTGCACTAAAATAAGGAATGCCGTTGGACATATTTTCTGAAATGGATTGATATTCTGCTGATGATAAGAAATCTTGTGCTATATAATCATGGAATATAATCGGATTATCCTCTTTCACATGATATGCTCGACTAAATGCAGAAACTAAAGAAGTTAAACTGAATTCATCATTCTTCATTGTTACCACTCCAATAAAAAAAAGATTCCCCTGGCCAGGAGAATCTTATTATATCAGCAATATTTATTATTGTGAATTATAGCACAAATTGATTTTTTTGTCAAATATTTCAACTCTTTTTTTCTGCTAATTTTCTACTAAACTACCTTTAAAGCTACCCAAGCAAAGAACTAGTAAAATAAGCGTTAGCTCTTAAATCGAACCCCAGCTCTCCTCAGATGACTTTCTCTTTAAACAAACGACTGAAAGCCTTATCAGTAGTATTGATTTTTTCCACCATTGTTTCCATCCAATAATTTTATTAAAGTGCAATCAGTGAGGCAATGGTCATTATGATGAATACAAAAGAAGCGGTAAACCATATTGTATTTTTGGTTATATTATCTTCCTCCTGTATTTTCTTTAGTAGTGAAACAAGATTTAAACAGAAAATAATGCAATAAACTGGTAATAAATAAAATCCAAAAATAGCAAAAAACTCTATCATTCATTCACATCCTTAACCTTCTATTCAATAATACTATTCATTATTAAACCACATGATAAGTTTAAATTTGGTAAAACAAATGTTTTTCATATTATCTAATCACTTTTCACTCTACTTAATATTACCAAATATTTACTTTTCCAAAAATGAACAATAATATTTGCTCTTCCAATTAGGTAAATCTTAACAGACAGAATCCATATCCCTCGCTTAATTAATAACCACTCTTTATAATAAAACCAAAAGGAGGAGTAGTAAATGGATTATATTAAATTAGGTTCTACTGGTTTAGAAGTCTCCCGTCTTTGTCTTGGTTGTATGAGTTATGGAGAACCCAATCGTGGTGGTCATGCTTGGACATTAACAGAAAACGAAAGTCGTCCATTTATCAAAAAAGCATTGGAGCTTGGCATTAATTTTTTTGATACTGCAAACGTCTACTCTGATGGGTCAAGTGAAGAAATTGTTGGACGTGCATTGCGTGATTTTACGAATCGTGATGATGTCGTTCTTGCTACAAAGGTACATGGCAGAATGCGTCAAGGCGCTAATGGTGCTGGCCTTTCCCGAAAAGCAATTATGAGTGAGATCGACAATAGTTTAAAAAGGCTTGGTACCGATTATGTCGATCTCTATCAAATACATAGATGGGATTATGAAACTCCAATTGAAGAAACAATGGAAGCATTGCATGATGTAGTCAAAGCTGGGAAGGCCCGCTATATTGGTGCTTCCTCTATGTATGCATGGCAATTTTTAAAAGCAAATCATATAGCGGAAAAGAATGGATGGACTCGTTTCGTATCGATGCAAAATTATTTAAACCTGCTCTATCGCGAGGAAGAACGAGAAATGCTGCCCCTTTGTAAAGAAGAAGGGATTGGGGTCATTCCTTGGAGTCCAATGGCACGCGGCCGTTTAACTAGAGATTGGGAAGAAACAAGTACTCGTAAAGAAACCGATGAATTCGGAAAAACGTTATACTCCCACACTGAAGAAGCGGACCGTCAAGTAGTAGAACGAGTAAAAGCAATAGCAGAAAAACGCGGCGTACCTCGCGCGCAAGTTGCACTAGCTTGGGTATTACAAAAGGAGACTGTTACTGCACCTATTATTGGCGCAACTAAGCTCCACCATCTTGAAGATGCAGTTGCTGCTCTTTCATTAGAATTGACACAAGAAGAGATTGCTAACTTAGAAGAGCCATATATTCCCCATCCAGTGCTGGGATTTAAGTAATTAATAATAATAACCGGGCGTAAACAATTATGGACCGTCCGGTTATTTTATATTCAGCTACTCATGTTTTCATCCAATAAATCCATAACGATTCATTCTCATGACAAAGCCAGAGCTAAACTGATTTTCCCTTCTTGATAAAGACTCTTATCCTTCTTGTCTATACTGTAAGCAAGCAAGGAAATTATCGTAAATATTGCTTTAAATTGAGCGAGTTTTAACATATCCTCATCAACTTCCCCATAAATAGAGAAAAATTGCTTTCTACCTTCAATAGGAAACAGACTGTAAGCAATCGATAGATCAACAGCAGGATGACCAATATGTGTATCTCCCCAATCAATAATTCCCACAAGTTCTTTATCTTCATTAACAAGCATATTACGAATATGCAGATCACCGTGTGTAAGGACATGAACAGTCGGAACGGCTATATGTGTTATATTTTTTGCATAGTCCTCAGCTAATTGGAATAAAGGTATATTTTCATGTATCAGCAACTTCTTCATTGAATCGATTAAGTGGGATTTTCTTTTATCGATATGAAGTCGATCGAACTCATCATATGGGACATTCTTGAATTGCTCTGTTGAAAAAGAATGTAATTTATTTAAGAAAAGTGCTAATGGTTTTACCATTTGCATTCTTTCTTCATTCGTTACATCTTGTGGAGTATTTCCTGGTAAATGCTCATACCCTATGAAAACTAGTGAAAAATCCTGAGTTTCTGTACCTAAATAAATCGGCTTTGGAATTGGAAGTGGTAGTTTACCAGCAATTATTCGTAACAATGCCCATTCGCTTCGTAATAGCTTAACCGCAATTTCTCTTCTTGGAAATCGAAACGTATAACGATTATTGACGAGAAATATAGTATTATCAAATCCCTCTCCTATTTCTATAATAGAATGAACACTAATTGAAAACTGAGTCTCAATTAAATGAGAAGCTAGTTCCCTTGTTATCGTATATTCTGGATCCCATATATTTGGCATTAGACCACCTCCTCTCTAATCATTTTTTTACTACTAAAAAGCACATTTTAAAAAGATAAAAAAAGGATCTACCAAAAAGGTCTATCCACTGGGTTATGCTTATTTTTTTATGGTGATTTCTGGATTCTCTCTTTTTGTCTTTATAATAAACATCGATATTGCTTGGGCAACCGCAATACATCCCAAGATAATCCTAGTAAATGGATGATCAACAAGGACAGCACTAATGGCTAAGCAAATATAACAAGTAATGATGATTTTTATCTTTTGCTTTTTCGTTAACTCTCCTTTGCGAAATCCTTTGACATACTCATGATAGAAAGTTGTCGAACGAAACCATTTATTGATACGCTCAGAACCTCTTGTGTAAAAAAAGGAGGTTAATAATAAAAAAGGGGTAGTTGGCAACAAAGGTAAAAACACGCCAATAATCCCTAAAACTAAAAAGAGTGTCCCTAAAAATATATAGATCCATCGATAAATAGGCTTCATCTTTCGCTCCCCTTTCTACCGTTTTTAAGAAGAGTTACATATCCACTATCGTCTTTTTCTTTTCGCACCTCTAACAACAACATCTCTTAGACCAAAAAGAAGCATAATAACACCAGAGGATAAAAACTCCACCCTGAAAATATCCGTATTAAGGATTCCAGCTGCATATAGAACTATTCCGATAACATTAAGTAAAAGAATGATATTTACGATTTTCGTCATTTGCTTTCCTTTCTTGGATCAACATTCTATCCTATTCACGTCAATAAGTATTTACTATTTATGAATGAAACAATCTGTGTTACACTATTCTACTTCGCTATTTTACAATAAAAAAAAGGAAATAACTATGTATTCTTTTAAATTAGGGCAGAAAGAATGAATATACATCACCATTTTCCCCCTGTGATTAGGTTCATAAACATATTAAGAAGGAAACTGAATTATTTAGTTAAAAAATTCAGTTTCCTTAGAGTCTCTATAACTAATCTAGTTAATAAAGATTTCAGGATAATACTTAAAAAGCTATAGTACCATCTCCACCCTTTTTTCCATTCAATTAGCTTTGTTTTTCTTTCAGCCCATAATTCAATAAAATAAAAGGGAATGGTAAATAAAATCAATTTATAGAAAACAGCAAAAGGTTTATCTCTCTTCGTTAATTGGTTGTAGAAAACGGTAAATGTAGGATAAATTAAGAAGTCAAATAATATATGTATTCTAAATTTCTTGGGCAGAAAACGAACTGGATATCTAATTACTTTATGAGATGTTAAGATCATATCAACTATCCCATTTGTAATACCATTATACACAAAAACAATAATCCAATCCCTAATAGGGGGTTTTCTATATAAAATTGGCAGCAGGATCAGTAAATTTAGGATTAATAATCCCTTTAAAAATCGCTTCTCCATTTTATTTTTCTCCATTAAATAACCGCCTCTGCATTAATATGTGCTTCCTTAAGCAGTTTATTCCTTGCTATTGATTATCTGTATTAGTTACATAAGAATATGGCACACTAAGTTTTAAAAGGTGGTAAATTTAGATTTTGTTTATTTACCCTTATTTAACAGGGACAGAGAATACTACTTGTCCCTTCCCACAAAAAACACAACCCATATAATGAGTTGTGCTACATTTTCTTTATGCATACATCTGTCCTTCTTCCTCTTTTCGGAAGAAACTTGTCATCGCATTAAATACATCTGCTTTTTGTCTTAATAAGTAGTAACGGAACTTTTCATCTTGAATGTTTTTGTAAGCGGACATAAGCGTACTGTGCCGGTTGTATTGATTGACTTCCCCATATCCAAACATATTGGAAACTTCCATCAGCTCTTCTACTAATTTTACACATCTAGCATTATCTGACGTTAAATTGTCTCCATCTGAGAAATGAAATGGATAAATATTGAATCGACCTGGATCGTATTTATCATCAATCAACTCTAATGCCTTTCTATATACAGAGGAACAAATGGTGCCTCCACTTTCTCCTTTTGAAAAGAAATCCTCTTCCGAAACGACTTTTGCTTCTGTATGATGGGCAATGAATTCAATTTCTACTGTTTCATATTTGGTACGAAGAAATCTTGTCATCCAGAAGAAAAAGCTTCTAGCCATATACTTTTCCCATAAGCCCATCGAACCGCTTGTATCCATCATCGCAAGAACGACTGCCTTTGATTCTGGCTTTTGCACATCATTCCAGGTTTTAAATTTTAAATCCTCTGGATAAATGGGGTGAAAGGCTGGTGCTCCAGACATCGCGTTACGCTTAAATGCAGATATCATTGTTTTTTTCTTATCAATATTACCCATTAATCCTACTTTTCTAATATCATTAAATTCAATATTCTCCACGACAATTTGATCTTGCTCTTTTCGTTTTAAATTCGGCAATTCTAATTGCTTGAATAAGGCTTCCTCTAATTCCATTAAAGATACTTCTGCCTCAAAGTAATCTTCTCCTGCCTGATCTCCTGCTCCTTGCCCTTTTCCTGGGCCCTTTTGATTTCCAGATCCATCGCGTGCGACCACATCGCCAACCTGACTATCTCCATTTCCTTGCCCTACATGTTTGTTTTTGTCATAATTATATCGAATTTTGTATTCGTCCAACGAACGAATCGGAATTTTCACAACTTCTCTACCATTTGACATGACGATGTTTTCTTCTGTAATTAAATCAGGTAGGTTATTTTTAATGGCCTCCTGCACTTTTTCCTGATGACGTTGCTGATCATCATGGCCTTTGCGATGGAGGGACCAATTTTCTTGGGATATTACAAACTGATGTTTATTTGGTTTTTCCGTCATCTTACCCCTCCTAAAAATTTTTTATACTTTTTTTGCACGAATCAAGTGATTTTCGCATACACTAATTTGGGTATCACTATATCTTAATAAAGTGGTTACTCTATCATATGCAGATGGACGAAATAATTTACTAATAATTTCGATAATTTTACTTTTTTTAGAAATAGCGTCGTTTCATGTGTTCCTATTTCATGGCACATTATTCTCCCCAAACTTTCCTATTAGGCAAAAGAGGAACAGACGCCATTTAGCCTGTTCCTCCCTTTGACCAATTTATTTAACGATTCAATAAGCTGCCTACATAACGTAATAACTCGTTGGCAGATGTGGAATTATAGCCATGTTCATCAATTAAACGTGCAACCACCTCATTGACTTTCTTCAATTGCTGCTCATCTGGAGTTTTCGTTGAAGTAGTGATTTTAACAACATCTTTTAAATCTGCAAATAACTTCTTCTGGATTGCTTCACGTAAGCGATCGTGAGAGTTATAATCAAATCGTTTTCCTTTTCTTGCATATGCAGAAATACGAATTAAAATTTCTTCACGGAATGACTTCTTCGCATTTTCTGAAATACCAATTTGTTCTTCAATAGAACGCATTAGTTTTTCATCTGGATTAATCGCATCACCAGTTAATGGATCACGCAGCTTGTTTTTATTGCAGTACGCTTCTACATTGTCTAAATAATTATCCATTAACGTTTTAGCAGACTCTTCATAAGAATAAACAAATGCCTTTTGTACTTCTTTTTTGGCAATTTCATCGTATTCTTTACGCGCTAAGGAAATGCAATTTAAGTATTTTTCTTTTAATTCATTCGTAATAGAAGAATGCTGATCCAATCCTTCTTTTATAGATAAAAGCACATCAAGTGCGTTGATACTTGTTACATCCTTGCGAATAATCGTAGAGGATATCCGGTTGATTACATAACGCGGATCAATACCACTCATTCCTTCATCGCCATATTCGTTTTGTAATTCTTTTAGGTCAGCTGAACCGAAGCCTTCCACATTCTCACCATCGTATAAGCGCATTTTCTTTACTAAATCAATATCCCCTTTTTTCGGTTCTTTCAATCTAGTTAGAATGGTAAAAATAGCGGCAATTTTCAACGTGTGTGGCGCAATATGCACATTCGCTACATCGCTTTCTCGTATCATTTTTTCATAGATTCTTTCCTCTTCTGACGCTTTTAAATTATATGGAACAGGCATAACAATAATACGGGAATGCAATGCTTCGTTCTTTTTATTGGAAATAAAGGAGCGATACTCTGTTTCATTCGTATGAGCGACAATTAACTCATCTGCAGAGATAAGAGCAAATCGACCTGCCTTAAAGTTTCCTTCTTGTGTTAATGATAATAAATGCCATAAGAACTTCTCATCACATTTTAGCATTTCTTGAAACTCCATCATGCCTCGGTTCGCTTTATTTAGCTCTCCATCAAAACGATAGGCACGTGGATCAGACTCTGATCCATATTCCGCAATGGTAGAGAAATCAATGCTTCCTGTTAAATCTGCAATATCCTGTGATTTCGGATCAGATGGACTAAAGGTTCCAATCCCAGTTCGTTTATCTTCTGAGAAAAATACTCTTTCCACCATCACATCTTCAATTCTTCCATTATATTCTTCTTGCAGTCTCATCATATTAAGTGGAGATAAATTGCCTTCAATACGAATCCCATATTCATCAAAGAAATCGTTTCTTAGACTATGTGGAATCATATGAAGCGGATCCTCATGCATTGGGCAACCTTTGATCGCATATACAGCTCCACGGTCTGTGTAGGTATATGCTTCTAATCCTCTTTTCAGCATCGTTACCAAAGTGGATTTACCACCGCTGACTGGACCCATTAATAATAAAATACGTTTTCTTACATCTAAACGTTTGGCAGCTGGATGGAAATATTCCTCTACTAGCTTTTCTAATGGCTCTTCTAATCCAAAGAGCTGATCAGAGAAAAATTTGTATTGCTTTTTCCCATTTACTTCATCAATGCCAGCATCTTTAATCATGTTATATACTCTAGAATGCGCGGACTGACCTACCCATGGCTTTTCCTTCAAGATTTCTAAGTACTCTCCAAAAGTCCCTTCCCACTTCAACAACTCTTCTTCTTGTCTATACATCTCGATTTTCTTTAATATATTCATATGGACCTCCCCTGTCACATTATCAGAGACGATTAATATAATCTATGCACCAGCGAATGCGAACATGCTTAAAAGAAAGAATAGTTTTTTAAAAGACCCTAAACCATAAAGGGAAAACTGTATCTTTAACACGGAGTACCGCTATAGAATAACAATTATTATTTAATAGGAAATATTTTCTTTTTTATTTGCATAAAAAAACAGCATCTATTTCACTTAGATACTGTTTTTTTAAATATATTACTTAATCTGTCTTTCATTATTTCAAATCAAGTTTCTTTTCGTGAACAAACTCTTTCATATACATACGTGATTTTTGCTCAAAATTAGCAGCCATCTGAGCTGTCCATGTATCTGTTCTCTTCCCATTTGTTCTTTCCTGATAATAAGCAGTGATTTCGTTATTATATTCCTGTAGCTCTTGTTTATATTTTTCTACATCTTGCTCATATTCATTTTCGTGATATATATGCTGAAAAGGAGCTCGTGGTTTTTTCTCTGTTTGTTGGTCTGGATAACCTACGACTAAAGCAAACACTGGTAAAACATGATCTGGAGTTTTTAATAATTGACTCACACCAACTAAATTATTGCGAATTCCGCCTATGTAACAAATACCCAGTCCTAATGACTCAGCAGCAATTGCCATGTTTTGCGATGCTAAAGCTACATCAATCAGACTAACCATAAATTTTTCCGTGCTCTCAATAGAATCCTGTGCTGATTCCTTTTTCCCTTCCATTTCTGAAGCAACAGTGTGCCGATATAAATCTGCACAGAAAACAAACAGATGTCCATTGTTTTCCACATATTGCTGATTCCCTGCTAATTCTGCTAATTTTTTCTTTTTTTCCTTATCTTTTACGCCAATAATACTATATGCTTGTACAAAGCTAGAAGTAGAAGCACTTTGGGCCGCTTCCACAAGAAGACGAATTTGTTCTTGCGTTAACTCCTTATCTGTAAATTTTCTTACAGATCGATGATTTAGGATTGTTTCGATTGTTTGATTCATGGAATTCTCTCCTTAATTTTCTTATTGTCTCCAACCATTACTGATAATGACTATAGCCTAATAATATACCAATATTAGTCATGATAAAAAGAATTAGCCCATTTGCTAAATAGATAATAGCTTCTTTTGACTTTTTATTACCCCTCCACTCCATAAAGGATTGAAGAAAGCTATGACAAATTAATATATACCTACTTACTATTGGACCATCAAATACAAACAATAATAGGATAGCACTGGGTATCACCGTAAAATCTAACCATTTTTGTAGCCGATGAACCTTTTTTCCATTTTATTTAATAGTTTTAGCTTTTTTCTCAAATATCCTTCTGTTCCAAAAAGCAGGAGAAAAAAACTTAATAAATAGATGAGATCTTTTGATACGGTGAATGCCATGTTATGTTCATTCTCCTTTATTCCAATTATAGTAAAAAGAGTATAAATCTATTACGATTTACACTCCGATATTGTTTCTGTACTATTTTTTTAAATGCCCAAAATTTTGTTGCCTTAATGCCTCATAAATGAGAATTGCCGCAGTATTCGAAAGGTTAAAAGCACGAATATTATCTGTCATTGGAATTCGAACCGTTCTATCTACATTATTCTGGATAAGTTCTGGCGGAAGACCTGTTGTCTCACTTCCAAATATAAAGTAATGATCTTTGTTTATATCACTGTAATTAAAAGAGGCATAAGGGGTTTCCCCAGACTTCGTAATATAGTAAAATGCTCCGCCTTCATTTTTTTCATAAAATTCATCTAAAGAGTCATAATAATGGATCTCTACAAATTCCCAATAATCTAGCCCAGCTCGCTTTAACGCTTTATCATCAGTGGAGAATCCAAACGGACGGATTAGATGCAAAATAGTGTCTGTTCCTGCACAGGTTCTAGCTATATTGCCAGTATTGGAAGGTATTTGTGGTTGGTATAAGACGATATGTATTGCCAAGTTTGTCACCTCTAACTATTACTTTCCGTTCCATTATACACTTACTCTAAATGAAATGCGAAAGGGATATTTCCTGTTTTTTAGCCATCTATAATCGTAAAAAATTTATATTTAATATTTGGAGTATAAGCAGTTGAATCTTCGTATTTCCAGTAGCGCATTCGACTATTATACGTATGAGCATTTACTAACGGTTCTCCATTCGCATCCTTCCCTGTAACAATCGTCGTATGATTATATTTCCCATCACCTTCGAAATCATAGCAAATGACATCCCCAAGTTTTAGCTCGATAGCATTATTTACTTGTTTGGCACGTAAACCCGTTGTAGAGGTTTCTAAATACCTTGGAAAGGCATTGGCCACTGACCAACTATAGCTCCAATTATTGTTTTGCATCCACCAGCCCTTATTGCGATTAGGATAACCTCGCATCGGAGCACCCCCTTCATGGACACATTGAGAAATATAATTGGTGCAATCTACTTCGAATTGATGATATTTCGGATTATAGCTATTCCACCATTTTTCCGCATATTGAACCGCTTTTAACCGATCATATGAATATCGGCTCCACCCTTCTGTATTGTTCCCAAATTCTTCAGACAAAGGATTTTCTCGATAATCCGGATAGACAGGAGCAATCTCTTTATCTTCAATTAATACCCCTTTATAGAAAATCCCCTTTCTATTTTCCACTTCTTCTTCTACGAAAAATAGTTCTCCTTGCTTAATGAAATATTGAAGATGAACGGTATAAACCAATTCCTCAGTCTCATCCGCCTTTTTCTGAATATCTTCCACTTTCCCCTTTGCCTTCACATGTACAATTTCAGCATTCCTTCTATGGAAACAATCTCTTTTCCGCGCAAATTTTTCGTCTTCTATACTTGTTCTTTCTTTCGCCACGCACTGCTGCATTCTTTTTTCGATAAGCTCCATTAGTTGTTGTTTCATTGTATCTACTCCCTTCCTTAATAAATATGTTTAAAGGAAGGAGAACTGTACAAAAAAAAGAAGGAGATGGATTCCTTCTTTTTGTCTCGTTTTTATTATATCTGTATAATTTAGAAGACAACCGTTTTTATATACTGATCGAAAGACGTTCATCCACCTGATGAAAACCACTTTCCCTCTTCCCACACATAAAAGTGGCGTTCATCCACCACAATCTTATAACGAATGCGATAATCGTTGTAACGCATCTTCAATTTCTTGTAATACTTCTTGATCTTCTTCTTGTTGATTTGCTGTTTGTAGGGCAGTCATTGACTCACCGCCACCAATTTTTCCTAATGCCCAAGCAGCCGTTCCTCTAATGACTGGTCTTGGGTCTTTTTTCATCACCGTAATTAAATCACCAATTGCTCCTTCTTCTTTAAAATGAGCTAGTGCAATGATGGCATTACGCTGAATTGGTTTCTTTCCACGCCAGGAACCAGAAACATGACCATATTTTTCTTTAAATTCCTTATTACTAATAAAAAGGAGGGGCTGAAGCAATGGTTTTGCGATTTCTGGATCTGGCTCCATTTCTGGATGATTGTGAAAATCCATTCCTTTATTTTTCGGACAAACAGTTTGGCATGTATCACAACCATAAATTCGGTTACCGAGCTTTTCTCTAAATTCTTCTGCGAGAAACCCCTTTGTCTGTGTTTGAAAAGCAATGCATCTTTGCGCATTTAACTGCCCGCCTTGAATAAGGGCACCTGTTGGACAAACATCAATGCATTTATTACATGTACCACATTGATCTTCCATTGGTGTATCTGGCTCTAATGGAAGATTTGTAATCATTTCACCTAAATACACATATGAACCGAACTCCGGCGTAATTATGGCACAGTTTTTCCCAGACCAGCCAATCCCTGCTCGTTGTGCAACAGCACGATCTACTAACTCACCAGTATCTACCATTGATTTACATAACGCATCTGGAATTCTTTCTTGTATATAATCCTCAAGCTTCTTCAAGCGATCTTTTAAAACAGTATGATAATCCGTTCCCCAGGAAGCACGACAAAAAATACCTCTGCGCTCTCCTTTTTTACTAACAACTCTTTCCTTCATTTTAGACGGATAAGCAAGAGCGATAGAAATAATCGATTTCGGCTTGTCTAATAGAAGGGAGGGGTTTACCCGCTTCTCAATATCCTTCTCTTCAAACCCAGATTGATAGTTTAATTTTTGCTGTGTTATTAAGCGTACTTTCATTTCTTCAAAGGTGCTAGCACTTGTAAAGCCAATTTTATCAATCCCAATTGTTTTACTATATTCTATAATATCTTCCTTTAATGCATGATAATCCATAAATGTCTCCCTCCCTTCTTTTCATTGGTTTTTTATATAGATTACGCTAAAATATAGGATAACATAGACAACAACTATAGTGGAGGTGTATATATTGGATATTTCTATATCAGAACAGATTAAACAATTAATTCCTAATTTTAAGATTGGCTTTATTTACTATCAAGGGATGGAAGTAATGGACACGCCCCAAATGATTAAGGGACGCATGCGACTTTTTCAAGAGTCTATTTTTTTTGATTTGGAAGATAGTAATATTATCGATATTCCTTCTGTAAAGGAATGGAGACAAATCTTCAAAAAAACAGGCAAAGATCCAAATCGCTATCGTCATTCGGCAGAAAGTCTTCTTAGACGAATCAAAAAACAAAATTACTTGCAGCCAATTAATAGCAGTATTGATATTAACAACTTCTTTTCCCTTCAATATGCTGTTCCTATCGGTATTTATGATTGTGCCAATCTTCAAGGTACTATAAACATCCGGATTGGAAAAGATGGTGAACAATATGCTGGGCTTAACGGAAGAATGAATTCAATCGAAAATTTAATTGTATCAGAGGATGAACTAGGTCCATTTGGCAGCCCTTTTGTCGATTCAGACAGAGCCCCTGTCCAATCATCTACGAAAAATGCCATTCAAATTGTCTATCTTTCCCCATCCATTGAAAGAGAAAAGGCAGAACAAATGGTAGAATCCTTACTTAACATGTTTGTGCAAGTTCATGGAGGAGAAGCTTCGTTTTCCATTGTAGAATAAACCTAATGAGGAGAGTTTCTAAAGTTAGATACTCTCCTCACTAGGTTTATTTTTTTTGTTCTCTCGTAAAATATAAAAAACGCAATACTTCGTTCTTAGTGAAACGAAACACTGCGTTGTGAGCTTATGTATGGAGCGGGTGATGGGAATCGAACCCACGACATCAGCTTGGAAGGCTGAGGTTTTACCATTAAACTACACCCGCATTTATTCATTTTTTTTACTTATTTTTAACACGTTTTTTATTATATAGCCATAGTGTAAAAAAAGCAACCTCTTTTCGACATTTTTTTTGTTTTTTTATCTATCACATTATCTATTCATTTTTTCATTGGTTCAGGGAATCTACTGTCTTTTTATAAATATTCACTTTAGCCTCCTAGATCGTCTCTGTCTATGGGGCCTTCCAATTTGATAACTATGGAAATATCTAAGCAGATTCCCTTCCCAAAGACTTCTTTTTTAAAATACTACATCATCATTGTATTCAACTGTCTAATATTTATTATTACTTTTTTTGATTTTTTACATTTCTTTTACTTTCCTTCACCAAAAAAAGATCAGCCTTCCTTTCAAAAAGGAATACTGATCTTTGGACAATCTTTATTTTGTAAAAATGGTTTTTCTTTCTTTCCAAGCAAATCCGGAAATAAGCAATATGAGAGTTCCCATAATTAGTACATATGTGGTAACTGCCCCAGCAACTCCAAACGCCTGTGATAAATACCCAAGACCGATTACTGGAAGACTCACGCCAAGATAAGTAATAACAAAGAAAGTTGAGACAATATTTCCTTTTGTTTTACTTGGAGCAACTTCATTTACTAGTGCTAAGCTTCCAGCATATGCGGGTCCATTCCCTCCCCCTATAAGTACGGCTGAAATCAGCAATAATGTTAGGGATTGTGTATAGATTGTTATTACTAGAAGCACAAGTCCCACTGCAAGAAAGGCATAACCGATTGTAATCAATTTCATTAATGATAGTTGTTTTAGTAAAATTTGATTTAATGCTGCAGCAATTAATCCGAGTGCTACTACAATTCCTGATATCGTTAAACTAGTAACTGTTGTAAAACTAGACAGATTAGAAGGGATTAAAGACATAAACATACTTATAATCGACCATGCAACAAAAGAAGTAAGGGAAGCTAACAGGAAAGGCTTCATGATTTCTTTTGGTACAAATGGCTTCTTTAATTGAACAGGCTTCAAACCTGGTCTAATATTTTCATTTAGGAAAAACAGTAGGATAAAACACGGAATAATAAATAATAAATGCACATAGTAAGATAATCTTAATGGGATTGGAGCAAAATCCCCTAGTAATCCGGAGAGAATTGGCCCAAATGCATTGCCGAGTGTGACGGCAAGGGCACATATTAAAGCAGTCTTTTTCGTATTTTTCTTCTCATCAAGTTCGGTTAAAGCAGCCACTGCTACTCCATTTAAAATACCAACAGACAAACCTTGGAATAATCGACCGAGAAGAAGCATTCCCAAACCATTTGCAATGGTAAAACAAAAGGTTCCTATCAGCGAGAAGAAAATTCCTGGGATTAACACTTTCTTTTTCCCAATCTGATCAGATAATTGTCCGGCAATGACAATTGCAGGGATAACAGTAAAAGCGTAAATGGCAAACACAAGGGTAATCATCCCAGACGTAAGTCCCCATTCCGCACGATAAAGTGAATAAAGAGAAGCTGGTATGTTCGTTCCAAATAAGGTTAAAAACAAACTGCAGGCTACGAGCCAGTAAGATATTTTTTTGCTTAAAGTTTTTTGCTCTCTTAGTACCTGAATCGTGTCCGTACTTTGAATCAGCTTTTGTTGAAAAGCTGATTTATGGATGGCATCTGCATCTACTTCCACTACATCCATTAATCCTTGTAATCCTATTAAAAGAGTTTGTACTTGCTTCTCTTCTGCAGAGCTAGAAATTTGTATTCTTGTTGTTGCTTCTCTTTTATAATTTTTGGTTTTTATATCTTCAATATTTACATGATGCGTTCCAAATAAGCTGGATATACGAGCCAGAACTCCCGGCTGATCGTTTACAAGCATCGAAATGCGATATGCTGAAGTCATGAGCTCTTCACTCCCTTTTTAGTTTCCATCTTCTATTTTATGATTGAATAAATATAAAGTCTATACATTTGTAAGAAAATATAACATGAATTCTTCGACAAATTATTCCATGTTGATATTATACGATATTTATCTGTTTTTTCTGTCTTTAACAATGCTTATTTACTGTATTTTCAGAAAAGTCTTGTATATTATTTGTATATTTTAAAGTGGTACTTTTGGAAATAATAAAGAAATAATTGCAAAGTTGATTAAATTGTGAACAAATTTCGAATAAACAATATTATTGTGATTTTTTTCACAAAATATTATTGACCTAATAAAGAATCAACATGATAATAATAGGGTAAGAAACATAACTACAGTGGTAAACAAGAAAACCTTATTCAGGAGGATTAACAATGGAAGGCGCATCACTTCATGAAGTAGAAAAATTAGCCTTAAAAAAATTAAAAATCTATAAAAAAAGTAAGTTTCGCTTTTTTATGCGTGCCGTTGTCGCAAGTATGTTTATTGGCTTTGGTGTCATTGTTGCATTTAAAACTGGTAATTTCTTTTATGCAGTGGAATCACCGCTTGCCTATCCAATGGCAGCTTTAGTATTCGGGGCAGCTATTATTCTAATCGCCTATGGTGGCGGAGATTTATTTACAGGGAACACCTTTTATTATACTTATGCAGCATTAAGAAAAAAAATAAGATGGTCAGATGTCTTTAAAATTTGGGGAACAAGCTATGCAGGTAACATTATTGGAGCCATTTTCTTTGCCATCTTCATCTTGTTAACGGGGTTATTCAAGTCTCCTAGTGTAAATGACTATTTGCTTCATGCAGCACAAGCTAAATTGGAAGCACCCATAAGTGAGCTTTTCTTTCGAGGCATTTTATGTAACTGGCTTGTCTGTTTAGCTTTCTTTATCCCTATGGCTTTAAAAGAAGATATTGCAAAAATTACTGTCATGATTTTATTCGTATTCTGTTTCTTTATTTCAGGCTACGAACATAGCATTGCCAATATGGCAACATTCTCTATTTCTTATGTACTAGATCAAAACCCAGCCATTACGATTCCAGCAATTATTCGCAATTTAATTCCTGTAACATTAGGAAATTTAATAGGCGGAGTCGGATTCATGGGCGTTATGTACTATTATGTAAATAAACCATTTATGGATGAAGAATAAGGAAAATACAAAAAACCGATGCATCCCATTGTTGTATCGGTTTTTTAGCTTCATTATGGTATTAGTACATATGTATTTTTATATTTAGGACATTTTTAATGAGTAGTAGTACGTGATATAGTTGAATTTAATGCCTCCATCGCATTTATGATCCAAACCCATCCCTAAAAAAATCCCCCCTCATAAAACACACAAAAAAGTTCACAAAAATCACTTTGACTTTTTCCCATACAAGGCGTAAATTCTAATAGTATATTCAAATAATCAGATATATAAATATTCAAAAGAAGAAGGGCTACTATGAAATGGAATTGGAATGATAATCGATTTGAAAATTACTCGTTTGCATCTTTTAGAAAAGATATTACATCTGGCATCATTGTTGGTATTATTGCCATTCCTCTAGGGATGGCTTTTGCGATTGCATCTGGTGTAAATCCTGAATATGGAATTTATACAACCATAATCGCCGGAATTCTTATTTCTTTATTTGGAGGATCGAAGTTTCAAATTGGCGGTCCTACTGGTGCTTTTATCCCTATCGTGCTTGGCATCGTCCTCAGTTATGGTTTTGAAAATCTATTAATTGCCGGGTTTTTAGCTGGCATTATTTTAGTTTTATTTGGCGTATTTAGGTTTGGTTCCCTTATTAAATATATTCCGAGATCTGTCACCATTGGCTTTACCTCTGGAATCGCAGTAATCATTTTCACTGGCCAGATCCCTAATTTTTTAGGCCTGCAGGATATAGAAAACCATGAAGCCTTTCTTCTTAATATGGGAGAAATATTCCAGCATTTCGATACAGTTACTCCTTATAGTATTCTTACAGCTATTATTTGCCTTGTGATCCTTCTTTTGTCGCCAAAAATATTTCCAAAACTTCCGGGACCATTAATGGGATTAGTTATTTCTACCATTATTGCAACTATTTTTTATCCTAGTGAAATTGCGACTATAGATTCGGTATATGGTGGTATTCCAAATACATTACCATCCTTCCACCTTCCTGCTATAACTTGGGACAGGGTTACATTACTAATCCAACCTGCTTTTGTCATTGCCATTCTTGGTGCCATTGAATCCCTGTTATCTGCTGTTGTGGCAGATGGTATGACAAACAACAAGCATAATAGTAATAAAGAATTAATCGGACAAGGAATCGCTAATATGATTGCACCTTTGTTTGGAGGCATTCCAGCTACTGGCGCAATTGCCCGTACTGCCACAAATATAAAGAGCGGCGCGGTTTCCCCTCTTTCTGGAATCATCCATGGGATTGTAGTCCTTATCATTTTATTAGTTCTTGCACCTTTTGCAGGCAGAATTCCGCTCGCAAGCATGGCTCCCTTATTAATGGTAGTAGCGTGGAATATGAGTGAACAGAAATCATTTCGAATGATTCTCCAAACAAAAACCGGAGATTCCCTTGTTTTAAGCGTTACTTTTCTGCTAACCGTCTTTTTTGACTTAACAACAGCAGTAGAAATCGGCTTGTTTTTGGCTATCATTATCTTTACTAAACGGATGAGTGATATAATGAAAACATCTCAACTACTACCTAGTGATTCAAATAAATTAGAAAAAATCGATCAAAAACGATCACATGGTTGTCCGCAAATCAGTATTTTCGATGTAGAGGGACCATTATTTTTTGGGGCTGCCCAAGCATTTGAACAAACCCTGTTGCGCTCCATTCATCGCACTCCTGAAATATTAATTTTGCGGATGGGGAAGGTTCCATTCATGGATTTAACTGGAGAGGCATATTTCGCCAATATTATTCAAAGCTTTTCCAAGCATGGCAAGGTTTTAATCTGTGGAATGAATCCTCAGCCAGAAAGCATCCTTCGGAAAACCGGCTTATATGAAAAAATTGGAGAAAAGCATTTCTTTATGCATACAGGTGATGCGATTGACTATAGCTTACTCATTGTTAATAAGCAGCAATGTGAAGGCTGTAAACATTTTGCTTTTCATGAATGCGAAACATTTTCCAATCAACAAGAACAGGAAATAAAAAAGAAAACAGCGATAGCATGGAAGTAAGTGAAGAAAGGGAGGAAGGCATTTGAATCTAGATATTCAACAATTTAAAGCAGATTTTTTTAAAGCACTAGCCCATCCTTTACGAATCAAAATATTAGAAATTTTGGCACAAGGCGATAAAAGTGTGAATGAAATTCTCGAGCTTTTAGAGCTGGAAGGTTCAGCTGTGTCACAGCAATTAAGTATCCTCCGTACTAAAAATATTGTTATTGGGAACAAAGAAGGAAACCGAGTCATTTATTCTCTAAGAGACCCAGCAATCATTGAACTTCTATCTGTTGCAAAAAAAATCTTTAACAATCATTTAATTGATACGATTACTATTTTAGATAAGGTAAAGGAAATGGAAAAAGGATAAAGAGCATGGAAATTATTTATTTCAAATAATTTCCATGCTCTTTTAGTGAAAACAATACGATTGAAAATATGTTAAAAATCAATGAGATAAGATTAGTCCATCCTCTTCCATCGCTTCTGGTTTTTCTGCGACAATTTCTATTAACACTTTATGTGGCAAGCAAATAATGGTTTGGCCAGGTATGCCTTTCCACCCCATCTTTACTCCAATCTGGTCTGGACTATTATCTTCTTTAATTCTAATTTGCTCGTTCTCCACTTCAATTAGATTATATTGTTTGCCTTTTCCTTTAATCATGAATTGCTCATTTTCCGTATGTCCAGTTAAGTCTACTTCACGAATGACTTTGCCGTCCTGTGTAATAATGGCGATGACTTTATTTCCTTCTTCTTCCTTACTTTGATTCATCGCAAATACGGCCATTGGGACAAATGAAATGACTAGGAGGATAACGACCATTATAATATCAAAGGGTTTTATCATCTTAGAGTATTTTCTCATCGAAAACTTCCCTCTCTATCAGCTAATATACATGTATATTATAAAGGTTTTTATAGTAGAAACATATGGATAGAGACAAATCGTCGATAAATTGCCATATATTTAGCTGCAGACTAAACATGTGAAAACCACCGAACTCGTTCGATGGCTTTTTCACAATTATGGTTTAAGGATAACCTTAATCACTTTATCCTCATGATCATTAAACATCTGGTAGGCATTACTTGCATCATCTAAAGAAATGCGATGTGTAATGATTTCCGTTGGATCGATTTTCCCATTCGTAATCCAATCAAATAACATTGGCATATAATGAATAACTGGCGCTTGTCCAGTTTTAACTGTAATGTTGCGCTCAAAAATAGTTCCTAATGGAAACATATTATATTTCGAGCCATAAACTCCTGTTAATTGCATCGTTCCGAATTTGCGCACTGCATTCATACCAATTTCAATAGCGCTGAGTGTTCCTCCTTGAAGTTTTAATTTTTGCCCGATTGCTTCCATTGGCGTTTTCTTTCCGTCCATCCCTACACAATCTATTACTACATCTGCACCTCCAGAAGACAATTCCTTGATATAGTTACCTGTATCCTCATGATTATCGAAATTAACAATTTCTACTTGATTCATTTTTTTGGCATGGTTTAGGCGGTAAGGAATATTATCAACGGCAATAACTCGCTTTGCCCCTTTCATCCAAGCAAATTTTTGGGTCATTAACCCCACAGGACCACAGCCCAATACAACAACTGTATCGCCATCCTTTACCCCCGCATTTTCAACACTCCAATAAGCAGTTGGAAGCACATCAGACATAAATAGCAGGGCTTCATCCTCTAATTCACAGGACTCTGGGATAACAAAGGGCACAAAATTTCCATATGGGACACGTAATAATTCAGCTTGTCCTCCTTGATAATCACCATATCGCTCTGTGAAACCAAAATAGGCTCCTGTATCGGCAATATCCTTATTAGGATTTGCATTATCACACTGGCTTTCCATATCATGTTCACAATAATAACAATGTCCACAAGCAATATTAAATGGGAGCACTACCCGATCTCCTTTTTTAACTCTTGTTACTTCTGGACCTACCTCTTCTACAATCCCCATTGGCTCATGTCCGATTACATAGTCTTTTTCAGTTGGTAAAGCTCCTTTATATATATGTAAATCTGAACCACAAATAGCTGTTGAGGTAATTCGCACAACAATATCGTCTTTCTTTTGGAGCTTTGCATCTTCCACTTGTTTAACTTGAACATCCTTTGTTCCTTGAAAAGTGACAGCTTTCATTTGCACACTCCTCCTGTTTTTTTTATTGTTTACCTATACCAATCTGAACGCACACAGCAAACATCCAAATATTTCCGGATAATCCTTATTATCTTTACCTATTCTAAACAATAAAATTACAATTCTGACATCACCATCCAAAAATTACCCTTTACTATACAAAGTATGTACTACAAATATCTACAATTTATGAGGAGGAGAAAATGAAGAATACATTCACAAAAATGATTAGTGCTTTATCAGTTACATGCTTACTTGGTTTATCTAACTATATCGCCGCCCCATCTTCTGTAAGCGCTGCAACCTTTTCAGATTCAATCAATGTTAGTAAAATTGCCTCTTACAGTACTGGATTATCAGATAAAGATGGTGGTGTAGCGGAAATTGTAAAGTACAACCCAGATATTCATAAATTCTATGTTATTAATGGAAAGCAACAAACAATTGATATTGTAGATTTATCATCTTTAGAATCCAATACACTTCAACATTTGTCCAAAGAGAAATCTATTAATATAGCAGAACTACTTAACAGTGATAGCTTTCAATATGGGGATTTAACTAGCATTGACATTAATACGGAGAAACAAATTGTCGCAGCAGCAGTTCAAGATGAAAATTATTCCAAAAATGGACGTATCGTTATCATGGATTATGAGGGGAATATCCTACATACATTTGAAGCTGGTATTCAGCCTGATAATGTCGTTATATCAAAAGACGGCAAGTATATTCTATCTGCAAATGAAGGAGAACCAAGATTAGGCTTAGAAAATGGTGTTGATCCAAAAGGCTCTGTTACAATTATTAATTATGAAAAGAAACAAGCAAATACCATTCTATTTGATGATACTACAGTAATAGATTCGGATGTACATATCCGGAACAATGGTACTCTAGCTGATGCAGTTCGAGATTTAGAGCCTGAATATATCGGACTTTCTACGGATGGCAAAACAGCATTCATATCTCTCCAAGAAAATAATGCCATTGCAAGAATTAATGTAGAAACAGGCAAAGTTCTTTCTGTAAAGTCATTAGGATTCAAAGATCATTCATTACCGGAAAATGGTTTGGATGCAGCAAGAAACGATAAAATTGAAATCGAATCCTTACCAATATTAGGCGTGTATATGCCAGATTCGATTGAGGTAGTTGAAAAGGATGGCACTACTTATTTATTGACAGCAAATGAAGGCGATGCAACAGAATGGGAAGAATTTGTTAACATAGAAGATTTCAAAAAGGTCAAAGATTCAATCCAACTAGATTCTTCTCTATTTAAAGGATTTACTAAAGAAGAGGCAGAAGCAGCATTTGAACAGATGAAAAACTCTGGTGATTATGACAAATTAGAAGTACTGACAGACCGCGGAAACGATGCAATCTATACTCTAGGTGGACGTTCTTTCTCGATTTGGAATGCTGACACAATGGAACTAGTATTTGATAGTGGAAGTGAATTCGAAAAGATTACAGCAGAGCGATATCCAGACTATTTCAACTGGTCAAACGATGATGATGTATTTGAAAAAAGAAGTGCCAAAAAAGGCCCTGAACCAGAAGATGTAAAAGTAGGAACGATTGGCAACGATCTTTATGCATTTATTGGCTTAGAACGTATTAGTGGTGTCATGACGTACAATATTACAAATCCATCAAATGCAACATTCACTAATTATATTAATACAAGAGATTTTTCAAATGCTATCAGTAGTGACGTTGGTCCAGAAGGCCTTGCCTTTATTCCGGTAGAAGACAGTCCCACTAAGAAACCACTGGTATTAGTTGGGAATGAAGTGAGTGGTACGGTTGCTGTTAATGAATACCAAGTTGATCCTTTGTTTCCAATCGAGTCGATTGAACTGAATCAAACAACTATCAGCATAGAAGTTGGACAGACCTTCCAGTTAGAAGCATCCATTCTCCCAGAGAATACTACGGATAGTATAGAACTAATTTGGACTAGCTCTAATACAGATGTCGCTACCGTAAATGAAGAAGGATTAGTAACTGGAATTGCGGAAGGATCAGCTTCTATACTAGTAGAAACAAAAGATACCAAAAATCGAATCGAAGCAAGTATTACTGTAAAAGAGAAACAAGTAGCTGAAGATGAAACACCAGAAGATACACCTGACGAGAATGATATGGAAGAAGTGCCAGCTGAGTCAATAGATGAAGATGAGGGAAATTCGGAAGTCGGACCAGGTAAGAATAATGAAAATGTTGCAGACGATGCCATAAATTCCCTTGAAGATTCCCAAGGGAATGACGCTACAGATGATTCTTTAGAGGTTACAGCAACAGGAAACCAACTACCTGATACAGCAACAACTAATTATTCCTTCTTACTGTTTGGATCCTTATTATTAATACTTGGTGGAGGTAGTTATCTTCTTATTTATCGCCATGAAAAAGGATAACTATTAAGAAAAACGTATGGCATCCGTTTAGGTAGAGAAATACTTCCTTTCATCCATACAAAAAGTGTCAAAAACTCTTTAAAGAGTCTTTGGCACTTTTTAATTTAGTATAAATGGGAAGGTTCTCATAGCTAAAACCTGCCAGAACGAAAAATCGAATAAATAAGCCAGGCAACCATTAGCATCGCAATCGAAAAGCCGATTTCAATAATCGGAAATTTCCAGAGAATTGTTTGTACCCCACTAAGAGCAACACCAATAATTAAACCAACCATAACAATACTTAGAGCAAGTAAAACAATACTAAAAGCTATCTGGTTGCTAAATCGATCCATCTTTTTTATTAATAATTCCAATTGTGGTGATGTAAATTCTACTTCTACTTTTCCTTTTCGTAGAATTCCCATAAACTGTTTAGCAGTTAACGGAATATCTTTAAGAGAAGCAAAATATTCTGGTATCTCTTCCGCAATGCTTTTAATTATTTTCCAAGGCTTAAGTTTATCTAAGAAAAGCTTCTTACCAAAAGGTTCAGCCACATCAAATACGCTAAAAGTAGGATCTAGTGCAACGACTACTCCCTCCATTGTCATCAATGACTTACCTAAAAGCGTTAACTCCGATGGGATTCGGATATTGTGACGGAATGCAATGAAAAATAAATCATTAATTGCTTCCCCAACGCTTACATCTTGCAAGGGAATATCATAATATTTATCGCGCATTTCCTCTACATCCGCCGTTAATTTTTTTATATCCACATTCTCAGGAATCATTCCTAAATCAGAAATAGCGCGGATGATTCCTTTCGTGCTTTTATTGCGAAGAGCGACCACAAAAGAGGCAAAATTCTTTTTCGTATAAGATGAAAGTTGTCCTACCATTCCAAAATCTAATAAAACGATTCTCCCATCCTGGAGTGCAAGAACATTTCCAGGATGAGGATCTGCATGGAAATGACCGACTTCTAAAATCTGGTAGAATATCGTGTATGCTAACCTTTCTGCAAGTAATTCACGATCGATTCCTGCTTCATCTAAGCGATTGTGATCAGATAACTTTATTCCCTCTATATAATCCATCGTCAATACTTTCTTTGTGGAATAATCCCAATAGACAGAGGGAATGACAACATAGCCCAACGATTTATTCTGCTCGAAAAAACGATCCATATTTCGTGCTTCTATACTATAATTAAGTTCAATAAGCAGCCCTTTTGCTAGTTCATCGACTATTTCACGAAGGCCATATTGCTTCGCCCATGCCCATGTATTTTCAGCTATTCTTGCTAAATCAGCTATTATTTCTAAATCAGTTTCGATGATTGCATGAATATTAGGACGTTGTATCTTTACAGCAACATTTGTCCCATCCTTAAGGATAGCTTTATGCACTTGACCAATGGACGCTGCGGCTAGAGGATCCTCAGAAAAATGCTTGAACAGGTGATCTACAGAATCACCTAATTCTTCTTCCAAAATCCGTACTGCCTCTCCATATGTAAACGGAGGTACTTGATCTTGCAAATCTTTTAGCTCATTAATGATTTCTGGAGGAATTAAGTCAGGACGTGTGCTGGCAATTTGTCCAAGCTTAATAAATGTTGTTCCAAGTTCTTCTAGAACTAAGCGGATGCGACGTCCCGTACTTTTAGGAGGATGTTCTTTATGAAAAAAAAACTTCTCCTCCAGTCCCATTTTATTAGAAAAGAAGCCTATTCCGTTTCGAGCGAGAATAGACGTGATTTTCCGATATCTTTTCATCTGTCTAATACGTTTACTTACACCCATTTACAAACCCACTTTATTCGTCGAGATTTTTTCTTTCTAATGCCTCTATTCTTTTTTCTAATTTCTTCACATCATCTAAAGTGGCTAACTTCATTTCTGCATATGCAGCATTAACCTTTTCTTTTGCAACTGTTTCCAGCTGGCCTTTCATTTCCTCTCCCTTTTGAATCAAGTGATTGATTAAATCCTTTGACTCATTTTTGCTTACTTCTCCTTTTTTCACTAACTCTTCTACTGTTTTCTCTACTTGTTCTTTACCAGCAATCGCTAAACCTAAACCTAAGGAAAGTGCTTTTTCAATTGTTGTTCTCATCTTTCAAAAAACCTCCTTATTTTCTTTTCTAGAATCTTTCATTTTCCCTCAGACAATTTTCTATTTGTGATTAAAGTAATCCAAATAACGTGTAAAGTCAAATCATACGGGAGTAATTTCAACGATAGTGCCAACATATTTATGATATGCTCATTAAAGTAAATAATGGTTACTTTTTCAAATATGTGAAGGTGTAATTTTGAAAAGAAAAGGCTGTTTTCTAAAGAATTGTTGTTTTTTCAATAGGAAAAAAGAATTAATAGGAAACAATTAGCAGCCGGAATACAGAAGACTCCTGTGGGATTAGCGAGACAGTCTGAGACCCCGGAGGCGAAGCTGAGGAGGCTTAAGCTTAGCCCCACGGAAAGCGAAGTGTATTCCGGCTGCGGGTAATCGCAACAAACTTTACGAAAACAGCCAAAGAAAAAGAAGATTGTATGTAGAACCGAATGTCTCTATTCTGAAATAACGTCTTAGCTCCAAACCTTTCCAACATTTTTCAAGTAAAAGCCCTCCCAATTTTATTCTTTTCCCTGTATGATAAGAAAGGCGTACTCTTGAGGCTTTGCCTGAGTGAATGTTTACAGAAAAAGAACGGAGTAAATAAATGAGTGCATCTATACCTTTCATTTCCCACTATGGGTACATTGCCATATTCGCTCTTTTTGCATTAAGTGGTCTTGGTATTCCTATACCAGATGAAGCATTATTAACCTTTGTAGGTTATCTTACTTCTATTTCCGTGATGAATTTTCTTCTTGCAGATATTATTTGCTTTATTGGTGCTCTAAGCGCCATGATTATTAATTACACTTTAGGAAGAAAAATAGGCAAACCATTCCTGCTTACACACGGAAAATGGATAAAGCTTACTCCTGCAAAATTAGAAAGAGTGGAAAAATGGTTTGATAAATATGGTCCATGGACAATTATCATTGCTAATTTCATACCCGGCGTTAGAAGATTGACCTCCTACTTTTCAGGTGTATCTGGCATGAATCTATCAAAATATATCCTTTTTGCCTCTATCGGTTCCTTCCTTTGGTGCCTGCTTTTTACTATTATTGGCTACTATATTGGAGTGCTTCCGTTTTAAACGGGAGCTTATTCTTTTAGGACTTAGTAGATGGATAATTCAACGATTCATACATATTCAGCCTAACTCCAATATCACAAATTCCCTTTTTCTAAAAATAAAAGGCAGCCCAACAAGGACTACCCACTTAAATATCGCTTAAACAAACAAATCTGATGATAAATAACGTTCCCCCGTATCTGGTGCTATGCAAAGCACTTTAGCTGTCGGAGGAAGTTCTTTTGCGATTTGCACAGCAAAATGCGCACTTGAAGCACCTGATGCACCTACAAAAATGCCTTCTTCTGCTGCAAGTCGTCTTGCCATTACTTCCGCATCGGGATCTTTAATTAGTAATATTTCATCAAAAATATCACGATTTAGAATCTTAGGAATGAATCCAGGGCCCGTTCCTGGAATTTTATGAGGACCTGGTTTTCCACCTGATAAAACTGGAGAACCGAATGGCTCTACTACATATATTTTTATACCAGGAATCATTTTCTTTAATTCTTCGCCGACTCCTGTAACCGTTCCACCTGTGCCAGCAGTCAATACCAGTGCATCTAACTTTCCATCAAAAGCTTCATTAATTTCCACAGCTGTCGTTCCACGATGGGCATCAGCATTGGCCGGATTTTCAAATTGCATTGGAATGAAGCTATCAGCAATATCACTTGCTAAACGATTCGCTTCATCAATCGCTCCTTGCATGCGTCTGCTTCCCGGTGTTAAATGAACCTCTGCCCCATATGCTTTTAAAATCTGCACTCGCTCTTTTGTTGCATTATCTGGCATCGTAATAATGCAACGGTATCCTTTCACTGCAGCTACCATTGCTATTCCTATCCCTGTGTTTCCTGATGTTGGTTCAATAATGGTACTTTTACCTGGAATAAGCTTGCCTTCTTTTTCTGCATTTTCAATCATATTTAAAGCGGCACGGTCTTTCACACTGCCACCAGGATTAAAAGATTCTAGCTTTATATACACTTCCGCCCCAATTTTTTCAGGGATTTTATTTAATTGAACAATTGGGGTATTGCCTATTAATTCAAGTACCGATTTGTAAAGCTTCATTTCTATATTCCTCCTATAATTCTCGAGCATATTCTTCAATCATACTGCTCATTTCTTCTACCCTAGCTGTGACTTTTTCTGCATAAGTAAAGTCCCCATAGCAATATGGGTATCTAAAATTGAACTTGTCGTTATTACATGTATAAAGTGTTGGTGATCGTTCCACCATATATTCCGAATAGTTTTTTGCCGATTCCTCACTATGTTCGACTAGATTGTTACTGACAATAAAGTCAATATAACCTGGTCCCATATTATAGCTCTGGATAATTGCCTCAAGATCGACCCCTTTTTTCTCGCCATACTTGTACATTTCAGCAAAATGAAAAACTCCTTGTTTTATACTTTCTGAAGGGTCTTCAATTGCATTTCTTTTCAGGCCTGCTGATTCAGAGGATTGCATCGGATCATTTCCTTTTCCATGACTTTCTTGATCCATTATTGCAAGTAATATTGGTGCTAGCTCCTCTGCATTTAACTCATTTGATTCTAGCTCATTTGAAATATCCGGTAAGTACTTCAATAATCTTTGTTCATTATTTTGTTTAATCGTACTACTAGTAAATAAATAGCCAAAATATATAACCATTATTAAAATAATAATGGTGTTCGTTGCTGATTTTCTTTTTTTCTTCATTCCTATCCCTCGTTGACGCTTAAAAATCAATTAAACGTTTCCTGATTTTTTACCGTTCCCTATACATTTATTCATTATACAAGAAACAATAGTGAATTTCATTCCTTGTGAAAAAGAACTTTTTCAAAATTGCTTTATATTGGGTTATACAAAAGCAAAAAAGACTTAGCTAATGCAACAAGCGCTAGCTAAGTCTAAATCATTTTTCGTGGATTCAAATTTTATTTTATTCCCATTAATTCTGAAGCGATTCCGGAAGAGCAGACCTTCCTGCCTCCATAAGTACTTTGTCTCTTCCTAAGAAAATGGACAAGATAATGATAAACACTCCCGTTCCTATTAATAACCATTCGATTTCCATGAAATCAGCAATTGGACCGAATATTAGCATTCCAATGGGCATCATAGAAGTAGAAATCATTCCCATTACACCGAAGACTCTTCCTAAAAATCCTTCTTCTATTTTTTCCTGCAATAAAACAGTGGTTGGCGTATTAAAGATTGGCATAGCCAAACCAAATATGGCCATGAAAACTAAATAGATCCAAAACATAGGAATAATCCCAAGTGCAAACGTACAAACTCCCATCATGCAGCTTGCAAGTGTCATTGTTTTTATTTTATTTTCAAAGCCGCCCCATGATGCAATGACGCCTCCCCCTATCATCATTCCAATGGAAAAGGCAATTTCTATTGCAGTTAATCGCCAGACATCCTCTCCAAAACTACGAGTAACCTGCAAAGGAGTCAAGAATGCTGCCGGCGCCATAAGCACGAAAAAAATCGCAAAAAAGAAAAAGAATTTTTTCAAAAAAGCATGATTATTTACATACTTCAGTCCTTCTTTAAAATCACTAAAATAACTAGTCGATTGGGTTTCCGTTGCCCTTTTATGTGCTGGAATCTTTAAAAAGGCAAGCAAGGTAATGATCGCAAGCACTGCTGTAACAACATCAATGAAAAAGATTGTTTCAATAGATGCAAATGTTAATAATGCAGCACTTACCATCGGTGAAATGAACATAATAATAGCTTGAATGCTCCCATTAACACCATTTACCTTTGTCAGCTTATCTTTTGGAACAATTTGGGGCAATATTGCCCCAACAGATGGTGTTTGAATCCCTGTTCCAAATGCTCGAACTGCTGCCATCACAAAGAGCAGCCAAATTGGATCATATCCTATTAAAAAGAGAATGGCCAACACCAACGTAGCAAAAGCAATAAGCCCATCTGATAACATAATTAGCCGTTTCCGGTTATAGCGATCTGCCCATACACCAGCTATTGGCGATAAAATAAAGGTTGGAAGAAACCCACATAAAATATAGATTGTCATCATTAAACCAGATTCTGTTGTTAGCGTTATATACCACATTATCGCATATTGGACGAGTGACGATCCAAACAAAGATATCGTCTGGCTACTAAGAAATAACACGATATTCCGATACCAATTTTCTTTATGATTAACTGTACTCATTCATAAACCTCACATTCATTTTGATTAGTTAGAATAAGTCTACCTATCTTTACTAAGGCGTAGAGAAAAGAGCGAAGATATGGTATTCTTCCCTCTTATTATTAACCATATATTCAGGTTTCCAATAAATAGACAGACGAATCCCATTTCTTCTTATAAGAAGAACATCCACGTATTTAATTAACGTTGAAAATTGGGAATCTTAATCTCATTGATGCTGTCAAAAGGAAAACCTCCGTTCATTACAAAATTCCATTTAATCTTAGCATACACTCAATATTGGATACAATCGTATAGAAGAGGTATTTTTCATTTATTATTCAAAATTTTTGTAAAACAAGTATGTATATATTAATTTATTCTGTTAAACCTACTTATTTTAAGCTGAAATTTGATTTTTTCAGCCATAACCACTCCCTTTTCAGCCTAAATTTGTTTTTTTCAGCCAAACTCACTCCCTTTTCAGCCTAAATTTGTTTTTTTCAGCCAAACTCACTCCCTTTTCAGCCTAAATTTGTTTTTTTCAGCCAAACTCACTCGCTTTTCAGCCAAATTTGTTTTTTATGCCATAACCACTCCCTTTTCAGTCAAATTTGTTTTTTATCAGCCAAAGCCACTCCCTTTTTAGCCAAATTTGTTTTTTATCAGCCATAACCACTCCCTTTTCAGCCAAATTTGTTTTTTATCAGCCATAACCACTCCCTTTTCAGCCAAATTTGTTTTTTATCAGCCAAAACACTCCCTTTTCAGCCAAAACCATCAACTTCTCCAAAAATTAAAAGAAAAGCAGAGGACTATCCCCCCTGCTTTTCCCATCAATACTTACGCTACATCTTCATCCTTTTTCTGCGAATTAACAAGAATTTTCTCCAGTTCTTCTAATGATCTACCTTTTGTTTCAGGTACAAACTTCCAAATAAATAGTGCTGATAATAGACTCATAATTCCATAGAAGGAATAGGTTAAGCCACCACTTACCTCCATCATCGCTGGGTATGTGGAAGAAATAAAGTAGTTTGCTGCCCATTGTGCTGCTACCGCAATTGCAACAGCTTGTGCTCTAACTCTATTCGGGAAGATTTCTGAGATTAGCACCCACACTACTGGTCCCCATGACATCATAAAGGATGCAGTATAAATAATAATGAATATCAAGGTCGCAATGCCAATTTTGTTTGAGAAAGCCATAGCAGCTACTCCAAACATACCAATTGTCATTCCAACAGAACCAATAATTAATAGTGGCTTACGTCCAAATTTATCAACCGTAAAGATGGCGATAAGAGTAAACACAACATTGACTAAGCCCATAATAATCGTTTGGAACATGGAAGCATCTCTTGCCGCACCCATGCTTTCAAAAATACGTGGGGCATAATAAAGAGCTACATTGATTCCAACGAATTGCTGAAAGACTGATAATAATATTCCAACAACTACAATTTTTTTGCCGAAAGTAAACAGCTTTGCTTTTGATTTATTGTTTTCATTAAAGGATGCCTTAATTTCAAACATAGTCGCTTTGGCCATTGTTTTTTCATATATTCTGGACAAAACAGTCATTGCCTTTTCATCCTGATTCTTCGACACAAGATAACGTGGTGTTTCTGGAACCGTGAATAATAACACCAAGAATAGGATTGCAGGTATTGCTTCAGATAGGAACATATAGCGCCAACCAATGTCATTTAACCATTCCAACGTTTGCCCACTTGCAATACCCCAGTTTACAAAATAAACGACAAGCATTCCAAAGATAATCGCAAATTGGTTTAAAGAAACCAATGTACCTCTAATTTTTGGAGGTGCCATTTCCCCGATATACATAGGTGAGATTGCTGAAGCTAAGCCGACACCAATTCCCCCAATAATTCGATAGATGTTAAAAGTAATGAGTAGAGCATAGCTTGGTTCTCCTTGTGTGAAAAACAAAAATTCTGGAAACGCAGATCCAAGAGCTGAAATTAAAAATAGTACCGCTGCAATAATAAGGGAATATTTGCGTCCGAAATTTGTAGCGAAGTAACCAGATATAAACCCACCAATAATACAACCTATTAAAGCACTTGAAACGGTAATTCCATGTACAAGGGAACTAAGACCTAATCCATCTGAAAAATAGGCTTGAAGGGATCCTTCTGCTCCAGAAATTACTGCTGTATCATAACCAAATAACAAGCCTCCAAGTGTCGCAACCAACGTGATTAGTACAATATAAAAATAACTATTTTTATTTACCATATGTTTGAAAGAGACTTAATCTCCTTCTTTCCTCCCCTCTTATGATTACTGATAGCCTTTTCATTTCAGCTAATAATAATCACTTTTTTAGTATTCATAGTATTTTTTAGTCTACTAACCTCCTAACCTAACAATACTAAGATGATTCCGTTTTCATTTCTATTTAATAAAGCACTTCATTCATTCATTCATTTCATACTATTAAATTATCATGAAAGCGTATTCTTGATAGCGATTTCACCTTCACTTTTTTGTTATCATCTAGACTTTCTTGTAAAATCCTTACTTCTCTTTGTTTTATTAAGGATTGTTTAGCAATGCTCAGCACTAAAAAAACAGCGACCAATGATCGCTGTTTTTACTGCTGATATTTTAGTCTATATTCACTCGGGCTCATTCCCGTCTCTTTTTTAAATACTCTACTAAAATAGTTGGGATCTTTATAACCTATGTTTAACGCAATTTCCTTCAATGGCACATTGGGATCTAATAAATGCTCTTTCGCCTTTTCTAAACGTGTTTTCGTTAAATAGTCAATAAATGTTACCTGGAATCGTTCTTTAAATAATTTACTTAAATAATAGGAGCTTATTCCAATATGATCGGCGACTTCTTCAAGCGAAATAGCTTTATAAAAATTTTTATCCATATAGTCTTTTGCTTGCAACAATAATGCGCGTATCCCATTTGATCGCCACTCTCCAAGATGCTTTATAACGAGCAATAAGTGTGCTTTCGCTGCCTCTTTTATTTGCATGGAGTTATCAAATTTTCCTAAACTCGTTTCAATTTCTTCTTCAAACCCTAGCTCCTTCATTGAACGAATTAAGATGATAAAGAAATTCTCGATTGCTTTATGAATCATGCTTAGTTGAAAATCAGATGCCTGCTGAATAGTTTGAAAATAGGTTTCGAACATTTGCAATCCTTTTTGAACTTCCCCTTTCTTAACCGCATCCAGTAATTCTTTTTCCACCTCAAAAGGAATTAGCTCTTTTCGTTTTTGTTTCACTCGATTATTATAAGTCATATAGGCTGCACTTGGATGGCTATGCACGAGCTCTAATGCATAGATTGCCTCTTTATAGGAATCAGAAAACTGTTGCACATTTGAGACAAGCGTCCCCACACCTGCATATATATGGCACTGTTCAAGTTGATTCTGCACATCATGAATTATCTTTCGTGCAAAGTCATCTCTTATTTCACCATTTGGTTTCTCATTTTGATTAATTAATGTTAATATCGGAACTTGGAACCCCGTTAATGGCCCAACCAAACATTGTAGGTTTTGTTCCTGTAACGCTTGTTTTAGTATTCGATACCACCGGCTTTTCACTTCTCTACTTGGATGCTGGTTCTCTGATGCAAAGGAAAAAACGGCGACAAAGCCTTGCTTCTGTTCAAGATCTAGCCATTCATCCCACTCTTCTTGGTTAAATTCATATACATAGTCCATAATAAAAGATACAATAAATTCCATTTCAATAACCGAGCTTACTCTCTCCAGGCGATGATTCATTTCCTGCTTTTTCATGACCTCTTGCTTTTCCTGTTCAATCTCTTCGGCCATTCCGTCAAAAGCCTCTAAAACTTCCGAAACCTTACTCGGCTTAAGTAAATATTCTTTAATACCAAATTTCATTGCTTCCCGTGCATAATCAAATGTATCAAAAGCAGAAACCATTACATACTTAATAGTTGGATGGGAGGCATGTATCTGTCTTATCGCTTCAATCCCATCAAATTCTGGCATCTTAATATCCATAAATACTAAATCTGGCTTTTGGGAAATAGCAAGCTCAACTGCTTCTTTCCCATTTTCCGCTTCTGCAATGACTTCAAAATTAGAGCGATTTCGGCTAAGCATGAGCTTCAGTCCTTCTCTTTCAATCGGTTCATCGTCTACTAGCATTATTTTTATCACGAATAAGCCCCCTTCCTATCTTTATTCAAGCTAATGATCACTGATGTACCTTCGCCCAGAGTTGAACGAATCTTTACCTGACTATTTTTATCGAATAATTTAATCCTTTTAATCACATTACTCATCCCTATTCCAGTAGAATGGCCAGAGCCTTTATTCGTTGTAGATTTTTCTCTATCCTCCCTCAAGTCCATTAATTGGTCGATTGTCTCCTGAGCCATCCCTACTCCATTGTCCGTTACTTCTATCCATATTTTTTGATTTTTTTCATAGATTGATACAGTAATAATAGCCCCTTTTGCCATACTTTCAATTCCATGTATAAATGCATTTTCTATTATTGGCTGCAAGGTAAGACATGGAATCGGTATCGATAAACAAGCTGGGTCGATCTCTTCCTTAAATTCCACTCTTTGGCCAAAACGTGTTTTTTGGATAAAAAAGTATTCCCTCACAATTACCACTTCATCCTTTAATATCGTTTGGCGATCCAGACTGCCAATATTATAACGAAGTAAAGTTGAAACGGAAGAGATTAATTCACATGTTCGCTCTGCCCCTTCAATATAAGCGGTTTTCGAAATAGTATTCAGTGTATTAAAAAGGAAATGAGGATTAATTTGATTTTGCAGACTCTTTAATTCCATCTCCTTCAGTAATTGAGCTAACTTTGCTTTTTCTTCCATTTGACTAACCGACTCTAAAATGTTTTTTTTCATTTCATTAAAAGTTTTCGTTAGAAACCAAAGCTCATCCTTTTGAGATACAACAATATCTGCACGATCGTATCTCCCTGCTGAAATTTCCTCTGCTTCTCTTGTCAGACGGCCAATGGTTCTCGTTATTCCATTAGAAAACCATAATGCAAATAAAATACTCAATAGAATAATAGAAAATAGAATTGTAGTTCCCATATTTTTCGTGTGAACAATTTTTTTATCTAAGAGATACGAAACTTCTTGATATTCTGTTAGCTTTACATCAATTAAATCAAGTGCTTTCTCATGAATATAGCTCGATGTCTTTTCTACTTCCTTTAAGGAACTAGAATATTGTTGGATATCTTGGTTTTCCATTCCCTTTACTGTTTTCTCCGTTTGCTCTCGGAAATTGTCCATCATATTTACTAGGTTCTTCTTAGGAATTCCTTCTTTTTCAATCGCAATGAACTGTTGCTGTAGCTCATTAAACTTATTTTTTTCAACATCGTATAAATCTAAATTTTCCTCCAATGGTTCATGAACATAAATTTGCAGTGATTGATATGTCTGATTCGTTTCCTTTGTGATTTCATTTAACAAGAAAAAATATTCCATATTCTCATCATATAACTTCTTTACTTGTTGATTGCTATGTTCTCGAATCCAAAATAAAAGCAACAGCAAAAGTAAAATGACACCAAAATAAATCAGTAGCTTCGAACGAATTTTAATCATGAACATTCACCTTTTTCTCTACCACTGCTTCTATATCTTTTTTATAAATGATTGCTGCATCCGTATGATTTACAACCGAGATAGACTTCTGGTTTAGGAGATTTAACATTATTTCAATACTTTTCTCTCCCATTACAAAAGGTTGCTGGGCCACAATGGCATTTATATCCCCTTTATTTAACAACTCTATATTCTCATCTAATGTATCAAATGAGATAACATACAAGTCATCTTGCTTATTTAATGATCTTGCTGCAGCAACTATACCGATTCCATCTAATGAACTTGTTCCATAAAATGCAGTAATGTCCTCATGTTCTTTCAGCATCTTGTAAGCCTTCTCTTCTGCTTGTACTCTTGTTAGATTTGATTCATCTATCGCAATAACCTTCATTCCATCTTCCTTAGCTATTGCATCTTTAAATCCTTGTACTCTTAATTGATGCTGATTATAGGCATTATCCACCCCACCGGTAATGATGCCAATTGTTGCTTTTCCCCCAGTATCGTTTACTAATGCTTGCCCTGCTAGTTGACCAGCTAAATAATTATCTGTCCCAATATAAGCATTGCGTAAGCTTTCTGGTGCATCTGTATCAATCGTAATAACTGGGATTCCTGCCTTAACAGCCTTATTAATCAGTGGTGTAAAATTTTCGTTAAGCGCTTGCACAATAATGCCATCAACTTTAGCTTGGATTGCCATATCTAATAGTTTTAATTGTTCTTCTGGATTCGAACGTTTTGGTCCTTCATATTCAACAAAAACATCATTCTCTAACGCAGCTTTTTTTGCCCCTGCCCCCACTAAACGCCAATAATCATGATCCATTTCCTCTCCAATTAACGCAAAATGGTACTTTGGCAAAGGGGTCTCCTCTGAAATAACTTCTTGCATTTTCTGATCATAAATTTGAGCCTGTCTATAAGAATATAAGGAATATGCAACCGCTATCAGAAAAATGATAATTAAAATGGTATAAAAAAAGATACGTTTCATATGTTCCTCCAAATGACGTAACTAGTGTATTCTTATGTTGATAATAACATATATTTGAAAAAGGTGAACAAAAAATACAGGTACTGTCAATATTTTTGTGTAAATGACTTTTCAACTTCTCAAGGTAGATGATCACCTTCGTATTCAAATAGATTTGTTCGAAGTGTTGATTTGGGTGTCTAGGAAAGGGCTAGCCCTTTCCTAGACACCCAAATTTCGCGCTGGCACGTCCCGGTTAGTTTGTCGGTTCATGTAGCTGCTCAAACATCTCTTCCAACTCTGCACGTGCCTGATTGAAGCCGATGTGACAGCGTGAGGCGAAACGTTGATTGTAGTCCTCGAACTGCGTCACTAAAAAACGTTCCAGTGATTCTTCGTTCGGAAACTGTTCCTTGCGCTTTGTATATTTTTTGATTTGCTTATTGAACGACTCAATTAAATTGGTCGAGTAGATGCTTCGCCAAATTGCTTTTGGAAACTGATAAAACGTCAGTAAATACGGGTTATTTAGTAAGCCTTGTGTAACTTTTTTGTACGATTTGCTCCATTTCTCGCAGAACTGCCCAAGTGCTAGCTCAGCTGCTTCGGCGTCCTTTGCCTGGTGAATCATTTTAAAATCTTCGCAGACTTCCTTGCGATCCTCTACGCGTACTTTATGCATAATATTGCGACCGACATGAACTAAACAGACTTGATATTTTGCTTTTGGAAACACAGTGAAAACAGCGTCTGCCATGCCTTTTAAGCCGTCTGATACGAATAATAAGACGTCTTCTACACCACGGTCTTTCAGCTCTTCTAGTAGCTCTTGCCAGTTGTAAGCAGACTCTGTTGGGGCAATCGTATAAGCGAGTACCTCTTTAGAGCCGTCTTCGCGAATACCAACAGCGATATAGACAGCTTCTTTGGACACCGTATCACGACGCACGGCAATATACGTCGCATCTAAATACACGCATACGTAACGATTATGCAACGAACGGTTGTTAAATGCATCGACTGTTTCTGAAACCGCTTTTGTCATATTCGAAATCGTTTGAGGCGTATAGTGATGGCCGTACATTTTTTCGATTAACTGGGCAATTTCAGCCATCGTAATGCCTTTTTTAAACAGGTGAATCACCGTATCTTCAAGCGTATCATTCGAACGCTTATACGGAGCCACGGTCTGTTGTTTGAACTCACCATTGCGATCACGTGGAATTTGAATGGCTAAATCGCCGTACTCTGTGTGAAGCGTACGCGAATAAGACCCATTGCGTGAGTTGCCTGAATTAAAGCCAATACGGTCATATTTTTCATAATCTAGAAATTCCGTTAACTCTGTCACAAGTAGCGAGTTGATCGCCATTTCCAAGTGCGAACGAAAAACCTCGGTAATATCTTGTTTTTTTACTAGTGCATCGATAATTTCTGTTGTAAACTGATTCATAGGGAAGACCTCTTTTCTAGGATTGGTTGTGGTGACTTAATTCTACCAAGAGAAGGTCTTCCTTTTTACATGGAAATTTTCATTTACACAAAATATTTTATACTCTCAAAATACAAGGAGAGAATTGGAAATAAAAATTTTTATTCTTTGTATGTACATTAAATAATTATTTTTCCTTTTCATCAAAGAAAGCCAGCACGTTAAGATTTGAGTGCTGGCTTTTTAATCCATTTAATTTTCCATCTTGGAAAGAGTTATTTTTATAAACTCTTTTTCATGGTGTTCTAATAGTTCGCGAACATCCATATCATCAATGAAGAAGTCATCAACATATTTCGTGCCTCTATAGTAATGCTGTTTCCCTTCAAAGTAAAAAATATCTGCTGTTCCCTCATACGTATAGGTTCTCTCATCTTCACAAACAATAGAAAGAGAAATCTTTTCCCCATTATAGCCCGTGAAATATTTTGATAAAGGCATATCATTTATTACCAATACATCTGAACCTATATCCCGCTGAATGGTGACAATTCCCTTAAGTTCTTCTATTCTTACTCTTCCTTTTAAAATACTAATTAGACTAAAATGTATAATAATTAACTATTGCATAATAAAGTGAAGTAAATTTCTACCACTTTACTTTAGAAATCGTATTTCGCTTCCTTTTTCTCTCTTATTTCCGAAAAGGTCTCTGTTAATACAATTGTATCTTCCACTAATCGTTCAATGCGGAATAACACATCATCATCTGTAATCTCTTTTCGATAGAAATCCTTTTCCTCAATAAATACATAGGTTTGCACAATTTGTGCTTTCATATAAGCCAAGATTGGTTTTAATTGCTGCTCCACAATTAAATAATGCTTTGCAGAACCTGCTGTAACTACAACACTTACAACTTTATCAAGGAACGCATTTTGAGGCAATAAATCAAAAATGTTTTTTAATGTAGCTGGAATCGATGCTTGGAAAACCGGTGTTCCAATAATAATGGCATCAGCTTCCATTAATGTTTTGGTCACATATCCAGCATCCCCATCATACTCTAAATAATTTCTTCCATCACTAAATGGAATATCATAATCCGCTAAGTCGAGTAACGTTATCTCCACTTCTGGATAATGTTCTGCAATAGTTTTCATTGTGTAATCCATTGCTGTTCTTGTTTTCGATCCGACTTTCGAACCGGATAATCCAACAATCTTCATATTTCTTATGCCTCCGATTTTTTCGTGTATTTTCTAATAGCCGGCAAGATTTCAGTACCAATAATTTCTACATTTTTCATGACTTTTTCAAACGGCATTCCACCAAAGTCAATTTGGGCAATATAACGTTGATGCCCAAACATTTCATGTTGATAAAGAATTTTTTCAATAATTTGTTGTGGGCTTCCGATATTCATAATATTATGCGGATCTACTCCCTGTGCAAAATGTTGTTTTGGAAATCCAGCTCCGTTCGTTTTTTTCATGCCTTCGTTAATATGCGGATACATATCCTTTAATGCTTGTTGAGATGATTCTGCTGCGTAGAAAAATCCTGCTGTTGCTACTGGCAGTTCTGCTGGGTTAAATCCACTATTACGTGCTGCTTCCCGATAGGCATCTACTGTCCGTTTAAATACAGAGGCTGGTCCTCCTAAATGTGCCATAAACATTGGTGCTCCTGCAATTCCTGCTCTAATTGCACTTGCTGGTGTTCCTCCAACAGCTCGCCAAATCGGAATAAAGCTGTTCTTAGGACGTGGTAAAACTTGTGCATTTCTCAACGGCGCACGAAATTCTCCGCTCCAATTCACTACTTCCTCTTCATTAATTTTCATTAATAATTCAAATTTTTCTTCAAATAATTCTTCATAATTACGAAGATCATAGCCTAATAAATCAAATAATCCTACTCTTGATGCACGTCCAGCAATGATTTCAGCTCGGCCTTTTGAAATTAAATCAATTGTAGCAAAATCTTCGTATACTCTAACGGGATCCGATGTACTGATTATCGTAGAGGAGCTAGCGATTTTAATATTTTTCGTTGCTTGTGCAATCGCTGATAACACAACGGAATGTGCTTGTGTAACAAAATATTCTTGATGACTTTCCCCAACACTAAAGAAATCAAGACCCGCTTGATCTGCCAATTTTGCATATTCAATTATTTCATGTACACGTTCTTCTGCAGAAACCCTTTCTCCAGTGATTGGGTTTGGCAAATGATCGCCTAGTGTATATATTCCAAACTCCAAGCCTCTGCTTGGATCTATTCCATATTTTTTCAATTCATTCACCTTTCCTCTTATAGGCTATCTTTCAATTCCTCAGGGGATTTCTCCCAATATTCATTGTTAAAATCAACAAGAAATTTCTTTAAAGCTTGTTTGGATTCATCATCCATGATGTCTAATACAAATTTTCTTTTGATTGCTTTATCAAGACTGTTTACATGCTCTGGCATTGACTTATAGCCAAAAATCCTTCTGCTTCCTTCTTTCGTTTTCGTTGCAACTAAAATTTCGCAAGCACCTGCACCAGAATAGTGAACCCCTTTCTGGTTTCTGTCCAACGCAATCCAAATGACCCAATATTTATGTGGATCTAGCTCTTCCACTTCTTCTTTCGTCACATTCTTAAAAAATACCTTTTGCTCTACTTTGCTTCTACCATGCAAAGCACCCATATCTATAAATACTTCTTGTGTTTCTCTATCGATAATAATTGGTGTCACATTCTCTAAAGAAATAGAGCCTACTCCGTACCCACCATCTCCCTTGGTAGGGTCATTTCGTAAAATATTAAATTGAGCGTTTGGCTTGGATGATCCTTCTTTTTTGTTATCCATATTTTTCACTATTTTCCTCCTTCCAGTATTATTGCTTCCTTACCCTTCACTTATATTCTCGTGTTGAACGAGAAATGCTACGAATTGCCAATACAAAAATATGTACGGACTTCTACTTAACAAGTCTCTTTCCTTCATCTATAAATTCTCGATACTTTTGTGTAATTCAAGACGTTTTTTTTTCAGGATATACGCCTTTATAAATGACTTGTCTTGATTGTAATATTAAGGGTTATAATGATTAATGGCAATTATTCAGCTTACTAGGAAATGTTCTTATGTACTTACAAAGAAGTTTAAGTCCATTGTATATTTTGTCTATCTATTAGGAAGGCTATGTATGATTCTCGTGGATAGTAAATACTGGGTGTTGGGTGTTGGGAAGTTTCATTTGGAATTTGATAATTTGCTGCTTTTTTGGCTTTTACTTGTTTTTATGAAAACCACTTTTCTTCTCTCCTCTGGGATTTTTGGTTTTCATTCGCTTGATGAAAACTTTTCCCCGATATCTCAGAGTTTTGGTTCTCTTTGTCTTGGGCACAGTGAACGCTTCTCTGTTACCTTTTCCTGCTTCTTCTCTTGCTTTCGGGCTCAGAGAACGCTTCTCTGTTACCTTTTCTTGCTTCTTCTCTTGCTTTTGGGCTCAGAGAACGCTTCTCTGTTACCTTTTTCTGCTTCTTCTCTTGCTTTCGGGCTCAGAGAACGCTTCTCTGTTACCTTTTTCTGCTTTTTCTCTTGCTTTTGGGCTCAGAGAACGCTTCTCTGTTACCTTTTTCTGCTTCTTCTCTTGCTTTTGGGCTCAGAGAACGGTTCTCTATTACCTTTTTCTGCTTCTTCTCTTGCTTTCGGGCTCAGAGAACGGTTCTCTATTACCTTTTTCTGCTTCTTCTCTTGCTTTCGGGCTCAGAGAACACTTCTCTGTTACCTTTTTCTGCTCCTTTGGTTTTCATCTGCTTAATGAACACCACTTTTCCCTGCTCTCTCAGATTTTTGGTTTTCATCCACTTATGAATACCTACTTCCTTCTCTAACCCCTCTTATTTTCCAAATGCTAACCAACAAAAATTTCATCATCACCAAAAACGCAATAAAAAGCTTACCGTACTTTTTCATTCGTACGGTAAGCTTCATTTTAAGCTCTATCTTTTAAATTGGAACCACTCAAAATCAAAATTACTACCTGGTAAAAAGACAAAAGTTACTTTTTGTATTCCAGTTATTTTCTCTAAATCAAATACGCGTTCTTCATAGCCAACAGAGTAAAGAAATTCAACCATCTGATTGCTTTCGCCTTCTTGGTTTGCGGAACGTATATGAATGGTGTTTTTTTCAATTGGTGACTTTCCTGAAATAATGAGCTTTGTTGCCCCTGTCTCAGTAAAATCAAATTCTTCAAAAGTTAATGATACATTATTGCCAATTCCTTCTACGCAATTTTCTTTTACTTCAAAGGTATCCCCATAGATGTGGTTACACTCAGACGCATAATTACGTTCAAACGCTTGATTTTTCTTTTCAAAATAAAAACCTTTAATATGGACCTTCTGATGTAAGACAAAGCACAGTGATTTAATTCCACGAAGTCTTTTTGACAATTGGAATGTCTCTTCCTGATAAACATTCCACTTAGATGGCTTTTGATAAATGACATCTGCTAATAGCTCACTGCCCTCTTCATCTGGCATTCCTTCCCAAATTTGGATTGGATACTCCTCATCTGATAAGGAAAAAATCGGCATCGTTATTTTGTCTGATCCATAATTTCCAAAGTCTATTTCTCGAAACCCTACTTGTGTTTCACCATCCCTACTTGTGGCGACACCTCGTTCATTCCCATTAGTTACTTCGCCTTTGGTGTAGTCATATAAACCAGCTGAGATAAATCCGTACGGATCCTTATAGGCTTTTCCGAGACCAGCTGCCTTAAACTCTAGCTCGGAAATGAGTTTTGTTTTATCTGTACCATTCTTATTTGTACAACGAAGACGAAATTCACCATCTCCTAAAGCACTAACCTTTACTTTATCACCTGCTACTTCCACTTTCGAAATATTCGATTCAATACCAGCATCGTTTACAACACTCCACTCTACTTCTCTATAAGAAGTGTCTGCAGGGATTAGTTTAGCATGAACGAATATGTCTGTTTTAGTTGGGTCGAATAATTGCCCAGATTCACTAATGATTTCAATTTTACGAAGAGGAATTTCTCCTTCTTCTCCCATCACAATTGGTGTATCAGTGTTTTTCATCGTTGCAGATATCCCAACTAATTCATTGTCTTCAGCCGGTTGAGCGTCTATTTCTAGGCATGCACTCTCTAGTCCTTTAGAATTTACCTCTATCTGAATTTTCCCAGGTTCAGTCGTTGCAGCAATTATGGCCATTAGCTTCCCACTAAATAATCTTCTGCTTAAACCTTTGTACTGGTCATAATCCGTACTATCTCCATTATCTAGACCAATCAAACGACCAGCACCTGTTACATTTACATTTACACGGTTTGTAGCATTTTCAACTAGGTTTCCATCCTGGTCCTTTGTTGCAATTTCGATAAAAGCAATATCCGTTCCGTTTGCAGTAAGTATTCGCTTATCTGCATTCAAGCAAATTTTCTTCGCATCATCGAAAGAACTTTTCGTATCCGTTGCGATAATATTCCCTTTTTCATCATAGGCAATGGCTGTTAACTGCCCTTTTTCATAAGGAATTTTCCACCAGCCAACCAGCTCTGTTCCCTTTTCATGATCGATAACATGTGTACCAATCTTATTACCATTCAGCTGTAATTCCACTTTAGGTGCGTTTGAGCATACACGAACATCAATCATCTGCCCTTCACTAAAATCCCAATAAGGAAAAAGATGTACCATTGGTTTTTCCCGGTAGTCTGTCCATTCTGCTTGATAAATATAAAAGGAATCCTTCTTAAAAGTAGCTGTATCAATTTGACCAAAATATGCATTTTTCGTATGATAAGGGGTTGGTTCCCCGATATAGTCAAAACCTGTCCAAATAAAGGTTCCTAGGGAAAATACTGCATCTCTGTCTGCTATAATACAAGCTTCCGTTGACTTAGCCCCCCAGCTAGTGGAGCTATTCCCAAGGGCCGAACACTGTTCATCATCATCTGCAAGAATGGATTGTTCATAAGGGAAATGATAAATGCCCCTACTTTGGACAACAGATGCAGTTTCACTACCATATATAATCCAGTCTGGATGCTCTTCATGGTGTTTTTGATAATATTTTTCACCATAATTATAGCCTGCTACTTTTACAATATCTGCACATTTTTGTGCATTTTCCCATGGCATATAATTGGATCCAATCGTCATCCATGCATTTTGCTTCGGATCATATTTATGTACTTCCGCCATTAACTTTCTAGTTAATTCCTGCCCTCGCTCATCTGCATGGGTATCATAAATCTCATTTCCAATGCTCCACATTAATAAACTTGGATGATTTCGATCGCGCTTCACCCAGCTTTTCACATCGATTGGTGCCCATTCCTTAAAGAATCGTGCATAATCATACTTTGTCTTTGGTCTTTCCCACATATCAAAAGCTTCTGAAATAACGAGAAAGCCCATCTCATCAGCCAAGTCCATTAATTCCTTTGCAGGCATATTATGGGCTGTCCTTATGGCATTCACACCCATTTCTTTCAATATTTCAAACCTTCTCTTTAAAGCTTGTTTATTAAATGCAGCTCCTAACGCTCCCAAATCATGATGTTCGCAAACTCCATTCAGCTTCATCCTTTTGCCATTTAAATGAAAACCTTGCTTTGAATCCAGAATTATATTTCGAAAGCCAATGTTTTGTGTAATAGCTTCTACTGTCTTTAATTCCTGATTGATAATTTGTAATTCTGTTTGAAGCTGATAGAGATTGGGCTCGTCCATGCTCCACAGCAATGGATTATCGACAATGAGCTTTTGCTGATTCAAGACAGAATTTTCCTTACCAAAATCTATCGTTTCAGAGACAGATGCTATTCTTTGATTTTTGAAAAAAATTGAATGGCTAAGCTGCACATCTTGATCAAGTGCTAATTCTGTCTCAACTTCAACATGCCAGCGAGTATCCTCTTGATTCATCGTAATGTATATTCCATCTGTTACAAGATGATTAGTATCTCTTGTTTTAAGCCAAACGTTACGATAAATTCCAGCTCCTGAATACCACCTACTATTGGGGCTTTCATATACAACCTTCACGAGTATGTTATTTTTCCCATCAACCATAGCGGCTGTAATATCATGCTCAAACGAGGAGTAACCATTTTTCCATTCCCCTACAAACTGATTATTTACATACACAGTTGAATCCATATATACGCCATCAAAGCTTAGCAGTACTTGTTCACCTTGTTGCTTAGAATAGAAAAAGCTTTTGCGATACCAGCCAATGCTAGATTCATAGAGATCAAGAGTATTATAAATAAGCCAGTCATGTGGCAAATCAATTGGCACAAAATCTAGGTTTCTACTATCTTCGACTTCTAAACTTGTTTTTGCAAATTCCCATTTATCATTAAAAAGCGTTTTCATATTCATGTAAGGTTGCTCCTTTATCGTTAATTTCCTATACATTTCCCTGCGAGGAAAGGGGTTGTATCAATCGCTAATATTTTTATTACCTTTGAAAAAATGATTTAGTTGCACTTATTGCTTCAAGAGAAAGGATTGAAACCTTCCTCTGCCTACTTTATCTCTGGAATACGCTTAATAGTTGGATCGGTAAAAATATCGTATTCATCCCGACTAGTCGTTGAAAACTCAGAAATGACAGCTCCCTCTTCACTTGCCTGGAACCAATGAAGGGTATTAGGAGGGATTGTGTATTGGTCTCCAGGATTCAATTCTATTTCATGAAAGACGGTGTAATATTCTTTGCTTGCTTCTGGAACAGTTGCTTTTCTATTCACTGTCTCTTCTCCTTCCACATACAAATATACTTTCCCGAATCTGCATCGAAAGGTTTCTGTTTTTCCTACAATATTATTGATTGGTGGATGTTTATGCTCTGGACAAGTTTGATTTGGAAATAACACTAGTTCCTTCGCACAATAATGATCATTATTGATATACGTAATCAGCTGTAATCCTTGTGTATCTAATTGATCTAATCCAAAGTCCGCTACCTCTACTGCTTCTTGCTCTGATTCACTTAAGATAATTCCTGCCTGATTTAAGAATTCGAGGGTACGCTTTTGTACTTCTTGATAGATCGTGTTAGTCAACATATTAAGCATCCTTTCCAAAAAGATTGTTATGGACATCATAAATTGCAAAAGCTGTTACTTCTGTTGGTATTCTATTCAGTTAAAAAAAGTCCCTTTATATGGGCAGAAGATATGGTAGCTGAGCCATTGATGGCTACATTAATCATCCATGCGCGGCTCCTTTCTATTTCATTTTATTTGCGACCTTAATGAATAATACAAATTTTATTGAAGGAAACTAGAATTGCCTAATTGGAAATGAGACGAAACTATTTTTAGTAATATCTAGATGGAAATAAAAATACTAAACTAGTATAAGAGAGGAAAATATCAAAGAATTGCTTAATTATTTCATGGTTATTTTTTCTGAAACATCTGTATACACTTTTTGATAACGATTACATATTTCTGTAAAATTTTTACTTATTATACAGAAATATAAATTAGTACTTTCAAATCTTTATTATAAGAAGAAAATTCTTTCTTTTCAAGATAAAATTGTAAACCTTTTCTTTTTAAATCAAAAAAGATGGCTCTTACGCATCCTTTCAGATACATTAGAGCCATCTTTTTTGATTCCTTATGCCGGATTTACTTCTAGTTCTACTTTAATTTTGATATCTTTTCCTACTAGTACGCCACCTGATTCAAGTACTGCATTCCAAGTAAGACCGAATTCTTCACGGTTGATTTTTGTTTCTGCTTCGAAACCGTAAACTTCTACGCCCCATGGATTTGTGCCTTTTCCGCCGAATTCTACATCAAATGTAACCGGCTTAGTAACATCCTTGATCGTTAAATCACCTGTTACTTTATAGTCATCGCCATCTTTTGTAATTGATGTTGATTTAAAATCAATTGTTGGATATTTCTCTGTATCGAAGAAATCACCTGATTTTAAATGATTATCGCGATCTTCGCTATGTGTATTAATGCTTGCTACATCAAACTTGAATGCAACGCTAGCTGTTGTTAAATCTGTTAAATCAGCAGCTTCAACGTCTGCAGTGTAAGAATCAAATTGCCCCTTTACTTTTGAAACCATCATATGTTTTACTTCGAATCCTACGCTTGAATGTGATTGATCAACTGTCCATTTTGCCATTTTAAAATTCCTCCCATTTTCCTTTTGTTTTTTTACTTTGAATTCAAGATATTTATTATAAAATTAGTCTCCCTTGATCTTTCTAGAAAATTTCAAGGCAAACTGATTAGAGATTGCTATTGATAATTTACTTTGAAATAAGTTATCTCTAATTAAAGATAATTTTAACACATCTATTTGTTTTGTCTATACTTTGCTGAAAAAATTTTAAAAAAATTTATGGAGAAATTATTCCCATCGTAAATTCCTTCTCCAAAAGGCTTGCTGTGCTTTTCCATTTCATTATGTACAGGGAAGGTGTTCTCTACTTTTACTGAATTTCTTTTGTCATTCAAACTATAAAAATAGTCCTTTTGTTAAAGTAACTAACACTTAACAAAAGGACTATTTCATTTGAAAATGTATTATTATGCTTTAGAATACTTCATCATTCTAAATACAAGGAACCCAATCCCTGCTACTAATAAAATACCACCAACCAAAAGCATTGTGTACATACTTGTAGCTGTATTTGGAAGAGCATTTCCTTCAGAAGAATTGGACACTGTTTCTTTAGAGCCTTGATTATCATTAACATCCTGCTCTAATTCCGTATCATTTTCAATACCAGCATTATCTCCAATATCTGTATTATCATCATCCGTTTCTGAACCTGTTGCATCTGTTGGATTATCTGTATCGCTACTATCGTCTTCATTCCCACCAGTTTCAGGATTTTCTACTTCTGGTTCCTCTGGTGTAACTTCTTCCTCTTCATCCCCAGGTGTTTCTGGATCTGTCCCAAGCAAATCAGTAATTCGTCCTTCTAGAACAGGGTCGACCACTCCACCTAAATCCTCGACCATATATTTACGAAGCTGTTCCCAATCAATTTCACCAATATCTTGCACTCTACCCTCTTGATATGCTTTAGCGAATACGTCAAATCCATCTCCGCCTTTAGCAGTAAAGTTATTTGTTGTTACAAGATATTTCTGATTTGCTTGGATCTCTTGATATTCTCCATTTACTTTTACATACATGGATATAACACGAGATCCAGACTCTTTTGTACTATCATACGTAAATTTCATGCCAGCTACATGGAGGAAACCACCGCTTTCTGCTGGTGCTTGACTTACACTATGTTCAAGAATTTGCTTTATTTCCTCACCAGATAGTTCTACAACTACTGGGTCATTTCCAAAAGGAAGCACAGAAATGATTTCTCCAATTGTAATGGGACCTTCCTCAATTGCCGCACGGATTCCGCCACCATTTTGGAATGCAATAACGGTTTCTGGATATCTTTCTTTTGCTTTGGCAAGCATTGCATCTGTCACAAGATTTCCTAATTCTGTTTCATTTGCGCGGACACTTACATCACTGTCCGTAAGACGTGGATTTGCTAGAGTTTTCTTAGCAATTGCCCCAGATTCCTGTGTAGAAAGCTCGGTTATTTTTTCTTTATATGGAGCTAAAATAGCTGCAGCTTCTGAATCTTCTTCTTTACTAGCAACATCAATTAGCTGTCCAGCTTGTCCGATAACTACACCATTTCCATCAAATTCCACCTGTAGTTTTCCTAATAATTGCGAATATTGATATGCTTGAACAACAACGGTCGGCTCTTTTTCTGTGCCCTTCTCATCTTTATTTACAACAACTGGCTCGCTTAACTGTGTATGAGAATGTCCTCCAACTACTACATCGATTCCATCGACATATGTAGCTAGCTGTAAATCGTTCCCGAAATCAGGATTGCTATCATAACCAAGATGAGTTACAGCAACAATTTTATTAATTCCCATTTCTTCAAATGCTTGTACAGCTCGTTCAGCCTCTTTAATATAGTTTAAGAATTTTACATTTACAGGACTAGAAATATTTGCTGTATCTTCTGTCGTTAAACCAAAAATCCCAATCTTTTCTCCATTTACTTCTTTCACCATCCCATCAAAAACTTTCCCATCTTCTGGTGAATCAGTAAACTCATTTTTAACAAGCTTATTCATGAATGCATCACCGGAAAGATCTACATTTGTTCCAAGTAGTGGGAATTTTGCTGCAGAAACAAACTCTGATAAGGATTTATGACCATTCTCACTAGATCCTAAATCAAATTCGTGATTTCCAAAAACCATTGCATCCAAATCCATCATATTTAATAGAGCTAAATCTGCTTTTCCATGATATTCATTGAAATACAATGTACCAGAAAAAACATCCCCTGCATTAAAAAGTAGCGCTTCAGGATCTTCTGTACGTACCTCTTTAATCGCTGTCATCATTTTTGGTAATAGATCAGCATGTGCATGTGTATCATTCATATGCATAATCGTAAGCTTAAAGCTATCACTATTTTCCTCAGCATATGTACTAGCTGGTAAAACAATGGATACTAAAAGTGCAAGTGTAGTAATAGCGCTTAAAAGAAATGTAAAATGCTTCTTCCCTTTCATCAACCAGTTACCCCCTAATTAGTTCTGTTGACCGTAAATGGAGCTAATCGAATCACCACTCTTTTTGTCAACTATTCTCCCTTATTGTAGAAACTCTCTATTAATCTACTATTAAGTGTTTGTAAAAAACAAAAAATATTTCCCCTTTAAATGACACCCCCTAATCCTTCTATCAACAACTGTGAAAATTCAATACATATAAATGGTAGTTTTCATTAACTAGTATAAAAAATTATTAAATCATTATCTATGCATTAAATAGACTTTTCTGAAAATGAATAAAAAGGCCCTGCTTTAAATCATTAAATCAAAGCAACAGGACAAAAAAAGAGTGAAACTATTTATACTAATCTTTTCCGTAAAAAAAGATTACTAGTTGATAGGTTCACTCTATTATTTATTTAGTTTTGTTCAAGGATTAAAACTCTCTAGCGAATACATCGACATGATCAGACAATTCTACCTATAACTAAAAAAAATAGGCACCAACAAAGTTGATACCTACTTTTTTTATTAACAGAATGAATCCTTTGATTTTGGTACAGAGAGTCCAAATAATGGGCGGAGGTATAAGGCTACGAACGTTCCAGCTAATGCTAGAATACCCCAAACATAACCATGTACGCTGAATGATGCGATACCGCCAAAATACGCACCAACGTTACAGCCAAATGCTAAACGTGAGCCATATCCCATTAGTAAACCACCAATAATCGATGCAAGCACATTTCCAAGTGTCACTTTTGAAAATTTAAATAGTCCACCTGCAGCTGATGCTAAAAAGGCACCAAGGATTACTCCAAAATTAAGGATTGTAGTTGAATCTGCAAAAATAGATGCTTCTAGAGCTTGTGCATTTCCTTGCCAGAATCCCCAGCTTGCTACATCCATTCCAAAGAATTGCGCTACTTTTGAACCCCATAAAGCAAATGCAGACGTAATTCCCCATGGTGTGCCACGAGTCATTAATGTTAATGCGTTAAGTACAGCTAACACGATTGCTGCTGCAAATAATGGCCAAGAACCGCGGAAAATACGTTTCCAGCCTGTTGTTGTTGGCAGTGGGGCCATTTTTGGTGCTTTTCTTTTTCTTTCCACAACCAATGTAATCCATGCAATGAATCCAAATAAGATAATAGATACAAGCCAAGCTCCACCATAGCCAAGACCTGTTGATGTTGCTAATGAAATCGGTGCAAAAGATGGTAGATCTTCTGTCCAAAAAGACAGATGAGCTGCCCCAATCGTTGAACCAATAATAAAGAATAATAGTGTTACGAACGCAACAGAACGTCCCCCACCTACTGCATACAAGGTACCGGATGCACATCCGCCACCAAGCTGCATACCAATACCAAACATGAAGGCACCGACAACAAGACTCACACCAACTGGTGATACATAACCTGTTGCTCCAGTTCCAAAGAATGAAATGCCGTATGCTAAGATTGGTGCAAATAACGATACTGCCACTGCTAGCATTAACATATGTGCACGCAATGCTTGCCCATTACCAACTGATGCAAGTCTGCGAAATGCTGATGTGAAACCAAAACGAGCATGAAACAATGTATAACCAAGTAAAAGACCTAAAATTAATAATATAGGCTGCATACTCTTTTGTGTCATTATTAAGTAGACTAATAGAATTGCTGCAACAATAAGTCCACCGATAATTAAAGGCATCTGTGGAGCCTTTAATCCTTTTTGATGTTCAGGTAGACTCTTTGCATTTTGAGTCGATTGAACGTTTGCTGAAGTTGCCACCCCAAAACACCCTTTCCCCATTTATATAGTCGGAATTACTTTTTTTATCATAAAGTTATTTTAAGGTAGTGTCAATATAAAAATCCTCCTTTTTTTATTTTTATAAAAATAAAGCCTTTTCATCCATATAAAAAACCAGAAGTCATTACTCCTGGTTTCTTCCTATTATTCTTTTTTCATTATTGATTTCCTTTTTTAACCCATTCTGCAACTGTAACAGTACGTTTTGCTTGGTGTTTTACAGCTCCTTGAACGTCTTCAATCATTTTACCGTCTTGTCCAACTGTTACACTTGTTCCATATGGATTTCCACCTGCTCCGAAAAGAACTGGATCTGTGTAACCTGGAGTAGCAATAATCGCACCCCAATGCATCATAGAAGTATATAGAGACAATAATGTTGCTTCTTGACCACCATGTGGATTTTGCGCAGAAGTCATCGCACTCACTACTTTGTTAACCGTTTTTCCTGTTGCCCATAATCCACCTTGTAAATCAATGAATTGCTTCATTTGAGATGGCATTGTGCCAAATCGTGTAGGAACGCTGAAAATAATGGCATCTGCCCATTCAATATCTTCTGATGATGCAACAGGTACGTCTTTTGTTGCGTCTACTGTTGCTTTCCATACTTCATTGCTGTCGATAACAGATTGTGGAGCTAATTCTTGTACTTTTACTACCTTCACTTCTGCTCCTGCTTCTTTTGCTCCTTCTGCTGCCCATTGTGCTAGTTGATAGTTTGTTCCACCCATACTATAAAAAACGACTGCTACTTTAACATTTGACATACTTTCCATCTCCTTTGATTTTCCGAATAATTTATTTAATATCCCCATAAGTACACCTGCTTTTATTTAGTAAAGGAAACTTATAAGAACCACCTCCATTGAAAGGATATTTCAATGTTAGCTGTTCTTCTTATTCCCTATTATATGAAATTTATGATTATTTTTTTCTTTTAACTAGATTAGATTAGCTATTAATAAATGTAGCATACCATTTAGCAGCTGCTTCTACTTCTTGTGCTGTTAATTGGTGACCTCTATTTTCCCAATGCATTTCTACATTAGCGTTGGCAGCGGCTAGCAATGATTGTAACTCTGTTGATTCTTCTGGTGAACAAATTGGATCATTTGTTCCTGCTGCAATAAATACTCCTTTTCCTGTTAAATCAGGAAGAGTAATTCCTCTTCTCGGAACCATTGGATGATGAAGAATGGCTGCTTTTAATGCATCCTGATAATGGAATAATAAGCTTGCTGCAATATTAGCACCATTAGAATAACCAATTGCAATAACATTGGCTCTGTCAAATTCATATTTTTCGGCAGCTTCATCCAGAAATTCATTTAATTCTTTTGTGCGAAAAATCAAATCCTCTTCATCAAAGATACCTTCTGCTAAACGCTTAAAGAAACGTGGCATGCCGTTTTCTAAAATATTTCCGCGGACACTTAGCACGGAAGCACCATCATCAATCATCCCAGCAAGAGGCAATAAATCTAATTCTGTTCCCCCTGTACCATGCAACATCAATAATGTTGGCTTTTGTGGATCTTTTCCTTTATTGAAAATATGTTTCATTCTTTCTCCTCCTCTAGAATTTTAACTTGTACATTAGGCAAAGAAGCTGTAAGCTCTTCTCTTTTTTCCTCTAGCCAATCAGGTAGCATAAGCTTCTCCCCTAGATTGCTTAATGGCTCGTCTACAGCAAATCCAGGTCCATCTGTAGCTATTTCAAAGAGTATGCCGCCCTCTTCATGAAAATATAATGCTTTAAAATAGTTTCGGTCTTTAAGCTCAGTTGGATAATACCCCTTTTCTACTAGAAGAGCCCTCCATTGCTGAAGCTCTTGTTCATCTTTTGCACGCCAAGCAATATGATGGATCGTGCCTGCTCCCATGAGACCGCGAACGGTTGGTGATAATCTGATATCAATCATATTACCTATATGTGATTCAGATGAAAAACGCAGATACTCAGCGTCTTCTCCAACACATGTAAAACCTAATATATTTTCAAGCACTTCTGCAGTTTTATTTGGTTGAGCAGAATGTAACGTTGCCCCGCCAAATCCCTTAATTGCAACAGAGGAATGAATATCGCCGATTTTCCAATTATTTAGTGGACCTTCCTTTCGTTCAACTAATTCGATAAGAAGACCATCTGGATCAGCAAACTGCAAATACTTTTCGCCGAATCTACTGTAATTCTCCACTTTCACTCCAAAATGTTGAAGTCGACTTTCCCAAAAACCACTAGAACCAACTGGTATAACATAGCTTGTAACACCAACTTGCCCTGTGCCAATTCTGCCCTTCAACTGTTTTTCCCATGGAAAGAAGGTGATGACAGTGCCTGGATTGCCAGTTTCATTCCCAAAATATAGATGGTACACTTCTGGTCGATCAAAATTAATTGTTTTTTTCACTAATCTTAATCCAAGAATACTTGCATAAAAATCAATATTTCTTTGTCCATCATTCACCATAGCTGTAATGTGATGAATCCCTGCTGATATTAGCAACCCTATCCTCTCCATTCAAAGAAATTATTTTGGTCTTTCTTTTGTGAAGATTTCTCCAATTTTTGCATAATCATTTCCTGCTAATCTGCTGACAGCACCTAATCCTCTTGGATTAATTCTACCGTCCTCGTAAATTTCTTCCTCGATATGGTATTGCACCACTCTTCCGATAAGAAAATCACAGCCAGGCTGGGCATTTTTATCCCCCAATTCTAATGCGTGCTCTAGCACGCATTCCAAGCGGATTTTTGCTTCTTTGATGCCAGGCACATTGATTTTTCTGCTTTCCATTGGTGTTAGGCTAGCCAATTCTATCTCACTTTCAGTTGGTGAAAGGGATGCTGCCGTTTGATTAATCTGTCCGACATTTTGGTCATCCACAATATGAATAACAAATTCCTTTTTGTTTACTATATTTCTCGCAGTATCCTTCTGTTTTCCATTAGAGCGTTGAATAGATACAGACACCATAGGAGGTTGAGAAGACACAATATTAAAGTAGCTAAAAGGAGCTCCATTTAAAACGCCCTCTTCAGATAAGCTAGTAACAAAGGCAATTGGCCTTGGAATGATGCTTCCGATTAAAAATTTATAATTATCTCTTTCTGAAATTGTATTCGGATCTATGGCACGCATTAAAGAATCATCCTTTACAAAGTTAATCGAGAATTCTTACTTCAACTGGTATTAATCTTCGTTCTAACTGTTCTCTATATTGCTCATATTGACTTGGCAACATTAAATTTTCTCCCATTGTTTCTTGAGATTCATCAATTGCAAATCCTGGAGGGTCTGTTGCAATTTCAAAAAGAATTTCCCCATGCTCTCTAAAATAGATTGCATTAAAATAATTTCGGTCTTGAACTGGTGTAACTTGATATCCATTTGCTGAAACATGTTTTTGCCAATCTAATTGATCCTCATCATCCACTGCTCTAAAGGCAATATGGTGCACGGTTCCAACACCCATCGAGCCACTTCTACCTGCTGTTATTTTAAGATCAATCACATTTCCAATATCGCTGAAAGAACGAAATCTAATATATTCTCCTTCTTCTCCAACCTTTTCAAATCCCATTACCTTTTCTAAAACTTCCGCTGTCTTATCTGGTTGCTTGGATAAAAGAGTAGCACCGCCAAACCCTTTAATTGCGTACTCAGGCATTATCTCGCCAAACTGCCAGCTATTGTTTTTCCCTTCTTCTCTTCCCACAATTTCTAGCAATAATCCATGAGGATCCGTAAACGCTAAATATTCTTCTCCGAAACGCTCTGTTTTGGTAAAAGGAATAGCAAACTTTTCTAATCGATTTTCCCAAAATGGAAGTGCGCCTTTTGGAACAACATAAGAGGTTACTCCAACTTGGCCATCTCCAATTACACCTTGGTGTGCACCAACCCATGGGAAGAAAGTAATTATCGTTCCAGGGTTTCCTCCTTCATCTCCAAAATATAAATGATAGGTTCCTGGGTCATCAAAGTTTACGGTTTGTTTTACTAAACGTAAGCCCAGTACTCCTGCATAAAAATCGACATTTTCTTGTGGATGGCCTACGATTGCTGTAATATGGTGAATTCCACTTGTTTTTTTCGTCATTTCAATTCACTCCCATTCTTTTATTTATTCTTCTTTATTCTTAATATTAGATAATAGATGAAAAATCATTTGTGCGTTTTTTATAAAATGTAATTATTAATATGAATTAAAGTATTATTAATTCGAGATATTAATTTAAAAAAATTACATGCTTTGTGCATGGAGACCTAATTTTTTTAGCTGTTCAATCAGCAATTCTTTTTCTTTTATTTCCAGTCCGCCACATATCTCTCTCATTGCTGCCTTATGCTTTGGAAAGACTTTGTCCATCAGTTCCGTTCCTTCTTCGGTAATAACTGCATATGTTATTCGGCGATCTTTAGGACATGGCTTTCTTCTTATTAATTTTTTATTCTCTAATTTATCAACAACATAAGTAATACTACTACTTGCAATCAGTACCTTCTCACCAATCTTTTGAATAGGCTGATCTCCTTTGCTGTAAATTAATTCAAGAACAGAAAACTCTGTAGGATTTAATCCAAGACATTTTATATCTTCTTCTACTCGTTTCTTAATCGATTGCAAAGCTCTCGATAAAACGACAAATACCTTTAAAGATAAATCTTCATCATATGTTAATAATTCTTTATTATCCATGATAATCTCCCTTTCAATTATCTTGAATTCGAGATAATTATATAACATCAGAATAGTATGTGTCAACCATGATAACCTATCTATCTAATTTTCTCTTAGAAATTAGAAACCATCCCCTACTTAAGCAATTAGTTTGCATATAAAAAGCCGATTGGTTTTTTATTAAAACCGACCGGCTGTAAGAATTTAAGAAGGATTAACAAGCTCTGCTTTCTGTGCCTGCTTTGCATGTAATTTTTCATCGCAAATCTAGCTATTGGCTGTGCAATAATAACTCAATCCAAAATGCTACCCCAAAGTCCCTAAACCAATTGTGAAAGAAATTCTGAAAAGGTTCAAGGCTTATTTGTTTAGTACCAACCCAATTACCGATAATGGTAAGAAGAATGGATAAAACCGTAACATTCATTACAATGTTTAATAACACTCTTGCATTAAATCCATCTGTTTTTCCAACGAATTTTGGCATCACTTTTCCAACTATTGGCCCCGCAACAAATCTTACTAACAGCATAACGATAATCCACATAAACGGAATGACCTTCAAGGTTTCCAAGTAATTTTCCTTACTAAAACCTAATTGAAGCCCCATAATAACCGGTGCAATAGTGTTAACTGAAATAATTAACATAAATATGATGCCTTCTTTTGGATTTTGAGGCAGTCTATCTTCCTTATACATATTTTTACCCTCCGAAAATAATTAATATTTCAGATGGCAGACGTATCATGCGACATATATTTTTGGCCAGTTAAACTATACCAATATCTCTACACACAGATTTTTTAATTCTATCACGATATCACATGAATTCTTGTCTTGAAAAATATTAGTATTTGTGAGCAAAATAGGACTTTGTTTTTTATAGATGGTGGTTGGTGTGTTTGGGTTATATATTTGGTTTTTGGATCATATCTGCTTGGTTTTGGATCATTTATTTTGTTTTTGGATCATATCCACCTCTCTTTGGATTATTTATTGGTTTTGGATCATATCCACTTTCCTTTGGATCATTTATTTTGTTTTTGGATCATATCCACCTGCCTTTGGATTATTTATTGGTTTTGGATCATATCCACCTGCCTTTGGATTATTTATTGGTTTTGGATCATTTATTGGTTTTGGATCATATCCACCTGCCTTTGGATTATTTATGTAATTTTCGGATCATATCTGCCTCCCTTCGGATCATTTATTTCGTTTTTGGATCATATCCACCTGCCTTTGGATTATTTATTGGTTTTGGATCATATCCACCTGCCTTTCAATCATACAGCTCAATCCTGCATCAATTTTCAATTAGCGATAGACATAAACCGTGCCAATACTAAACTCTAACTAACATCTAAACGAAAATACAAAAAACAGGTGGAATTGCTTCCACCTGTTTGCTCTCGTTACTAATCATGAAGACTTCTTTTGTTTTTTTCGAGAAGAATCTGCCTTTGCTCTTCCCGTTTCCTTTGTAGTTGTCCCTTGTCCTTCCGGTTGAGTGGATCCTAAACCAATTGTTGATGGATCTGCTTTTCTGTTTGACATACTTATTCACCTCCATTGACTAGTTTTCCTTGAATAATCCAAGTTATGTGAACCATTGTAGAAAGAACTCCTGAAACATTATTTGCAGTTATTCGTATTACTTTACATAAGCATGAAACATACGCTTTCCTTTGCATGGAAAATGTCAGTTAAGAATAATTAAACAAGTAATAGATAAAAAGGAGTGTGAGCATGCCATGAATAATCGAACAAATACTAGTTCAGTCATTTCGTTAACGTTCGGTATTTTATCGTTATTCATTCCCTTCATTGGTCTTATCTTAGGAATAATTAGCATCGTCTATTGGAGAAAAGCAGTTAATGAAATCAACAAAACGAATGAAATTGGGAGAGGTTTTGCAACAGCTGGTTTAATATGTAGTGTAATCGGGATTGTTTTCCAACTTTTAACTATATTAGGTATTGTTGCGTTCTTTTCAGTGGCTATTTCGGGATGAAAATTTTTTGTAAAGCTCTCCCATTACGGAGAGCTTTTTTGAAAGTATATTTTGCATTAATTCCTATTTTTGGCTGTTTGGATCATATCTGCGTTTTTTAGATCATTTCCTTTCTCTCTTAAGAATAAATAAAGCTAAGATAGTCCATTTCTACTTCCGATTATATCCTCACCCCCTCTAGCGACGTTATACTTGTACATAAATCCCCAAAAAAATACAGTCTTTAAATTAAATCCATCTTTTCATATAGTTATCACACAGGAATCTAAATGGGGAGGGGTAATTATATGAAAATAGAAACACCAAAAATTCCAACTGAATTACCTTCAAAGAATTTTCACGACATATTATATGAGGAAGATCTAGAGCTAGAAATGTGCCAGATTCAGCATTCGATTTTTAATGATGAAGTATTAAATAAAGTGCGATTATCTAAAATGGTGCTGAAAAATTGCAAATTTATCAACACTGATTTTTCTGGTATTGAAATGACAGATGTTGCATTTGAAAACTGTGATTTTTCTAATGCGAAAATGAACATTTCTTCTATACACAAGTGTACATTCCGCAATTGCAAATTATTAGGTGTCGATTTTACAGATTCTCGGTTTGGAAATGTTCAATTTATGGATTCTTTACTGAATTTAGCAGCATTCGGTAGTTCTAAATTAGAAAAAGTTCAGTTTCAAGATTCATCAATAGAATCATCTGATTATTACGACTGTATCTTTAAAAAGGTTGAGTTTAAAGCATGCATGATGGACGGGGCGAATTTTGAAAGAACCTCTCTTAATGGAGTCGACATAAGCACATCCACTTTCCAATCACTCGTAGTATCTCCATCAGATTTACGTGGCTGTAAGGTTTCTACTTATCAAGCTATTCAATTTTCCGCTCTATTAGGATTGGAAATCATTGACTGAGTACGGAATACAGAAAAAGCTAGCAAGTCTGACTTCCTAGCTTTTTTATCATTACGAATGGCTACATTCAAACATTATCTTCACAGGCTTGTTATCAGTTAGAGAATAGTCAACAGCCAATTGGCGAAATTGCATGGAACTGTGGGTACAATAATTTGCGATCTTTTCATCGTAATTTGAAAAAGATCACTCGCTTTTCGCCTAGAAAATATCGAGAGCACTCCTAAGAACATGTATATTATGCTAATTTTATGTACATTTTATAGATACAATGCTTAAAGGTGGGATCTCTATGGAAAACGCCTCAAAAAGGTTGCAAATATTGATGGGCGACACGTTACAAATCCTTGATCATATGAAAGTAGATGCAGACAAAGATACGATGCTTCAGCAAGTAAAAAATGATTTACAAGAACAGAATAACCGAATGGAAAATCTGACACAATCAGACGAAGAAATCATCAACACTGCGATTTCCATGACACAAAGCTTGGATAGAATAAACAATCTAGTCCAACAATTAGAAGCAAGTTTAATGGAGGATTATCAAGCATCAACGGGGGGCATTGATGAATATCAACATATGTCCATTGATGAGCAAAGGGAACAGCCCGAAAGCTATCATGATAAGATTGATTACTTAAGTGCCGTAAAGATCCGAGAAAATATAAATCGAATGAATGAAGTACTACTCAGCATAAGATCTTAATAATATTTATAAATGGAGAGAGGGGAAATTCCATGCCATTCGTTATAACTTCACCATGTATGCATGAAAAAGCAGGCGATTGTGTAGATGTTTGTCCTGTAGATTGTATTGCAAAGGGAGAAGATCAATTTTATATTGACCCAGATATTTGTATTGATTGTGGTGCATGTGAAGCAGTATGTCCTGTTTCCGCCATTTACCATGAAGAAGAAGTGCCACCAGAAGAACAGCCCTATATCCAAAAGGCAATTGATTTTTACAAAACATATGAAGGATGACAAGAAACAAATCAACTACATTTTAGTTGATTTCTTTCTCGTCATCCTTTTTTCCGTTTGAAAAGAATTGATTGATTTCAGTACCTCGATTTTACCATTTTCAAAAATACGAAAAACCTTGCCAGAATACTTCTAACAAGGCTCTTCATTAAATCTTTGTATTCGGTCAAGCATCAGATTAAAGAGCTTAAGCTCCCTCTTTTTCGATGTTAGCATCTATCTCTTCTTTTAACTTATTTACTTCATCTTCAATTTCAGCTGGGATATATTTTGATTTATTCAAATAGGTTTGACTTAATGAATAATCTGGAACAGCTTTGAAAGCATTTGCTAGGAAATAAAAGTTCACTTGTGCATCACTAGCAAAGCCAATTGTTTCATCAATAATGGTTTGATAGTCGCCTTTTTCTAATAAGCTAATATATTTCTTATCTTCTTCTGTTAATTCTTTAGCTTTTGTTTCTTCGTTTGCATTACTTTCTTCTTTTACTACTTCTTCCTTTTTCTCATCTGCTGCATTTCCACATCCTGCAAGTAAGAATAAGAACGCTACCATAAATAGAGAAAGATATCTCATTTAAAACCTCTCCTTATATACATATAATATAATTATTATTCTAAAAAATGTTATTACTTATGTAACCTATGTAGATACTTAAATAAAAGATAGAATCATATCATTTCTTAGATTGTTTTGTATTAATAGAAAACTTAGAATATTATTCATCTTCCGCTGAAAAATGTTCTAAAGAATCACTCACAAAGATGCTTGACTGGAACATTTTAGCACACTCTTTTTATTATATCAATATATTATGATTTGTTTATTAATTCTAAAAAATCAATTATTTTTTCCAAAAAATAAAAAATAGTACTCCTTCATAAAAGAAAGAAGCACTATTTTTAATTTCAAATTCTATAACGCTTGGCCGTTAGTAGAAATCACCTGTTTGTACCAGTCAAACGATTTTTTCTTTGTTCTTTTTAATGTCCCATTACCATAATCATCTTGGTCTACATAGATAAATCCGTATCGTTTAGACATTTCAGAGGTACCAGCAGAAATTAGGTCGATGCATCCCCAGCTTGTGTAGCCGATTAAATCAACTCCATCTTCGATTGCCTCTTTCATCTGCTCAATATGCGCTCGCATATAGGCAATGCGATAATCATCATTAATAGAGCCATCGTCTTCCACCTCATCATATGCTCCTAATCCATTTTCCACGATAAATAATGGCACTTGATAGCGATCATACATTTTCTTTAACGTGATGCGTAATCCTTTCGGGTCAATCTGCCATCCCCAATCAGATGATTCTAAATACGGGTTTTTAATTCCAGAGAAGAAGTTCCCTTTTTCCTTTAACTTATCTGGTGCTCCACTCGCAACCATAGACATGTAGTAGCTAAATGATAGGAAGTCTACTGTATGTTGTAAAAGCAGTTCCTCATCTCCTGGCAGCATATCAATCTGAATATCATTTTTCTCAAAGTAGCTTAGCATAAAGCTTGGATAGTATCCGCGCACTTGAACATCTGTGAAAAATAAATTCTTCTGATCCTCTTCCAAGGCTGCTAATACATCATCTGGATTACATGTTTCGGGATAGACTTCCATTCGTGCTAGCATACAACCAATCTATGCATTTGGAATAATCTCATGGCAGGCTTTTACCGCTCTTGAACTCGCCACAAATTGATGATGCAGAGCTTGATAAATGGCTTGTTCCTTATTTTCTACCTCATCAATTAAAATACCACTTCCAATGTAAGGAGAAAGAGTTGAGATATTAATTTCATTAAACGTTAACCAATATTTCACCTTATCTTTATAGCGGTTAAAGACAGTCTCTGCATAACGAACAAAGAAGTCTACTAAACGACGATCCAGCCATCCATTGTATTTTTGCACAAGATTCAATGGAATTTCATAATGTGATAGCGTCACTAATGGCTCAATTCCATATTTAGCTAACTCGTCAAATACTTTATCATAAAAGGCTAAGCCCTCTTCATTAGGTTCTAAGTCGTCCCCATTTGGAAAAATACGTGGCCAAGAAATAGACATACGGAAAGTTTTAAAGCCCATCTCTGCAAAAAGAGCGATGTCTTCTTTGTAGCGATGATAAAAATCAATCCCGCGACGTTTTGGAAAGTTATCTCCCTCTTCACCAGCTAATAGTGCTTCTAATTCAGCTTTGCTTTTGACATCCATCTCGATATCATTGCCACGTTCTTCTTTTGGAACGAATGTAACCATATCAAAGATAGATAAGCCTTTCCCCCCTTATAGCCAACTCTTTTTTGATAGACGGGAATATAGTAGAATTCGGCTCTTTCGAACAACTTATGCACAGACCACATTCCTATGTGCATTTCTTAGCATGATTAGGAAGAAAATCAGAACTAATATTTATTTAAGAATGGCAATCATATGCTCTTTTTTTATTGATTTAAGGGTCCCTTCATTAGACTACTTGACTTAAACCGTAGTTTAAGTCGTATACTAATTCTGTCGACAATGAATGGAGGTCTCCGAATGAAATTTTGTCATATCAGTGATGCATCAGCTAAATTTAATATTCCTGAATCAACGATAAGATATTATGAAAAGCAAGGACTGCTTCCATTAATAGAACGTGATGAAGCTGGAAGGCGGTTATTTTCAGAAAATCAAATGGAACTCCTCGGAACAGTTATCTGTTTAAAGAATACGCATATGCCTATAAAAAAGATTAAACAATATATTGATTGGATTATAGAAGGAGACAGCACCATTCAGCTACGACTGGCAATGATGGAAAATCACAGGCAAGATGTAGTCGCTGAAATATCGTTAATGGAGGAATCCCTAAAAGGAATTGATGTAAAAATAGCACGGTATACGAAAAAGATAGAGGAAAGAATATAGGAAGAAATTTGGTATCTATATATAGTATAAAATAATTCGAAAAGAGGAATCCAAATGAAACTCTCAAGCAATACAATTCTAATTACAGGTGGAAGCGCCGGGATCGGTTTAGCTTTTGCAGACCGATTTATGAAAGCAGGAAATCAAGTGATTGTTTGTGGTCGCCGAGAAGAGGTACTTCAACAGGCGAAAGAAAAATTCCCTGACCTTATTACATTTGTGAGCGATTTAGCAGTGGAAGCTGACCGTATTGCATTATTCGATTGGGTGACAGCGAACTATCCAGACGTGAATGTGTTAGTGAACAACGCAGGAATTCAACAACGTTTTAATGTGTTAAAAGCAGATGCGAAGAATGATTGGGTTTATTTTAACAAAGAAATCACCATTAATATGGAAGCTTCTATCCATCTGTCTATGCTGTTTGCACCCTATTTTTCAGAAAAAGAAAATGCGACCATTATTAATGTAACATCAGGCTTAGCCTTTACACCGATGGCAATTGCTCCAATTTATTCAGCAACAAAAGCGGCAATGCATTCCTTCACCATGAGTTTAAGACACCAGCTTTCTGATACTTCAGTAGAAGTAATCGAAGTTGCTCCTCCTGCTGTGAATACAGATTTAGGCGGTGCTGGCTTACATACAAGTGGCGAACCATTGGATGCCTTCGCAGATGGAATTTTCCAAGGATTAGAAGAAGGAAAGATGGAAATTGGATATGGAAGTTCTGTCAATCGCTTGAGAATGTCACGTGATGATTCGGATAAGCATGTGGAAAATATGTATAATGCGATGAAGAAGACGATAGAGTAAAATTTTATATAACCTTATGATGATAATTAAAGAAAACTCTCCATGAAGGTGAGTTTTCTTTATTATAAATTCGCTACTTACGCATTATATAAGTTTTTAAACGTTCCATCCTCTCTTTTGATCTTTAATTTCAAAAAGGATATAAATTCTCATGTTTTTAGTAGAAAATTCCACAGGTTACAGTTTTTTTAACTTTGTTTTAATCTCTATTTGAAACAATTCTTCCTGTAATTCTACAGAATTATTTAGCGAAGTAACTTCTATTTATGTAATTCACCAAATATATTAATTCATTCTACTCACTCCAACTATGTACAGTGTTAATACTTGTTGCACTTCCTTCGTTTTTCTTTCGATCTAGCTCCTGCAGTGCAACCTTCCCAAAAACACCCGGATTAGCAACAAACTCTGGCTCCTCTCCATTTAAGAAATTAATAACATTTTGTGCAACAGTAGTCGCCATAATATAATTACTTTCCCTTGTTGTTCCACCTACATGTGGGGTGAGTAGCACATTGGATAAGCTTAATAATTTGTTGTCTTTTGATATTGGCTCCGCTTCATAGACATCAAGGGCAGCTCCTGCGATTTTATTGGCTGATAAAATCGTGTATAAATCCTCTTGATTAATGACAGCCCCTCTTGCTGTGTTAATGATATATGCTGTTGGTTTCATCAAGGAAAATAACGCATTATCAATGGAATATTTCGTTTCTTCATTTAATGGAATATGTATAGATATAAAGTCAGACTCAGCAAATACTTTTTTGATATCGTCGGTAATTTCCACTTCTAGATCATTCGCTTTTTTCTGTTTAGTAGGACTAACCTCTCTTACCCAAGCTGATACCTTCATATCTAACCCATATACTAATCGTTTTGCTACCTCTTGTGCAATGCTCCCGAAACCTATTAGCCCTACTTTCTTCCCCTTTAATTCTTGGGTACTTATTCGATTCCTCGAATCAAAGTTTCCTTTTTCCATTTCTTTATGAAAGTTTAGAAGGGACTTACTTAATGCCATGATAAACATTACGGTATGCTCTGCAGTGGAAACTTTATTTACGGAAGGTGCATGCAATACTGGAATCCCTACCTTTGTAGCATATGCAACATCAATATTATCAAGCCCAACTCCTGCTCCAGAAATCACTTTTAAATGAGGATTAGCTTCAATTACTTCTTTTTCTATTCGTGCAGGCGCTCTTAAAACTACTGCATCCACCGCTTTAACTAATTCACATAAATTTTCCATACTATAATCATCTGTTCTTATAACCTCTGCCTTATTGTTTAAGATTTTCTCAGCTGCTTCATGATACATGGGTAATATTTGCAGCACTTTAGGTTTTGACATCCGTCATACCTCCTCATTATTAGCTGATTTATATTTCCTGTGAAATAATAAAGAAATTAGCTTTCCATGCATTTGGAGCTAGTGTTAACTCTATTTTCTTTTCTCGTTCATTTTATCAAACTATTTTGTCATTTATCGAAAAGAATCAGACAAATTTCTTCTTTCTCCAAAAAAAAACAGGCACTTTCTCATTCGAAAGTACCTGTTTTAAAGAAAAGATATATTTCATTAATTATGCGTAACATGCTTTGGTGTATTCACTTTTAAAGAAGCTTTTCGCACTAATACAAAGTAGGATAAGAAAGCTAATAAGCTTGATGCGAAGATGATAACTCCCATCGGTAGCGCTGTATATTCTCCGCCAATTCCTACTAATGGTGCAGTTAATGAACCTAGTAAAAATGGTAATAAGCCTAATAATGCAGATGCACTTCCTGCCATATGTCCCTTTGTTTCCATTGCTAAAGAGAAGGATGATGTACCAATTATACTGATAGAAGTGACGAATAGGAAAATCGGGATTGCAACAGCTAGTAATGGTGCATGTAATAAAATCGCAATTACTAACAAAATAGAAGCTGACATAGAAAGAACTAAACCACTTTTCAAGAAGGTTTTCTCCGAAAATCTAGATAATCGACCAACAATTTGTGTTCCAATAATTAAGCCAACCCCGTTTATTCCAAACAATAAACTAAAGACTTGAGGGGAAACACCATAAATATTTTGGTAAACAAAAGAAATACCAGATACATAGGCAAAGATTCCTGCTGTGGTAAAGCCTTGTGTAAATGCATAACCGGCAAATTCACGGTCTTTTAATAAGGAACCGAAATTCATGACTACTTGTTTCATATTGCTTGGTACACGTTTTTCAATTGGTAACGTTTCTTCTAGTTTAAAGGAAACGACTACAGTCAAAATGGCGCCAACACATGTTAAAACAAGAAAAACCACTTTCCAATTTGCAAAGGAAAGAATAGCCCCGCCGATAATTGGCGCCACAATTGGTCCAAGGTTTCCAATCAACATCAATGTAGCAAAAAACTTTGTTAGTTCTCTTCCACTATAAAGATCTCGAACAACAGCTCTTGAAATAACAAGACCACCTGCCGCTGCAAATCCTTGTATGAATCGTGAAACAATCAACATATAGATATTTGGCGCTACCGCACAGACTAATGAAGATAATAAATATAAACCGAGAAAAATAAGCAATGGTTTTCGACGGCCCTGTACATCACTCATTGGCCCAATAATTAACTGGCCTAAACCTAATCCTAATAAGCAAGTCGTTAAACTAACTTGCACAAGAGAGGCACTCGTGTGAAATTCCTCAACAATCGTTGGAAACGCAGGTAAATATGTATCGATTGTAAATGGACCTAATAGGGATAATGATCCCAACAGAAAAGCAATTTGTAGCCTTTTAGTATTGGATATTGTGTTCAATTTTCTATCGCCTTCCTACAATAAATTTTCTATATTCTTTCGAATATGAACCCAAAAAAATGCTTCTTTCAAAGAAGGAAGCATTTGTTGCTTTACATATTGTATTACGAATCCTGAAATATTTCACTACTTATGCACTTATTTTTTTAATATTTTGTGGGACAGGGGGTCAGACCCCCTGTCCCATCTTATCCTAATTTACGTAGCGACATATTATTTATTTTTTTGTTCTTATAGCTCATTTTTAAAGAGAATGGTATGAGCAGTAATATTATTATACTCATAATTAAAAAGGATTGTTGTATTGATAATATACCAGCTTCTTGTTCCGACATATGCTCCATATATATAATCCGCCTAGTTTCAAAAAACATAGAAAACAACACAATTGTTATCGCTCCAATAAGTTGTCTTATTACGTTATTCATTGACATTGCCCGAGATACTTGGAATTCAGGTAATGCATTTAATCCTGCTGTAGTAGCTGGTGTGTTTATAAACCCTATACCAAATCCCCTAATTATTAATAAGGTAATTAATAACATCTCACTAATATTACCAGCAGTTAGACCTAAAATGAAGGTTACACTTGATAACAGTAATATACCTAGTGGCAAAATAAATCTTACACCACTTCGATCTAATATTTTCCCACCTATCGTCATTGCTATGCCCATCACAATTCCTTGTGGAAATAAGATAAAACCTGTTGCCAGAGCGCTAAAATGGAGAACTTCTTGTAAAAGTAAAGGTAATAATAATACACCACTAAAAAGACTAGCCGTACAAACTGCTACAATGATGGTACTATTAGTAAAAATGGAATTTCTAAATATTCTCAAGTCGATTAAGGGAAACTTTGTATGTAATTCAGTATAGATAAATAATACAAATCCAATACATCCTACTAAAATTAGACATATAGTCAACCAATTATTTTCTGTAAAGCCATAAGGAATTCTATTAATCCCTAACGTTAAGCATACAATACCTAAGGTAATACATAAAAATCCCATCATATCAAACTTAAGCTTCTTTTTCTGCCACTTTTCTTTAATAAAGTAACTAGTTGAAAAGATGCAAATAATGCTTGTAGGAATATTCATTGCAAATAGCATTTTCCAAGAGCTATACTCTAAAATTAATCCCCCGATTGTTGGTCCTATAGCAGGTGCCATCATCGCTGCAACACCCCATATTCCTGTAGCAAATCCTCTTTCCTCTTTCGGAAAATAACTAAATAATATGGAAATGCTCAAGGGCATTACAAGACCGCCACCAATTCCCTGAACCACTCGAAACATAACTAATGATGGAAAGTCCCAAGCGATAGTTCCTAATAAGGATCCACATAAAAACAATAACATACCAAGTATATATACTAGCTTTCGAGTAAATAAATCAGCAATATACCCGGATAATGTCATTGTTACCATCATGGGTATCATAAAACCAACAATTACATTTTGTGCCTCCGTTGCATTAATATCAAACATATGCATAAAAGACGGAATAGAAATATTTAATATACTGTTATTTAATATTACACTGAATGAACCTAATAGCATGGCAATCAAAACGCCATGCTTAGTCTTTCTAGTTTCTACATTCGTTTCCTCATCCAAACTGCTCTTCCTTTCATTTGCTTGCTAGAATCACCCTTCCCAAAGTACTTCATTAGGCAGGACTTTATAATATTCTTCTTGTTGCTCAAATACTGAACCTATTGATAAAACTTCACCTTCAGAATAAGGAGAACCTATAATTTGAAGGCCAATTGGCAGATTTTCTTTTGAAAAACCACATGGCAATGACAAAGCAGGTAAACCTAAAATATTCGCAATAAAAGTAAATTTTCCACGCCAGAATGAAACCTCTTTTTCATATAATTCTATTTCAGGAGCTACATCAGGAAACGTTGGTGTCAAAATAACATCTACTTTATTAAATATCTCCTTAAATTCTTGCGATATCTTTTTTCTATACCTTTGTGCTTGAATATACGATTCAGCTGTATAGAATTGCCCTATTTCAAAAGCTGGTCTTAAATCAGGACCATAACCATCTGCTTTTCCCTCAAGATTATGCATATGAAAGGAGTACGCTTCAGAGGTTAAAATTGTATTATGTGCCTCTCTTAATCTATTCAAGTTAGGTATTTCTAAAGGTATAATTTCAGCACCATAATATTCAAAAGTTTTTAAGGCCTTTTTGAAAAAAATTGCTGTATCCTCATGGAGAGAATCAAAGATATACGAAACTGGAACTCCTAGCTTTTTCCCCTTTAAGCTTTCATTTTTATTAAATCCATTGATATTCCATTTTGAATGTTTATAGGATGATTCATCTTTTACATCATATCCTGAAATAGCTTCTAGAAGAATTGCGGCATCTTCACATGTTCTAGTTAAGGGACCAATATGATCTAATGTCCAAGATAGGGGAGTTACACCATGTCGGCTAACTCTACCATAAGTTGGTTTTAGACCAACAACACCACATAAACTGGCAGGCATGCGAATAGACCCACCTGTATCTGTCCCTATAGAGGCAAGCCCGAATCCAGCTTGAACCCCTGATCCAGAGCCAGAACTTGATCCGCCAGGTACTCTATTTAAATCCCAAGGGTTTTTCGTCCATCCATAGTGCGGATGTGGGCCCTTATAGGCAAATTCATGTAAATGAGCTTTCCCTATGATAACAACACCTGATTCTAGTAATTTTTTTGTTACTGTTGCATGAGTAGCTGGAATATATTCAGGATTAACTCTTGAGCCATTTGTCATTGGTATATTTGCATAAGCAATGATATCTTTTAGGGAAATAGGAATTCCATGTAATGGACCTTTGTAGTCCCCATTTATAATATCTTTTTCCGCATTTTCTGCTTGTTTCTCTGCAATGTCTGTCATTAAGGTAATAAAAGTATTTAGTTTACTTTCATATTTATTAATTCTTTTAAGCATATTTTTTAATAATTCTACAGGTGATAATTCTTTACTTTTTAACTGCTCACCAATACTTGCAATAGTCATTAATTGAACGGTTTCCATTTTCTAATTCCCTCTTTCTAAATGGATTCTATTAAAAAACTATGCTTTCCATTACATACTAATGGAAAGCATTTTCTTCTTACTCTGGAGAATACACAGGTGCTGGCTCTAAGGCTAATGGAAATTCTTTTGAAACTTCTCTAAGACCATCAAGTACAGGTTGTAATCCTATTGCGTAAACTTCTAATTGTTTTTCTAAGGCTGGATCAAACGTTCTACCATTTATTTCAACACTGATATTCTTTAATAATTCTAGATTCATTTATAACACGCTCCCTATTTTTAAATAGACTATTAAACCATTGATTTTAACTTAGACCAGTAATTAATTATTTCAGTTGTCTCCAATGCCATTCCAAAATTATTTTGAATATTAGCAAATGTAGCTTCATGTAATGCCGGAATATACCCAGCACTAGCATCCTTAACTACTGTTACATGGTAATCGAGCATAAATCCGTCTCTTGCTGTAGATTCCACACAAACATTAGTAGCAACCCCAGTTAAGATAATAGATTTGCAATTTAAATTTCGTAAAATCATATCTAAATCTGTCCCTATGAATCCACTATACCGATGCTTTTCTACAATGATATCCTCTTCTCTTGGAGAGACTTTATAAAATTCTGTTCCCCAGGATCCCTTTTTGCAAATATCTAATGGGTCCGTATATCCTGCTGGTCTTGGACGATTAGTCCATGCATCTGATATCGTATGTTCATCTTGTGTCATTTGAATAAAAACAATGGGGATATTTATTTCTCTCGCATTCTCCATTAATAATTCTACCTGTGGAATAATTTCTTGAGCTCCCGTTACATCACGCCCCATTTTAGAACAGGCACCTTCTTCATGACAAAAATCATTTTGAATATCTACTAAAATTAGCACCGTTTCATTTGGATTTAGATATTGCTTCATAATTAATCCTCCTTATTATCTTTATTTCTACTTAAAGTAGTACTTTTTCTCTCGAGCTGCTTTCATATAAAATACATGATACTTTTTGTCCTGTTCTTATTTCTATTTCTGGTGGGTACATGTTTGAACATTGTTCAATCGCATGAGGACATCTTGTTCTAAATCTGCAACCCGATGGTGGATTCATCGGACTTGGTAACTCTCCTGTAATAGGTGAATTATTTAATGTAGACACTCCTACTTCCATAGATGGAACAGAATTTAATAATGCTCTTGTATAAGGATGATTTGGTGTTTCATATATTTGATTAGCAATACCTTTTTCTACTACTTTCCCTAAATACATGACCATTACTTCATCACTTATATATTCCACTACATTTAAATCATGTGAAATAAACACTAAAGATAAAGAAAATTCAGTCTTTAATTCTTGCAACAAATTCAGTACTTGTGCTTGTACAGACTTATCTAAAGCCGAAACCGCCTCATCTGCAATAATAATTTCTGGCTCTAAAACCAGAGCTCTTGCAATAGCTACACGTTGCCTTTGCCCACCACTTAAACTACTCGGATATCGCGTTGCGTATGATCTCGGTAATCCAACTGCCTCTAGATAATAATTTGCTTTTTTTCTCGCTTCCTGCTTAGAGACTCCATTTTCCCATAAACTAAATGCAACATTATCTATTATTGTTAACTTCGGATTTATGGAGGAATAAGGATTTTGAAACACCATTTGTATTTTTTTTCGAACACTTTGTAACTCCGCTCCAGATAAAGTCAGGATATCTTTTCCTCTAAAAAGGACTTTGCCTTGATCTGGTTCTATAAGCCGCATTATTAATCTAGCCAATGTTGATTTTCCACAACCCGATTCTCCTACTATTCCAATTGTTGATTGTTCTTTTAAGGAAAACGATACATCATGTACTGCTGATACAGCTCCCTTAGTCTTACCTAACCACCCCTTAATTGGAAATGTTTTCTTAAGTTCCACTGCTTCAAGTATTACTCCCAATATTCTCACCTCTATTATTCTTTGATTTCTAATGCATCCCTCAATCCATCTGACACTAAATTAATTGCTAAGGCCGTAATAAAAATAAATAACCCTGGGATGATAGTTAGTAGGGGATTTATAAATATTTGTTGTTTCAAATTATTTAACATAATTCCCCATTCAGGATTTGGTGGAGATACACCCAAACCTAAGAAACTTAGACCGGACGCAAGAACAAGACTTATACTAATCTGTGTTGTACAATACACAAATAATCTACTGAATACATTCATAATGATGTGATAACGGATTATGGAGAAATTTCTTGCTCCACTTGATTTTGCAGCTTCTATAAATTCTTCTTCCCTCACCCCCTTTACTGCTGATTCTGCTATTCTAGCTACTGGGGGAATAAAAACGATAGAAATAGCAATAATTATATTATTTATTCCTTGTCCTAGTGCGGCAGAAATACCAATTGCTAGCAATATAGCCGGAAAAGCATAAAATATATCGAGTGTTCGCATAATGATGGTATTTAAAACGCCCCCAAAGTATCCTGCTACAATACCGAGAAAACTACCAATGAAACCAGCAATTAGTACAGGAACAATACCAGCTAGCAAACTAAGCCTTCCTCCATATAGGATTCTCGTTAACATATCTCTTCCTTGTTCATCTGTTCCTAAAATATGACCTTCTGAACCTATCACTAGCAATCTATCCGTAATCTCTCCTTCAAGAGGATCATATTGTGCTATTAATGGAGCTAAAAGGCAGGAAAAAATTATAATCAGTAAAACTATAAATGAAACAAAAGCAATACGATTCTTACAAAAAACCCTTATTACTTTTTTTGTTGTAGAATCCTCTTTTTCTTTTCTCGTTAAAATTGTTGTAGCAGTATTAATACGTTCAGTATTTTCTGTTATCATTTTTCTCCCTCCTTATGCTTGGCGTATTCTTGGATCAACAACAGCATGTAAAATATCAACGATAAGATTGATTAATACAAATAAAATACTTATTACTAGTACTCCTGCCTGAATAATAGGAAAATCCCTTTGACTTATCCCTTGATAGATTAACTGTCCTACTCCTGGCCAGGAAAATACTGTTTCAACCAATACAGACCCACCTATCAAATACCCTACTTGTAATCCTGCTACAGTTAAAATCGTTGGCGTACAATTTTTCAATACATGCATTAAGATAATAAAAGAACCTGCTCCTTTTGCTTGTAAAGTAATGATAAAATCCTTTTGCAAGAGATCTACTACTGAACTTCTAATCATTCTTGTCATTACTCCTAAAGTAGTCATTCCTACTGCTATGGCAGGTAGTATTAAATGAGTGATTGTATCACTTATGCCTCCCCCTCCAATACCTTTCATTCCTGCTGAAGGGAGCCAACCCAACATAACAGAAAAAATTCCTATTAAAATAAGTGCTGCCCAAAAGTTTGGAATACTTACACCTGTAAGACCAATAATATTTCCGAGAGAAGCTATCCATGATTTAGGATGATAAGCACTATAAACTCCAATTATCAAACTCAAACTGAAAGCAAAAACTGCTGCTCCAAAGGCTAATATAAAGGTATTCCCCAATGCATCAAATAATAAATCATTAACCGCTAACTGTTTAATAATAGACCTCCCGAAATCTCCTTGTAGGGTATTACCTATCCAACTAAAATACTGAACGACCAAAGACTTATCTAACCCTAGTTCTTGTTCAATTCTCTGACGGTCCTCTTCAGTTGCATCAGGTGAAAGTAACGAGTTTACAGGATCTCCTGGAACTATTTGTAGCATTAGAAATACAATAACAGTAACACCTAATAAAGTAGGAATCATGAGCAAGCATCTTTTCAGAATAAAACCAGCCATCTATTCACCTTCTTTTTATTATCTTTATAAATGTATCTTCAGTTATTCAATAGAAATAGTTTTTAAATCTGCAAACCATGATTGTGGTTGCACAAATCCTTTTACATTTTCTGATAACACTCTTAAATTTAGATCATGTACAACAAATATCCAAGGTGCATCATCAGCGACTATCTTTCCAGCTTCTTTTAAGTATTGATCCCTTTCAACTGTATCAAAGGTTTCACGAGCTTTCTGAATAACTTCATCTAATTCTTCATTCGAATATTCCATAATATTTGATCCATTTGGTATAAATGAACTTGTTGCAAAATAGCGGTCAAATACCCAAGGAGCAATTGGTGCTAAGGAAATATTATAAGCCCCTACTTCTCTATCATCTGGGAATCCAGCACGATACTCTGTAATTAATGTCTGCCACTCAATCGCTTCAATTTCCACATTAATTCCTACTTCTTTAAGATTTTTTTGAACAAATTCATTCATTTCTAATGGCCACATATTACCAGAACCACTAGTTGGTACAACAAAAGTTGTATCAAAACCATTAGGATATCCTGCTTCTTTTAGCAGTTCTTTTGCTTTTTCTGGATCATAAGTATATTGTGTAGCTTCTTCGTTATACCAAGGATGCCCCTCGTATAAAACTTGGGTAGCAGGTTTAGCAACACCATTTAATAAAGAGTTTGCTAAAGCATCGCGATCAATAGCATAATTTGCTGCTTGTCTCACCCTTACATCATTCCATGGTTCTTCTTTCAGATTTAACAAATATGGCCAAATGTGTGGATAGTCATTTAATAAAACTTGGAATCCCGATGACTTTAATTGGTCTATAGATTCTGTTGGAGGTATTTCTGCCCAGTTTACTTGGCCTGATTGTAATCCTGCTAATCTAGAAGAAGCATCTGGCATCGGCTTTAAGATAACTTGATCTACTTTCGGTATCTCACCCCAATAGGATTCATTTTTTTCCATCACCAACTCTTCCCCTTGACTCATGCTTACGAATTTAAATGGACCAGTCCCAGATGGGTGACTTACATAATCTTCCCCATATTCTTTTACTGCTTCCGTGCTAGGAATTAAAATAAACGTTAAATCATAGGGTAAAAAACTGTAGGGTTCCGTTGTTTTAATTTGAAAAGTATAATCATCAATTTTTTCGTAACTTTCTACATACTTTAAATAAGATAAAACTCCACCAGCAACACTTGAATTATAAAACTCTGAATCTGGATTACTTATTCTATCAAAGGCAAACACAACAGAATCAGCATTAAACGGGCTTCCATCATGGAATGTTACATTCTCACGTAAATGAAAAGTCCAAATAGTAGGATCCTCTTCAGATGTTTCCCATGACTCTGCTAATCCTGCAGTTATGTCTGCTGGTTGTTCACCTTGTGTTAAATCCCAACCTACTAAACCATCATATAGTTGGTGACCAACAAAACGATAACCTTCATACCCTTCCGTAGGTGTAGTATCAGGGCTTGGTATATTAGAAGCAGACATTGCAATTACTAAGCTTTGAGTTTCATTAGAACTTGTTGATTTATTCCCATTACATGCTGTTAAAATTACTACTGCAATCATTACCAGTAAGATACATCTAAAGTATGATTTAGTATTATTAGGCCTCATATGATTTCCCCTTTATTGTTTGAATCAGTTAAACATGTACGATTTCTTTCGGTAACCCAGTATTTTCATATAATAAACAAGCGACTTCACTATCATTCGGCAATTTTTTCAAGTTTGGATTTAATGTTCTACAGGAATCCATTACATTAGGGCATCTATCAGCAAAAGCACATCCCTTAGGCATATTTGTTATTAATGGTGGCTTTCCATGAATAGCTGTTAGTGTACCTTTCTGACCTTGCCTAGGAGTTGCTGCAATTAATCCTTTCGTGTACGGATGGTTGGGTCTAGAAATCACTTGTTTCGCTTTTCCATACTCTACGATTTTGCCAGCATACATAACTGCTATATCATCAGCCATCTCTGCAGCTACACCGATATCATGTGTTACTAATACAATTGACATCCCATATTCAGCTTGTATTTGTTTAAAAAGGTTAAGGATTTGTGCTTGAATCGTTACATCCAAAGCAGTAGTTGGCTCATCTGCTAGTAATATTTCTGGCTGACAAGATAGAGCCATCGAAATAACAGCACGTTGTCTCATACCTCCACTCATTTCATGTGGATATGCTTTTACTCGTTGTTCTGGAGAAGGAATTCCTACTTTTCGGAAAAGCTCTATAACTTGTGCTTTCGCTTCACTTCGCTTTATTTTTTGGTGAGATAGAATAGTTTCTTCTATTTGCTTTCCTACTTTGTAAAGCGGATCAAACGCTGACAGAGAATCTTGAAAGATCATTGCTATTCTATTTCCTCTTATAGATTGAATGTCTTTTCTAGTCTTTTTTAACAAATCCTCCCCCTGATATTTAATGGAACCTTCTATAACTGCTCCAGGAGGAGTTAAGCGTAAGATGGAACGCAATGTTACACTTTTACCGGAACCAGATTCACCAAGTATTACCAGAGTCTTCCCTCTCTCAACAGAGAGGTTGACTCCTCTAACGGCAGGTACTAGACCCTCCTTGGTAGCAAAATTAGTAACTAACTGCTCCATTTCTAACACCTTTTCCATTATAAAATCGCTCCTTCCAATTTTTAAACGACTACTCCTCTATCAGATTTAGCAACTTCATATGCTTTCTCAAATGAATTGGCTGCTCTGAACACCAATAACTCTTCAAATGGTCGACCTTGTAATTGTAATCCTATTGGTAATCCTGATTCTGTAAAACCACACGGAACAGAGATTGATGGGTAACCATTAAAGTTACTTGGAGAAGTTCTAGCAAGTACTCCTAAATCTCTTGGATTTATTTCTTTGTTTCCAAAAGTAATCGTTTCACAATTAATTGGAAATGCTGGAATAGCAGTAGTTGGTGCGAGTAGTAAATCAATAGTTTTATATACTTCATTCCAATTCTCTTTCGTTTTTTGTCTTAATCTTTGTGCCTGTATGTAAGCCCACGCTGGAGTGTATTGTCCCATTTCTAATCTAGTACGTATATTTGTACCATATTCTTCATATCGTTCCTTTAAGAAACTAGAATGATAACTATATGCTTCAGCTGTAGTAAGGATACTTTGAAGTTGAACTGACTCAGATAAAAACGGAAGTTCTACTTTTACAATGGTTGCCCCCATTTTTTTAAATAATGCTATGGATTCACGAACATTCTTATCTACTTCTGGATCTAAATTTTCAAAATAATATTCTTCGCAAATTCCAATTGTTACACCTTCTAAGGAAAGGTTATCTTCTGTAAATGCTTCAAAGTAATTTGGAACTTCTTTTTTTGATGAACTAGCATCCTTTGAATCATAACCAGCCATTACAGAAAGAACGGCAGCAGTATCCCATGTTGTTTTTGCCAAAGGACCTGCATGATCGAGAGACGAACTTAACGGTAATACTCCATTCCTACTTACTCTCCCATAAGTTGCTTTGATTCCAACTACTCCACATAACGCTGCTGGTATCCTAATGGAACCACCTGTATCTGTACCTAATGAGAAAATAGAACTTGATGCTGCTACAGTTGCTCCTGACCCACCACTAGATCCACCAGGAATCATGGCCGGATTCCACGGGTTACCAGTTGGCCCAAAATGTTCATTTTCATTCGTTCCTCCGTAAGCAAACTCATGTAAATTATTTTTACCTACCAAGATAGCTCCTGCGTTATTCAATTTTGATACAGAGGTCGCATCAAAATCTGGTACATAATTTGAAAGGATTTTAGAGCCAGCTGTTGTTTTAACTCCTTTGGTTGTATACAAATCTTTGGCTGAATATGGTATACCATGCAGTACTCCTTTATAATTTCCTTTTAATATTTCCTTTTCTGCAATTTTGGCTTTTTCTTTTGCACTATCCTCTAAAACGGTAATAAAAGCATTAATATTAGGCTCTGTTATCTCAATTCTCTCGATGCATTGATTGACTAACTCAACTGGCGATACCTCCTTATTCCTAATTAAAGGGGCTAACTCCTGAATTGTTTTTTTCATTAGATTTTCTTTCATTACATTCCCTCCGTTTTTAGAATATTCTGTTTCTTGTAATTACTATAATAAATTTTATGGTAATAGTGGTAATAGAAAAAAACTATGGATAACAATATTGAAAAATACTAAATTTTCTGATAAGTTATATGATAAGTATGCATAAATATACAAAAATACAATTTAATATTAATGAGAGGTGAAATGGATTGGATTTAAATTCGCTAGATTCTTTTATAACTATTGTTAGAGAAAAAAGCATTACAAAAGCATCTCATATGCTTCATATCACCCAGCCAGCTTTAACTTCAAAATTAAAAAAATTAGAAACTGAGGTAGGGGTCCAACTAGTTGAGAGAAGTAAAAAAGGAGTGGAGCTTACCATACCTGGAACCTCCTTTTTAGTAAAAGCTCTCAAGATGGTTCGGGAGTTTGATTCAGGAAATATACTCGATCAAGACGGTGATTTTTTTCATTCTACGACTTTAAATAAAAATCTAAAAATAGGTATAACGAGACCACTTGCTACTTCCCTTTTGCCTGATATATTATCTAGTATTAATGAATTTGACCCAAACCTAAAATGCAATATCACTTCAGAATTAACAGATTTAGTATTGGATCTAGTCTTATTTGGCGAATTACATTTTGGAATTGTTTGTTATTGTAAGCCACAAGAAGAGCTTGAATTTATTCCTATTTATAAGGATGATATTGTCTTAATTGGTCCCAAAAGTGATTCAAATCCATTAGATAAAAAAAAATTAGTAAATAAACCTTTTATTCTTTTTAATAAATCTTTACCACTCAGACACGATGCAAATGAAATCCTACTAAATATGTTAGGTGAAATTCCTGAAAATATTCAAGAAGTAAATGATACCTATGCACTTATCAGCATGATTTCAAGTGGTCTAGGTTATAGTTTTCTCCCTTTATCCTTCATCTTAGATTTTGTTCAATTAAGAAATTTCAACAAAACAGATTCTTATGACATGCTTCCTTTCAAAATTACCAATCTAGGAAAATATTCACCACCAAGATATATACATATTGTTTATGCTAAAAATAGAAGTACTAATTTACCAATAGAAAGATTAGCCGAATATATCAAATCCTCTAGGGATAGACAGAAGAATATGTATATATCATAATAGTTATTGCTTTGTTCTCTAACAACATTAGAGAAAGATTTGCAGCTACCACAAACATAATTGCATTACGTCTTTGCTTATAAAACTCTATAAAAAAATAACAAATAGCCCTCCGTCTTAAGATGGAGGGGCTGATTTAAAATCATATAAAAGAAAGTTACGTTTTTTGCTTCGGAACCACAACAAATTCAAGCTCTTCCTTAAGAACAAATTTCTTTATATTAGCTATAGATAAGTCACCTACTCTTTTTATAGATTCAAAGGTGGCTCCTCCAATATGCGGGGTCGCAACAATCTCCTTTCTTCCCGGTAAATCATTAATAGGTGGCTCTACCTCAAATACGTCTAATGCTGCACCTTTAATTCTTTTCTCCTCAAGCGCCTTGACTAAATCTATTTCGTTCACTAATGGACCCCGAGATATATTGATGATGTAAGCAGTTGCTTTCATTAAACTTAATGTTTCACTATTAATCAAATGCCTATTTTTATCGTTTAAAGAAGTGGCAATAATAAGATAGTCAGCCGTTTTAAACAATTCTTCTTTATCTACAAATGTTATATTTAATGGGTCAGCTATCGTTTGATTTGGATAGTTCGTGTATACTATTGTTTCCATATCAAACCCGATTGCACGTTTTGCGATTGCCTTCGCAATGGACCCAAAGCCTATGATACCTAGCTTCTTCTGATAAATTTCATTGCCCATTGACAATTCCCAGTTTCCTGATTTTATCTCTTGATCTTTTTTAGGAATATTTCTTGCAGCTGATAACATCAAACCGAACGCAAGATCAGCGACTGATTGGGCATTTACACCAGGAGCATTTGTTACTAAAATTCCTTTTTCATAGGCATAATCGACATCAATATTGTCATAGCCAGCTCCATATTTTATAATGTATTTTAAATTCGGGGCAGCTTCTATTACTTCGCTATCAATTTTTACTACTGCAACAATAATAATATCTACATCTTTAACTTCCTTTTTCAATTCCTCTTTCCCAATTCCATGATCGGTATATAATAGTTTCACTTCACCTAGTTGCTTTGCATCTTCTATAAATTTAGGATTTGCTTCATAGAAAGCATCTCTTAACATGATTAAAAGCTTCAAGTTTTTGACCTCCAGATAAACATTTAGTATCTCCTAGTAGTTATTGCGATTGTATTATGATTTGAATTTCACATTTCGAAATCTAATGATCTACATAACTAGCCTTTTACTGTTAATTTTTTCAGCGCTTCTCCTAGTCGATCCATTGCCTCATCGATTTGCTTATACTCCGTTGAATAGGCCATGCGGAGATAACCCTCTCCATAGTTTCCAAACGCAGATCCAGGAACACAAGCAATCTGTGCTTCTCTTAAAAGAAAGGTCGCCAATTCCTTTGACGTCATGCCAATCCCCTTGAAAGAAGGGAAAACATAAAAGGCTCCTTTAGGAACAACACAACTAACATAATCTAATTCCTGTAATCTATTAACTAATAATTGACGTCGTTTATCAAACTCTTGAACCATTTTAAAAACAGGTTCCTGAGTCCCCAAATAGGCAGCAACCGCGCCATATTGTGCAAACGAAGTAGCGCTAGAAGTATTATATTGATGCACTTTCATAATTGGTTTCATCAGCTTTTCAGGACCAGCTGCATAGCCTAATCTCCAGCCATCCATCGCATATGCCTTGGAAAAGCCGTTTATCGTAATTGTCCGCTCAAACATACCTGGCAATGTAGCAATGCTTATATGTTCTGCATCTTCATAAATTAATTTTTCATAGATTTCATCGGATAAGACTAATAGATTATGATTAATCGCAATGTCAGCCAATTCTTTTAAATAAGCCTCTGGCAATACTGCCCCTGTTGGATTATGAGGAGAATTTAAAAGAATCATTTTCGTTTTACTTGTTATCCTAGCTCTTACATCCTCTGGATTAAGTATAAAGTCCTCCTCTTCCCGTAAAGGAATCGACACGGATACCCCTCCAGCAAGCTCGACGATATATTGATATTCAAGCCAGGCAGGATCTGGAATCAACACTTCATCACCAGGATTAATAAATGCAAGAATCATGCTGACAATGGCTTCTTTACACCCAACCGAAACAACTATTTCTTTATTAGGATCAACATGTATCTTATTTTCCCTTTTTAGCTTGACTGCAATTGCTTCTCTCAATTCTTGAATACCGTTATTTGCTGTATAATGAACAAATCCCTCTTGCAATGCGGCATTTGGCAGCTTCTTTAATATGTATTGGGGGATCAAAATCTGGTCTTCCTATTTCCATATGTGTAATATTTATCCCACTTTTTTGCATCGCATTTGCTTCATCAAAAATTTCTCTAATACTTGAAAAAGGAATATTGGTTAAACGGTTAGCTACAGACCTGATAAGTTCCTCCATACGGTTTTAAATTTAGCTATTGATTTGATGGTTTTAAACAGATAGTCTAAAAACTATTACTCTATTGATGAGCCTCACTATTGGTTACATTCCTTTTCATATTAACTGGAAAGATACTAGGTTCTGACCAATGTAACGATTACCTAAAATATTCTGTTATCTGTTTTATCCAAGATGTTAATTTATAAGGTATTTAATTCTTGGTTGTTTTTTTATACAAACCATAACTTTATATGGGTTATAATATCCCTCTATTTACTGCTTGTAAATGTTATTTTTTTATTTTTTTAAAATTCCAACTACAATACTCAACCAAATTTCATTTATTTATATAGAATCTTGAAATGTTATTCTCTATTACTATTTATGAAATTAACAGCAATTAATCTCGTATCCATTCGGGATATCTCCCCATTTAGTAATCACCTATTCGCTTTCTTTTCTACATGTTATGAATTCTTGACAAGTGAAAAACAATATTAAGTATTTTTTGATGATGTTTGGATATTTTAATAAGGATACAAAACAATTCTAGTTGAGGTGAATTTCGTAATGGCAACAAATAGGCATAAGCTTTTTAATTTCTTTATCATTTTGATGCCGTGGTTATCTTTATTGTTTATAGGAAAGCGCAGTATGAATCGCTACTCCATTGCCGGTGCTTTTATTGTATTGTTTGAAATTATTAATCACCTCTATGGACATAAGAAAAAATGGTGGAAATTTTACGACAAACGTAGATCCTTTGTAAGGGATGAGCTTCCCTTTGATATTGGCCCTTATATGCCTATGTCTTTGTGGATACTAAAATATTCATACGGGAATCTAAAAAAATATGCTCTTATGAATGCTATTGCCAATGGGATATTTACTTTTATCGGTATGCCTATTCTAAAAAAAATGAAAATTATTCGACTCTATCGCTTAAATTATTTGCAATTTTTTATCTACATACACTATAAACCGTATGTATTATACGGATTTCAGTATTTGTATGAAAAAATAAAAAACAAATAACAATATGTATTTCTCCCTTCACTTTTAAAGTACTTGGAATTAATATTTAAATAAAGGAAAGGGAAATCTCTAAATTAGGATTTCCCTTTCCTTTACTAACATATAAACAGTTTAAATTACTATTTACTTCTTCTTGCTAAAAGCTCTCTTTCGACTTGTGGATAGATTTTATCTAATTTATAGAATAATAGTAAGATGGATTGTAAAACATAGGTTGCCAGTGGCAGGTAAAGGAAAAGAGCATTAATCCCAAGTAACGCTTCATCTGGCTGAACTGCTGCTCCACCAATATATCCCGTCCATCCTAATACCCATCCTACTAAAGCTGCTCCGAAGCCAACACCTATTTTCTGTCCCATACTGCCGGCGCTATAGACCAAGCCTTCATTTCTAACCCCCGTTTTATATTCCCCATATTCAATCGTGTCAGGCAAAAACGCCCATAAAGCACCTGTAAACGGCGATTTTCCTAATCCTCTTATGATTTGCCCAATTATTACGAAATAGATATTGGTAATATCAATCATGATAATCAATGTACCAATTATGGAAATAACTGAACCAGCTAATACTACATTTCTTTTCCCAAATCGCTTAAATAGAGGTGGCATAAAGAAGAAGCCAACAATAACCGGAATAGTAATGGCCATTGTTAATATACCTGTTAAAGTTTGATTATCAAGTAAATATTGGGCGTAATAAATGGTACTTCCTTGCCATAGCGCAGTTCCCATGCTGTAAATAATAAAGAAACCGAATATCATCGCCCAATATTTATTTTTTAATAACGCTTTCAAACTAACTTTTAATGGTATCTTTGCCTCTGTTTTTTCTTGTGTGATTTGTACTCGTTCTTTAGTTGCTTTAAAGGTATATAAAAACAAACAAATAGCGACTATCCCATACACAATATATGTCATAATCCATCCAGTTTGTGTCCCACCAAAGAGGTCAACCAATGGAAGTGTCAAACTACTAACAAGAATAACCCCTATTTGAGCAAGGAACATTCTAAAAATATTTAAGAGAGAACGCTGATGCTGATCTTGGGTTATCAATGAATTTAGTGTTCCATACGGAATAACTACTGCCGTAAAGGCTAATGTCAGTATATTATATGTGATAAACGCATAAATAATTTTCCCTGTATCACTAACATCCGGCACCGTAAATAACAAAACAGTCAAAGCGGCAAATGGTACACACATCCACAGAATCCATGGTCGTGCTTTACCATGTTTGGATTTGGTTCGATCCACTACTATTCCCATTGCAACATCTGAAATCCCATCTAAAAAACGGGAAACAAGCATTATCGTACCTACAACAGCAGCTGAAATACCCACTACGTCTGTATAGAAAAAAACAATAAACATTCCCATCGATGCCCATACAAAATTGACAGCTAAATCGCCGATTGAGTCAAGTTTTTGTGGGAGTTTTTTTTAGCTCCCTTTTTATAAAATAAAACTTTTAATTTTGTATCCGCTTTCTAAACATTTTCTTTCATCAAAATTTCGTTTTTTTCTTTTTTTAAAAACCTTTTAATCCCTGTAAGGCAAAGTGAATGGGTTTTCCAATCGCTTGATTTAAGTATGGCAGGTTCTGACGCACGGTTTCTGTTACTAATTTTCTGGATATTTTTCTTTTCGGTTGATGTTCTTTCTTTGATGTATTTAGGCTTTTTTCTTTCTCCCATTTCCCATATATCGTTTGGATGGATAGGTCATCCTTCAATCCAATCCACAAACGTGCCATGCTCATGACGCCTTTTTTGCTCCATGCTCTTCCATTTTTTAATCGTTTGGCTAATTGATTCATCATTGCTTCTGCACTTCCCATTGGTCGATACGCTGTCGTATCCACGCCTTTCTCCTGTAACCAACTACGATAATCTTTTATGGTTTCCTGATGATGCGTTAAAAAGGCGAGGAAATGCTCTAGTTTTTCTTCTTCTTCTGGTGTATCCATTGTTCCTACTGCACTATTCAACTCTAGAAGTAATGTTTCTACCTGGTAGTTTTTTAACGCTCTTCTCATGTAGCGGTATCGAGGATGGCTCTTCATTAGCTGTTTCATCGAACGAGCTACATGAAACCGATCCATGGTGAAAAAGGCGCGTTCCCGAAAATACTCCCGACATGCCGTTATCCAGCCTGCTCCATCGCCATTAATAATAAGCAAGGTTTGGGTAGGATCATACGCATAATTATTCTGTAAGAATGTTTCAAAAGCTTCCCAAAAGGGTTCTTTTCCTTCATAGAGAAAATGCCTTTTATTTCGGAGTCTGACTCGCTTTCCGTTTTCTTTCCATCCCTCATGTACAGCGGCGAATTTCAACTCCCATCCACGCTTTTTCTTTTCTTGACTCTTCACATATAATCCATCTACTTCGACAAACAATACCTTTTGAAAAGGGCGTTTTTCCTTAGCGGGAAGTACGTTTGTTTGAAGAAGATGTTGCCGTAATGCTTCATGGCTCATCGCCGAATAGCCTAAAAATTGTTCGAACGTTTCCACCGCCTTTCGATAGGAGGAGCCATTCGTCGCTAGTTCTAACCCCCATTCTTCTAGTAGTGGACTAAATCCCTTATTCCCCTGAAACTGTAAATAGTGATCTAATAGACAAATATATTTTTTGGTCACACGATCGAAATAATAATTACGCTTCAGCTCCACAGCTCCAAACGCTGTATCTACTCGTATTTCTCGTTTATCACGTAAAGCAAATCTTCTTTTGTCTCGTTGCTGGGCAATCTCTTGATCCCAATTTTCTAACGTTTGAACAAGGATTTCTTGAAACGTCATTTGGAGTGTTCGAAATAAAGTTTTTTCCAATTCTTTTAATGATGGCATTTTTGTGTTACATTGATTCATGAGAGCCTCTCCTTTTCGTAGTTTTCGCCAAATTCTACTTTACAAAAGGAAGCTCTCTTTTTTAATGCTTCATTTTTTCCAGCTACCGCGCTCTCGCTTGGTGGCCTTTTTGTCTAGTTGGGGGACGAGTCCCCCAACTAGACAAAAAGGATATTTATTCTCCCACAAACATTTTACTCATACTTTCCTGAAATCCCTGAAAAATTGTTTGCCACGTTTATTCAAACTAAAATCCGGAAAAACTACCAGAGCAATATAATTTACAGAATGGATTAATTTGTTTATGATTACGCTTATACTTTTAAAAAGGAGCATAAATAGATGATTAAAAATGAGCTATTATCTTCGTTTACCTTGCCCAATGGAGTAACACTTAAAAACAGAGTAGTTATGGCTCCAATGACCAATTTTTCTTCCAATCAAGATGGGACTGTTACAGAAGCAGAAGTGAACTATTATGCACATCGTTCTCCGGGAGTAAGTATGGTCATTACTGCATGTACAAACGTTACGCGTAATGGCCAAGGTTTCCCAGGTGAATTTGCTGCCTATAGTGACGACTTTATCCCTAGCCTAACGAAATTAGCTTCACGTATTAAAGAACAAGGCGCAAAAGCAGTTCTCCAAATTTTCCATGGTGGCCGGATGTGTCCTCCTGCCTTAGTGAATGGGGATGTTGTGAGTGCTAGTAACATACCTGCTGAAGGAAGCGGAAATCCAACTCCACGAGCTTTATCAGTATCGGAAGTCGAAGCAATCATTGATGCTTTCGGGGAAACTACACGTCGTGCGATTGAAGCTGGTTATGATGGTGTGGAAATTCATGGAGCAAATGGCTACCTTATTCAGCAATTTTTCTCTCCTCAATCCAATCATCGTAAAGATCGCTTTGGCGGAAGCCTTGAAAAACGAATGACTTTTCCATTGGCGATTATCCATCCATGACACTCCTAACCGAGGCTAATATCAGATTTATATTTCAACATGTGATTCATTGATTACAGTAGCTATAATGTCTACAATTTCATTGATATTCTTAGCTTCACCAAATTTAATCATCGGAATAGAAGCATTGACTATCTCTAATGTGTTAATAATAATCTCAGCACGGTCAATCGAGTTTGCTCCTAATTCTTGTAAGCTATCCTGAATCATAATATTTACACCCTCAAGTTCAGGAACAATCTCATAAATACTTTCTTTAATAACTTTAAATATTTCGTTTTTTAGCATATTCATCTACATCCTTTTCACTCAAATTATTTGTACTAAAAGAGTATATAGAAGCATATTTTATAATATAGGAGATGCATTCTTTGTTTGTTGTAATAGACGTACTTCTATATGTTAATTAGGCATTATAATTGATTACTTAAATATCTTCGAAAATAGGTTAAAAGAAACCCATTTTAAGCTAAACAGTGAAAAAATCCGATTTTTTTCATTATACTTGTCTAGGATTTATGTATAATTTCTCAATTTTTTCTTTAACTTCTGGACGATGAAAGGTTATATCATGCATTTTAATCTCTTGTTTAACAACTTCAGAAATTTTTTTTCGATGCTCGTTGACAAGTTGATCCTTTAATGAAACTAACGATATTCTAGGTTTTTCTGCAATGATTTCAGCAAGCTCTAGTGCTTGATTTAATACCTCTTTACGTGGATATACTTCAAAAGGGATACCTCTTTTTTTTAGCTCCTCCCCACGAAAGGTTCTAGCACTCATCAAAATGTCTTCAGCCAGAGCTATTCCAAATTTAGCAGGGAATATATAAGTTGAACCAAAACCTGGTGTAAATCCGAAATTCATAAAGTTAGCAGTATAAACACTTTCTTTTGAAAAAATTACGAAATCCGAAAACATCGCAAACGCTAAACCGCCACCTATTGCATGCCCCTGTACAGCAGCTATTACAGGAATTCTACAATCTAAAGGAAGGCTATAGATATTAGTAGTTCCAGGTGAAATTTTATCAAAATTAGCCTTTCCTTCCTGAATAGCTAATAAAGCATCCTTCGTGCCCCCTGTCGCAAAGTAGTTATCATAACCAGTAATAACCATTACTTTATATTTAGAATTTTTATCAACTTCCGCAAATGCTTCCCTAATTCCTAGTAACAATTCATTTGTAAATGTATTTTTGTTTTCTCTGTCTTGCATTTTTATTAATGCAATTCCTGGTTTGATTTCCTTTAGCTCTACTACCGAATTCATTATTCAACCCTCCCATGGATACACTCCATTTTCTACAAATTGATAAATCCGACTTAAGTTATCTTTATCTGTAAATATCTGCTGATTAGCAGTAACAGCACCATTCTTACTCTTGATAAGCATGTCATTTAGGTCACCCATATAGTTTTTATAATGTTGAATTGCCGATTTAGGCAGCTTAGTTAGGCGAGTAAGATGTTGTTTTAAGAGCACATTACTTTTTGCCTGATATGCATCAACTAATCCCCAGTTATGAGCTTGCTTTACATCTATGCCATTTGTTTTAAGAGTTAAATAATGTGCTCTTTGATAACCTATTTTACGTGTCAGAAAAGGTAGAACCATTGCTGGGTATAAACCAAACAATAACTCGGACAAGCTAAATACAGCAGTTTCGTCAGCTATAACAATATCGCTTGCAGCAACAAATCCCACTCCCCCAGCATTGGTAGTTCCACGTACATGTGAAATGGTAACAAACGGACCATTCGTCATTTTCAACCACAAGTCATAAAGTATATCTGGTCTATAGGCTTGTTCACTACTTTGCTTCATGTCTACTTCTTGTAAATCTGCACCAAAACAGAATACTTCTGGGGAACCTTCAAAAATAACGATACTACTTCTTTCTTTACATATCTTCATAACCTGTGTACATTCTCTTATCAGTACCTCATTAATTGTATTTTTTGCCTCTGGACGATTAAATTGTATAAAACAAATAGGATCTTCAAACCGGACTTTTAGTGTTTTCCACTCCAACCTTATACCCCCACTTGAAATTTACTTTACATTAACCTGCATCACTAATTCGTATACAGCGGTAAACTCACCCTAATTTCTAATGTATTATTCTGTATGATTGCTTGAGTGCTTCCACCCATCTGTTCGGCAAGAAGCTTTACTATAGATAGCCCTAGACCGCCAGATTTACTTCTTGCTTGATCCCCAGTATAGAAACGTTCAAAAAGCCGTTCCCCCTCATTTGCTGTCAAGTTTTCTACCTGGTTTTTGAAGGAAATAATGGCATTTTCCTCCATAAGTAAACTTACTTGGATTTGCCCTTGTGAATGTTGAATACAATTATGAATAAGATTTTTTATTATTCTTTGAACCAAATGTTTATCAGCTAAAACGAAAATAGATGGTGTCTGATTTAATTGAATGGATAATTTATTTTCTTCCAGGTAGGGAATAAAAGTCACAAGACATTCTCCTACAAGGCTATTAAGGTTTGTTCGTTCTAAATTAATCATTGGCTCAGCATTTGAAAGATAAGAGTACTCAAAGAAATGTTGAATCAAATTTTCTAAGTCTTCTGTATGTTTTTCAGCAATTTTAAGCCTTCTTATTTGCTCTTGAGACAACTCTTCTCGTTTCATTAATTGTTGATAGCCCTTAATTGCAGTAAGTGGCGTTCGCAAGTCATGAGAAATATTAACGATTAATTCCTTAAACTTCTTATCTTCACGTATACTTTTAAGACGAATATTCTCTTCGACCTTTAGATATTTGTTAACAATAGTTGTCAGTTTATTAATGTCTTTATTTATTAATTCAACACTTACAGGCTGACGGGTATGTTCTCTTAAACGTTTTTCAAGCTGCAAATTTATTTTACGGAGTTGTAGTTGCATAAGTCCGATATAGATGACTAATACAAGAATTATTACTATTAAAATAACAACTACAATATTCACTTCTGACCAGCCTTCCAATTATTTAATTTCTGACTTTCTAAAAACTCCATTTGTAATGCTAAGCATCCATACAATAAATAATAGGCTGACACCAATAGCTTTTAAAATATCAGCTATTTCTGAATCCATGAAAAGATCCTGATTATTTACAGAAAACGGTGTAAAAGAAAGGATATTTTCTATAGCCGAAATTTCAGTCCCCAAACCTCCTAGTATTTGTAAAACCATGATAATACCGAAGCCTAAGAAGATAACTAACGAAGTCTTTCTTACGATAAACGCAAGAAGTATACCTATACTCATTTGGGAAGCATATGCTAACATCATAACAAGCATAATAACAAGCATTTTTCCTACTACTGCTCCTGTTAAATTTAGTTCTGTCTGATTTGCTAAAATATGAAGGAATATCGATGCAGAAAACGGTTCGGAAAACTCCGCTCCAGTGGAAAACGCAATGATTGTAACGACCGTGTACGGTAAAATCATAAGGAATACTAATAAATATAAAACAATCGCTTTACTAATAATTACAACGCCTCTACTATTGCCACAAGAGGAAATCGTATCATTTATTGATTTGTTACTAAAATCGCTACATATATAGATACCTGCTAAAAATGGTCCAACAATTGCTATTGTCATAACATCACTTAATCCTGATATGGGTCCACTTATTTCAGCACCTACTTTTCCTTGAGCCACTAAATAGGATACTAATGTCACAATTGCGGCGGCAGCCCACATAATTAAAAACAATATTTGAATAGATTTAGACTTTTTTAATTTATATAGATCAGCCTGAATGATATTAATCATTTTTTTCACCTCCAATAACAGAAATAAAATAGTTTTCTAACGTATCTCCCTCTACAGAAAAATTTGTTGCAATAATTCCGTTTTCAAAAATAGTCTTGGCAACTTTTTTCTTATCATCAACATAGCTATAAAGTTTTATAGTCTTATCAGGCATTATTTTATAATTGGTAGTGCCTAATTCTGTTTCTAATATAACTAGAAGATCCTCCGGGTTTTCACATTCAATAAGAAGATGTCTCTGACATTTATTCTCCAGCTCTTCTAGCGTTAAGGTTTGTTTGATTTCTCCATCATGGATAATAATATAATCTGTTGCTACCTGATATAACTCAGGGAGATTATGACTTGAAATAATAACGGTTATATGTCTCTCTTCACATAGCTTCTTAAGTAAAACTCTTATTTCTTTCACACCAATTGGATCTAGCCCATTAATTGGTTCATCAAGAATAAGTAATTCAGGATTATTAATCAAAGAAACTGCAATTCCCAATCTCTGCTTCATACCAAGTGAAAAATCTTTAACCTGTTTTTTTCCTGTATCACCCAATCCCACTAACTGTATTAGTTCATCCTCAATTTCTTCATTCGAAATACCTCGTAAAACTCTATGATATCTGATGTTTTCCTTTGCTGATAGACTGAGGTTAACACTCGGTGATTCTATCATGCACCCAATTCTCTTACGTTCAGCTTGAATATCTTTAGGACTTTCTTTCCCAAAAAGCTCCATTTTCCCTGATGTCGGAAAACTTAGACCTGCAATAATCCTCATTAAAGTACTTTTACCAGCCCCATTACTTCCAATTAATCCATATATTTTTCCAGATTCTATTGTAATGGAAACATTTCGTAACGCATCTGCCTTACGAAATGTTTTGGTAATATCGCTTGTTTTTAACATATAATCTATCATCCATCATCACCTCAATTCCAAATATAATATCTAAAAGTTAAGAAAAGGTTAAGAATAAAAAAAGGGTTAAGAAAATTTTTTCTTAAGCCTTATACATGCGATATCCTAATCCCCATACTGTTTCTACATAGTCGATATCAGGGTTAACCGTTTTTAATTTATTTCGCAAATTACTGATATGTGTTTTTACTGAATTATCATCTCCTAAATATTCTTTATTCCATAAAGATTCATAAATATTACTTTTCGAATAAACTTTTCCAGGATTCCGCATTAATAATTCCATGATGAGATATTCCTTTGCAGTTAGGTCTAATTTTACTCCAGATAAAGTAAGTTCTTTATTCGTAATATCTAAGTTTAAATCTCTATACTTCAATACATTATTTGCTTTCTTCTGACTATTATAATGACGTAGGTTAGTCATTATTCTAGCGGAAACTTCTCCTAAGTTAAATGGCTTTGTTATGTAATCATCGGCACCTAATCTTAATAAGTCAATCTTCGTTGAAACCATATCTTTAGCCGAAATAATGATTATCGGAATGTCGTGAAATGCTCGAATTTCTTTTAAAATTTCCTCGCCACTTTTATATGGAAGCATGATATCTAACAAAATCAAGTTGTATTGATTCTTTTTAGCTTCCATTAGACCTTCCATTCCATTAAGTTCAATGCTCACTTCATATCCTTCATCTTTTAAAAACTCTGCTAGCAATCTACTTACATCTTCATTATCTTCAATAATCAGTATTTTTTCCATTTGTGATTAATATAGAAGTAGTGCTGTTTTCCTGCACTTTACTTCCAACTGTATGTGATCCTAAAATACAGTTTCTCCTTTCCTTCATTTTCTAGTTTATAATTAAATAAAAATTGCTACTCTGAAAGTCTCTTGTTGTCCGAATTTTAAACCTATTAAGCTATTCGACCAAAGGATAGTATAACCCTCTTATTTCTTTATTTACTAAACAAATTGCTTCTAAAGTTTTATAAATTTAACATCATTCCCTTACCCCAAGTCCTATATTGTTGCTATTTTGTTTAAACATACCAAGGTACTAAAGAGAATTCATAAGAAGTAACAAATAAATAAAGAGGATGTTTAAAAAAATAGAACACCCTCCGTTACTGAAATTCATTTGTTAGATGACTCTTCAAAACTTTCATAATAGTAAATATTCTTAAAATAACTTATTCACTTTCCAACATAATAAGTTTCCGTCGGCCCTAAATAGCTAGCTGCCGGCTTCTTACCTTCTGGATAGATTACTAGCTTTTCTAATACATATCCTGGGCTTACTGCATAAATTCTTAGTGTATTCAATCCTGCTTTACACTCGATTCGATGACAGTATCGATGGATATTATTCAGCACATCCACTCCCCAATTATCACTTTCCCCAACGATATATTCTTCTGGGATAATATTAACAATGTTGATGTCATCCTCATTTGCTTGGATACCACAGAATAACATATTATCCTTTGTAACTGGATTAGAAGGCTGTAGATATAATTCTACTTCATAGGCTCCAGCTTCCTGTATGACAAAATGATATTCCAGATAGGGTGCATCCTCCCCTACTGAAAAATGCTTGGTTGTTGGAAAAGCCTTCACGGCAGATAATGTTTTGCCATAGCCTTCAAGCACTTCAAATCGATACATGTCCCCCTGTTGATTCACTGCTTCCTTGTTTAGAAAATAATGCTCGGCTTCTATCGAAATATAGCCATTCGTATCTATAAAAGTCCGCTCAGGGAATTCTTTGTAATCATTTTGGGCTGCGTATACTAGAATGGTACACGTACCACAAGGCATTTCTACGACAATACGCCCCTCTGAATCGTCTCCCATTTCCTTACGATTAATGCTCACCTGAATGACTTCCGATGTTTTATCTCTACCATCCAAACTACCACTCGTTTTCGAACATGTTAGCCATTGGTTTTCACAAGTAATCATAAACTCTGCATTTTTTTCACTTAAGCTAGAAATAGTGAATGTCGCTTCCTCTATATGCGGCTGTAGAAATGCATCTAAATACAGTGTATTATTATGCCATGCTGGGCCTTCCGAATGCTGATTCGTCCCATCTATGGAAACAATTAATCTCGGTTTATTAGCGGGGAACACTTGCATAAGAATTGGGTTTTGACATCCTTCTTCATTCCAGTTCGTAAAACCGATATGCTCAGACATCCCCATTCCATACCACTTCCCATTATCAATGGTATGATATTGCTCAACCAGTTCTCTATCTCTGGTCAAACACGCTCTAATTTGTTCCGCTAATTTGTTTGCTTCCATTTTACCAAGCTTGGCATCATCATGATTTTTCCCGGTAAGAAGCCACATCTTCTGCAAGTTCAAGTTTCCTACAGCAGGATAATAGACTAAAGAGAAAAACTTTGGTAATTTCTCTGAATCCACTTGTTTATATAGTGCCTCTGCAGCCTTTAAAAGATAATCGATTTGCTGTAATGTCTGATCTGTTTCCCTATAATGAACAGGATGATAGACTTCTGCATTCATATGCTCTGGTCTGCGATTATGTGCCATTTTCGTGTAGCCTGTTAGGAGTTCAAAAACCTTCTCCTTTTTCACTTCATTAAATACACCGTCAAACTGGGTATCAATCCATTTTCTCGTATAATCATCTGTCTTATTTTTGGCAGAGGTTCCCCATTTTTCAAAGTCATAAGCCAAATCTAAGAAATAAGATAACGGGAATTCCTGTGTAGCAATATCTCCTACATTTACAATCCATAAATCCCGAACACCAAAATCGTAAGCCATTGTCATCTGTTCCCATATCTTCGGAAGATACGAACTATTTATCCATTCATAGGAAATGGGTCCACCATGATAATCAAAATGATAGTACATCCCATAGCCACCTGAATGGCTGCGCATTTCTTCTGTTGGCAATGTACGCAGATTTCCATGGTTATCATCACAGAGCATAAGAATGATATCTTCAAGCTCCTCCGATCCGATTAAGCCAGCCGTATGTTCATCCCCATAAAAGAAGGGTTCTACTTCTTTATATAAAGCTAGCATTCTTGGAACTTCGGAAAGATTTGGATTGATATTTTCTCGGATTAATTGATTTTGCGTTTGGATGACATTTCGCAGTAATTCGATATTATCTGCAAGGGTAGCATCTTTCCCCATAATAGTTGTATCCGCTTCCCCACGCATCCCAACCGTAATGACATTTTCAAAGTTTCCGTTCCGCTTCAGACCATCTTTCCAAAACTTCGTAATGCCTTCTCTATTTGCAATAAAATTCCAGGCGTCTCCATAAATAGAGTCCTTCCCACGCAAATATTTATATTCCTCTCCATTTCGCAAACAAGGCTCATGATGGGACGCCCCCATGACTACCCCATATTCATCTGCTAATACTGCATTTAACAATCCTGGTCCATCCTCGCTAAAACGAGCAGACCACATAGCTGGCCATAGATAATTTCCTTTCAATCTCAGCAATAATTCAAAAACATGGTCATACATTTCCGCATTAAAGCCGCCAAAATTCTTCGTCGTCCAGTTTCCAAAAGCAGGCCATTCATCATTGATAAAAAAACCACGGTAACGCACAGACGGCTCTTTCGAAAGATATTTTAAATCTCCACTCAATGAGAATGACTCTTTATGCTTTGGTTTAACATCACACCAATCCACCAACGGAGAAACGCCAAGGAGCTCTGATAAATGAAATAGCCCGTAGATTGTTCCACGCTTATCACTCCCAGCGATTACTAGTGCTTTTTCTACATCTTCAAAGGGATTTTCAATGACTTGAAATAAATAAACTTCCCTCTTTCCTTTCACTTCTGACAGATCAATCAGCTGTTTCTCTTCCAATTCATGAAGCATTGGGCTATGGTTCAAGGTTCCATATAAAACAGCATGCTTTCCAAGCTTCTTTCTATCCGAAGTCGCTTGTGGTGCATAGCCAAACACTAACTCCACATCCCCCATAACCTTTCTAGCAATTTTATGTATTCCACTAAATGCCTCTTTTTCTTGGTAAATTAAGGAGCCAGTATGATCAACTGCTGTTACACTTTTTAACATGTCTCTGTTAATCGTAAATTCCATATAAACACCTCTTCTATTGGTTAGGTTTATGACAGATTTTTTACTAGTGGTTGATATAATTGTAAGCGATTACTATTAGTTCTATAATAATACCATATTCTATTTTCCAAATGTGCAAAAGAATACAAATTACAGCTTTCTATTAAAAAAACAGTAGGATTCCCTACTGCTCAGCACTATTTATTTCATCTTTTAGATCCTGAATTCATTCATCTCTAGTCTTTTCAAAAAAAGTATTCACCCGCTTCCCAATAGCCTCCTCTGAAACCGTCAAAAGCTTACCATCACCGACAATCTGCTTCCCTTTCACATACACATCCTTGATAGCATTTGGCTGCATCGAATAGACAATATTTGCAATTAAATTAGTTTTTGGTAATAATGACAAATCATTCGTATCAATCGCCACAAAATCAGCTTGCATTCCCTGTTCTAATTTTCCGATTGGTAAACGCAGGATTTCTCCAGCATTTTTTGTGCCCATATCAAATACTTGCTGGGCATTTACAATCGTTCCATCCAATCTATCAACCTTTTGCAAAATCGAGCACATTCTCATTTCCTCAAAAACAGAAATGCGATTATTGCTACATGCACCATCTGATCCCAATGTAATGTTCACACCTGCCTTCACCAAATCAGGAATCTTTGTAATTCCATCAGCTAAAAACATATTGCTAGATGGACAATAAGCAAGAGATGTGTTTCTAGAACCAAGGAGGTCTATTTCAGCTTGTTCTAGCCAAACCAAATGAATCGCGATCATTCGCTCATCCACTACTCCTAATGAATCTAAGTAATGGACTGGTCTAAGCCCATATTTCGCTAGCGTCTCTTCCACCTCAAAGGGTTCTTCTGCTACATGAATATGGAACGGTGTTTCAATCTCACAAGCAAGACGATGCCCGGCTTTAATCATTTCCGGAGATGCAGCATGTGGACTATGCGGCGCTGGTTGGATATGGATCATCGAATTGCCTTGATATTTCTTCGCAAGCGCATAGGTTCTGGAAACAGCATCATCAATTGTCTCGATATACGCTTTTGGAGCACCGTCCCAATCATACATTGTTCGTGCTAACACAAGTCTGATCCCAACATCCTTCGCAGCCTGGATAACTGCTTCATCATATGCTATCCCATTGTTATGCACATAGAAAAAGTCACTGACCGTTGTCACCCCATAGCGGAGCATTTCTCCAAAAGCAAACAAAGCACCAGTGTAAATCGCCTCTTCATCTAAGTAAGGCGTATATTTATATAATGCCTCATCTCGCCATTCCAAAAATGGTCGATCGACCGCAATCCCTCTCAGTAAACTTTGAAAGGAATGATTATGCGAATTAACAGTGCCTGGAATAATCGTTTTTCCTTCTAATGAATGAACCATAGCCCCTTTATACTTTCCCTTTAACTGCCCAGTCGGACCAATTTCCTTAATCACTCCATCTTCCACATATAAGCTATATTGTTCTTTAAATGTTCCGTTCGTATAAACACTATCCCCTATAAATAAATTCCCCACCGATTTACCTCCTTAAAGACTATTATCCAATGCCAAAATAGAATGCAGTAAAACATTGCCGACTTTTTCTATGTCCTCCATCCTGCTCTCCTCTTCAGGACAATGACTTTTCCCAGCTAAACTCGGAACAAATAACATACAAGCTTCGGTGACCGATGCCATATGGGCAGCATCATGGCCTGCCATGCTCCCTAATCGGTAAGACGGAAAGCCAAGATTAGCCGCCTGCTCCTCACAGCATGTCATTAACTTTTCACCCATCGGTACAGGCGATTGATCAAGCTTTACTAAACGCTTTATCTCCACCTTTCTATGTCTATGAATAATTTGCACCTTCTCTTCCCATTTTCCTAATACATCCTGAATTTTCTCCCTCGTTTGCCCTCTAATTTCTAAAGAGAAGGTTACTTCGCCTGGTATAATATTCGTTGCATTTGGCTGTACGAAAACCTGGCCAATTGTCCCAACAACCTCTTCATCAGGGTAGTTTCGTAAAATATCTTCTAGGGCAAGCGCCATGCTTGCTGCTGCTAAAAATGCATCCACTCTATCCTTCATTAGTGTTGTCCCTGCATGATTCGCATCCCCTCTAACCGTTACTTCTTCACGGTAAATCCCAGTAATACCCGTTACAATTCCAACTGGGATATCACGTTGCAGCAACCTTTTCCCTTGTTCAATATGAACCTCCAAATAAGCGGCAAATTCACGAGGGCTTCTTACTGCATTTGCAAAATTATTTGGATTTCCCCCTGCATCTTGTAAAGCCTCTGTTAATAATCTTCCGTCTGTATCTGCTACACCTATAATATCTTCAGCTGTTAATTTTCCAGTTATCGCTCTACTGCCAAAAGTGGAGAAACCAAATGGGTTAGGCTCCTCTGCGCTGAATGAAACTAGCTCTAATGGATGCATTGTTTTTACGTTATTTTCTTCTAACACACGCATCACTTCCAATGCGAGAATCACTCCAAGCGCTCCATCATAGATGCCGCCATTTGGAACTGAATCAATATGAGAACCAAATGTAAGAACAGGTAATTCTGGATTAGTCCCTTCTTTTCTCCCCCAAATATTTGCTGCTTCATCTACATGGACAGCTAGATTCAAGGAATGAAGCTCCTGCTTTAACCAATTTCTCGCTTCCATTTCAGCGGGAGTAAATGTCGTCCGATCCATCCCTCCATTTGCATTACGACCAATCTCCCCTAAAGCAAACAGCTTCTGTTCTATTCTTTGTTTATTTACATTAAGCATTTTCCCCCTCGCTCCCTCTCGTAATTCTTTCAATCTATGATTAACAACCAAACTCCCCTAACCAAAAGTCAGGAGAGTTTTAGATTGTCATTTCTTAAAAAAACAAACTATAAAAGCAAAAATGCCAGTGGCGTTACAATAATCAGCGTCAGGATTGTTCGCTCAATCCAGATGACAAGTAATTTAGGAATACTTATCGGAATATCTGTTGATAGAATACAAGGAACGAGAGAAGAGAAAAAGATAACGGCTGAAACGGATAACGTACCAATGACGAATCTAGTAATTAATTCCGCCTCTGCTACAAGCCCTGCTGGCAAGAACATTTCTGCAATCTCAACGGCTGATGCTTTTGCAGCTAGCATCGGATCTGGAATTTGCAGGATCCATGTAAATGGATAGAAAATCATTCCGATAATATCAAAAACCGGTGTATATTCCGCTAACACTAAGCCGAGTAACCCAACAGATAATATCGATGGCAAAATAGCCATTGTCATAATAAATCCATCTTTTAAATTACTAACGATATTTTTATAGATTGGTAATGAATGATCAACAGCCTCCATCGCTTGTTTCCATGCATGTTGAAATCGCTTCTCTTTAATGACCTCTTCTGGATTCGCATTTCCTTGATAATACTCCTCACTCATTCTGTTAAGTGGCCATATGCGCACCGTGATAGCTGTTACGGCAAATGTTACAACTAACGTAACCCAGAAATAAATATTCCAAATGTCCATTAAACCTAGTGTTTTCGCCACAACGATCATAAAGGTGGTGGAAACAGTAGAAAACCCTGTTGCAATAATTGTTGCTTCTTTGATATTGTATTTTCCTTCTTTATACACTTTGTTTGTAATCAACAGACCAATCGAATAGCTTCCTACAAAGGATGCAACAGCATCAATCGCAGAACGACCTGGAGTTTTCCAAATAGGGCGCATAACTGGCTGCAAAAGGACTCCAATAAATTCTAATAATCCATATCCAGCTAATAATGCTAAAAACACAGCGCCAATTGGTACAAGCACCCCAACAGGAATCACTAGCTTATCAAATAGGAATGGTCCCATTCCTGGTTCAAAAAACCATGCAGGTCCAACTTTAAAAACATAAAATATCGCAAAAACAAGACCGATGATTTTGAAAAAGGATAAGACGATATTGACCGCATTTTTTTTCCATGATTTATTAACAAATGGATAAATAGCGCCAAATAAGATAATGAGTAATGCATAATATGGTAAGGCCGCTGGAACGGATTGTTGAACATAGGTGACTAGATGATCGAGTGGAATTGTGGAGCTGTCATTGATGGTAATAGGAATAAAAAATGTAAAAATACCGATTAAGCTATAAACAATAAACTTAAAAACTTTTAGACTATTATTTGGGCTTTTTTCTTCTGCAAAAGGGATTTGTTTTTCCGTATTTTCCATGTAAGTTCCTCCATTTTATGATTTTTTATACATCTTGCTTTTGGTGGAGAAAAGGCTAGTAATCTCCACCAAATCATTACCACCTTCATTGAAGCTGTTTTTGTATAACGACTGGTATTCCTTTTTTTATCACAGTATCCACATGGTTCATTCCATACTGATAGGATAGGGTTAGGTAATTGGGTACATCGAAAATGGTTATGTCTGCTTGCTTTCCTTTTTCCAAGCTCCCTATCGTGTCAGCACGACCAATGGCATGTGCTGCATTGATAGTTGTTGCGGTTATAACTTCTTCTGGTGTCATGCCCATTTTCAAGCATCCTAAATTCATAATGAATGGGAGTGATAGGGTTGGCGAGGAACCTGGATTGGCATCTGTTGATAGGGCTACAGCAACTCCTCTATCTATCATTTTTCTTGCCTCTGCAAATTCTGCCATTAGGAAAAATGCGGTACCTGGTAATAAAACAGCTATGACATCACGCTCTGCCATCTGTTCAATCCCTTGACTAGAAGCTCTTAATAAGTGATCTGCAGATATCGCACCTACTTCAGCTGCTAGTTCTGCCCCTCCGTATGGTTCAATTTCATCGGCATGAATTTTCGGAATTAATCCATGTTCCTTCCCAGCTTCTAAAATGCGACGTGATTGTTCTGGTGTAAACACACCACGCTCACAAAAGACGTCATTAAAAGTTGCTAAGCCCCTACGTGCCACTTCTGGAATCATCTCGTCAATGACTTGATCAACAAATCGTTCTGGATCGTCTTTATCTGCCAGCGGGATGGCATGTGCTCCCATAAAAGTAGAAACGATATCCATGTGATGATTCTGCTGTAGTTTTTTTGAAACCTCGAGTTGTTTTATTTCATGCTCTAGGGACAAGCCATAGCCACTTTTAGCCTCTACTGTTGTCACACCATGGGTTAAAAATTTATCTAATCTAGCTTTTGACTCCGCATATAATTGCTCAAATGATGCTTCCTGTGTCGCCCGAGTGGTGGCATGAATCCCTCCCCCTGCGTTCATAATATCCATATAGGTTTTTCCTTGTAGACGCATCGCATATTCATTCTCTCTTGTTCCTGCATGGACTAAATGTGTATGGGGATCAATTAAACCAGGGGTTACCGTCTTATTCGTCGCATCTATATGATTTGCAGTCGCAATCAATTCTGAATATTTTGCTTCGATTGCACTTGTTTCTCCAACATCAAGAACCTTACCATCCTGCACGAGTACTGCTCCATTTTCTATCACTGTAATCTCGCTCATTGCTTGTTTTTTAGCTGGCTTTTCAGAATGACCTTCCACCGTAATTAGTTGTGCTGCATGTTTAATAAACAATAGATCCGTCAAGCATCACACCTCCGCATTTTTTAGCATCGGAATATGGATTCCTTTTTCTTTCGCAGTTTTCACAGCAGATTCATAGCCTGCATCGACATGTCTAACTACTCCCATACCTGGGTCTGTCGTCAATACTCGTTCGATTCGCTTTTCCGCATCTTTTGTCCCATCTGCAACAATGACCATGCCTGCATGAAGTGAGTAACCCATCCCAACACCGCCACCATGATGAACACTCACCCAGCTAGCTCCACCGACACTATTGATTAATGCATTTAGAATCGGCCAATCTGCTACCGCATCACTCCCATCCTTCATTCCTTCTGTTTCACGGTTTGGTGATGCAACAGAGCCAGAATCTAAATGGTCACGTCCGATAACGATTGGTGCTTTTAATTCTCCACTTGCCACCATATCATTAATGATTTTTCCAAACCTTGCCCGTTCCCCATAGCCAAGCCAGCAAATGCGGGATGGCAAGCCTTGGAAACTGATTTTGTCCTGTGCCATTTTGATCCACTTACATAAAGATTCATTGTCGCTAAATTCCCTTAAAATAACCTCATCTGTTTTGTAAATATCTTCCGGATCACTTGATAATGCTACCCACCGAAACGGCCCTTTTCCTTCACAGAATTGAGGACGAATATACGCTGGGACAAAGCCAGGAAAATCAAAGGCATTCTCAACCCCTTCATCTTTTGCAACCTGGCGAATATTGTTTCCATAGTCGAATGTTACTGCCCCTTTAGCTTGCATATCTAACATTGCCTGCACATGTGTTGCAATACTTTTTTTCGCTAATATGGTGTACGCTTCTGGATTGGTATTTCTTAATTCTGCTGCTTCTTCAAGCAACATCTGTGCAGGTACATAGCCGTTCAACGGATCATGGGAAGAGGTTTGATCTGTTAGTACCTCTGGAATAAATCCTCTCTCCAACATTTGGGGTAAAATTTCAGCAGCATTTCCGAGTAAGCCAATCGAAAGAGCACGACCTTTTTGCTTTGCCTCTTTTGCCATTTGGATAGCCTCATCTAAACTATCTGTGGAAATATCCAAGTATTTCGTCTCTAGTCTGCGGTCGATACGATGTTGATCCACTTCTATCGCAATACAAACACCTTCATTTAAGGTTACTGCTAACGGTTGAGCTCCACCCATTCCGCCAAGACCAGCAGTTAGTGTGATTGTTCCTTTCAGGCTGGATCCAAAATGCTGACGGGCACATTCTGCAAAAGTTTCATAAGTACCTTGAACAATCCCCTGGCTGCCGATGTAAATCCAGCTTCCAGCAGTCATCTGCCCGTACATCATTAATCCTTTTCTATCTAATTCATTAAAGTGGTCCCAATTGGCCCATGCAGGGACAAGATTGGAATTGGCAATTAACACTTTTGGCGCGTCTTTATGTGTTCTAAACACTGCAACTGGCTTTCCTGACTGAACAAGTAATGTTTCGTCCTCCTCCAATTGCTTTAATTCCTTTACAATCGCTTCATAGCATTCCCAGTTACGAGCGGCTTTCCCTATACCTCCATAAACAACTAATTGATCGGGATTTTCTGCTACTTCTGGATTGAGGTTATTATTTAACATCCGTAATGCTGCTTCTGAGATCCAATTTTTCGCGTGTAATGTAGTACCTGTATATTGTTCGACTTGTCTTTTTATTTGTGTCACATGTACCATCCCCCTAAATGATTAAATTTTCTTATAATTTAAACTTTATCAAAATTAATAAATTATAATAGGTAATTAACTTATGAAAAAGGATAGTTATTTACGGGTTATATCTGACAAGCATGATGAAAACGGTTAAATTTATGATAATTATTTTGGATTCGATAAAAGTATTAGATATAGAACATATCTAACTTTTTTAGGAGATATAGTTCGTTTCATTTCTCTCCATTGCAATCTCGATTTTAAATGATGATAAAAACACAAAAAATCCAAGGATTCTCTAGCAATCGATTTCTCAAAAGGAGAATCCTTCGAATATTAAAGTGTTTGCTGCCTGATAAATTCTCTTGGGGATAGTCCTGTTTGTTTTCTAAAGATGCGGCTGAAGTAATTTGGGTTATTAAAGCCGACTAATTTTGCTGTGTTTTGGATTGGTGTATCGGAGGTGCTTAAGATGTCCTTTGCCTTTTGAATACGGATATTTGTCAGGATTTCTCGAAAGCTTCTATTGTTTTTGTTTGTTAATAAATAGCTGAAATAGGATGGACTACGACCGATATGATTTGCTACTTCGACTAACGATAAATCAGAACGATAATAATTTTTTTCCATATAAGTAATCGCTGCTTCCATGATGTCCAGCTTCGGTTTTTCTACTCGTTGATTTTGGATATCAAATAAGTAATCAATAAACAAAATTATTTCCTGGACAATTCGATAAAGAACACTATAATTTAAGATTTTATTAAAAACATCCTTATAATAATTCTCACTGCTGCTATCTTGCAGTCCGCTTTTAATCATATAGCGACGAACCTGTGCAAGAATACTCGTTAACCTTGTTCGAAGCATACTAGGAGAAGGATAAGGACTTTTCATACTGAAAAATTCTCCGTACATCCATGCCTTAATTTCACTAATTTCCTTTTCATCAAGCATATGGACCCAATCCCGTTGCTGTTCCATCGTTAAAAAAGGATCTCTTTCGACCCAATCGTGAAAATCATTGGCGAGAATTACTTGGCGGTATCCTGTATAAAACGTTACGTTAATTGCTTTTCTTAAGTGATTATATGTCTGGTAGAGAGAATGCTGGTCGCGATGACTAATCGCAATTGCAAGAGGCGCATCATGCTCGATTTCCCATTCTCTTAAGAAACGCTTTGCTTCATTGATTTCATCCTGCAGTTCATGTTGAAAGGCAAGGACAAGATGATCACTCGTTGAAAAAATAACAGGCTTGTAATAAAAATCAAATTCATTACTAAATACTCTTATTTCATCCAATGCATCATTCCATTCACTTTCTATGAGAAATACTGGATATTCATACGGAATCATATCATCAATAAACAGTGCTTCATATTTCGAGTCATATGCTGTTCTCGAGGTATTTTTTTCATCGTTCAAAAGGGGTAATTGCATGCGCATTAATTCTTGAAAGGCTTTCTTGACGAGATTCGGCGTTAATGGTTTTACCAGTAAATCAACTGCTTTGACGGACATCGCCTGCATTGCACGCTCAAATGTAGTTTCAGCTGTAAGAGTAACGACCTTCTTTGCATATCTATTAATATAGGATTGAACCATCTTCCAATGGGTGTCTGGAATCATATCTAATTCAATAAACAAAATATCCGGTAAATCTGTTTCAAGCACTGCTAATACTTCTGCCAGTTCATTTCTTTTTTCCATGATAAAATCTGGGGATGAATATTTTGAAACAAGCCATTCTATTCCATTCACTTCTTGCCTGTCACGATCTGCAATCAAGATTTTAAACATAAAAACCTGCTCCCTTATTCATAATGACTTTGACACTATTATAACAGTAGACAGGCATTAGAATAATGCTATAATTTTCATTCTTAAATCTCTGAATCGATTTCAAATGATTCCTTCAATGCTTTACTTAACTTTTCGATATCATCCGCGAAAATCCGATCCTCCTCAATTGGAGCAACATAGTTTCTTACTTGCTCCACTACCTTTTTCGTAAAAGCTCCCATTCTATCTTTTCCGCGAATTTCCGCAGCTTGAGTCGCACAAATTAATTCAATCGCTAACACTTTTCGTGTATGTTCAATAATTTGATAGGCATGCCTCGCACCAATGGTCCCCATACTAACATGGTCCTCCTGATTTGCAGAAGACGGAATCGAATCCACACTAGCTGGATGGGCAAGAATTTTATTTTCCGACACCAATGAAGCTGCGACATACTGCATAATCATCGCCCCAGATTGCAATCCAGGCTTCGAGCTTAAGAATGCTGGCAAATCATTTAATTGAGGATTAACTAATCGTTCAATCCGCCGCTCCGAAATATTCGCCAATTCTGCCATCGCAATCCCCATAAAGTCCATCGCAAGTGCAATCGGCTGACCATGAAAATTCCCGCCAGAAATAACCTTTTCCCCATCGTTAAAAATTAAAGGATTATCTGTCGCTGCATTCATCTCTATTTCTAGTTTATGTTTCACATACTGCAACGTCTGCCAAGTAGCACCATGCACTTGGGGAATACAACGAAGCGAATAAGCATCCTGAATACGTAGTTCCCCTTGTACCGTTATTAGCTTACTACCAGCAAGATATGCGCGCATTCGCTGAGCGACATCAATTTGTTCTTGATATCCTCTTGCTTGGTGCACGTCATCATCGAATGCATCAATAATTCCCCTTAATCCTTCCATCGTAACTGCGGCAATTTGTTCCGATTGATAGGCTAGCTTCTCCGCTTCTAAGTAAGCAACAGCACCCATAGCAGTCATTGCTTGTGTTCCATTTATCAGTGCTAGCCCTTCCTTTGCGGAAAGCCTGATTGGTTCTATGCCTTCAGCTTGTAAAGCTTCCAATGAAGGTCTTCTTTTTCCTTTATAAAATACTTCTCCTTCTCCGAGAAGTGCTAAGGCAAGATGAGATAAGGGCGCAAGATCGCCGCTTGCTCCAAGGGATCCTTGCTGTGGTATGACGGGATGAATGGCTTTATTGAGAAGTGCTAGTAATCTATCAATAATGAGCGGTCGAACTCCTGAATATCCTTTTAGTAAGGCATTCGCCCTTAGAAGAAGAATAGCTCTTGAAACCACTTCAGCAAAAGGTTCACCTACTCCACAAGCATGGGAATGGATTAAATTGAGCTGTAGTGTTTCTACATCTTCCTTATCAATACGGACGTCGCTTAATTTGCCGAAGCCCGTATTAATGCCATAAACCGTTTTTCCTTGGTTTACGATTTCTTCGACGGCTTTTCGACTGTTTTTTACTTTTGTTAGGCTTTCTTTTGATGGTTGGACGGTTTCGTTGGTGTAGAGGATTTTTTTTAGGGTGGGTAAGGTTAGGTTGTTGCCGGTTAGGGTTAGCATGGTGGGTTCCTCCTTTAGGTTTAATCGGGTATAATACAAAAAAACTAATTTCTATTTTCAAGAAAAACATAAGTATTTGATTATTAAAAATTAAGTATATGGATTTCTATCATCCTTAAATTATATCCATTAAGATAATATATAGTGGGGAAGGGATTTAAATACCTTTACCCAGTAATACTTAGTAAAATAGTTTATGACTTCCTTATTAAAAATTAATCGCTTTTCTTTTTACAGAGTAATTTTACTTTCACTTTAAATATATGATCATTACTTTTAAAATAACGTAAAAAAACCTCTACTGTTAGAGTAAAGGGCTCCGTTTTGAGGTGCTTTTCTTTAAATATGTGCCGATTTGATAGTGGCATTGGTATATAAAATGGGAATCTTTCCATTGGAATTGGCGAGTTTCTTTATTTGAAAGGCAAAATCCTTATTTATATAAGAACTCACTACTTACTTTTGGTACGATTAACCCTAATGCAGTTAAAATGAGAATCTCTTGAACTCACTCCCTTTTAAATAAGATGTTTTGTCCTGAATCGAGTAGTGCGGACCTTCTCGAACCCTCGATATTCTCTAATAATCCATGCATTACAAATAAATTCATAAATTTCATCTGTAAGTACAAATTGTTTCTTAGACTTTGGACTTGCAAAGCCACTCACCAAATGTTCCGGAGGCTTAATTTAATGATTCCCCCCCAAAATTTATGTAATATGGACTATTAATGTTTTTAGAAACGCTGACTTACAAGTTTCAGCCAATGCAAAAAATGGGTGTGTGAGTTTTATACAAAACACACATACCCATTTAATATTAGCCTATATATTTGGAGGATCGCTTTAGTCTACTATCCAACAATCTCAAACCCATCAAGCATCGCACGCACTTCATCCGTCGACTTTGTGCTCATCAATTGATTTCTCAATTCGCTCGCTCCTCTAAATCCTTTTACATATATCTTAAAAAAGCGATGAAGAGCTTGGAATGGACGTGGCTCTAATTCACTTGAATATTTATCATGAAGATCAAGCTGCAATCTTAGGAGATCCAAATATTCCTTGCTGCTATGCTCTTTCGGTTCTTTTTCAAAGGCAAATGGATTTTTGAAAATACCACGCCCTATCATAATTCCATCCACACCATATTGCTCGGCTAGCTTCAAGCCCTTTTGACGGTCAGGAATATCCCCATTGATTGTCAAAAGGGTATCTGGCGCAATGCGATCACGGAGCTTTTTGATTTCTGGGATAAGCTCCCAATGGGCATCTACTTGGCTCATTTCTTTTCTTGTACGCAGATGAATGGAGAGATTAGCGATATCTTGTTCCAGTATATGTGCTAACCAATCGTGCCACTCTTCTATCTCCGTATAACCAAGTCTTGTCTTCACACTTACCGGTAATCCTCCTGCTTTTGCCGCTTGGATTATTTCTGCAGCGACTTCTGGACGTAGGATAAGGCCGCTTCCCTTCCCTTTAGCTGCCACATTTGGTACAGGACAGCCCATATTAAGGTCAATCCCCTTAAATCCAAGCTCCGCCATACCAATACTCATTTGGCGAAAATATTCGGGCTTGTCCCCCCAAATATGGGCAACCATTGGCTGTTCATCTTCGGTAAAAGTTAGTCTTCCACGTACACTTTGTTTACCCTCTGGATGACAATAGCTCTCCGTATTTGTGAACTCAGTAAAAAACACATCTGGTCTCCCTGCTTTACTCACTACATGACGAAAAACAACATCTGTCACATCCTCCATTGGTGCAAGCACAAAAAATGGTCGTGGCAAGTCACGCCAAAAATTCTCTTTCATATCTATTCAAATCCTTTCAAAGGGACAAGGGGACAGACCCCTTGTCCCTAATAAGTACAAATTTCATGATTCTTTTACACTTATACCATTTTTCAGTACCTTTTATCAAACTAAAGAAAATTTTAACATTATATACTATGTTAAAAATGTATGAAGTGCCTATTTAATATAGTATAGATGACAGCCAAAAAGGAAGCAAAAGAACTCCCCTGCTTCCTTACCTAATCCTATCTGTTCCCTTCAATTCCCCAATAGTAGCTGCACCAATTCCAAACATAGTCATCTGTAATTCCAGCTCTCGAGTCTCAAAAAGTTCAATTAAACCCTCTGGTGATTCTGTAGCCTCTTTTAAAATCGACCGGGCAAAGCCAACCATATCTGATCCAAGCGCGATAGCCTTAGCAGCATCCATTCCATTTTTGATTCCACCACTAGCGATAATCGGTTTGTCAATTGCCTCATTAACAGATACAATACATTCGGCAGTTGGAATCCCCCAGCTAGTAAAAGCTTCGGCTGCTATTTTCTTAATCTTCTCTTTGGAGCGTAGTTTTTCCACTTGGCTCCATGATGTACCGCCTGCACCAGCGACGTCGATAAATGAGATGCCAACGTCGGTCAATTTTTTCGCAATGGTGCCATCAATTCCGAAGCCCACCTCTTTTGCACCAACGGGAATATCTAGCTGTGTACATACTTGCTCAATACTCCCCAACAAATCTTTAAAATTCCGATCTCCTTCTTGTTGTACAATCTCCTGAATACTATTCAAATGAAGAACGAGCATATCCGCTTCCGTCATCTCGATAATTTGTTTACATTGTTCGATTCCAAAGCCATAATTAAACTGAACCGCACCTAAATTAGCGATGATTGGAATGGTTGGCGCATATTTTCGAATTTGAAAGGATTCTCGATATTTTTCATTTTCAATCAGTGCTCTTGTAGAACCTAAGGCAAATGCCCAACCTCTTTCCTCTGCAGCAATGGCCAGATTTCGATTTATCGTCCCCGCCATTGCTGCTCCACCGGTCATCGAGCTTACCAAAAAAGGCGTCTTCATTTTTTTACCTAAAAACGCTGTATCTAATGTAATCTCATCAAAATCAATTTCCGGCAAGGCATTATGTAGAAAACGATACTTTTCAAGACCAGTCGATATGTTATCACCTGTTACTTTTTCATTTAAAACCAACTCAATGTGCTGGGCTTTTCTTTTATCAATTGAATCAGTCATTTTTCCAAACTCCAGTCTAATTATATTTGGTTGCAGGGAGGATATCTAATGGAACAATACCAGCATCCTGCCATTGTTTATGTAATCGTTCAAGCTTGTCTGTACTTGTAAAAGCAATTCCACAATCACCGCCACCTGCACCAGACGATTTTCCGGCGCCATAACAATTAGCAATGGCAATCAATTTTTCTAAATAAATCGTTTCAATTGCGCCACCAGTCTCTTCACTTAATTCTAGCAATGCCGATCGATTAGCGGATAAGCTAGCCATCATTAGTTCCATATCGTTCTGTTTAAACCCTTCTACCATTGTCGATACAGCATCACGACTTTTACGTAAAAAAGCTCCATAAATAGTAGAATTGTTCTGTTTAAGCGGCTCAATCTTCTTTATTAAAGAAGCTGTTTTAGCAGAACTACCAGTCCAGCCGACAGCAAGTACTAATTCTTCAGGGGCTTCTAGTGGCTCGATCTGTAGATGTGGCCACTCTTCTTCTACCAATGGAGTAATAGATCCGTTCTCTTTCAGCCTTTCTTTTAACCACCTCGCTTTAAACGCTGTATAGTGGAGCCAACCACCATATGTCGATGCTGCCACATCTGCACAAGAACCACTCCCTTGTGTCTGATAATGAGCGATTGCAGCTAGTTTGAAAATAAGGGTTTTCGAAACAGGCAAGAAATCTCTATACAATGTTAAAATAGAGGAAACAACAGCGACAACTACGGCTGCACTTGACCCTAGTCCATATTTCCGGCCAGAATCGGCATCATCCAATTCACTCGTTATCGTCAGGGAAAAAGGCTTGGTTTCAATAGACCTTTCTTGTAAATATTGATGCACCACAGCGATTGTATTTTTTATAAAATCTAATCTTGTGTCTTCCTCTTCAAAAATGACTTGTCCACCCTCAAATCGACAAGCAACATTAGGAAGACCCAGCTGCGGCAAAGAAAGAGTCTGTTGTTCACTCTTTGTAATCTGTGCTGTAATAAACCTATCAACTGCTACAACAATCGCCGGATAACCAGGTTCTAATACCGCATATTCTCCGGCAATAAATAGTTTCCCTGGAACTTTGATTTCATGCATCCAGACTCACTCCCTTTATCCATTCCACTCTGATAAATATTCAATCCCAGGTCCTGGATGACATACAATCACATCACGGACAGAAGGCAAAGCAGCAAACTTTTCTTTAATTATCTGTTCATTCTTCGGTTCACAAAGCACTTTTACATTCGGCCCTGCATCAATGGTGAAGTAAGCTTCTATGCCTTGTTGGCGCAATTCCATGACCTTCTGCATAACGTCAAACGTTGCACTTTGCCAATATAAAAATGGCGGCTTTGCTCCTAGCATTGTAGCGTGCATTTTCAGGGCATTCGCTTCTGCGATTTCTCCTAGCTGCGTAAAATCGCGCGCTTTAATGGCTTCCTTTATCCCCTTTAAATCCTCTTCTATTGTTGCTAACCAGCCATCATAGAACGGAGACGTATCTACAGTCCGCTGCATGCCATCTCTGCTCGAAACAGACTTCGGCCCAGCTTCCACTACCACAGATAGAACAGTCACATCCCACGCTTGTTCGTCTATGATTTGTGTCGCAAACGAATCTGTTCCGTCCGTTTTCTCTCCTTTTTGCCATTCAACAAATCCGCCAAAAATAGAGCGAGAAGCAGAACCAGAGCCTTGACGAGCTAAAGCAGACAGCTCTGTGCCTGATAAATCTAACTGTAATGCTTTACTTGCAGCTGCTGCTAATGCTGCATATCCGGAAGCAGAAGAAGCAAAACCGGCAGCTGTCGGCACGTGATTCACCGATGTCACTGTTGCAAAGGTTTTAGTCCCTGCAATATTGCGTACATGATTAAGAAAAGTGGTTATTTTCCCTATCTCCTGATCCGAGACTTGGTTTCCATCTAAGACAAGAGAATCCTTTTCAAACTGATCCGAAAACTGTACCTTTGTTTCCGTATAAAAATGATCCAAAGTAATCGATAAACTACTGTTCATTGGTAAAAACAACTTAGAATCGCGTTTCCCCCAATATTTTATTAATGCAATATTCGTGTGCGCACGAGCGATCGCTTCCATTAACCATACTCCTCATTAATCTAATTAGCATTTAGCTATTGTGTATTGCCATGTTTGAGTAGCACCAGCTTGAACCAAGGCATCTGCAACCTTTTTGCCGATAGTCTCATTTTCTACTAGTGCCAAAATACAACCACCACGGCCACCACCTGTTAATTTCGCTCCTACTGCTCCAGCAGTTCGAGCTGCTTCTACTAGGCCATCTAATCCTAGATCACTGACACCAAGTAAAGAGAGCTGTTGATGTGCTTGATTTAATTTATCGCCAACCTTTTGATAATCACCAACTGCAAGTCCTAACCGTACATCTTCTGTCAATTTGCCAAGTAATGTAATGGATTCCTCGATTTGTTTCGGCTTCCTTTCATACTTGTCTCGAATCGATTTCACTGCTGAATACGTATCGCCAATCCTGCCACTATCTGCTACAACCAAATGAAAGGGAGCACCTATTTTCACCATTTCAACCTCTTGTTGTTTTTGAAACCAAATGGGATTGGCGCTAGATGCTGCCATCATATCGATCCCACTTGGCGTTCCATGAGCAAATTTTTCGGCACGTTCCACCAATGCCATCAGCTGACTATCCTTGAGACTCTGATTGAAGAAAGCAAAAAGACCGCGAACAAGTGCAATCGCAATCGCTGCACTTGAACCTAGTCCACGCCCAATTGGAATCGAGGAGGCAATCCGAATATGTAAGCCTGATGAACGTTTTTCAAGAACCTTCAATGTTTGGATGACACAATCACCAATTCCCTCCATCTTTTCAGGAATCTGTTCAATTGGTCCTTGATAAAAGGGGCTTTCGATTTGGATCGTATTTCCCCCAATCGTTTTCACTGTTACTTTTACTTCTATTTGTTTAAAAGGAAAAGCAATTGCCGGTTGCCCATAAACAACGGAATGCTCCCCAATTAAAATCAATTTACTATGTGCTCGGCCTACCGCAACTTTTTGTGGAGTTTCAAGCATCGATATCCCCACTTTCACTGAATAAATTGGATGTTTACCTAGATGTACCTCTTTTGTCTACATTTTAAAACCAAGTAATGATCCATGGTGCTGAATAAAGGATCATAAACTGAACGCCATAATTCACGCCCCAACGGTGAAGCATACCAGCAAATAACCCGATAACTAGTACACCAATAATATTAATAAAACCAGCGTCCATAAAAGCTAATAATAGCACAAGTCCGAAAAATAGTCCTAGAATTGCTTCATGGGGAACCCACCGAAACACAAAGGCACAAATTTTATGGGCGTATTTGACGGTAACAAAATAAGTGATCGCAAGGGCAATCGTTGCACCGGTAAGCGTCGCCCAGACAAAGTCTGCATTTGATAAGATATGATGCAGGTTATGCTCTGTTGTAAAGACTGGCGGCGCATTAAAAAGGGCATTAGCTGGACCAATCGCCATTGGAGACAAGGGAATACCGAGTGCAATTAAAGGAATCAAGGTTCCAGAAATATACGTAGCATTTGTCAGCCCCTCCATTGATGCAATCGCAACAGATGCTTTTTTCACCGGATCCTTTACTCTACTTGAAAAAAGTTCTCCAAGAAATATAGTCATGCCGACAGGGCTCATAATGAAGGTGATAGAACCGATAAAACTGGCAAGTACACTTGATGCGGTTTCCTGCTTTGTCAATATTTTAAAAGGACTAGGAAATCCTTTAATGGGATTTGTTTGCGCAAAATCAATCGTTTTCTTTGGAAACCTTGGCATACTATCTCGCTTTTCTTTATGTAAAAGTTCAAATATGGTCAAAATGACGGGACCAATTGTAATTCCCAAGAAAAAGGAAATGAAGACATTCGTTCCCTCAGGCACTACTCCGATTCCCCAATAGAGATGGCGCAGGCCTTCAATTAGTAAAGCAAATGGAAGAATCGATACAAGTGCTAACACTTTATTTTTGGTCATTAATGCAAGTAAAACGGCACCAATGAAAAAGAGCGGGTTTGCATATTCTTTGATGACATCAGAAAATGGTATTAAGGCTTGTGCCATAAGTAAGCTTACAGGAACCGAAACGAGCGTCCCAATAACAGAGCCAGATGCCATTTTGCGAATACTGATATCAGGCATACCATGTTTTTTTAATACGAGTGCATGCTCTACCATTGGGGTTGCCATCACCCCGCCAGGAATACCAGCGAGCGCAACTGGAATCGAATCCGTTACTTTATTAGCCACAATCGCAGAGATAAAGAAGGTTAAGACCACAATTGGCTCTACCCCTGCCAATACGATTGCTAACGTCACCGGAGCTAATACAGCTGTTTCATCTGTCCCTGGTGCAACGCCGATTATTGTATATAAAACAGCTGCTAAAACGGCAGCAGCAATCATCTCTATAATTAACATGATATCCATTATTTTTCTCCTGTTCCCTTAAAGTTTCTTTTTGGCTTAATGATAAAACTACAAATGATAAAACCAATAAGAGCACCGGAGAGTCCGAAAAATAGAGGCTTTGGTGCTTCATTTGGCGCAATAAAATAGGCCCCCATTGTGGTTACCGCACAAATTACGATTGCCAACACCAAATCCTTTATTTGAACAAGATCTTCCCAGACCTCAATATTATCGTTTGTATCTTGATTATTTTTATTATCCATACAATCAAACTCCTTGTATTTAATGATCAGAAATGAGCATACTGTTAGGTTCCGCTTCCCCACGAAGATTATACACTAAATTCCATTTGATGAAAACGATTCTCAATTGAATTCTGAAAAATAAGATATGTTTTCATGGTTGTTATACCACAAATTACGTATGGCATAACCACTTCTTTTATTTTAAATAGTGACAGGCACCATAAATAGACAGTTGTCTTTTTATAGTGCCTGTCACCTATTTTTTGTCACCTATTTTTGATATCCATTTTGAGAATATAGGCATATGATATAAAGATTTTAAAGGAAGGGGACAAAAAAATGATGAATTTTAATCAAATAGGCATGAGGTCACATCATGGCGGTGGTGGTCATGCATCAGGTGGCCATGGTGGACACAATAATTGGCATCAACATGGCGGCGGACATCCAAATCCAAATTGGGGAAATGGTGGAAACTGGCATCATCAAGGTGGACATTATCCAGGAGGAGGATTTGCATTAGGTACTCTTACAGGATTAGCACTTGGCGCTGCCGCAACACCAACTCCTTATCCAGTACCTGCTCCTTACCCGTATGCGTATCCTTACCCATCCCCGTATCCTTATCCATATTCGAATCCTTATTATCCAGGATACTAAAGGGATCAGGGGACAGATTTCTTGTCCCCTGAAACATTAATTGTTGAGATATCATTTCTCTCCATTCTTCTAAACCTTTGACCATTCCGTTTGTCCTATTATCGTTAATTAAAACGTTTACCCATCTAACAATTGAATTTTTTCTAATATGACTCTACAAGTTTATTTAGTATATTAAATTATCTGGCTTATCGCATTCTACATCAATGATTGCTTCCACTTGAATTAATCAATCGCACTTGCTTTATTGATTCCTAATTTCAGAAGAAGCTCTCCTTTAAAAAATCTCCAATATGTACCCTAGATGGAACAACATAAATTAATCCCTATTAGCATGAAATTTCAATGTCTTCACCATATAGTCATAAGTGTGACCATTAATCTGTATCTCTTTATCTTCTTGATATCCTATACGAATGTATAACTTTTTTGCATAGGGATTATCCTTGGCAACATTGAGGGATATTCGCTCATATCCTTTCTGTAACGCTAATTCTTCAGCCTTCCTCAACAATTCTGACCCAATTCCATAGCCCTGAAACTTTGGTGAGACAGAAATCGTATCAATATATAAATCTCCAATATCCGCCTCTTGATCAAAGTTAATGTTCTGATTCCTTGTTTTTCTTCTTAAACGTTCAAGTAGAGGCTTGTCCAATTGGTAAGCATCTGTGCCAGAATAAGTTACGATAATTCCAGTTATCTCGTCAAAAATATCCGCAACTATCACATTTTGATAGCTAAGACGATTGTTTTCTTCACGAAAAAATTTTGCAAGAGTCGTATGAATATTTTCCACCTTCGTTTGACCGGTTAACTGCTCAGTGATATCTCCAATTGCAAGATGAATTAGTTCTACAACTTCTTCTGCATCTTTTTTGATAGCTGGTCTGAAATTCAATTCTTCTGGGATAATATCTTCCCAACGAAGTCCAAATGTTGCACCACCATCCGTGTGACCAGCTATAAAATAAAATTCATCGTTTGTATCATATTCAAAATCATCATGCTTGAATCTATTCTTTTTCATTTATTTTACACTCCGAATGTCATATTTGATGACATAATTATAGCAAAGTAAGAAGCTGGGACCAAACTAAATAACTAATCTTTAAAGACGAACAATCTTTAATTTATCTCTTAAATAAAGCTACTTTCTCATGATGGTTATCTATGTTTTTAAATCTAGATAAGTGTAAAAACCAGTCGTTCCATTGCGCTACGGACGCACGATGCGCCGGGGAGGAAGCTAAGCTCCTCGCTGCGCTGCGGGGTCTAAAGCGTCTCTATTTCCCGCAGGAGTCGAGCGTCCTCCGCTCCATTTCACTTCGTTTTTAAACCTTTTTCTAAAAAACAAACACGAACTATAATGTAACTAAATTACATTATAGTTCGTGTTTGTTGTTGATTGAAATACTTATGTCCCAGCCTCTTTGTAATTATTTTATAGTTTTTTTATTAATATGTTTTGATGCTATTAGAATATCCCAACAATTATAGACTGAGAAAATTCAAACCCTATAACATGATTTCCAATACACAATTAATAGATTTTAAATTTCTCACTAACCATTTTGACGAATTGTGCCTAAGTCTCTCGTAACTAAATTTTAGCTCTTTAGAAGTTAGCGTTTTATATTTGTTGCAAGTTAATCCCCTTTGTTAAATAAAAAGTCCATTCGGTAATGAGCGATGAAGAAAAAAATGAAAGGCTAATCTAGATTACCAGATACTGATTGTTGATGTTTTCATCTCTTGTTACCAACTGCCTATCTACATACTATACCTAATTTACTTTTAAGCTTCTTTCCTTTGCGTAACGGAAGTCGTTACGATGAAAATGGTGAGTAAGGGAAAAATAGAAAAAAATGGTGTCAGGCAACAACCTTCCATATAAAGTCTTCCGGGCGGTCAAGTAGGTATATTTTAACCTCTAGCGTTTCCTCAATAATCTTATTTATTTTTGTCCAGTATATTTGCATTGTATATTCTCCTTACTCCATTATTTGCAAGTATCATCCTTCTAGTAAATGGAAATAATAACGGTATAACCTATTAGATGGAGGATTTATATAGTGACCACCAACACTAATTACAATGGAAAATTACCCCCTAACGCAGAATCTTATTGGATAAATACGGCTCATTTACCAGAGTACCCCCGCCTTGAGAATGACATGCAAGTTGATGTCGTTATTGTAGGAGGTGGCATTACAGGCATTACTTCCGCCTATCTGCTGGCGAATGAAGGGCTGAAAGTTGCTATTATCGAAGCAGACAAATTACTGAACGGGACAACAGGACATACCACAGCTAAAATCACTGCCCAGCATGATTTAATCTATGATGAACTAATCCGCTATGCTGGGAACACGATGGCAAGATTATACTACGAGGCAAACACCGATGCTTTAAACTTTGTTCAAGAAACGATCAATAAACATCAAATTGATTGTGAGTTCACTCAGCAAGATGCTTATGTTTATAGCACAACAGAAGAATATGCACTTAAACTAGAAAAAGAGGCAGATGCCTATAAGGAGCTTCTTATTGAAGGCGAACTCGTAAATAAACTCCCTTTCGATTTAGAAATATTTAATGCACTTGTTATGAAAAATCAAGCACAATTCCATCCACTTAAATACTTGGCTCATCTTACAAAAATAATTACCGAAAAAGGTGGATACATCTTTGAAAATACAACAGCTGTAGATATAGAGACTGGCGAACACCCCATCGTTCTTACTCGTGGAGGAGCTCGAATTACAGGAAAATACGTTCTTGCCTGTTCTCATTTCCCTTTTTATGAAGGAGCAGGACTTTACTCTACAAGAATGCATGCAGACCGTTCCTATATTATTGCTGCTAAAATAAAAACAGAATATCCAGGTGGTATGTATATTAGTGCCGATGAACCGAAAAGGTCTCTCCGCTATGCAACAATCAATGGCGAAGAAATGATTCTTATTTCTGGGGAAAGTCATAAAACAGGACAAGGAGGGGAAACACTCAAACATTACGAGGCCTTGGAGACCTTCGGCCAACAAGTATTCGGCATTGAAAATATTACATACCGTTGGTCAGCTCAAGATTTAGTTACACTGGATAAGATCCCTTACATTGGCGAAATTACCCCTGGTCAAAAAAATATATTAATCGCTAGTGGATATCGGAAATGGGGGATGACAAATGGAACCGCAGCTGCGCTTTTATTCCGAGATATCGTACTAGGAAAAAAGAACAAGTACCAGGAATTATATTCTCCTTCCCGTTTTCATCCGAATCCAAGTCTGAAAAACTTCTTAACGGAAAATGCGAACGTTGTTAGTCATTTAATTAAAGGGAAATTAGAAATTCCTCAGAAGAGTATCCATCATCTAGCCAACGATGAGGGAGCTGTTATTGACATTGATGGGCACAGAAAAGGGGCTTATAAAGATAAAGAGGGTATGCTTCATATCGTAGATACAACTTGTACTCACATGGGGTGTGAAGTGAAATGGAATAATGGTGAACGATCTTGGGATTGCCCGTGCCATGGTTCTAGATTCTCGTATACAGGGGAAGTGCTGGAAGGACCTGCCGAGAAGCCATTACAAAAATATGATTATAAACTGATAGATAATCTTACCTCAGAAGACTCTGGTTATTAAGTAAATTAAGTAAGCAAAAAAAACAGCTAAATATTGTTTAGCTGTTTTAGTTTGTCGACAAAAAGGTAAAATAGCTAGAGAAAACATCCATTTTCTATTTCCCTGAAATAGCACCTCTTCCCCTTATTTCTTTGGCTGTAAAATCATAAATATTCATTAACTCTCGTATTCCATTCTTAATTTCTAGTTCATTCAGGAAAGAATAACTAAGCCTTATATATGGGATATCTCTTCCATGCGGGTCGCAGATAGATCCTGGTACATACGAAATAGAACTTGCTAGTGCTCTGTTTTTCAATAAGCTTTTATCCATTTCTTCATCAATACGAACCCATAGATTTAATCCTCCACCCGGGCTATCCCATTTAAAATGATTCTTGAGCGCTGCTTCCATTCGCTCTTTTCTTAACTGCAATGCTATTCTTAGTTTTTCCATATGTATACGGACCCTATCCGAAGTAAGGTAAAACAAAAAAGCTTTCTGATTAAGCAAGGGAGTTCCATTATCCGCAAGCGCCTTTCCCTTAATGAGCCATTTGACAAGGCTTGGATGGGCGACCATTGCACATATTCTCAATCCTGGCGCCATATATTTACAGAAACTGCGTAAATAAATAACATACCCTCCTGTATCATATGAAAATAATGGCGGTGGAGGAGTTTCGTGGAAATAGATTTCATGAAAAGAATCATCTTCCAAAATAATGCATTGGTATTTTTCCGCCAAATCTGCGAGTTGCTTTCTTTGTTCAGCTGGCACCGTATAACCTGTCGGGTTGTGATAGGTTGGATTTGTATAAAAAAGCTTTGGTTTATACTTTTTCATAAGCGATTCTACTTCTTTTAGGCAAAAACCTGATTCTGTAATAGGGACGGAAATGAGTTTTGCTCCCCTATTCACAAATATATCGATTGCTCCGCTGTATGTAGGACTTTCAATCATCACATAATCATGCCCCTGAACAAACACCTTTGCAATAATATCAATACCCTGCTGTGCCCCAGATGTAACGATAATGGAGTCTTCTTCTATGTACAGTTTGTCATACTTTTGGAAATAGGCAGATAATCCTACAATCAATTCATCATCTCCCTTTACAGGTGCATAAGTCCCAAGCAAGTGAGGGTATCGATCAAATATCTCTTTAACATGTTGAGAAAGGTATCTGTTTGGCAATAATGTTGGATCAATAACTGCAGCAGAGAATTTATAAAAAGTTTGCTCACGATGAATTTCTGATAAATGGCTATTTTGAATATAGGAGTGGATAGCAGGCTGTTCTCCCTTTTCACTTAAATAATTGCTATCTTTACAATAATAGCCTGTTTTATCTTTTGCGTAGACATAACCTTCCTCCTTTAGAAGTTGATACGCTTTTAAGATTGTCAACCGATGAACCCCTAGCAAATCTGCAAGACCTCTTACGGAAGGAAGCTTTCTGTCTTTTTCCCATTCTCCTGTTTTAATACGTGTCAGTATATATTCATAAACTTGCTTGTATAAGGCAGTATGTTCTGATTTTACAACCATTATAATCCCTCCTCATCTGCTATTATTGTACCATTTGCTTAAATCTGGTCTATATAATTCCATCTGGTCTATCCAGCCTATTTTACAATTAATTGCAGGAGGGATTACGATGACGGTAATTATGTATTGTATCATGTGTTTTATTTTTGGAACTACTTTTTTGGCCATTAAGGTAGGAATAGATGAAGGCTTTCCGCCCTTTCTATCTGCGGGAATACGGTTTTTAGCAGCAGGTGCCATCCTTTATTTTTTTCTTCTTATACGCAAACGAACATCCTGGAAACTACTGTGTCGCAAAGAACTTATGTTCACAGGATTTTCTTTAACCTTTATTACCTTTGCTAGCCTTTATTGGGCAGAACAATTTGTTTCTTCAGGAATTGCAGCAGTACTTTCGGCTTCAGGACCAATTATGATTATCCTAATTCAGACTGCATTTTTACGAATAAAGATGAATCTATCCAGCATTTGCGGAGTAATAATAGGTTTTATTGGTGTCTTCTTTCTTTTTCTGCCTGGACTTACAATCGATCGATTGGAGCATCCGTTGGATATTAGGATGTGGAATTATCCTCCTAGGTGAAATCGGCTATGCAGTCGGTACGATTTATTCTGGAAAAATTATTGGCATATTTAAAGAGGAAAGTCCAATGGCCATGAACGCTGTGCAAATGGTTTATGGAGGGATATTCTTGCTACTTCTATCCCTATTTACAAGGGAAACAGCACCTGCACTAACAATCCCGAGTTTTTTATCTATCGTTTACTTGACAATTGCGGGATCAATGATTGGCCACACTATCTATTACTACCTAGTGGCAAAGACCAATGCCTTTCTTCCCTCGACATGGTTGTATGTATCACCGCTAATCGCTTTAACTATCGGCCATTTTTTCTATGAGGAAAATGTCCACCCAATCATGCTTATTGGAGTTTTTCTAATATTAAGTAGTCTTGTGTTAATAAACATTCGGAAAATCATAGAATTCATTGGAATCAAAAATATGGCATCCTCTTAAAAAAATGGTGCCAAAAAATGGTGTCAGGCACCATCAAAAGACAACTGTCTTTTTACTGTGCCTGACACCCACTTCACAATTGCTCTATCAATCTTTCTATATCCGCCTTCAAGCTTTCCTTTTTATCAACAGGCAATTTCTCAGTTTTGTCGTTATTAATCAGTTTAATCATATCTTGCAGAAATTTAACTGCTTGATCTTCTTTCCCCTTCTCTAGGTGATTTTGGGATTGCTTCAATTTATTGCTTAAGCTTTTATAAAGACTATCCTTTAGCTCCCCTGAACCCTTATACATATCCAATAATTCTTGAATGGACGAATGATCCGCTTCGTATGATCTAACAAAGAAATTATCAAACTTCGTATTATTATAATTGGATCTTACCCCTACTTTTCCTTGTGTAAAGGCAGTACGACTATTGTCCGTAAAATTGATTTTCGGTGTCGTCATATCATCCACATACACTTTAATCGTTGTCCCATTCACTTCAATCTTCATATGATGCCAAGTGGATGTTGGTTCTTTAAGTGAAGCACCATCTAGATACTCCCAATTATAATTTTGCTTTCCTAGGTGGACTCCGTCTTCATTTATATAAGCTACATATCCTTGCATAAAATCAGCATTATTTTGGCTAAGCTCGATTCCATTAGCAGGATTGTTTACTCTAAAGATGACTCCTCCGTCTCCAGAACCTTCTGCCACTTTAACATCCGCTTCTACAATATAGTCTTTCCATTCGTTTTCACCGATGACTGATTTGGCAAATGTCTCACTACTTGCATTGTACTCCCCTATTATTTGTGGCTCTGTTACTTCGATTTCCTCTAGGAACTCAAAATAGTTAAAATCATATTCCCCTTTTACTATTTCTACTTTAATCGTATGCTGCCCAGCTGGTAAGGAAACATCTTCCTTAATAACATTTTCCCAATTATTCCAATCACCAGTACTAGGCACATCAATAACACCTGTTAAATCAATCGAATCATCAAGCCATAAGCGGATTTGACTATCTTTATAGGTTGTAGCTACATTTATGGCCAAATCGTAAGTACCGGCTTCTGCAATATCAACATTATACTTTAACCATTCTCCTGTTTGATTCCATCCAACATTGTAGCCACCTTCAGGGTTAACGCGAATATCTACTGCATCCTGTCGATACTCGCCCCCAATATTTTCGCTTGTTTTATCGTGATACGCTACTCCTTCTCCACCGGTAATATAGTCTGCTGCCATTATTTTACCTGGAAGCTTTTTGTGCTTATCAAATTGGTGGAACATGAACTTCGAAAGCTCAAAGTCCCCTTCTACAGCAACCACTTTTAACGTATGCTTGCCTGCTGGTAATGCTATATCCTGTAATGATACATTCTTCCAAGTGTCCACACTTCCCGTTTTCGGCAAAGCAATTTCATCTGTTACATCTATCTCGTCATCTAAAAGAATTTTCACCTTCGCTCCATCGCTTACAGAGGAAACAAGTAAATCAAGTCCATAGCTTCCTTCTTCTAAAATATCTACATCATACATTAACCATTCTCCCGTTTGAATCGAGCTAACTGCATAATCCCCTTCAGATAATTTTCGAATATCCACATCATCGTTGCGGTATTGTCCACCAGCGTTTCCTTCTGTCTTATCATAATAAGCTACATTTTGGCCACCAGTGTTATAGTCTTCCGCTTCAATGAGCCCAGGGAGTGATCTAGGAATATCAAAGGATGATAATTCCATTTTTGTAAAATCAAATTCCCCTTCCACGAATTCTAGTTTCAATGTGTGATTTCCCTTAGGCAAAGTAATTCCATTTTGAATAACAGGCTTCCAATTGTTCCAGTCACCAGTGGCCGGGACATCAAATACGCCCGTTAAATCTATTTCATCATCTAACCATAAACGTGCCTTGGCACTTGTGAAGGTTGTTGCTACATAGAGCTTGAGATTATATTCGCCAGCTTCTTGCACATTTACATTGTATTTCAGCCATTCACCAGTCTGATTCCACCCAACAGCATATCCGCCGCCTTCCGGATTTGTTCTTATATCTACAGAATCTCTTCTGAATACGCCACCAATATTCTCAGCCGTCGTATCATGATAGGCGACTCCTTCACCGCCAGTGTTGTAATAGGCTGCATTAATTACCCCAGGAACCTTTTTGTATTCATCAAAATCAATATTTTGCTCTTCAAAAGGACCAACTTTCCATGTTCCCTCTATTTCGTCCCATCCTTCTGCATCCCCGTCATTAAAATCGTCATATAAACTGTCAACTGCTTTGTATCCTTGTACTTTAAAGCTTGAAAAATCAAACGACCCCTTTACCACTTCCATGGTTAAAGTATGCTTTCCTTTTGGTAATTTAAGCTTTTCGATAGAGAACGTTCTCCAATCCGTTGATTGCGGAATACTTACATCCCCAGTTATATCCGTCTTTCCATCTAACAAGATCCTTACCTTAGCATCCTTGGAAGATGCGCCTACACGTAAATCCAGATTATATAAGCCTTCTTCTGCAATATTTACATTGTATTTCAGCCATTCGCCTTTTTCATTTGATTCAACATAATAACTGCCGTCGGAATCGTCAGCAATATCCACATCGTCTTGTCGATACGGATTAACCGCTTCTTTTCTTGTTTTATCATGATACCCAACACCTTCTCCACCAGCATTGTAATGAACCGCCTCAACTTTTCCTGGTAAAGGCTTATAGGCATCAAAGACATTACTTCCGTCTACTTTATTACTAAAAGCTGTATAGCCAAAAGCTCCGTGAACATCTGAAGTAGTGTAGCCAATGCTACCAGCACCAATTTTACTAACCTCTCGCGTCTGTTTTTGCATGCCATCCACAAAGATTCTGAATGTATCTTCTGCCTTTTCTACTCTCATTTGATGCAGCTTTGTGTAATCATAGCCTTCTGGTAAATCTGCGTACTCCCAGCCTTGTTCCACACCATCAACAACAAAATTTGTTTCCAGTCGATTATGCTCTGGACTCAAGACAGCTGTCCCGTAGTTCTTTTCATCAGTGTAGGAGAAAACTACACCAAGTCGAGGATTTTCACTCTCCCCTTTTTCTACCATTTTCAGATTAAATTCTGCTGTATATTCCTTATCTGTAGATACTTTACTTACTTGTCTATACCATTTCGTATCACCCAAAGTCTTCTGTTCAAGCCAATTAGAAGAATCATCTGTAATACTCCATTTTCCTCCATTTACATTTTTCCAATCTTCTCCGATGGCAGTGCGATCAAATCGATCACTAAAATCCGGTAATGCAGGATCTGGTTGGTCAGAGGTTGTTGGCCCTAACACTAGCATTTTATCTCCATTCCACGCTATGCGGTCAAAGTTTATGTAACGCCCAGGGTTTGCATGACTATGGTACACAATGTAGTCAGAATCAAGGTCGGGTCCTCGGACAACTGTGTTATGCCCTAACCCTACATTTTCTCCTTCTGTATTTAATAGAAGTGGATTTTGCTCTTTATTTGCTGTAAAACCAGTATTGGGTGAATCACTTACTCCATAGTCAATCCGGTATGCTTTATTCCAAATATGATTTCCCGTATATGTCATATAGTATTTGCCGTTTCTTTTCAGTACAGTTGCTCCTTCTGTCCAGCCATTCATTTCTGCACCAGTATCTGTTGCTTTGCCAAATTCAGCTGGCGATGGCATGGAGCGTGCATCTATTCTGTTTGATCCCGTACTATAAAAGTACCATTTGCCATCATCATCAATAAAAACATGTCCATCAATTCCCATTCCAAGGTTATCCGTTTGTTTTTCAAAAGGGCCTAGAGGACTTGAACTTTTATACACATAATGCCCATTTCCACCTGGAGATGTATACATATAGAATTCACCATTCCAGTAAACTACTTCCGGTGCATAGGCAGCCTTTGTAGTAGGTTCTTCTGTAACAAGACCAGCATATTTCCAATCCATCAAATCTTCAGATGTCCAAGCTTTCACACCACTTTTATCATCTACCGTACTAACATAAAGATAATAAATACCATTGTGCTTTAGAATAAATGGGTCCCCTTCTCCATAATACTCCCCACTATCCCATGTCCAAGATTCTGGTAAATCCATTGGGTTGCTGTATGCGAATGCTGCATACGGTAAAGAGAGCCATAAACTCATACATAGTAATACTTTTCCTAACTTCTTCAGGTTAATCCCCTCCCCATATTTTTAACAATAGTTGCACTACCATTTATATAAAAAGGGTATACCTGATCAGCTATAAGTTGATTTGTACACCCTGGATACCAGTAATCTAGTAAAATCTCAGAAGTAAGGAAAACTATTAAGCTCCATTTAAAAATGTTGTTTCGTCACTTTTTTAAAAGCGCTTACAAACATCTTATATTATCCCAATCCACAAACATATACTAAACTTAGTATATAATATACCTTTTATACTTTTTTGATTGAAAAGTCCTACTTATTAGAAAAAAAAGGAAAGTATTTGAACGGGAGGAAGGGGACAATTTTAAGACAAAAAAATAGCCACCATGAATGAGGTAGCATACTCTTTCCTTATTTTTCATTTCCTGCAGCAAGCACTACATTTACCGGGATAAAAATTCGTTTCGGATCGTATTCGCCAGCTAGTTGTTGCATCAATAATTTCACCGTATCCTTGCTGCATTGCTGAATATCCTGTTGTACAAAAGTTACACCTTCTATTCCAGGCCAATCAAAAGTGACTAACTCTATTGGACGAAAGGACTCTTTTTGGACTTCTAAAATAGCGCGATATGCATACTGTGCCAGTTCTGCATTCATCGTAAACAGGCAAGCCAGCTGATAGTTTTCCATTAAAAATTGTTTAATCAGTGCAGGCGTTTCATCAGCCGATATTTTATCAAATGGCAACGTTAGCCAAAGATTTTTATCAATTGTAATTCCTTTTCTTAAAAAAGCTTGTTCAAATCCTTTTGCCCGTTCTTCCGTCACCGTGTTTGTTATTAATGGAGAGATAAGTGCAATCTGTTCATGCCCTTTATTCAACAGATAAGAAATAGCCTCAAACGCTCCTTGCGTATTTTCTGAACTTACACTATAGGTAGAAATATTCTTCATATATCGATCAATCAATACGAGAGGAAACTTGTCTAACGTAAGTCGAAGAACCGCTTCATTATACGTTTCTTTTTCTGCTGGAAAAATAATAATCCCTTCCACCCCAATAGCACGAAACGTCTCAATAGCCTCTGCCTCTTTTATCTGTGATTCTCTAGAAATCTTAATGACTAAGTTATACCCTCGTTCCGTCACATACTGTTCAAGGAAACTAACAAAATCCTGTTCCACCTTCGTCTTCATCGTTGGAATAATTAACCCAATCAACCCACTTGAAGTTTGATTCTGAGCCATTGAACCTGTAAAACTACTTTCAATGACAAACGTCCCTTTCCCCTTGATCCGCTCCACAATTCCTTTATCAGCTAAGCCAGCTAGTGCATTCTTGGTAGTAATTTGGCTAACATGGAATTCATCCATTAATTCCTTTTCAGAGGGAACTCTGTCTCCTACTCTCCATTTTCCTTCCTTTATTCGCTCTATTATTTTGTTTTGAATTTGCTGATATAATGGTTCATTTTTGATTGTACTCATCCTCCAGGGCTTTTTTGTTTATTTATTGGATAATATATATTTACTATACTAAGTTTGGTAGGAAAGAGAAATGGGGAGTATGAAAGAGTTGTTTTTTTGGAAGTAGTGGAGTTATATCTTTCTTTATTCCCTCCAAGTTTAAGAAATAATAATACAAATATATTAATAGTCAAAAATACTGGATTTCCTTATTAAGCATACCTCTATTCAAGTTTGTCCATGTAAGTCGATATTAAAGTATAATGAAATATTTCCCATAGAAAGAGGCAGATCATGTTTTTAGATTTTCTATTTAAAAATAAGAAAGACAACATTAATAATAATATGAAAGAAACTCCAATCCCTGTAAAAAAGACAAACAACGCGACAACAAAAAAAAAGGACGACCGAACTGCAGTTAGAAAAGGTGAACTTGGAGAATACAAAATCGATATTCAACTATCCCAACTATCTAAAGATTATATGTACTTAAGTGATTTACTAATTAAAAATCCTAAATCATCAACGGGATATTCCCAAATTGACCACATCATCATAACCCCTTATGGTTTATTCGTAATTGAAACAAAGAATTATCAAGGCACTATTTATGGAGGCAAAAATAAAAAAACTTGGTTAATCAATGGTAAGTTTAAAATGATGAATCCTTTAATGCAGAATTATGGTCATATTCAAGCTCTCAAAAATTTTATAGAAGATAAATACCAGCAATACTTTATTTCATTGGTTTCCTTTACAAAGAGATGCACTTTTAAAATTGAGGAAGAATTGAGAAAGATTCATTCTAATGAATTGGTAATTTATGACGTTGAATTAACTCATTTTATTAATAGAAAGGTGGCTGTTCTTAAATTACAATACAAAAAGCCGATTTTTCTAAAAAATGAGATTGAGACGATATACAATTCACTTTTGAATGCTAATATTACAGACGCTGCAATTAGAAAGCAGCATATAGATATTATCAAAGAAAAAAGAACATCACTGATAAAAAGAAAAGGAAACTAAATGTATAGTCTGTCAGAAACCAGTATCTGATAAAGTAAAATCCTTCTGTTTATCTAATAAGAAGTTCCAAGGAAAAATTTATTGTTTTGAGCATCAAAAAAGTTTATGAAATAGAAGGAAAACAGAAGTTAATATCCATTTAGATAATAGAATCATTAGTCTAAATGGATACTTAGTACAAAAGGAAACTAAATTTTTTGATACTGGTGGTCGGGGTCGATATAGTTTGATAGTTATTGAGTTTATAAGGTTTTTTACTAGTTATGTGTAAAATTTGTGTAAAAAGATTTAGATGAGCAAAATTTATTCAAGAAAGGTAAGTTTAATATCTTAAAACATTCATACCTATTCCCTAAGTTTATTTGTAAATCATAGTATTAGGAAAATACTTGATCCACGCTTTGCGTTTTATAAAGAAATTATTTTTGGTACAAGTTCAAAGTCTTCTGAGGTTGGATTTAATTCCATTTTATAAATTGGAATATTTAAAGTAAAAGCAATATTAACCAATCGGACTATATGTTCGTCTTTGCATTTATAACCAATATAAATTGCTGATGGGTTTGCTCTCATATAATCAGCCTTAAGAACATTTGCAGGTTTCATTACTCTAAATTCTTGTTCGTATTCCCACTTCTTCTGTTTAATGTAACAAGTTAAGATTTGAACCCATAATAACATTAAATTATCAATTAATATTTCATTTTGTTGTTCTTTAATAGCATTTGCGTAATTATCCTCTACATTAATTAAAAAGCCTTCAAAATACTCCGTAACATCTACTCGTCCCTCTAAATATTGTACCGGAAATAAAGATGGGCTAAGTTCTTTATTTTTATTAAAGTCTGTTGAGTAACTTACGCAAAAACCATGATGATTATTGGAATAATGCGCCCACATTGGTAAATTACTAATCCCTGACTTTGAAAAGGATGCCAATCTTGTATATTTTATTTTATCTTCTACAAAACTTTCATCAAAGAAAAATCCAAATTTGTATTTTTTCAATCTCCCAACATCATAATAATAGGATCGATTATCAAAAGGGTCATTAAAATCACTTGCATATGATAGGTATACTTCTCTGTTTTCTAATGTTGTAAACTTCATATTATTAAGTTCCTCATTGTTAGTTAACGAGTAATATTTATAAACCTCATCAGGAACATGTAATTTTATTATTTTATAAATCGTATTAAAAGCATCGTTCGGGAAACGATTTAGGACTTCTAAAGCTTTTAAATAATCCATTGGATTTTCTTTAATATATTTTTCTCTTTCTTCATTTATATCCATAAGAATCCTCCAACATGTAAAATAGCATTAGGTTAAGACCCTAGAGTTAATCAGAATGCAGTAATAGACAATCATAAACATTTTATTTCCTTTTTCCCTCTTTCATTAAGCGTCCACTTTCATTTAGTTGGATTTTCTTGCTTCGTATATGGAAAGTATAAATTATTAGATTGAATTATGAAAGAGAGTTTTGCTAGCTCGGGCTTTCTCTCTTCTTGTATTAAGTGACCCTGTTTATTAGTTATATGCTGCAATAGTCTAATGAAAGTAAGAGAATAAATTGTAATAGCAAGATTCAACAACTTTTCTTCAAGTACCGGATCAGTTCTTGATAAATCCAAAATAAAAGCAACTGTATTAGGAAGATTCTCAATTGGATTTCAATAAACTTCTAATGAGGAAAAATCTGAATGCTCGTATTTGCTTCCCTCTCTATAAAACATCATGTAGTGAGCAAATAAGAGTTCATCAGTTAAAGCCATTCCCTTTATGTTTAACAGTTTTGTGTCAATACCATCTTGAAGTTTACCTCTAGTTTTCTTTTTTGTTGTAAAGCCTTCATTTTTAAGAAGCTCCTCATATTCTTTTATTCTCTTATCTAACTCTGGAGGGGCTTCCTTAAGCCAGCCATTTTTCAATGCCTTCTTAATATCGTAAAAGAATGAAAGCTCAGCTTTAGTAGGTTGTATCATGTAATTTTTATATCTTTCTCCATCATCATCATTACATAAGTAATCAATTAACATTGCGTTGTTTAGCATTGACCTTACTAATACATAAGCTTCCTCAGCATGGTTATTTTCAATTAATAGCAAAGTACTTTCCAATAAGTTTGATTGTTTTGCATAAAGTGTAATCACTTCACGAAAATACTCATAGCCTTCCATTATGATATATGGATTATCTTTTTGAAGAAACTTTGTAGTAATTTCATCAATTAAATAATTGGCATACTGGATTTTTTCATCCTTATTCATAGAATGGCCTCCACCAATATTTTTACAGGTTTCTACCAAATATGCAGGTGAATTAGTTTTCACCTGCATATACATTACAAATATTTTATTTATTCAATTTAAAGTTTACCCATAATATCAAGCAAACTTTGGTAGCTATCTACATCAAATTCACAACTACTCTCTGTGAGTTTAAATATTCCGATTCCAAACGATACAGTAATCATTTCAAAGGTAGAGCTTCAGGAACTGAAAAAGCTGCAATTAACAGGGGTCTATTGGTCTATGAAAGATCTTGAAAAGAGAGTTAATAGAAAAAGTGAGTGGATAAAGGAAAATATCCTATATCCGACAAGATTCCGAAAGATACTTGACGTTGAAAATGGAGGTTTTGTTTTCTACCCGAAAAGCAAAGGTCAAACATGGTCCTTTCAAGCATCACAAATGGCAAAGTTTTTAGACGAAAATTTTGACCGGATTTTTGCTTAAAACCTATCATTCTACCATATTACCGAGCGCAGCACCTTACTGCGCCTGTTTACCCCAACTATCAATAGTGAGGTGACATCATAGAATGGCAAGTATACAAAAACGGGGTAAAACCTATCAATTTACTGTAAGTCATATGGTAAACGGAGTATCAAAGCTGATAAGGAAAGGTGGATTCAAAACCAAAAAGGAGGCACAAATTGCAGCAGCAGAAATAGAAGCGCAATTAAGTAAAGGAATTTTACCACATCTAAAGCCAATGCCGTTTGATGAGTATTTCGAAAAATGGGTGAATCTTTATAAATCCAATTTAACAAAAACAACAAAGCTTCATTACGATTATACATCCAAAGCAATTAAAGAATATTTTGGCGGTAGGCCTTTACAGGAAATTAAGCGCCATGACTATCAATTATTTTTAAATAAATTTGGCGCGGATAAGGCACGAGAAACAGTAGAAAAAGTAAATACGCATATCCGGGGGTGTGTTCAGGATGCAATTGAGGAGCAAATTATCCAGAATGATTTTACTAGGAAAGCCGTATTAACTTGGACAAATCCTGCAAAGAAACCAGAAGAAAAACATTTAAATTATTTAGAAACTAAAAGATTGCGTCAAGCGATTTACAAGCTGTTAGACCAAGGGTTAGGGTATTATTTAATATTACTAGGCTTGACTTCTGGTGCACGTTTTGGAGAGTTAGTCGGACTAACAAGAAAGGATTTCGACTTTAAACATAACACAATAAAAATTGATAAAACATGGGGTTATGCAAAAAGGCATCCCGAAGGTTTTGGTCCGACAAAAAATGAAGCATCCATTCGTACGATCAAATTAGATATAAAAACAATGGCCACATTTAATAGACTCTTTGAGATATTACCGCCAAATATGTATGGGTTAGTTTTTTATAGCCCTGAGTCAAAATACAAAGTAATCAGTAACACAAATGCCAACAAGCTCCTTCGTAAAACCTTAGAAGGCCTCGGGATTGATCCGATTACAATGCACGGACTGAGGCACACACATGCAAGTGTCCTACTATATAAAAAAGTCTCCATAAATTATGTAAGTGAGCGATTGGGGCATAGTGATATCGAAACCACTTATAAGTACTATTCCCATGTGATTAAAGAACTTCGTGAAGAAGAAGAAAAACAAACGATTAGTACTTTTGAAAATTTGTAAGCTCAGAGACTTAGCTCTGAGCTTTTACTACTCTATAGCTAATTCCATTAAAGTACCCGTATGTACAAGTTGAGTTTAATACTTAAAAGTGTATAAACCCGTCCAAAAATAGAACAGGGTTAACACTTCATGTGACACTTTTTTCCATCCCGGTTATTGGTCACATGATAGCAAATATCATATAGAAGAGGAACACCACGACTCTTTATAAAAAATAGTTAATCCCAATAACAATCACTTCGATTGCCACGATAGCCAAGAGGAAATTCAGTTTCCATTTACTTTTTTTCTCTACATTTTCTAAATCTTCTTTGCTGGACATCCTACTTGAAATCAACCCTAGTATGTCATTACTTTTTTTATTAAGAGCTTCCATATGTTCGTGCCACTGTTGGAGTTCCCGTTTCATATTCTCATGATGTTCAAAATGTTTTGCGTCCGAGTATTCTATTTGCTGGGTAATTTTATTGATGAGTGCTTCTTCTCGAACCGTCAAAATAGTTTTGATCGAATCTGAATGTCTTTGAAACATTTCTTCGTATCGCTTATGCATCTGTTTCAGCTGATTTTCCATATCTTGAAGGGCCGCCATATGAGAAGCAATTTTTCCTTCTGTTAAGGCTAGCTTTTCTTTTGTTAGCGTGACATAGGCCTCGTTTTGCTTTAGAAATTGTATATTTCTCTCGTCTGAATTCGATAGTTTCTTTGTAAATTCGGTTACCTCGCTAGAAACATTTCCAATAGCTTGTAACGTGTGACCCAGCAAATCCTTGGTCCTATTCTCAACAGTTTGCTGCAATTCTAACGTTCTTTCGTTAAATAACTGAATGCTCTTTTGCAGCTCTTCATAAACAAATAATAGCTGAGTCCTTTCTAACTCTAGGAAATCCTGGTTTTTTTGAATGATATGGTTTTGCTTTTCTTCCAAATAGCCTTTTATTTCCTTTTGTTGCGATTCCATCTGACGAAATAACATACTCGCTCGGCTACTTATATTTTCGGCTTCTTTTTTAAAATCGTTTGAATGGCTTACGGTTATTTCAATGAAACTTTTTTCTAGTTTTTCGATTTTGTCTTTAAAATCATCATAAAAAACATCTTCATTTAACTTTTTTAATTCATCGACTGCCCTATCGTATTCACTCTTCGTTGGTAAATGTGTTTTCACCATATGATTTTTCGCCTCAGTTTAAAGATTCAATTATTTTCTTCCCGTCCTGTAATAAAAGCTGCAGATACTGCGATGCAAGCCAGCGTTCCTTCTCATCTCCGTATAGAAAATGATACTGCAGCTCCGCTTTATAATTCATCCAATGCTTAATAAAATAGCTTTGTAACTGTGTCGCATGTTCCCGGTCTTGATTCCACATTTCTAAGATTTCTTGATAGTGGCTTTCAAACCTTCCCTTTTCCTCCTGGTACATTACAAACAGCTTCTCTCGTTTTTTCTTTCTCTCCTCGCTTACAAACTTTAAATCTAAAACCTGTTTCTCCAAAAGTTCTACCTGATTTTTCACTTTATTATAGATGGGCTTAATGAGGTGATTAAAATTTTGATACATCACATTTACCCAATCAAATGCATAGTCCGTCGTCTCATAAAAAGCCTTCTTATAGGTTTTCTCAAACCTAAAAGCATCAAACATTTTTTCAACTTTCGGAATCGGATAAAGATAAGGCAGCTCTAACTGATGGGTACCTGATATTTTTAAGATGCTCGCTTCTTGTTTAATTGCCCTTAGTTTAGCATCCAATTCCTTTTCCAATCCAAGCTGTAATTTGGATGCCGCTTCATTAATAGCACTTGCTTTCCGATCACTATCCGTGTAACGAATATTTTGATGAATCCGGTGCATAATCGCATCAGGATTTACATCTTGAAACCTAATTCTATTCATGAAGTCTTGATAGAGGTCTAACTCCTTACGTATATGCTCGTATTGTTGAACGTCCGCTTCCTGTTCCTGCTCAAACATAAAAGTTTGTCGTTCTATGAATTTCTTATATTTATCTATTTTATCTTGCTGCTGTTCCAACTCTTGTTTACTTGCTTCTTCCGCTTCTTTGTACAATCCCATTAAACGATTGAAAGATAGTTCATTGACTTCCACATTCTCTAAATCCTCTTGCAAATTCTCCAAAATCTCTGCTATGATATATTTCATTTTTTCGTATAAAAAAGGTTCTTTTTCCCGAATCACATTCCAAGAATTACCCAAATCAATCGGATAAATGGTTTTAGAAAGGTCGAGATCCATCTTCAAAACACGATTTAAAACCTTTGCATAATCAGCAATTAAGTCGTCTGCTGAGACAATCAGGCCGTTCTGGATTTTTCTTCGAATGTTATCCAAAGATAATGCCCGTGTAGGGATGACACGAAAATTACTAAGTTGCTCATACCAGTTTTTGATCCCTTTTAAGGTATATTGCGTAAAGGCAGTTAGTTGTGTCGCATCGTCCACCAGTAAACAAACTTCACTTAACGGAAGCCAGTGTTTTATACATTGTTTTACGTGCTCTACTTCTTTTAATTCGGCAGACTCTATTCCCGGTAAATCTACAATATTAATATGAACATCTCTTTCCTCGAAAAAATAGAAAGGAATCTCAACCGTAACCGGTTCTACAGAATAAGCTCCTTCCTGTTCTACATTGAAACGAAGGGAGTGCAATTCTGCTTCTAATTGCTCTCCCGTTAGTCCGACTCTCTCATAATGATTTGGCAGTCGTAAATGGAAATATTCATCTTGCGACCGTTCATAGCGCATCACCGTTACCGTAGAGGACTCGCCTAATTTTCTCCTGCCCCTAAGCCACGTGGATAACTGCTCAAGCTTGTCCTGCTTAATCCCTAACAAATAGAGTATTACCGTCGTCTTCCCTACTTGGGTGGGTCCGTAAACTGATATCAACAGCTCTTTTGAATAAGTGGACTCCGAAATCTCTACATCCAACCTTACGAAATGGTCGATGAATTCCTTTTTCGCTTGAAAGGCCCATTCAAGTCGATTTTGATGAAATTTAGTGAATGTAGGATTCATTTCTAAAAGCCAACTCCTGCATCTCACCGCACAGATTTTGTAAGCGACTGATGCGATGGTCCAATTCATCCAGTAATCCGAAGTTTTTATCCGTGCCTTTTCTCGCGTGGTAGGTATCGATTAATTTCTCTTCCATTTTGTCTAGGATGTTATTAATCGTTGCAATAATAGATTCTTCTTGTGCGTTAGCAAACAAATGAAAGATTTCTTTCGATAGTTGGCTTCGCTCAAATTTATATTTTTCAATTCGTTCTGATCCTTTATTAATTGCAAGGCCGCTACCAACTGCGCCAACAATGAGTAATCCAATTGGTGCAGCCGCTGCTGATGATACGCCTAATGATGTTAACAAACCTGTCAAGGCACCAAATGTATTGACCGTTCCATCCAATGCATCAATTCCAAAAAAGATGGCAGCACCTTTTACCACAGTAGACGTAGATACAGCTAAATCCTGAAACTCCGCAATCAACTTGTTGGATTTATCCAAGATTTCGTTTTTTACATCTTGATCTAACCGATCAAATTTTTCATGTTCTAAAATGAGGCTGGCAACTACCATCTCTTGTGCAATCCCTACCGCCACAATTGGCAAAACTTTTAAATCGTCCCGAGTTAGTGTTATCGATAAGTCACTTACCCCTAAATTCATGTAACGGTCCATATTAGTTAACGCCGTCTCAATCACACTATTAGTATCCACTGCTGCATTGCTTTTTTCCAAAAGGTTTACAGGAGCAAGCAACGGGTTGACGGGTTTTTCGAGTTTTGTCTGAGTGGTTTGCGTTTGTAAGGAACGGGTTTCATTCGCAACAAAAGACTCTAAAGCATTAATTAGTCTTCTTTCTGCCTCCACCTCGTTTTTGCCTTTCCACTTTTCTTTAATCTCATTTTTAAATAGAAGCTGTTCTTCAAAAGTTCTCTGCTTGATAAATGCAGATTTAAACTTATCTAGAGGACTATATTTCTCTGATTTGATTGACTCATCCATTTGAACTGAACATTCGTTCACGTGCGCGGTAAGTGTTCTGTTTACGACATTCCTAACCTCTTTGGTTACCTTTTCGCGATATTGACGGAAGGCATCGCGAATTTCATATAAACCGAGTTGGCTGCTATTCTTCTCATTTTGCAGATGTTTTTTTAGGGTATCTGCTTTAATCGAGTTGATCTCCTCTTCGAATGATGATGATAACATAATGAGTTCACTCGTTAGAGAAGTCAGCATATGCATCTGCATTGCATATCCGCTAGCATTGGTTAAGGAATACTGACGAATCGCATGTATGATTTTTTCCGGATAGTCCTTTAGATCCTCACTTGTCCCGGTAAAAACAAGCCGATCAGCTTCATTGAAAGGGATATTGTACTTACGAGATAAATCGTTTATTAAGTGCTCTCTCTGCTCAGGATTTAGTTCCTCCGCAAAAGATAGAGCAAAGACTGGGGCACTTTCTCTATAATCCAATGCTATTTTTTCAATCAATAATTGTTGATCCAACTGTGCCAGTTTTTTATGGTTAAAAACAAGCACAACTGACGTGGAAAGTTTTAAAAATGTCTCTAAGTACCTTTGAGATTTTTGATTTCGCTCTTTTTCAAATCCAGGTAAAAGAACTAAAGAAATTTCAGTATTGAAATATCGCTGTGGGAGGCGAACTTCAAGCCATAGCTCATCCATCTCATTATCTGCCGCAATCTGATTAAACTCTGATAACGTTACTTCGATATCATGTAGTTCAAACATGTTAGCATGGTTCCGAATGGCACGACGGACGAAATATTTAGGAAAACTGATCCCTTTTGTCTCGGTAAAGAGTACAGGTAATACTTCTCCACGTCCTGCATCGGATGGAAGTAATGTATCGTCTAATTCATATAAATGGCGAAGAATTTTTGTTTTTCCGACGCCTTGTAAACCGGTAATCGATAGGATAGTTTTGTCAATTGTTAACTTGGCCATGTTTAATTTAAAGAATAATTCTTTCATTTTCGTAAGTATGGCATCTAGTTCTGTTGTTTGTTTCACGCGATGTGCTTTTGCAATAATTTCATTTAAGGTTAAACGCATTTGGTCAATGACAATATCAGGGCTAGTACCCAAATGTGAAATGAATTTTACTGTCATAATCAATCCCTCTTTTAGATTAGTTTGTTAGTAAACACATAATTTTAATAGTAAAAGATACCATAACAATATTTTACCATTTCAGTCCCCTTTAGATGGAATAAACCTATTCATTTATTTTTAAACTTTAAAACTGTATAAGAGGGTGTCCCACTAAAGCCGTCATTCAACGACCTGTTGGGACACCCTCTTACCTGTTTATATATTCGCACAATTTTTTAATCGATAAGTACTTGGCACTTATCAATAAGGTTTGCTTTAGAGAAGTTGATTAGGAAGAAATGGCGAAACAGAATATGCAGCATATGTACGTGTGGTTTTATTAAAAAACAGACAAATACTGTATCCGAATTATACTGAGCACTTACTTGTAAAGCCTGAAGAAGACGGTAGAAGAGATTTTGATAATGTTATTGATAAAATCAAGTTTTTATGAAAGAACCACCTTAAGTAACATGTTACTATTAAGATAAAACAATAAATAAAGGATGATCTAAATGGAAGTCAGCCTTTCAGCAACTGGAACTTGGAAAATAGACAACTCAGAAAAAGAGTATTATGGTGACTTGTACCTAAATAAGGATGAAGGAGGAATAGCTCTTTATATTCGAATACCTAACAGTGGACCAATTATGAGTTTTTTAGAACTTCCACTTGAAATACCTTTTATTAAAGGCTCCACAATGAATGGAGCAAAAATAACTTTATTAGACTGTATAAGAATAAAAACTGAGAGTAGAGTTGGTTCAGAAGAAGTTTTTGGATATCAGGCAAATTATATGCTTGATGGCGTTGACTTTGAAACTACGGATGATATTAGATTTTCAAAAATGAGAATAAGCATACCTGGAATAATAGAATGGGGAGATATTTCCAATTATTTAAGGCCAAAATACGATGGTAAAAGTGACATTTTAATAGAGCTAGACATAACTGAACCAATAGAAATTTATTCTAACGATGAATATTCCTTATCATATTTTTTAGATTTCTCCTCTCCAGGTTTTAATCTTACTCAGGAAGAGATTACTTTAAAACAAACTCCTTATCTGATAGTTGAATCTAAGTCTCTTCAGCGATTGAAGTGGTTTATGAGTAAGGCCAAACAAATGAAAAGACTTATTGAAATAGCGATGGCGGAACCTTTTAGTTTTGATAAAGTGATACTAGAATCGCCTGAGATTTATTATGAATTTGATGATGATGTAAAACATAGTAGACCAATAGAGGTTATTCACGCTTTTAAAGAAAGCATCAGCAAAAATAAAAATAAGCGACGCAGACTTAGACATGATTTTCTTTTTAGTTTAAATGAGCTAAGAAATGCTAACTTCTCAAAATGGCAAGAAATATCATCAATCATGGAACCAATAATAGAGTTGTATATAGACAGTATATATAACGAGAAATTATCTATTAGTCGCCATTTTCAAAACATGGTACAAGCACTAGAAACATACCACTCACGTAGAATATGCAATACTTTACCTGATTTTAAGAAAAGGGTTGAACAGTTAATCTCTATTAGGCCTAAAGGCTTTAGGGATGAAGATAGAAAATTTTTACTAAATGGTAGTCATAAGTACGTAACTTTAAGAAGTCGTTTAGCTGATTTATTAATAGCAGACTATACTTTCTATTTTTATACTGTTGATATAAACCATCTTGACTTTCCCAAAGTAATTGCAGACACAAGAAATTATTATACTCATTATGATAAAAAGCTTGAAGATAGAGCTCTTAAAGGTGAAGACTTAATAAATGGTTTCTATATCCTCCGAAATATTTTAGAGTTTTATCTACTAAAAGAATTCGGTTTTGAAGAAGAATTTATTCACGAAAGAATTAGAGAAAGAATCAAGCCTATAATAATAAGTAACGATGTAAAGAAAGCCGATAAAAATAAACAATATTAGTAAATATGCTTTAAAAGCGCTCCTTTTGTCGGAGTGCCTGGTATTTTTTATGTAATCTTTCTAGGAAGTTATTTAGTGGTTGTAGACTGTGGCGAACTGCAACCTTTTTAATCTCTTGATTTTTCTCTCTGTGTAACACCAGAGATATTAGATGGCCACCCTTTAATCAACAAGTGCCTGTCATTAATCAAATTACTTTCCTAATATTGTCAAAGTGGGGAAAAGAACGGTATCAGACAGCAAACGGTCTAGTAAGTTTATTTCTTGGTTACCTCATTTTCCACCATGAAGAATTCTGGGAGTAACGAAGTTTGTATCTTTTGCAATGACAACCACGCGTTTCTCCCCTTTATTCTTCAGCTAATTCAACTTCCCAATCGTCACCAAAATCTTCTCCAAGAAGTTGAGCTATTTCACCCTCAGTATCATCATTTTCTCTTTGCTCCTTGAGATACTCAAACTCTTCAGCTGGAATGAACCATTTCCCACGATTGGATAATTGCTTACCTGAAATCTTTCCGTCCTTAATCCAATTGCGAACAGTTTCTGTTGATACGCCATAATAATCGGCCACGGTTTTGGTATCTATATACCTTACACCATTTTCATCTATTGTTTCCTCTGAAAGTCCAATAACAACTGGTTTTACAGCATGAGATGTGATTGGGTGATAACTGGCTTCAGAATCACTTACAACATCATCTGCATTTTCTGCTAAAAATGTAATAGTGGTGTCTTTTAACCTTACTGTAACAGAATGTTCCTTAAGCGTATTAATGGCCTTTTGCAAACGTAGGCTCTGCTCTTTTTCTTTCGTCCCCTTCAAAACTTCCTCCAAGTCGTGAATGACATCAGCAATTCTTGATTCTCCTTCATTAATCATTTGGCTAGCACCTCCTTATCCCTAGTATAACCAACCAACCAAATAAGCAAAATAAACCAAAAGATTAAAGCCACTCAAATTATATAGTCAATGCCTTTCCTCTCACAAAATCCCTTAGCTATTTCCTTATATTCCAGATCCCGGTAATCATCCCATGTATAAGTCATTCCCAAACGATGGATATTGTCCTTAAATCGTCTGAATGCTCCCTTTCCACGAATTGAGTTGAGTAATACATCCTGCATTTTAACATCCGAAAGGCTATAACAAAAACTTTCCATCATATCATACTCATAAATATCAAATTGAGAAGGAAGTGCAGCATACTTTCCAAAACTCTCTACTATATCCAAGGCTATTTTCACTTCATCTTGTTGCCATTCAGATAAGTGTTCATAGTCCTCACTATCTTCAGCAATTAATAGAGCCTCTTGTGAGACATGGACGATTTCACCAGTATCTAGATTAAGAAATGATCGGTTATCATCCGATTGCATTTCCATTCCCTCAACTATATCTTCAAGCTTCACCCTCATAGACATTTATCCCTTCTAAAAAATAGTTTCGATTAAATCCTTCATTCCAATTTTCTTATCTAACATTTTGAATTCCAATATTCCACAAAAGCTTGATAACCTTTTTCAGTTATAAAATATGGAATCAACTGCTCTCCCTTTAGCTTATATGAATAAATGGAGGGTTTACCCAACCGAAATGCTTTTTCTATTCTGTGATTGCCATCTATGATAGAAAATATTCCAGGACGGATTTCAGCTTGGACTATAATACTATCTATATTAACTGTAGGTAAATGGTCTTCATTTAAAGATGAATGATGTCCATGCCACTTAAACCATTCATTAATATCTACGTATTCTTTATCAACAACTAGTTTCCCACAATGAATGTCTTCCAATATTCTAGATATATTAAAATGAAATACTCCATTTCGAAATATTTCATCGTTTTCCTTAGCAGGACAAGGAACATATAATTTCTTTAGACGAATTTTTCTTGATTGAGTCATCAATTCTATCCCCTTCCAACTATCAAGAACTCCTTCAAATGATGAATCGATGATATTACTTCAAGAAACTGTCTGCGTTTCTTTGAAATTTCTACATACTCCTCGTATATCAATTCTTCATAATCAAAACTTTGGTTGCTATCCATTGTATCGTAGTATTTTTTGTATAAAACGTCCATTACAGCTTCATTCTTTTGTAGTTTTTCTGATACAAGGAATTTTTGCTCCTTGTCTCCCTGATACACATAGATTTCTGAGCTAAGTTCATCTCCTCCTCCAATAATATACCGGGAAAGTTGATATTCAAATAAAAAGTAACTTTCATGCTCCATATAAATAATCATACAGTTTCTAACAGCTTTAGATAAACGATGAAAATCCCGATCATAATCGGAATTTGACTTAGTATTTATTACTATACCTGCTTTTTTACACTCTTTACAAAGATGTTCACGGTGACCTCTACCACTAAATTTTTCATTAGGCAGAAAGTCCCCACATCCTTTGCAGAAATGGCCTCGTTTCTTACTTCTCACTCATAAAACTCCCCATTAATAGTTATTCAAACCTTACCTACTTAATATTTTATCACCTTCGTAAAACCAATACGCTATTAAGCATATTCATTCAGGAACATAGTTGATAAAGTAGATGAGGGAGAAATAAGTATGATTGTCCCTTGGCACTCTGCAGACTGCCTTTTCGATTCATTCGTTTGCGCCGCGGTCCCAAATTCTTGTTCTTATTTTCCTTCTTCTTCCCCATTACTAATAACCTCAAATCTTTATTCACTATTGCAGCATTGTTCAAACAGATTATCTTTTTCTAGCAAAAGCGAAACTCACTTTTTCCAGTTCATCTATAAATGCCGGACGCCTTTTATTTTTTAGTTTTAGCTCATCAATGATGTCAGTTGGCTGTCCTAGACTACAAGCCTTTCTATATTGTTTTATTATGGAAGCAACGCTTTGATATTGCTTCCGATTAGAAGCAGCTTCTGCTTCCTTTCGGATATATTCAATAAAAAGATTGTTCACCTCATCAGGGTATCTTTCTTCTAAATAGGGATAAAGTTCTGTGATCGTGGATGCCTTGGCTTTACAATATTCAAGAATATGCTCCGTTAAATTTTCTTCTTTTATAATAGAAAGGTATGTGTAAGAACGATTCTTTTGGCTTTGGAACCAGGCAATTATATTTTTTAATTTTACTTGCCATTCATCCGGTGAGTAAAGTCCTTTTAATTCTGCATAATAGTTAAAATCGTCGTGTTGTAAAAACTCTAGTGCTAGTCTTTTTTGTTTATCAATGTCACCCATCAGTTTATACGCTTGATAACGATATTCTTTAAACTTTTTAACAGATCCATTACACTGGTTTGCTGCCTCTCTTTCCCCATCTAATGCAAGCTGAATGGCTTTGTTATATTCTCCTTTTTGCATTGCTTTTGTAATTGCCTGTTCACGAAAATAGGGGTGAACAATATTTTCTTCAATAAATCGTTCCGCTTTTTCATCCTCATCAAAATTTTCAATTATCTTTAGCTGAAGTTTTTTCAATTCAATTATTTCATAACTCGAACGCCAAGAATCTGTAGATACGGTTTTCATCATTCTTGATAACCGTTCTTCTAATGTTCTGCGCAATTCCTCTGCTGCACAAAAGTGCACACATACCCTTAATAAATCAATACGCCACTCACACCAATCGTCATATCTTTCGTTCATAGCTTCTTTAATCAGCGTCTCAAAAAGCTCTGCTTTTTCATGTAATGGGAATTCATCTATTCCCTCACAAATAGCCCGATCAATCGTTTCAATACTCCAAGATATGACCATTCCAATTGAACCACTTGAATCATCTGCGTATTCTAACATTTCAACCGCATTCGCTAAGACGGTTATTCCTAATAAAACAGCTGTTTTGTAATTTCCTTCATCCGCTTTCGTTCGGGCTTTTTCCAAGACCATATCAGCCCCCTCAAGGGCGTAATCAACCTGATTCCATTCGATATAGCCCTTTCTACTAGCTCGACGTATATATTCTTTAATTAATCGATCACTCGATAAAAGTTCATTTTCACTTTTTGAATAGATAAATAATAGCCTTTTTTCAATATCCGGGCGTTCATCCGCGATTTCAAGAAGGATACGTATAAGTTCCTCTTTATCTAGACTTTGTAGCAGTGAGGGCAAGTCCTGCTTTATTTCCCCTGGTATAGGAACACCCTTCTGCTCGCGAATAGCAAAAAGGACTGCTGCCATATGTTTGCATAATTGATCGTAGTCGTAAGGACAGTCGCACGAAATTTCAGTAACATCCTCATTCTCACTTATAACCACATGTACATTATACATTTCCGTACCGTCGACACTTGCGACGTAATGATGTCCATCATCTGTTTCAAGACTAGTAATCAATTTACTGTGATAATAATCCAGGCCACGCCCAAGAATATGCTCCTGAAAGTAATTTTCAAAATTTGATAAATGCATCTCATTACACCCCTAGTGAAGATTTATTTCGTTTTTTTCAAACTCTTTGAATCATCGTTTATCATTAAAGAGTTCACAGGCACCAAAGTACCCATGTAATTAAGGAACCGTGGGAAGAGATGAGAAAAGACAATTGATACCTATGAAAATTTACAGGCTTATTTGAAGTTAAGATCATTGTGGTTTATGATATATGAAGGTTCCGATGCACGAACATCGACGTCAGCATCAGTTATTCGCGGTGCTGGTGGCTAATTTAATACTTGCAAGAAATAAGTAACTCACATTACTTTGCGGCCAGGTTATGTTACTTTTTTATAAGTAGATAGAAGTTCTAAGTCGCTTTGTAATAGTCTTATTATAATAATTGGTTACTCTAAGCGTAACTGTTCACAAACTTAACTTCCTGAATTTATATTTACAACAAAATAAGCCCAGTTAACTTTAGCTGGACCATGATAACAGTTATTTGAATTTCACCAGTAAATTATATGCTGCTGACATTTCTGTGTGATGACCATTTAATTTTCTCCAACTTCCATTAGTAACTGGCTAATTAGCTTTTCGGATATCCGAAACTTTTTCGAAACTAACAATTCTATCAGTGGTTTAATTTCATTAATCATTTCTTTTTGTTTCGCAAGTTTTAAAATACCAAAAAGACCTAATGGTTTTAGCATTAATGTTTCAGCAAAATTCCTTGCAGACTTTTCATCAATAATAACAATACTCACACCTAGTTCCTTGGCTCCAACGATTACTTCTAGCTCTCCTTTAATGCAAACGTCCATAAGACTTTACTACAAAACCTTGATCTTTTACTTCATGGACTTTTATTAACCCCTTAGCCACAGCATCTCTTAATTCTTGTTTCCCGATTGCTTGTTCACTACCTTGTTTCACAACTTCATTATAAACTTCTTGTGGAATATAGATATCAAACAGTTCCCACAGAAGATCAAGACGACCAATGATAGATAGCCCAATAATAGGACTAGTATTACAAATCGCTTTCATCTTGTTTTCCTTTACCATCTTCTTTTAGAATAAAATCAATCGTTTCATCATCTTGCTTTTTATGTTCCTCTGTATACTCTGCCCAATGAATATTATGATTAATTAAGATTTGAATAAAATCTGATATGCTTTTACCACCCAGTTCAGCTGCTCGTGCAAGTGTTATTTTCTCGCAGTAAACAAATACAAGGCTAGTGATATATTAACATCTTCATCAATTGAATTTACATGTGCCCCTTTTAGAAAAGGTATGAATTCAGGATTAATTCCAACTTTTGCTTTTGATTCATCCATAGCCAATGGTACATTCCTCCCTTGAACTCCTTCTATCATTACATTATAACAATTAATGAATACTAACAGAAGAAATCTATTCGTAAAAGTCATAAAGTTACAAAAAAAACAATTAACCATGTTCAAAATAAGACCCATTTAGTTGAAATAACATCTCCGAATTGTATTTCAGGTCGGATTTCAGCTTGGACTAAAATACTATCTATATTAGATAGACGATGAAAATCCCGATCATAATTGGAATTTGACTTAGTATTTCTTACTATACCTGCTTTTTTACACTCTTTACAAAGATGTTCACGGTGACCTCTACCGCTAAATTTTTCATTAGACAGAAAAACCCCACATCCTTTGCAGAAATGGCCTTGTTTCCTACTTTTCACTCATAAAACTGCCCATTAATAGTTATTCAAACCTTACCTAATTATATTTTATCACCTTCGTAAAACCCATACGCTATTAAGCATTACTAATTTTTCTTGTGTAAAATTTGTGTAAAATGATTTAAAAACCTACCTTAGTCAGCCGTCTTCCCACAAAACAAAAAACACCCACAAACATTGATATATCAACATTTGTGAGTGTTTTATCGTTTCTTAAATTAACTCGCTTTTACTTGGAGATACCGGTGGTCGGGGTCGAACCGACACTCCAGAAGGAACACGATTTTGAGTCGTGCGCGTCTGCCAATTCCGCCACACCGGCGCGCTTATAAGTTTTGGTAATGCCGAGGACCGGAATCGAACCGGTACGGTAGTCACCTACCGCAGGATTTTAAGTCCTGTGCGTCTGCCAGTTCCGCCACCCCGGCGTAATATAATTAGGAAACTTAATAAGCATTATGGAGGCGGCAACCGGATTCGAACCGGTGGTAAAGGTTTTGCAGACCTCTGCCTTACCACTTGGCTATGCCGCCATAATATTCTTGGAGCGGAAGACGGGATTCGAACCCGCGACCCCCACCTTGGCAAGGTGGTGTTCTACCACTGAACTACTTCCGCAAATGGCTGGGCTAGCTGGATTCGAACCAACGAGTGACGGAGTCAAAGTCCGTTGCCTTACCGCTTGGCTATAGCCCAATACTATTTATATGCAATAAAATAAAAAAAGTGTCAAAAAAAATGGGGCGAATAATGGGAATCGAACCCACGAGTGTCGGAGCCACAATCCGATGCGTTAACCACTTCGCCATATCCGCCATAATAATTAATAAAAATTGGCAGGGGTAGTAGGAATTGAACCCACACCAAAGGTTTTGGAGACCTTCGTTCTACCTTTAAACTATACCCCTGTATAGATGGTGGAGGGGGACGGATTCGAACCGCCGAACCCGAAGGAGCGGATTTACAGTCCGCCGCGTTTAGCCACTTCGCTACCCCTCCGACATAAATGGTGGCTCAGGACGGAATCGAACCGCCGACACAAGGATTTTCAGTCCTTTGCTCTACCGACTGAGCTACTGAGCCATAATTTATTGCTATTGATTTTTTTAAAAATGGCGGTCCGGACGGGACTCGAACCCGCGACCTCCTGCGTGACAGGCAGGCATTCTAACCAACTGAACTACCGGACCAGATTGCGGGGACAGGATTTGAACCTGCGACCTTCGGGTTATGAGCCCGACGAGCTACCAGACTGCTCCACCCCGCGATAATAGTAATGGTGGAGGATGACGGGATCGAACCGCCGACCCTCTGCTTGTAAGGCAGATGCTCTCCCAGCTGAGCTAATCCTCCATAAATATAATGATATGTATTGGTGACCCATACGGGATTCGAACCCGTGTTACCGCCGTGAAAGGGCGGTGTCTTAACCGCTTGACCAATGGGCCATATGAAAAATTAATGGCGGAGAGCAAGGGATTTGAACCCTTGAGACAGGGTTACCCGCCTACACGATTTCCAATCGTGCTCCTTCGGCCACTCGGACAGCTCTCCAATATGGCTCCGCAGGTAGGACTCGAACCTACGACCGTTCGGTTAACAGCCGAATGCTCTACCACTGAGCTACTGCGGAATAATATGGTATGCCTGGCGACGTCCTACTCTCACAGGGGGAGAACCCCCAACTACCATCGGCGCTGAGAAACTTAACTTCCGTGTTCGATATGGGAACGGGTGTGACCTTCTCGCTATCGCCACCAGACTTTTCTCAAGACATATTTTATTATACATGTTTTTGAGATTTTTTCAAGTATAATTTTGAAAAATTATTCCCTGAAAACTAGATTATGAAGTAAAAGAAAGAAATGAGTAATCATTATTGTCCAGCTCCAACGCCGATAAACAGGCGTTGGAGCTTTTCATTTTAGTTAAGTCCTCGATCTATTAGTATCAGTCAGCTCCACATGTCGCCACGCTTCCACCTCTGACCTATCAACCTGATCATCTTTCAGGGATCTTACTAGCTTACGCTATGGGAAATCTCATCTTGAGGGGGGCTTCATGCTTAGATGCTTTCAGCACTTATCCCTTCCGCACATAGCTACCCAGCGATGCCTTTGGCAAGACAACTGGTACACCAGCGGTGCGTCCATCCCGGTCCTCTCGTACTAAGGACAGCTCCTCTCAAATTTCCTACGCCCACGACGGATAGGGACCGAACTGTCTCACGACGTTCTGAACCCAGCTCGCGTACCGCTTTAATGGGCGAACAGCCCAACCCTTGGGACCGACTACAGCCCCAGGATGCGATGAGCCGACATCGAGGTGCCAAACCTCCCCGTCGATGTGGACTCTTGGGGGAGATAAGCCTGTTATCCCCGGGGTAGCTTTTATCCGTTGAGCGATGGCCCTTCCATGCGGAACCACCGGATCACTAAGCCCGACTTTCGTCCCTGCTCGACTTGTAGGTCTCGCAGTCAAGCTCCCTTGTGCCTTTACACTCTACGAATGATTTCCAACCATTCTGAGGGAACCTTTGGGCGCCTCCGTTACTTTTTAGGAGGCGACCGCCCCAGTCAAACTGCCCACCTGACACTGTCTCCCACCCCGATAAGGGGTGCGGGTTAGAATGTCAATACAGCCAGGGTAGTATCCCACCAATGCCTCCACCGAAGCTAGCGCTCCGGCTTCCAAGGCTCCTACCTATCCTGTACAAGCTGTACCAAAATTCAATATCAGGCTGCAGTAAAGCTCCACGGGGTCTTTCCGTCCTGTCGCGGGTAACCTGCATCTTCACAGGTACTATAATTTCACCGAGTCTCTCGTTGAGACAGTGCCCAGATCGTTACACCTTTCGTGCGGGTCGGAACTTACCCGACAAGGAATTTCGCTACCTTAGGACCGTTATAGTTACGGCCGCCGTTTACTGGGGCTTCAATTCAGAGCTTCGCGCGAACGCTAACCCCTCCTCTTAACCTTCCAGCACCGGGCAGGTGTCAGCCCCTATACTTCGCCTTGCGGCTTCGCAGAGACCTGTGTTTTTGCTAAACAGTCGCCTGGGCCTATTCACTGCGGCTCTCGCAGGCTTGCACCCGCAAGAGCACCCCTTCTCCCGAAGTTACGGGGTCATTTTGCCGAGTTCCTTAACGAGAGTTCTCTCGCTCACCTTAGGATTCTCTCCTCGCCTACCTGTGTCGGTTTGCGGTACGGGCACCATCAATCTCGCTAGAGGCTTTTCTTGGCAGTGTGGAATCAGGAACTTCGGTACTATATTTCCCTCGCCGTCACAGCTCCGCTTATGTGGTAATGGGATTTGCCTCATTACCGGCCTAACTGCTTGGACGTGCTAATCCAACAGCACGCTTACCCTATCCTCCTGCGTCCCCCCATTGCTCAAATGATTGAAAGGTGGTACAGGAATATCAACCTGTTGTCCATCGCCTACGCTTTTCAGCCTCGGCTTAGGTCCCGACTAACCCTGAGCGGACGAGCCTTCCTCAGGAAACCTTAGGCATTCGGTGGATGAGATTCTCACTCATCTTTCGCTACTCATACCGGCATTCTCACTTCTAAGCGCTCCACCAGTCCTTACGGTCTAGCTTCAACGCCCTTAGAACGCTCTCCTACCACTGACATCATTAGATGTCAATCCACAGCTTCGGTGATACGTTTAGCCCCGGTACATTTTCGGCGCAGAGTCACTCGACCAGTGAGCTATTACGCACTCTTTAAATGGTGGCTGCTTCTAAGCCAACATCCTGGTTGTCTAAGCAACTCCACATCCTTTTCCACTTAACGTATACTTTGGGACCTTAGCTGGTGGTCTGGGCTGTTTCCCTCTTGACCACGGATCTTATCACTCGTAGTCTGACTCCCAAGAATAAGTATTTGGCATTCGGAGTTTGTCTGAATTCGGTAACCCGATGGGGGCCCCTAGTCCAAACAGTGCTCTACCTCCAATACTCTAAATCTTGAGGCTAGCCCTAAAGCTATTTCGGAGAGAACCAGCTATCTCCAAGTTCGATTGGAATTTCTCCGCTACCCACACCTCATCCCCGCACTTTTCAACGTGCGTGGGTTCGGGCCTCCATCCAGTGTTACCTGGACTTCACCCTGGACATGGGTAGATCACCTGGTTTCGGGTCTACAACCACATACTATTTCGCCCTATTCAGACTCGCTTTCGCTGCGGCTCCGTCTTATCAACTTAACCTCGCATGTAATCGTAACTCGCCGGTTCATTCTACAAAAGGCACGCTATCACCCATAAATGGGCTCTAACTACTTGTAGGCACACGGTTTCAGGATCTATTTCACTCCCCTTCCGGGGTGCTTTTCACCTTTCCCTCACGGTACTGGTTCACTATCGGTCACTAGGGAGTATTTAGCCTTGGGAGATGGTCCTCCCTGCTTCCGACGGGATTTCTCGTGTCCCGCCGTACTCAGGATACACTCTGGAGGGAACGAAGTTTCGACTACAGGGTTTTTACCTTCTACGACTGACCTTTCCAGATCGATTCGTCTACCCCGTTCCTTTGTAACTCCATATAGAGTGTCCTACAACCCCAAGAGGCAAGCCTCTTGGTTTGGGCTAATCCCGTTTCGCTCGCCGCTACTCAGGGAATCGCGTTTGCTTTCTCTTCCTCCGGGTACTTAGATGTTTCAGTTCCCCGGGTCTGCCTTCAGTACCCTATGTATTCAGGTAAAGATTCTATCCCATTACGGATAGAGGGTTTCCCCATTCGGAAATCTCTGGATCAAAGCTTACTTACAGCTCCCCAAAGCATATCGGTGTTAATCCCGTCCTTCATCGGCTCCTAGTGCCAAGGCATCCACCGTGCGCCCTTTCTAACTTAACTTAGTTTCGACCAAAGATAAGCGGCGTATCTCTTCGTCAGCTTCCTTACTCTGCTCCTCACGTACTAGCGTACGCTCCGGTGCTCGCTCGGTCGCTTCCTTGACCTACTTGCTTCTCTTTGCTCTCAAATCTTTGAAAGAGTATTCGATTGATACGATTACTTTTCAAAGAAATAATTCTCTAAAATAGAGAATCTAAGATGGCGATTACTCGGTTTCTTTCTTGTTTTTACTATTCATAATCTAGTTTTCAAGGAACAATTTCGGCTAAAGATAAACTTCGCATCTCTTCGTCAGCTTCTTCGCTCTGCTCCTCACGTACTGTTGTACGCTCCGGTGCTCGCGCGTTTGCTTCCTTGATCTACTCGTTTCTCTTTACCCTCAAACTTATTACTGTTTTTGAGGAATTGCTCCCTCAAAACTGAACAACAAATCGTCAACAATCTTTGATGGAATGTACATTCCATTTTCCTTAGAAAGGAGGTGATCCAGCCGCACCTTCCGATACGGCTACCTTGTTACGACTTCACCCCAATCATCTATCCCACCTTAGGCGGCTGGCTCCAAATGGTTACCCCACCGACTTCGGGTGTTACAAACTCTCGTGGTGTGACGGGCGGTGTGTACAAGGCCCGGGAACGTATTCACCGCGGCATGCTGATCCGCGATTACTAGCGATTCCAGCTTCATGTAGGCGAGTTGCAGCCTACAATCCGAACTGAGAATGGTTTTATGGGATTTGCTAGGCGTCACCGCTTTGCTGCCCTTTGTACCATCCATTGTAGCACGTGTGTAGCCCAGGTCATAAGGGGCATGATGATTTGACGTCATCCCCACCTTCCTCCGGTTTGTCACCGGCAGTCACCTTAGAGTGCCCAACTAAATGCTGGCAACTAAGATCAAGGGTTGCGCTCGTTGCGGGACTTAACCCAACATCTCACGACACGAGCTGACGACAACCATGCACCACCTGTCACTCTGTCCCCCGAAGGGGAACGTCCTATCTCTAGGAGTGTCAGAGGATGTCAAGACCTGGTAAGGTTCTTCGCGTTGCTTCGAATTAAACCACATGCTCCACCGCTTGTGCGGGCCCCCGTCAATTCCTTTGAGTTTCAGCCTTGCGGCCGTACTCCCCAGGCGGAGTGCTTAATGCGTTTGCTGCAGCACTAAAGGGCGGAAACCCTCTAACACTTAGCACTCATCGTTTACGGCGTGGACTACCAGGGTATCTAATCCTGTTTGCTCCCCACGCTTTCGCGCCTCAGCGTCAGTTACAGACCAAAGAGTCGCCTTCGCCACTGGTGTTCCTCCACATCTCTACGCATTTCACCGCTACACGTGGAATTCCACTCTTCTCTTCTGCACTCAAGTCCCCCAGTTTCCAATGACCCTCCACGGTTGAGCCGTGGGCTTTCACATCAGACTTAAAGGACCGCCTGCGCGCGCTTTACGCCCAATAATTCCGGACAACGCTTGCCACCTACGTATTACCGCGGCTGCTGGCACGTAGTTAGCCGTGGCTTTCTGGTTAGGTACCGTCAAGGTACAAGCAGTTACTCTTGTACTTGTTCTTCCCTAACAACAGAGTTTTACGATCCGAAAACCTTCATCACTCACGCGGCGTTGCTCCGTCAGACTTTCGTCCATTGCGGAAGATTCCCTACTGCTGCCTCCCGTAGGAGTCTGGGCCGTGTCTCAGTCCCAGTGTGGCCGATCACCCTCTCAGGTCGGCTACGCATCGTTGCCTTGGTGAGCCGTTACCTCACCAACTAGCTAATGCGCCGCGGGCCCATCTGTAAGTGACAGCGTAAACCGTCTTTCAGCTTTTCTACATGTGTAGAAAAGGATTATCCGGTATTAGCTCCGGTTTCCCGAAGTTATCCCAGTCTTACAGGCAGGTTGCCCACGTGTTACTCACCCGTCCGCCGCTAACTTTAAAAGCAAGCTTTTAAAGTCCGCTCGACTTGCATGTATTAGGCACGCCGCCAGCGTTCGTCCTGAGCCAGGATCAAACTCTCCAATAAAGAGTTGATTAGCTCATTGCTAAACTCTAGCTTTTTATTACTTGTTGTCATTCTATAACATTCGTTATAAAACGATTATTGTTGACGTTTGTTTGTTCAGTTTTCAAAGAGCAATTTAGTTAGTCACTCAAGAAGCGACTTTCCTAATATAACATCTATCAACATTCACTGTCAATAGTTTTTCAAAAAAACTTTTCCCGTCGTTTACTTCAACATTTCGTGTTGTTTCAGCGACGGATATAAATATAACATTATTCCAACATAATGGTCAATACTTTTTTAAAACTTTTTTAGTTTTTTTCTAAAACCTTATAATATCGATGATAAACTCCGGGACTTTTCGTTGAAACATTAACTACCTCTATTAAATGTTTATCGATCAAATATTCTAAAAGCATCCCTAGATCAACTGCATAAATAAAAAGTTCTTCTTTTTCTAATAGCTCATTAAATGTCCAAGTTTCCTTTTCTTTTAATATATCTAGAATATGGCTTGTACTTGATCTCATTCTGGAATGAATTAAGAATTCACTTGCTAAGAATAATAACTCAAGCCTTTTTTCAATCGGCTCATCACTATTTACTAGCTCTACATATAATTTATAGATTTCTGGCTCTATTTGTTTTACTTGGCTCCAAACGGTTACCTCTGGATGGAATCCATTTTCAATCACAGCTAAACGTGCTAAGTGATGTAGGGAGTGAACAATATCATTATAAGCGTCAAGATAATGCTTATTTTCAAAGAAAGCTTTCCCGTCCATATATCGTTTAATAAGCTTAGCGAATTCTAACGCCATCTTTTGTTTTCGTTCGTTAACGGGAAATTCCTTTAACTCATTTTTGAGTTGATAGATATATTCGTTTCGATCGAAAACAACTCTTCCATTGTATATCCATTCAAATATTCTTTTATTATTCCCCAATAAAATCCAATTTCTTAATTGTTGTTCTGTGACAATATGCAAAGCTGCTTTCTTTTCCGCATAAGTATAGTGCTTTATAAAAACAGGGTGTTCTGCTTCTTTTACAATAATTAGCATCACCGTATCAAAAGTATCTGTCACGGTCATTTCATTTTGTTTTTTATCAATGATTAATACGCCCAATGTATTTGTCTGGCTAGCTCTTTCTTGATATATAGGACGAAGAATATCTTCCATCGTTATTCCTCCATCTCCATGAATAAATTTTATTCGTTTCGTATTATTTCGACATTTTCTATTAAAATCCTGCCCTATTTCCATGGCATACATGAAATCTTACTACAACTTCTAAAAAAATAGTATTACTTTTTTTCTTTATATTCCCCATCTATTATTTCCGTATAATGAAGAACCTTCTTTAGGAAAACAGAAAAAAGAGGTATCTTTTTAAGATTAACCTTCGCATGCATTTATACGAAAGCTAATCTTAAAAAGACAACCTCTTCTATTTCTTACATTAGTGCGCTTCTTTTTTAGCACAATCAGGACAAGTACCGTAAATTTCTAGACGGTGGTGACTGATTTTAAATCCTGAAACATGGCTGGCAAATTGTTCGACCTCATCCAGTCCTGGATAATGGAAATCAACTATTTTGCCACACTCTTTACAGATAATATGATAATGGTGAGAAGTAATGAAATCAAACCGACTAGAAGAATCTCCATATGTCAGTTCCTTTACTAAATTTACTTCACGAAAAACTCTTAAATTATTATAAACAGTGGCTACACTCATATTTGGGAATTTACCTTCAAGTGCTTTATAAATTTCATCGGCAGTCGGATGTGACATTGAGCTTATTAAATATTCAAGTATCGCATGACGCTGCGGGGTAATGCGCACTCCTGTTTCTTTCAGCTTGTCAAGAGCTTCCTGTAACTCATTATGCTCGCTATGCTCATTATGTTCCACGGACATGCACCCCATTTCTAAAAGATATTCTTATTTTATAATGTTTATAAATAGTGTACTAATAATAGGTGGGTTTTGTCAATACAGTTACTGTAATAACGCCGTTTATAGATGAATAAACCGTTTAAAATAACAACGATAATGATTATTTAACAATACAAACTATTAGATAATAGCAGTTGCCTGATTGCTATTGATAATACACTTTCATTATATGCATGTCACGCGCTACTTTTCACCAGAATTTTTATCCAATTCTCTTTTTATTCTAAAAAAAGACCAACGAACGCTTCGTTGGCCACCGACATATATATGAGGAGGTATATGCTCACTATACAATATGCTTATCGCTCCCTAATGAGTGGACAAAAGTCCCTAGCTTTAAAATTAGGCTTCGATTTTTTCTAATGCTTGTTTTATTTCGTCTACATGGCCAGCCACTTTCACTTTACGCCATTCCTTAACGAGCTTGCCTTCTTTATCAATCAAGAAGGTTGATCTTTCAATCCCCATATATTCTTTTCCAAAATTCTTTTTCCATTTCCATACATCGAAGCTTTCTGCAACTTCATGATTTTCGTCGGATAGTAATGGAAATGGCAACTCGTGCTTTTCGATAAACTTCTTGTGCCTTGAAATCGGATCAGGGCTAACGCCAAGTACCACTGTATGAAAGCCTTTAAAATCTGCATGGTTATCGCGGAAGTCACAAGCTTCTGTTGTACATCCAGGTGTCATATCTTTTGGATAAAAGTATAAGACTACATTCTTTCCTCGAAAATCTGACAGTTTTATTTTTTCTCCATTATCTGCTTGTAGTTCAAAATCTGGTACTGTATCTCCCAATTGAATCGACATCGTATCCCGCCTTTCTTTTCCTATACCAAGCGTACCGAATTTACTTGGATGAAGCAAGAAAAGGAGTTTGCTAATGATTCAAATCTAGGACGGCTCTTGTGACAAAGGCGGCTGGAATCGTGTAGCCTATTAATGCCTCGATAAGAACGATCATTCTTCCGATTCCAATAGGCATTAAATCACCAAACCCTACAGAGAATAAGGTGACACCACTAAAATAGATGCTAGTGTGTAACGTATGAAAGAAATCATAGTTTAGAGAAGGAGTCTGTCCATCATTATATACAGGGATTCCATTCATTTGAAACAACGTATAGATTAAGCCAAAGCCAATCATAATGGTGATATAAACAAAAATTAAGTACATAAAATTTTCAAAGGATACCCATTTTTCTTTTACGCGGTAAGGAACAAACAATGTTCTTAAGCTCATCGCAATAAAAAAAAGGATTAAAGCTAATAAGACATAAAACATCTCCTTACCCCCTTACTTTATTGCTGCACGTCCTTAAATACTCCATCATTAATATTTATGCTTGTCTAAGGTAATTATGCGTTTATCCAGTTACACCTATTGGGATCGTATGAAAGTTGCCTGTTGTTTAAAAGCTGTTTCCCTTTATCTTCTTTCAAAAAGTGCTAAAATGAGGGAAGGTATTCTATACAGAATGTTACGATTTATAGGAGGTTTATATGTTACATACCAATTCAGAACGATTACATGAAGAAGCTTTAGAGATTATTGTCGGAGGTGTCAACAGTCCTTCTCGCTCTTACAAAGCCGTTGGTGGCGGATCACCGATAGTGATGGAAAAAGGGCAAGGTGCATACTTCTTTGATGTAGACGGAAATCAATATATCGATTATTTAGCTGCATATGGTCCTATTGTGACTGGACATGCTCACCCACATATCACAAAGGCAGTCACTCGTGCAGCAGAAACAGGACTACTATTCGGTACTCCAACACCCCATGAAGTAAAATTTGCAAAAATGCTTCAGGAAGCAATCCCTTCCATGGAAAAAATCCGTTTTATGAATTCTGGAACAGAAGCCGTGATGACAACGATTCGTGTTGCGCGTGCTTATACTGGCAGAAACAAAGTCATTAAATTTGCGGGCTGCTACCATGGTCACTCTGATCCAATGCTAGTTGCAGCAGGTTCTGGACCTTCTACACTTGGCACTCCAGACTCTGCGGGTGTTCCTGCGGTAATTGCAGCTGATGTCATTACTGTTCCTTTCAATGATTTAGATGCCTATAAAGATGCCTTGGATAAATGGGGAGATCAAGTAGCAGCTGTTCTTGTGGAGCCAATCGTTGGAAACTTCGGTATCGTGGAACCTGTGGAAGGATTTTTACAAGGAATCAATGAGCTAACACATGAAGCTGGCGCACTTGTTATTTATGATGAGGTAATCACCGCTTTCCGCTTCACTTACGGTGGAGCACAGGATTTATTAGGCGTTTACCCCGACTTAACTGCCTTAGGAAAAGTAATTGGCGGCGGTCTACCAATTGGCGCTTATGGTGGTAAAAAAGAAATTATGGATCAAGTTGCACCAGTTGGACCAGCATACCAAGCAGGAACTCATGCCGGAAACCCAGCATCCATCCAAGCGGGCATTGCATGTCTCGAAGTATTAAAACAAGAAGGCGTATACGATTATCTAGATAAACTAGGCGCATTATTAGAAAAAGGTATTTTAGAAGCAGCTACTAAGTACAATGTTCCAATTACACTCAACCGTCTAAAAGGAGCACTTACTGTCTTCTTTACGACGGAAAAAGTATACAACTACAAGCAAGCAGAAAGCACAGATAGCGAAATGTTCGGCCGCTTCTTTAAACTATTAGTAGAACAAGGAATTATGCTAGCACCATCCAAATACGAAGCATGGTTCCTCACCATCGCACACACAGAAGAAGACATCGAAGCAACCCTACACGCTGTAGATCAAGCATTCGCTTCATTACAAGAAGAGTATAAATTTTAAATAGTTGTAAGGAAAAAGGTTCAGAGGAATTCTGGACCTTTTTTTATTTTCACAAAGGGGATCTTCCTCTTATAAATTAAAAAGATTAGAAGCTTTTTCTAATTTCCAACCACAGATAAATGAAGCGAACGCCTGTAGCGGAAATCAGCATCCCATTAAAACGTTTCACACCTCGAATATCGTTTAAATCCATTTCAATTTTAACAACAATATGTCCATTTTTTTAAAATCCATCGAAAAAAGAAAAAATCCGGCATTAGTCTATTGAAGTTAGCATCTAATCACTGTATAGTACATTATTGTGTTTACTTTTCGTGTTTTCCGCAAAAAGTAAGGGGTATAAGAAAATATGTTATTACGTTAAAGAAAGGAACACTTATTTATGACATTAGGAGCGCGTATTCTGAAAACAGGAATCGCCATCGTTTTAGCTTTATTTCTAGCACAACTATTAAATGCACCAACTCCTGTTTTCGCAGGAATTTCTGCCATTTTCGCCATACAACCAACCGTCTATCGTTCTTATTTATCTATCATTGAACAAGTGCAAGGGAATATCATCGGCGCCATTATAGCAGTAATATTTGTATTAAGCTTTGGAAACAACGTCTTTATTATCGGACTTGCTGCCATTATTGTTATTACTATTAACTTAAAATTAGGCTTAGAAAAGACGATTACCTTATCTGTTGTTACATTAATTGCGATTATGGAATCACCTACAGATGATTTCATCACATTTGCGATTATTCGTTTCTCTACCGTAATGCTAGGGATTCTGTCTTCATCAATCGTCAATCTGATTTTTCTACCACCTAAGTATGAAAATAAATTGTACAACCAAATTTCCGATATGAGTGAGGAAATAACAAAATGGATTCGCTTGAACATTAGACATGCATCCGAGCACAGTCTTTTAAAAAATGATATTGATAAAATGTCCGACCGGTTAATGAAAATAGACCAGTTATATATACTGTACAAAGAAGAACGGAATTACTTCAAAAAAACAACCTTATTAAAAACGAGAAAGTTAGTGATTTATCGGCAAATGATTGCAACATTAAAAAAATCATTTCAAACATTGAAAAAGATTCATCGCTATGAAAATGAGTTATTGAGTTTACCTGAATATTTTCAAAATATTATTCAGCAACAACTCGATTGTCTGATTCACCACCACGAACATGTGATGCTAAAATTTATTGGAAAGGTAAAGCCACATGTTATTTTTGAAGAAGGTAGCATTTCCCTTGACCGAAACATGCTATTCCAAGAATTGATGCAGTACTACAAGGAGACAGAGTCACTTGTCCACGAAAATGAAGAAGAACTAAAGCAATATCATATGATGCAAATCGTTTCAGCCATTATTGAGTATGATGAGAATGTGGAGCATCTTGATACATTGATTACCTCTATCCAGGTTCATCATAACCATGAAGCAGAGGTAACAATTGAAGAATAAAAAAACGATCCAGAGCGAAAATGCTTCTGGATCGTTTTTTCAATTCCCCAATTGCTGTATTTGAAATAGATCATGATAATGACCTTGTAATTTCATCAGCTCATTATGTGTGCCATCTTCCATGATTTTTCCGTGTTCGATTAAAACAATTCGATCTGCATGGGTAATCGTGGAGAGTCGATGGGCAACAATCAAGGTTGTTCTATCTTTTGCCAGTTCTTCAAGGGATTCTTGAATTGATTGTTCACTTTCCAAGTCTAAAGCAGAGGTTGCCTCGTCCAAAATTAAGATAGGTGGATTTTTCAAGAAAACGCGAGCTATCGCTACTCTTTGTTTCTGTCCTCCACTTAATTTCACTCCTCTTTCTCCAACTTTCGTTTCATAACCTTCTGGCAGCTGCATAATAAAGTCATGGGCATTCGCAGCTTTTGCGGCGGCAATCACTTCCTCTTCCGTCGCATTTGGTCTCCCAATCATAATATTTTCTCTAATGGATTCACTAAAGAGAATATTTTCTTGAAGAACCATTCCAATATGATCCCTTAAGGAACGAGCTTGTAAATCTCTTATATCTTTTCCATCTAAGAGAATCCTTCCACCTGTCACATCATAGAATCTTGGTATAAGACTAATTAACGAAGATTTTCCGCCCCCACTCATTCCAACAAATGCGATAGTCTCCCCTGGCTTAATATGTAAAGAAACATTATCTAATACTTTCGGATCCTTTGTATCATAGGCAAAATCAACCGCTTCAAATGCAATGTCACCTTTTACATTTGCACAAGGAATGGCATTTGGCTTATCCTGAATATCATATTTTTCATCAATCAAATCAAATACTCGATCCATTGAGGCAATCGATTGGGTTAATGTTGTCGAAGAATTCACTAATCTTCTTAATGGATTATACAATCTTTCAATATAGGCAAAAAATGCAATCATAGCCCCTAAAGTTAGATCACCATTTAATACTTGATAGCCAGAATAGGCAATCACAAACAATGGAGAAATATCGGTAATCGTATTAACAACCGCAAATGCTTTAGCATTCCACTTCGTATGATTGACCGCTTTTTCTAAGAAGGCATTATTATATTTTTGAAAATGCTTTTGTTCATGATTTTCCGTAGCAAAGCTCTTAATAACAGAAATTCCTTGTACCCTTTCATGCAAAAAGCTTTGTACTCCTGCTAGCGCCTGTGACCTTTCTCTTGTCAGCGTCCGTAAATTTCCAAAGAAATAACTCACGGAGAAAGCATAGAAAGGCAATAAAATGATGGAAACAAAGGTTAGCTTTATATTCATCGTGAACATGATAGCTATTGTAATCAATATTGTTACGGCATCTAACCATAAATTCATTAATCCTGTTAAAATAAAGTTTTTCGTTTGTTCGACATCATTTATTACACGGGAAATAACTTCTCCTGCCCGGGTATTAGAATAATATTTTAAACTTAATTTTTGAAGATGCATAAATAGCTGGTCTCTAATATCATATAGAATTTTATTAGAAGTCCATTGTGCGAAATATTGACGATAATACTCGATTGGTGGCCTTACTACGATAAAAATAATCGTCATGATGATCATAATCGTCCATAAATTGCTCATTTTAGTTGCCTGTGCTAAGTCTGGATTATTGATTATGTCATCGATTACGTACTTTAATAGCAATGGTATTAATAGCGGGATGGCAAATTTAACAATGCCGATGATAATGGTGCCAATGATTTGCCACCGATATGGCTTTACAAAAGCCATATATCTTTTAATACTGTCCACATATACTCCCCTCTCTATGTTGCCTTTGTTCTATTTCCTTTTTGGTAGTTTTGAAAACTTGTTTTGTGTTTGGCTTTGTTTACAGCTGTTAGGAAAACTTAGTGATTTCCTCTGTTACTTTTTCATTTTTCATGCTGGAATGGGCATGAAAATGTTGGCTTCAGTTACCTTTTGCTGTTTTTACCAGATGAATCGGGCACTGAAATGTTCTCTCTCAGGTTACCTTCCAAACTATCCCAACCACAATGCAAGCATTGATAATAAATCACACAATCTCTTCCATAACTAACTCTTTGATAACAATGAATCATTTTATCATTATTCGAAGCATATGCATAAGAAAAAAGCCTGCTGAATACCAACATGCTTTTTTCAGTCATCCATATTAACTTCTGTACGTTAAGTATCTTTCATACCACAAATCAACAAAATCTGGTGCAAAGGGACCTTTTCTTTGTCTTATCCATTGTATTAATTGATTTACTTGCGACTTTAAAATATGATCGATGACATCTGGATATTTCATTTCTTCACGGTGACGTTCATATTCATCCTCATCTAATAAATTGAATGTCATATCCGGGAAAATTTTGATGTCCAAATCATAATCAATATATTTAAGTGCCTCTCCATCGTATATAAATGGTGAGCTTAGGTTGCAATAATAATGAATGCCATCTTCTCTAAGCATGCCAATGACATTAAACCATTGTTGTGAATGAAAATAACAGATTGCAGGTTCACGCGTTACCCACGTTCTTCCATCTGATTCTGTAACAATTGTACGATCATTACCACCTATAATTAAGTTTTGCGTCCCTTTAAGTATCGTTGTTTCGTCCCAGATTCGATGGATGTGCCCATTATGCTTATAACTGTGAATTTGTATTGGTTCACCCTCGATAGGTACGCCCATTTTTATTTCTCCCCTACTTTCTATTTACGGACGCTTTGTAACCTGTTACATACTAAAAGCGATTCATTATTTCATTTAAGGCAACAAAGTACGATTCCTCTTTTTTCTTATTATAACGGTTATCTGGTAAATTTAAAACAAAAGAACCATTGAAATTACACAATGGTTTCAAATATTCCATATTTTTTTTATGAACTCGATGATAGTTTTAGCTCATTTTCTTGATAGACTCGAATGACTTTTTCTGTTTGCAATTCAAAAATTTGTTGTATTTGCTTAAGTTCTACTTTCATTTTGCCAATTTCTATTTGCACTTCTTTTAATTCGGTTTCTTTTTGCAGCATTTGTAATTGTGCTTCAATTTCTTCGCACCGCTCTAATTCTCCTTGTAAATATAGTAGTTTTTCCATTATTCGCATTTGCTCTCCAACTAAACCGTTAAATACATCCATGAAAAAACACATCCTACTCTTTATTTTTAGGTTCGGTAATACTTTATTTATCATCTTTCTTTAACTATTTCTGTGTATGTATGATTATTCCTTTGACTACTTCTGTAGACAAAGAAGAAGTTTTGTCGAACTATTTTTATTGTAAGCGGCACCGTATATTAAAAAAATTAATAATAGCTATTTCCATAAAAAGCAAAGGGCACTCTCCCGTAAGTGAAGTGCCCTTTGTTTGCATTATTTGCTTGTGTTTTGAGATTTTTTAGCTTCAGCTTGTTGGTTAGCTTTTCTTACTTCTGAAGCGTTTGTTTCGCTTGCAAATTCAGTACCAAATTGACCTTGGCCTGCTTGAGCGTTTTGTTGTTTTACTTCTTGGATGTTAGTTCCTGATTGAGTTACACCAGATTTTTTAGCCATGAATATCACCTCCACGCCTATTAATTTGTCCCAGACATTTCGGTTCTATCCAAAGTTTTTATTTTCCAATAAAATCCAATTTTTTCTCTAAAGAGAAAAAAGAGAATCTTCCTCAGAAGGAAAATTCCCTTTTCTTACTTACACTAATAACGAAATACCACCATCCACAATAATCGTTTGCCCTCTTATCATACTAGCGTCATCGCTTACTAAAAACATAACTGCGTTCACTAGGTCTTCCATTTCCACCATTCTTCCCGCTGGCGTTTTATCTGCTGCCGCTTGAAGCAATTCTTCTCTATTTGGGAAATGTGTTAATGCTTCTGTATCAACAGCTCCACCAGAAACAGCATTAACCACAATATTTTTTGGAGCTAATTCTACTGCTAAATATCTAGTCAACGCTTCTACTGCCGCTTTACTTACCCCAACAGTCGTATAGTTTTCTAAATAGCGAATCGCTCCTAATGAACTGATGCTGACAATCTTGCCGCCTTTATCCATTAATTTCGCCGCTTCTTGCGCACAGAATAATAACGCTTTACTGTTAATATTCATTGTCCAATTCCAATGAGACTCTTCTAATTCCATAATTGGTCGTAACACACCAGATGCTGCGTTATTAACGAAAACATCCAAACGCCCGAATTCTTCTTTCACTTCTGCGAACATTGCTTTAATTTTATCAACATCCCCAACATTCGCTTTTACTAAAAGAACTTTTCTTCCTAATGCCGTTATTTCATCGGCTGTTTCTTGGGCAGCCTTTCTGCTTCTTGCATAGTTAATAACGATATCATAGCCCTCTTTTGCTAATCGAATCGCTGTTGCTTTTCCTATTCCTCTACTGCTTCCTGTAATTAATGCTACTTTGTTTGTCATTCTTTTAATTCCTTTCCCATCCATTTACTTTTCATTTTACCTCTATTAATGCATAGTTCGCAAACAACATTCGCACAATAGATATAGATATGCTTAAGGTAAAGGAAGGTATTGGATAATGTATGTTGGTAGAGATATGACTGAATTAGCAATGATCGCTAAAGGCGAATGGAAGGATAACGAGCTTGCCTACTTCCATCATTCCTTACAGCAAATGACTCCCTATTTAAATAGCGAAGGAGCAAGTATTCATCGTGAAATTATCGTGGAGATTGAAAATAGAGGCGGCTTAAAAAGAAACGAAGCAGATTATACACATGGAACAGAAGTGAACGATGATTAAAAAACAAGGGGACCAACTGTGGTCACCCCTCGTTAATTTGCTCTGATAAAAACTTCAGCATCTTTTGATGAGACACTGGGAATGGGAATGGCTCTATCTCTTCGGAATTCACTTTTCGTAGATCTTCCCTTTCCTCTTTCAAATCAATCAATTTTCCACTATAGACATTGATATTCCAAATCAAATGGGAAAAGACATGTTCAATTCTTGTAATCATTTCGCCAACTTCTACTGTTGCTTGAAAGTCTTCCAAAAGCCTTTCCTCTAGCTGCGCTTTCTCGCTTTTTAACACTTGAACGATTTCCATATTAGGAAATTCCCATAGATTTGCAAGCAATCCTGTGCTAGGTCGCTTATGAATCAATGTTCTTCCATCTTCATCTGTCAAAACGACAGCAGCAAGCTGGATTGACTTTTGCTTCTTGCTTTTCGTCTTAACCGGCAGTTCCGTTACTGTTCCTTCATCAAATGCATGACAATGCTCTCTAACAGGACAAAGCAAACAAGACGGCGAAGTAGGTGTACAAATTAAGGCACCTAGCTCCATTAAGGCTTGATTAAAATAGGATGGATTCTCATGTGAAATCAGGACGCGCACGGCTTCTTCAAAAGTTTTTCTCGTTTTCGGCTTGGCAATATCTTCCCAAATCGAAAGAATTCTAGATAAGACCCTCATAACATTTCCATCAACAGCAGGTTCTGGAACACCATAGGCAATACTTAAAATCGCTCCCGCCGTATACGGGCCTACTCCCTTTAAGCCAGAAATTTCTTTTGGCGAATCTGGCACTTTGCCCTCATACTTTTCATGGACTTCCTTTACAGCGGCATGAAGGTTTCGTGCTCTTGAGTAATAGCCTAACCCTTCCCAAGCCTTTAATACCTTCTCTTCTTCCGCAACTGACAATGCTTCAATTGTTGGAAACTGAGAAATAAATCGGTTAAAATAGGGAATAACCGTATCAACCTTAGTCTGCTGAAGCATTATTTCAGACACCCATACTTTATAAGGATCCTTATCCTTTCTCCATGGAAGATCTCTTTGTTCCTCGGTAAACCATTTTAATAAATCTTCTCTAAATTGCTCTACATTCACTTGGTTCTTTATCATTTCTTGCCTTTCTGTCACCATAAACCTCCATATGTTAATTATTAATTTTTTTGGGAATAACAATGTATAGACTTCTTTTTATTCTATTGGACATAACATGCATCATAGGATGAAATGGGATAGAATGAAAGTATGAAAAATCTTACTAACAAGTGATATCCTAGCCAAAAGATTTGATGTTATTAAAGTAAGTATAAATAAGTAAATTTGTCTCATTTTAAATAAGAGAACTATTTTTTTATAAAAATTATGCGATTGTCCGATGTATATTATCGATTTTTATTATTTAATAACATTATCCGCATTTTTTGTCCTATGCTTTTCTTTAGCTGTTTGTAGTGTATCTTTTGTTAAGAAAAAAGAAAAGCATATTTTAATTGTAATTATGGTGTTTTCATCCAAATAATGCTGGAGAAAAATCAGGGAGGTTTGGTATTTTGGATACAGGAACACATATCGTCATGGGGATTGCACTTGGTGGGTTAGCGACGTTAGACCCGGTTGTTGCTTCAAGTCCTGTAACAGCTACAAGTGTTATGATCGCCACAATAGTGGGCTCTCAAATACCAGATATCGATACGGTTTTAAAATTAAGAAACAATGCCGTTTATATACGTAATCATCGTGGAGTCACACACTCAATACCTGCAGTAATTTTATGGCCATTGCTCATCACCGCGGTCATTTATCCGATTTTCTTAGAAGCAAATTTATTGCATTTATGGCTTTGGTCCTTTTTAGCGGTTTTTCTGCATGTTTTTGTAGATATTTTTAACGCTTACGGTACACAGGCCCTTCGCCCCTTTACAAATAAATGGGTTGCGTTGGGAATTATTAACACATTTGATCCAATCATTTTTTCTATGCATATTATTGCTATTTTATGTTGGATATTTGGCTCCAATCCTGGATATACTTTTTTAACGCTCTTCATCGTTCTAATCGGTTATTATCTGCTGCGAATTATCACACAGCGGCAGGTAAAAATAAATGTGAAAAAGAAGATTCCGAACGCAACTGAAATCATTTTATCACCAACGATGAGATTTAATCACTGGCGTATTGCTGTAATGACTGATGACTCCTTCTATGTCGGTCGATCGCATCAGCATGAAATTGAAATTTACGATAAATTTCATCGCATTCCAATTCCAAATACACCAGTTCTCGCAGCAGCACAAAAAGATAAGAACCTATCTGCATTCTTATCCTTTTCTCCTGTTTTTCGCTGGGAAGTCTTGGAGCTCGATGACCAATACCAAGTCCGTTTCATTGATTTGCGCTATCGAAGCAATGGACATTATCCATTTGTCGCTGTCGTTCATCTAGATTTAAATTTAAATATTATTACCTCGTACACAGGCTGGATCTTTAGTGAAGATAAACTTAAAAAGAAACTCGATATACTAACAAATTAGTATAAGACAGGTCGACTCAAACGTCGACCTGTCTATTATTTAAATGAATTTTCAATGCAATTTCTTTTTATCATCTGTAAGAAATTCTTTATATTTTGGATTTTCTGCGACAAATTCATGTAGCTTTTCTCCATAGTTTTCAATCCACTGACTGACAACTCTTTCAGTTACTTCTTCTCCTTGATATTTCCGACCAGCTTTTGCATAAGTTGCTTCGAAATCTTCCCATAATAATTCAACCCATGTTTGCGCTTGCCCTACTGAAATAAATGAATTAAGCTCCAGTAGCCGTTCCACTAACTTTTTCTGTACTTCATGCATCATTGATTCCTTCTTTCTTTTTCTGTTTTTACTTATAGATTGCAGATGGATAACAAATACTATCCGTAGTAATAAACAAATATACGTTTATTACTGTTTACTTAGTTGATTCTTGGAGGTATAACGATGGGAAATGTAGATAATACAAATGATGTAAAGCTTGAAGGAGAACCGAGAGCTAAAGCAGAATTTGCTTCTAAAAGAGCAAATGGGACAATCAATACACATCCTCAAGAGAGAATGCACGCTTCCTCTCATCGCAGACCGAAAAAATAAGGAAGTACTGTAGGAAAGAGGGAGAGACCATACACGGTCCCTCCTCTCCTTTCCCTCAATCCTTCTTTTTCAATAACGCAATCGGAATACCTTCTTCTTGGCTTCCATCTATTTTCCGTTTTCCCCAGGCAAATACACCATTCATATAATCGATTTGAAAAAGAACTCCAGGATCTCCTTCTATTTCATACACTTCATTCGGTTTAAAATCTTTTGGATTTAATAAATAGGATTTTGCGAGAACTGCTTTTCTTTCTAAGACTGCATACTCATTAATCATTCCAAGCTGTTCCGCCTTTTTTGCTTGATCATTTAAAGTGGATATTTCCATACGGAGCTCATGTTCTGTCATCATGCTATATCTTTTTGTCAGCATTTATATTCCCTCCACTACAAACTAGTGTAATAAAATTAACCAGATTCGGCAAAAATTTAGATTATTTATTTACATTTCCTCTTCCATTTCATCTAAATATTGTTCGATAAGATCCATCGAGAATCCTTTACGGTATAAAAATTGTTTCATTTTCTGTGTGAATTCATAGCCTGTAAATTTTGCAAATTTCCTTCTTGCCTTCTCGCCATGAATCCGAATGGTTTCTAATCCATCGCTATCCATTTCAAGAATCTCTGGCATCCTTTTCACTTCCTGAATAATAGCAGTGGTAAATCCTTTGCGAACAAGTGTCTGCTCTAGCTTCTGTAATAAAATTTTCTTAGAATCCTTTTTCTTCCCCGCTAAAAATTTCACCATTACCTTTTGTGCAGACTGAAGTTGATCTTCATATGCAAATTCCTCCATGGCACGCTCGATCAATTCGATCTGAACGCCTTTTTCTTTCAGCTCTCTTTTAATCGATTCTGGTCCTTTTGTTGTTGTATTCCGTTGGGTGCGCACATAGGAGAAAGCATAATCTTCATCATCGATAAATTTCATATCCTTTAATTTCATCATTACTTCTGATACGAATGACTCGTTTTCCATTTTAGCAAGTAGATGTTTTCTTACTTCCTTTTCCGTCCTTTTCACTTTAGCCAAATACCTAACTGCCAGATGGTAACCTTTTCTTATTTCATCCGTATATTGAATTTCATTTAATAAGAGAGAATCGAGTTCCATCCCTTTCTGCAACTGGTACTTCACTAACACAGCCTCATCTACACTAAATGCATAAACCTCTTTCCCTTGCTTTATCGTAAAAATATTATAACGGTCGTTTAATTCCTTTTGTCTTGTAATTTTACTAATAATCATCCCATCACCACATTATTATCTATTTTGAGATTTTCTTATTCTTAGCTTTAACAGAAACTTTTTATTAACATTCACTTAAACACTTCTCCTTAAAATGTAGCATAGAAAAAAAGGAATAGCAGTACTTTTGCCTTCTTCCACTAATTAATTTACATCCTGTGTGCATCTATATTACCCAACTAGGAAAGAATAAAGAAGATACTTTGGAATGAGAAAGGAATGGTATAGATGGATAGAAAGAAAAAGCAAAAACAAAAACATACACTATCTAGTATGCAGGCAGTAACCTATCAACATGAATTTAAAATGGCTGATCGAGCTGCTAGCAGAAAAGATAATAAATAAGCCAATCTTATCCTTCTTAAGGAGAGAATTTCCGTATATTCTCTCCCCCTCTTTTATGTTAACCCTTACATTTATGTGGATAAAATAACCTTCATCCTGTTGATAATGTGGATAAGACTGTGGAATACTTTATTTTCAGCATTTATCTTGTTAGTAAATAAGTTGATAATCTAACCGTTTTTCCACAGTTAATATTGCGATTATTTTCAGAAATATACAACAAAAAAGGACCTTTCCACTTTATTAATGGCTAAGACCCTTTTTTTAAATAGTATAAGAATTGATATAATAGCATATAAGTCTTTTAAATGATTTCTTCCTTGTTTCTACCTTCTTCCAATAAATTAGCTTTATTATAGTAAAAGATGTATTTTTGAAAATAATGGTTTCTCTCTAAGCCTCCTTTTGCTCGATTCGATTTTTGTGAATATTTAGTAGCCAGCCGTTTACTGTGTCTAATTTTTATTGTTAGTAAAACAGAATTCATCATTTTCCCCCTTCTAACCATTCTTAATAACGAACAAATAATCAAAAAAATAATCAGCTTTATTTTTATATTTTTCTCTTTTTTATTAATTCGTTATTAAGAACATGTTTTGTATATAAACCCCTTTATACTTTTAAATATACTCATATATGTTCTTTATGTCAATGAATTTTCGTTTCTTTTAAAGAACAAATGTCTAAACACCTATTTGTTCTTTATAAGAAATAGCTATTTGGTAAAACTGAAATTTATCATGGTAAAGTACAAGGGTTCAAAAGATAATCTTTATAAAGATCGGATTGAGGAATAGCAGGATAACTTTTTACGCTCTTCTATCCTTTCTATCTGTTTTAATTCCTTTAATAAATCACCTATACAAACTAACTCCATAAATAAATACGTTATTTTCCAATTGTTGTCACTATTTATTTCTTCCTTTAATTCACATGGGAGTAACCTACAACTTTGTATTAAAAGTGTTTTACTTATAGCGGAGTCCAATTCTTTTAAATCGTCCATCTCTATTATTTCTTGTATATGGCCAATTGCATTCATCATTTCTTCTTTCTTTTCATCGCTTAGAGATATTTTTGTGAAGTTTGAAGAGCTTAACAGCCCAAGATGATAAATTAGCTGTCGCAAAATAGCTACCTTTTTATATTCATAATGAAAAAGCTTCATACTTTCTCGACTCGAATGATATAATTTCCACTCCATTTTCTGATAGGAACATAGTGTTTCTATACGATCCAAGTTCTTCCTCAATACATCAAAGGTATTTTTTGTGCTCTTATGTAAAGGCTGTTGGGCTATGATTTCCTTCCCTCTCATTTGAAGAAAGTTTCCAGCTTCTGCAGATAAAAATCTAATTTTATCCATAATCCCTTTTGAATAATCTGGGTGAATGACTAAAAGATTTACCAAAGAAGATACGATTAACCCAATGCCAGTTGTCCCTAATCGAACGAAAAATGATAAAGTATAATGGTCATGAACAGTGGAAATCATCGCTACTCCTGTAAGCGTGGCAACTAAGATACCTGCATGTAATCGTAATTTATGGCATGTAAACAAAGTACCAAGCGCTACGATTGTATACGTGTACGGTTGATCTCCTAACAGATATGTAAAAAGAACAGCATATGCTGCTCCTATTGCGGATGCAGGAAAACGGATAAATGCTTTTTTTATTGAGTCTCTTGCAGTTGGTTCTATCGTCACTATGGCTGTAATAACTGCAAACATTACTGGCCATTCCAACAAATAGCAAAAAACAGAGGTTAACAAAACCGCTATCCCTGTTTTTACGATCCTTCCACCTACTATTTTATTATTTATTAATGCTGTTATCATAGATGATACCTTCTTTATTTATTCATTGATTATCTTTATTATACTGCAGGAAAAATCCTCATAGGGGAAATTAAACATTTTATTTTTAGAAAATAGAGGAGAAACAGAATAATGAACCTATCTTCAAAAAAAGCAAAGAAGTTTGCATATATCAAACTCCTTTGCTTTGGCATTCACTTAGAAAGAAACGCTCTCTCCTGCGAACTTTTTTCGATAATGTTCTTCAATATTACTTCTTTTTCAAGATAACTGGATTTAATTCCAAAGTGGGGTTCTATATGTTCTATCGCTTTATTGCCCATCAATAATAATTTAACTGCTCGATAAGGCATATTAATTCCAGCAAGACAACTATAATGTAGACCCCCAGACATTCGTGGGTTAATCTCTAATAATTTTGGCTTGCCCTCTTTGTATTTCACTTGAATATTATAAACAAAGGGAATTTCTAAAACTTGATTTATTTTCTCCGCCAATGTAATTAATTCTTGATTGTATTCTAGTTCCCTTACTCTTCCTTTTCCCTTTTTCCTTGGAATAGCTACCATTAACTCTCCATCGTATCCTAAACAATCAATACTATATTCTGTTCCATCCAAGTATTCCAACACCATTAAGGGTGGAAATTCTGATTGCTGCTTTAATATACTATAAGCATGATCAAATGTTATTTTATGAGAAATGCCTTTGTTAAATAGTTCTTCAATGCTGTCTAGGCGATCCTGAATGATTCGAAAACCATTCCCACCTTCTCCTATCACAGGCTTAAAGCATACAGTATGTCCTTTATCCTTTAAAGCATAATAAGCTGCTTTAAAAGCTTCTGCATCGCTGACAACAAAGTAATCAGGAATAGCAACATATTCCTTCAGTAGGGAATGTCTCTCTATTAACCGATAGGTAGCTTCTTTGTCATCGAGCTCCTCCATCAAACGAGCATCTGGGCAAACAAGTACCTTAACTCCTAAATCATTGAATTCCTTTATATGCTTGGCAATAAGGACATTTTCCTTCCGCGGAACAAATAGATCAATCGAATGGATACGACAAAATTCTAAACAAAATTGAAGATAATCTTCTCCCGTAACAGTTGGTTCTTTGAAAGCTGCATCACAATAACTTAAGTAAAGGGCATCTTCATTGCTAGAAGTTCCGTATACTTCAAATTCGATTCCATCTGAATTATAACGGATCATATCAATAAAATGTGCAACTGTTGTGAACCATTGGTTAAACCAAATTCTTTTTTTCATTTCTCTATCCTTTCAGCTATACTAATGATTTCCATTTTTTAGCTCTCTGAAATTTTTATTATGGATAACCTATCTTCTTTTTATTCCTATTGTTAAACAAAAATTCGACAACCTCTGTCAAATTCCTGCATCTTGCAGTACCCTTTTCTGAAACTTCTTTTTATTCACTCTGTTTCAAGTTTTTAAATTCAGGGAAAATAGATACAAATAATACTTTTATTTGTATAGACAGATTCTAATTTGTACTATTCTATTAGGCTCATGCTATAATTAATAAATAGTATTAATTTTGTAAAAATGTTAAAAGGAGATCTGTTTATGACAAAATTCACTGGCTACATTGGCACATATACAAAGAAATCGAGTAAAGGTATTTATTCCTTTGTACTAGACACAGATGCAAAAAAAATCACGGATGTTTCGCTTGCAGCTGAAATTGAAAACCCTACCTATTTAACAATCACAAACGATAATCAGCATTTATTTGCAGTCGGCAAAGAAGGCTCTACAGGTGGAGTTTCTGCTTATTCTATTAGTGCTGACGGAATTCTCTCTCTCATTAATCGCGAATATTCAGAGGGAGCATCACCCTGTCATGTAAGTGTAGATGCTGATAAAACAATCGTTCTTTCTGCAAATTATCACAAAGGAACTGCGGAATCCTACTCATTAAATACAGCAGATGGTTCATTAAATCGTGTGGCATCTATTATTGAACATACTGGGACAGGCCCTAATACTGCACGCCAGGAAAAACCGCATATGCATTTCGCTGGTTTTACTCCAAATGATCAATACGCAGTCTCTGTTGATTTAGGTACAGACCGCGTAGATACTTACAAGCTCGTCGATAATAAGCTAGAAGAGGTTAGCAGTTTGTCTGTTAAACCTGGAAGTGGTCCAAGACATATTGCCTTCCATCCTAATGGTAAATTTGCTTATGTCATGACAGAATTAAGCAATGAAGTTATTGCTTTATCCTTTAACTCCGAAACAGGAGCATTTGAAGAATTACAATATATCTCTACTTTACCAATTGATTTCACAGAAAATAGTCAAGGAAGTGCAATCCATCTTTCTTCCGATGGAAACTTTGTATACGCAGGTAACCGCGGACATAATTCCATTTCTATTTTCCAAGTTAATAGTGAAACTGGCCAATTAACCTTTATCGAACGAACTTCAACAGAAGGAAACTGGCCAAGAGATTTTGTTTTGGATCCAACAGAACAATTCCTTCTTGCATCAAATGAACAGTCTGACACTCTTACTTTATTTGAGAGAGATTCTGTTACAGGAAAACTTACTCTATTACAATCAGAAATAGAGGCACCAGAACCAGTTTGTGTTAAATTTTTAAATAATTGAGAAAAGCGAAGGGCAACCGTTTAGGGGCGTGTGGGGTGGAAAAATTGTTCCTGAGATAAAGGAAACATGAAGAGCAATAGCGATTCAATGTTGACTTATCGAAAGGGAAGGTTGAGTAGCCCATCAGCTCCTAGATGCCCGGTGCTAGACAGCAAATTGACTTCAGAAAACTTTACATTCTTAACGTCAAGAAGGAGGCGGCGGATAGCCTTCTCCTTTATTTACAGTCTAAGGTTTTTTTAAGCTAAATATGCTTCCTGAACTTGTTTATTCGTAATGAGCTCTTCTCCTGTTCCTTCTAGTACAATCTCTCCTGTTTGAATAACATATCCTCTACTTGCAATTTGCAATGCTTGGAATGCATTCTGTTCCACCAATAATATCGTCATCCCTTGTTTATTAAGCTCTTTGATAATTTCAAAGATTTGCTCCACAATAATAGGAGCAAGCCCCATTGATGGTTCATCTAACATCAGCACCTCTGGCTGCATCATGAGTGCTCGACCAATTGCAAGCATTTGCTGCTCTCCGCCACTCATTGTTCCACCTTTTTGCTCCACTCTTTCTTTTAATCTAGGAAAATATTCAAACACTTTTTGCATTCTTGTTTCAATTAATTGTTTGTCTTTTACTGCAAACGCTCCAATTAATAGATTCTCTCGTACCGAAAGCTTTGGAAAAATCCTTCTTCCCTCAGGCACTTGTGAAATGCCCATCACAGCTGTTTTATGTGCTGCTATATTAGCAATATCCTTTCCATAATAAAGAATGCTTCCCTTTTTTATCGGCACCTGCCCACTAATGGATTTAAGCGTTGTGGATTTTCCGGCACCATTGCTTCCTATTAGTGTTACAATTTCTCCTTTATTCACATGTAAGCTTATTCCTTTTAAAGCTTGAATTCCACCATACCAAGCTTCGATTCCTGTTATTTCTAGTATCTTTTCCACGCTGCTACCCCCTTTAAGCAAGTGATACCGCTCCTTTTCCTAAATAGGCTTCGATTACTTTAGGATTGGAACGAATCTCTTCAGGACCACCTTCTGCAATTTTCTCTCCATGATCTAGTACGATGATATGATTGGAAATTTCCATGACTAGCTTCATATCATGCTCTATTAAAATAATCGTTAAATCATATTTCTTACACATATCTTGAATTAAATTTGTTAATAACCTTGTTTCCTTTGGGTTCATACCAGCAGCAGGCTCATCTAATAATAAAACGCTAGGCTTTGTGGCTAAAGCACGAGCAATTTCTAATCTCCGTTGTGCCCCATAGGACAAATTTCCAGCTGCTTCATTTAATAGATCAGCAAGCCCTACATATTCTAATATCCGGTATGCCTCTTTCATCGCTTCCTCTTCTTCATGTCTTGCCTTTGGTAATTGAAACAATGTTCCAATCAAGCTTCCTCTAATATGGTTATGCATACCGACCATGACATTTTCCAATACTGTAATATCACTGAATAGACGGATATTCTGAAACGTTCTCGAAATCCCTTGTCTTGCCACAACATGAGGCTTAAATCCAGCAATCGATTTTCCAGCTAGAACTATTTCTCCAGACGTTGGTTTATATACACCTGTTATCATATTAAAAAAAGTAGTTTTTCCAGCACCATTTGGACCAATTACAGCTGTAATCGAATTTTTTTCGACTGACATATCAATATTGGCATTCGCTACAAGTCCGCCAAAAGTTTTGGTTAATCCTTTCACCTCGAGTATATTCACTTGATGCCCCTCCTTAAGCAATTTAGTAGATTATTGTTTTTCCGCTATGCTCTCTTTTAATTTCTTTTCATTAAATTTCTTGTTTTTAGCAGGTATCAATCCTTGAGGACGATATAAGGTCATAACAATTAAAAGTGCACCGAAGATAAATCTTTGCATTTTTGCTGGAGATAAGGCATCTGGAATAGTTGTCACTTGACTTAACCAACCAGTTAATTCTGTTAATACCTGTAAATTCAAAATCGTAACAACTGCAGCTCCCAAAATAACGCCTGGTACGCTTCCCATTCCTCCTAAAATAACCATAACTAGAATAGTCGTAGATTCTAAGTAGGTGAAACTTGTAGGATCAACAAACATCTGCTTGGCAGCAAAGACAACTCCCATCATTCCAGAGAAAGAAGCTCCGATAGCGAATGCTGTTAATTTTGTTTTTACAAGGGGAATTCCCATTGCTTGTGCCGCAATCTCATTTTCTCTTACCGCTTTCCATGATCTCCCTAACTTTGTATGCTCCATTCTAGTAACTGCATAAATAACAATAATGAACATAACTAAGACAATATAATAGAATTGATTTGGCTGGGCTAAGGTGATGCCAAATATTTCAGGCTGTTGAATGCTTGGAAGCCCCATTGCTCCATTTGTTATGTTTACTGGCTTATCTAAGTTATTAAATACAATTCGGATTATTTCACCAAAGCCTAAGGTTACAATGGCTAAATAATCTCCTTTTACCCTCAGAACAGGAATCCCTAATAATACACCAAATAATGCTGCTACAAATAACCCGATTATGATAAAAAACCAAAAGCTGTTTCCAGACAAAGGATAGGTTCCAAAAGGCATGAAATTATTTGCCTGCGCACTAGCAAAAATACCATATGTATATGCTCCTACAGCAAAAAATGCTACAAATCCTAAATCAAGCAAACCGGCAAGACCTACTACAATATTTAAGCCTAGTGCCATACATACATAAATTCCTACCATTGTTGCTACTTCCATATAAGCCTGATAGGAGGGCCCTTGACTAGCTGAAACGGGCAACACAATTACTAAAATAAGTAAGGCTATCCCCCACTTCATTTTATTTCCTAGATTCATATAATAAAGAATCAGAAGTGACAATAGTAGAAGTAAAAAGGCAATAACTGATTTTTGCGAAAGGGCTAAAGCTGCAGTAGTAACTAATACATAGGCAAAGAAAAGAATGATTTGGGCCACTTTATTTGTTTGGATTGTTTTGATCATGTTAGCCATCTTTTCCACCTACACTTTCTCTGCTACGGCTTTGCCAAATAAGCCTTCTGGTTTAAAAATAAGAACGATAATCAATATGGCAAATGCAACAACATCTTTATATTCTGCGCCCATAATACCACCTGTTATAATGGAAAGATTGGCAGCAGTAAACATTTCAATTAATCCAATGAGCATACCACCGAACATTGCCCCACGAATATTTCCAATTCCGCCAAGTACTGCTGCTGTAAATGCTTTAAGTCCTAGTATAAATCCTATATAAGGATCGATTGTTCCATACTGCACTGCAAATAGTACGCCTGTTGCACCACCTAAAGCAGATCCTACAAAGAAGGTCACGGAAATTACTTTGTTCACATTAATGGACATTAAGGAGGCAGTATCTCGATCTTGGGCAACTGCTCTCATTGCCATGCCCCATTTTGTTTTATTAACAAAAAAGTCTAATCCAACCATCAAAATAACCGCGACAATAATGACAACTAGAAAGGAACTTTTGAAGCTTGCTGCATGGGAACCGAAAATAGATCCGATGCTAATCTTATCGGTGAACAGACTTGGTGATGTTAAAATATAATTCCCTTTGAATAATTCTGTGATAAAACGAACGATATCCTGTAATAAAAAGGAGATACCAATTGCTGAAATAAGGGCAATTAGCTTTGGCGCCTTACGTAGCGGGCGATAAGCAACTCTTTCAATTCCCATTCCTAAAAATCCTGTTAGCAGACTTGTAAATAGGAGCATAATAATTAATGATATAACCGCAGGTAACATGGATGTCCATCCTAAGCTTGTTAAAACGATTAAGATACTTGTCCCAATGAATGCTCCTGTCATAAATATTTCTCCGTGAGCAAAGTTTATTAATTCTAATATTCCATAAACCATTGTGTATCCTAATGCAATAACGGCATATACGGCTCCTAATGTTAATCCATCAATTAAAACTTGCGGTAACGTTTGTAAGATTTCTGTTAGCATTTTCTTCCCCACACTTTTGATTTAATTGTGTTTAGTAGATAGATAGGAATTATCATGAAGCCCGTTGATTTCCGCTACAGACACTTGCTTTCCGCGGGAGGGATGGGAGCCTTCTCAGCTTCGCCTGTGGGGTCTCCCATTTCCCTCATTTCCCGCAGGAGTCAAGGTGTCTTCCGCTCCATCAGCTCAGCAATATTAACGTCAATGAGCTTGGCATTTATAGTTACTATCTATCTACTAGAATATATATTCAACCTAAATTGGTAGACTTTCTTAGTTATGTAATGCTTGTAAAAAATAGAAAGGGTACAGGATGATCCATACCCTTTCTATGTTCTTGCTTATTGGCTGATTTCATCCTCTAAATTAGCTGGATATTTTGCTTCGTCAAATTTGTAGATAAAGATTTTCGCATACTTGTTATCGCCTTTTTCGTCAAATCCAACTTCTGTTACTACCCCTTTGTAATCTTGTGTTTCACGTACAGCATTTGTTACATCTTCACGTGATGGTAATTTGTTATCATTATCTTTAATAGCTTTCTCAATTCCTGCTAGCAATACGGCAGCTGAGTCGTATGCATATGCTGAATAGGATTCAATGCTTTTGCCAAAAGCTGCTTGATAGTCTTCAGCGAATTTCGTTCCTTCTTCTGATTTTGTTGTGTCTCCAGCAACAGAAGTAAGGAATGTATTTTTAACAGCATCTCCAGCAATTTCCACAAAAGTAGAAGAGTCTAAGCCATCTCCACCCATGAATGGGATATCTAGTCCTTTTTCACGAGCTTGTTTAACAAGGATTCCCCCTTCTGCATAAAGACCTCCAAAATAGATTAAATCAGGCTTTTTAGAAGCTACTTGGTTTAACACACCATTGAAGTCTTTTTCCCCAACTGTAATTCCTTCATATCCAACAATTTCTGCTCCTAGCTCTTCTGCAGCAGCTCTAAATGCATCTGCTAGCCCAGAACCATATGCTGTTTTATCTTGGACAACAAAAATTTTCTTTGCTCCTAATGTTTCCACCGCATATTGTGCACCTGCTGGACCTTGGAAGTCATCGCGAGCTACAACCCGGCTAACGGTTTTTAAACCGCGATCTGTATAATCTGTTGCTGTACTTGCAGGAGATACACTTACTAGATTATTTTTCTCATATACTTCAGATGCTGGGATGGAAACACCTGAATTCAAGTGTCCCACTACGCCTAATACGGATTGATCTGCTACAACTAAGTTAGCATTCGCCACTCCTTTTTTCGGATCTCCCTGATCATCTTGTGCATCCAATTTAATTTCAAAACCTAACTCAGCAAATTTGTCCTTCTGTTGATCAATTGCTAGTTGTGCTCCTAGTTTAATTGCTTCTCCTAAAGTTGCACTTCCTCCAGAAAGTGGAGATTGTGTAACAATTTTGATTACTTTATTGTCACTAGATCCTTCACTATCAGAGTTTGCATTTGAAGCACAGCCACTCATAAATCCTAGTGCCAATGTTGCTGTCATAGCTAAAGAAAGTACTTTTTTAGATAACATAGTTTGCCCCCCTATAATTGTTTTTATCTATGAAGCTCCGGGAGATTTTCCCAATTGCTCCTGTTCCATGTATGGATTATAATCCTCTTCTAGACAAGTGTCTTTAATTTTGTCAGATATTCTGACACTATTTTTTCTAAAAAGTTAATATATTCTGACACTTTTCTTAGTATTTCGAAATTATTTGCAATAATAGCAACGTTTCTTCTATTTATTCGACTTATTGTTGTGGTGGTAAGTTTATAAATGGTAAAGAGGGAGGAAGATATAGTTATAGAGTCGGCTGAGAGAAAAGGTAATAAGTAGATTATGCAAAATGTGGGGGTTTTAAGTGGAAGAATTCGCTTTGTAAGGGGCGAAAGTGAATAGTTTTGATGCTAAATTGACTGTTTTATAGTTTTATTAGCGATATTCTAGTATTTATATTTAAGATTAAGGGAATCAGAGCTTATAATTAATTGGTTATGGTATGAATCTAGCTGATATCAGCTAATCTTGCACTGATATCAGCCAAACTCGGCACTTTATCAGCAAATCCAGCACCATTTCAGCCAAACTCGGCACTTTATCAGCAATTCCTGCACCGTTTCAGCCAAACTCGGCACTTTATCAGCCATTCCTTCACCATTTCAGCCAAACTCAGCACTTTATCAGCCATTCCTGCACTGATATCAGCCATTCCTTCACCGATATCAGCCAAATCAACACTGATATCAGCCAAACTTATACCGATATCACCCATTCCTTCACCAGGTCAACTTACCCCCAAGGCATTTCTGTACTAATAACATTTGCAAATGCTTTACTATGCTCTCTTCTATCTTTTCGGATTTTAACACGCTGCTCCGCTGTATTGTAGAGCATTGTTTCTTCCTCTGATTGCGGAATAACCTTGGGAATACGCTGTGGCTTGCCATTTTCATCTAAGGCAACAAAGGTTAAGAAGGATGTTGCTGCAAGTCTTCTTTCGCCTGTTTTTAGGTTTTCAGCTATTACCTTCACAAATACTTCCATTGAGGATTTACCTGTATGTGTTACATATGATTCTAAGCATACAGAATCAGTAGGGCTAATAGGAAATAGAAAATCAACAGAGTCTGTTGAAGCGGTAACTACATCACTTCTTGAATGCCTAGATGCTGAAATAGAAGCTACATCATCTATATAACTCATTAGCTTTCCACCAAATAATGTATTATGATTATTTGTATCAATAGGGAATATTCGGCTTGTTTTAACTACCAAAGATTCCTTGCAATATTTTTCTTGTTGAACCATCATCTCCGAACAACCCCTTCCTTTATTTTATGCAAGTAATGGAAATTGCAATAAAAATATTGTAGAGGAACCTTCTGAATTTTGTAAAGATAAATGCCCTCCTTGTGCTTTTGCTAAAAGAAGGCTATATGGTAATCCTAAGCCTAGGCCACGCTCGATATCTTTCTTATTCTTTCCTCGATAGAATCGTTCAAAAATATAATCCTGCTCATCTTCTGGAATACCATAGCCATTATCCTCTACCAAAATGTTTACATTCTGTTGGTCATAGGTTAGGCTGATGGTTATTTTTCCATTTTGCTTTCCCTTGATTGCATGTAAACTATTATTTAATAGATTGACGATAATTTGCTGAAAACGCACACTATCTAGCATAGCATAAAGCGGTTTCTCTGGATTTACAAAGGTTATCTCCGTAGTTGCTAAAGCGCCTCCATGGACAATTTCCCATTGATAAATAATTTCCTTTAACGTGGCCTGTACATTTAGCTTTTCCTTATTCACTTTAATCGAACCTGCACTAAAGCTATTAAAATCTAGTAAATCCTCCACCATATTCTGCAGTCTTCCCGCTTCCTTCAAACTCATTGTTAAAAATTGTTTTTTCTTATTATCAGGTATGACATTGTCATTTACAGCTTGTATTAATGCACTAATAGAAGTGATCGGTGTCTTTAATTCATGGGTGACACCTGCTAGTAATTGGGTCCGCAAACTTTCTAATGCATAGAGCCTTTTTGTCATTTCATTAAACGATAAAACCAATTGGTAAAGTTCTTTTTCCTGCACATCTTCATTTAACTTAATATGATAATTTCCATTCATTAAATGTTGGGCAGCACTGGCAACCTCTTCTACGGGCTTTGCTAGTTTTTTAGACAAGAAATAAATGACAAACCAGCCAAGAAATGCTAAACTCAGCAGCAATAATCCTAGCAATTGATATTCTTCTTTATTTAAATGTTGTAGCTGATTATGAGGCTGAATAATATAGACAGAACCTATTTGCTCCCCTCCATTTATAATGGGAGCAATGACAACAGATGCTCTTTGCTTATTCCATAGCGTTACTTTTTTAATGGTTAATTCACTTACTAAAGGCAAAGACTCAATCAGCTGCTGACTTTCTAGAGAACTTAGAGGAAAATTCTGATTCAGAGAACGGACATTTCCTGAAGTATCTTTAAGAAAGGCATCTAGTGGCTGTCCTTCATTAATAAATTTCTGTCTATCCTGCAAAAACGGTAGCCGAATATCTTTGAGCCTTCCTTCCTCCATCTCATTGGCATGCTCCGCTATTTCCTGGGCAACTAATTTTGTTAGTTCTAGGCGATTCTCCAATGCATTATGGCGAATCCATAATATAGAGACAATGCCAATAATCAAGAGGCCCCCACATAATGTGAGCAAATACCTTTTCGTCCAATAATAAAGAAGAGGCGTTTTTTCTTTATTGTTTTTCCTGAATATAAAATTGATAGCCAAGTCCCCGTAATGTTTTAATTTCGCCATCTTTCGGATCCCACCCATTTAATAATTTCCTTATTCTTTTAATCGCCAGGTCAACTGCCCGATCACTCCCATCATAGTCTCTTCCCCACACATGGTCTAGAAGCTGATCCCTTGTAAAGGTTTGGTTGGGATAACTTGCTAGAAAGAGAAAAACAGCAAGATCACGAGGGGTAAAGGGAACCTCAATTCCATTAAGAAAAACCTGATGTGACACATAGTTGATTTTTAAATCACCATAGTATTTAACACGCTCATCATCGTCTTGATAATGAGAAGACCTTCTTAAAACCGCTTGTACACGCGCAATAACTTCCTCTCCTACAAAGGGCTTTGTTATATAGTCATCAGCCCCATTTTCAAATCCTTTTAACTTCTGTTCTGTATCGGATAAGGCCGTAAGCATAATAACTGGACATGCTGATTTCTTCCGAATATAGGATAGGACACCCCAGCCATCCAAATAGGGCATCATGATATCTAATAGGATTAAAGCGGGCGTTTCTTCTTCAAGCTTTTGTAAAGCCTCGTCTCCATCATACGCATAATCCACATCGTATCCTACGTTTTCTAAATATGCTCCTAGAACCATGGAAATTGCTAGTTCATCTTCTACAATTAGAATTTTTTTCATCTACTTTTTTCCTCATGCTTTATTTTTTCCTAGTGAAATCCATTATACCGCTAATTTAAATAATAAAAAAATAGATCAGACCTTTTCTGCTAACAGATGGCTGATCTATTCCTTTTATTATTGATATCTTAATGCTTCTAGTGGACTTAAATTGGAAGCCTTGTTAGCTGGGAAGATTCCAAATATAACCCCAATCAAGACAGAGAAACTAACCGACCCTCCAACTACCCACCAAGTAATCTGGGAAGTCATATCTAATGTACTAGACAAAATTTCTGCGCTTCCTATTCCAATAGCTGCTCCAAGAATTCCACCTAACGCGCTAAGTACAATTGCTTCAATTAAAAATTGGAGCATAATGTCTTTTTTTCTAGCACCGATTGCCTTTCTAATTCCAATTTCCCTTGTTCTTTCCGTAACCGAAACAAGCATGATATTCATGATTCCAATTCCCCCAACAATTAAGGAAATACTCGCAATACCGGCTAATAATAAGGTCATTGTATTAGAAACAGAATCCAAAGCCTCTGACACAGAAGATTGATTTCGCACAGAATATAAAGTTTCATCTCCATCAAACTGATTGTATAATTTCTGCTTCATTTTTGCCATTCCCATTTCTACTGAATCCTCATCCGTCATCAATACAGTTGCTGATGTAACGTATGTTTGTCCGATAAAACGCTGTGCTGTTGTAAATGGGATAAGAACGGAATCATCAACCGATCCAGTTAACTCTTCTCCTTTTTCTGCAAGCACGCCGATTACTTTATATGTTGTCCCATCAATTTGAACCGTTTGATCGACTGGATTGGTGAATCCGAATAATTCTGTTGCTACATTATACCCGAGGACTACTACTTTATTGCGATTGTCTAAATCAATATCCATCACATTTCTTCCTGACTGTACAGTAATATCCTGCACGGTTTCATAAGAAGTCGTAACACCAGTAACGGTAACACCAGAACTTGATGTTGTTCCATTTTTAAGTGTACTAGAAGTTGTGACTGTTGGAGAAACTGCCTTCACTTCATCATATTCCTCAAACGACATCAGTTCATCATAATCTACAACCTCTTCATCACTCGAATTTCCTGAAAGATTGACAGAAACGGTTGTCGTTCCTAACCCCGAAATTTCATCGGAAACGGAATTAGAGGCTCCCATTCCTAATGAGGTTAATGCAATGACCGCTGCTACACCAATGATGATACCAAGCATGGTAAGCACCGCTCTTAATTTATTCATTGTAATATTTTTAAAAGATATCTTGATTGCTTGTCCTAATCTCAAGAGACAACTACCTCCTTTGTCTCTGCTAACCGGCCATCCTGAATGCGAATAACTCGCTTCGCCTGTTTCGCAATTTCTAAATCATGGGTTATTAATATAATGGTATGCCCTTGTCTATTTAGATCTTTCATTAAATTCATTACTTCTACTCCTGTTTTACTATCAAGGGCTCCAGTAGGCTCATCAGCAAGTAAAATCGGAGGATTCCCAGCAAGAGCACGGGCAATTGCCACGCGCTGTTGCTGACCGCCAGATAATTCTGTTGGTTTATGTCCTGCTCTTTCTAATAGTCCTACTTTTTTCAAAGCTTGTAAGGCAATTTCTTTTCTTTCCTTACTACCAATTCCTCTATAAACCAATGGTAATTCTACATTTTCAAATGCAGATTGTTTGGTTAGAAGATTAAAGGATTGAAAAATAAAACCGATCTTATGATTTCGAACCTCTGCTAACTGTTTGCTTTTTAAGGAGAAAACATTTTGTCCGTCTAAGTAATATTCCCCAGAATCTGGAGTATCTAAGCAACCAATCATATTCATGAGCGTTGATTTACCAGAGCCTGACGGACCAATAATCGCAATAAAATCGCCTTTATTGACAGTGAAACTAACATTATCTAATGCAGTAACCGTTTCTCCTCCAAGCGTATACTCCTTCTTTACATTCTTTATCTCAACAAGTGCATGCTGTTCAATCATTAATTTCCACCTCCAAATCCACCGGAAGGCATTCCGCCACCTTGGCCTCCTTCTGGCATCTGACCTCTACCTTCACCACTTGGCATTTGGCCGCCGCCAGGGAACATACCTTGTGTCTCACTATCACTTGATGATTCAAATGTTGGCAGTACAACAGTTGTTCCTTCCTCTAAACCACTCTTTATCTCTGCTACCTCAGTATTTTCAAGTCCTACTTCAACTGTTTGTTTAGTAGATTCAGTTTCTGTTGTTCCATCTTCATTTGTTGTTGTTCCAGATGCCACTAGCACATAATATTCGTCATCTTCCTTCTGTACTGCTTCAATCGGAACAGTGATGACATCTTTAGCTGTACTTGTTGTGATAGTTGCTTCTGCTGTCATACCAACTAATAACCCACTAGGCTTGCTTATTTTGACCGTTACAGCATACTTAGCAACACTAGTATTATCGCTATTTGCTTCTTTCGCAACACTTGTTACCTTTCCAGTAAATTCTTTGTCTTCAAGTGCGCTCACGCTTATACTTGCTTCTTGTCCAACCTTCACTTTAGAAATATCTAATTCATCTACATTTACAACCATTTCTAGATGATCATAATCCGTAACAGTAACGACTTCTGTTCCCATCGATACATTTCCATCTTCCTCTACATTCAAGGCAGTAATTTCACCAGAAAAAGTAGCTTCAATTGGATCAAGTGTATCATCTTCAAAAGTTACTAGTTCATCACCTTCTTCTACTTCATCCCCAACTTCGACTAGCACTTCATCAACAGTTGCGTTGCCTGTAGAAGTATAGGTTTCTTTATTAATGGTTGCAATGCTTCCTGTCCCACTTATCTCTATTTCTACATCACCAGTTTCAGCAGTCGCCGTTTGGGTTCTAACCTGTGCTCTTACTTCTGTTTGATTATCATTTGTAAAATAATAATAAGATCCAATTCCTGTACCTATTACTACTACCGATACTCCACTAATAATCCACTTCTTTATACTTTTTTTCATCTTTTGCTTCAACCTCTTTCTATTCTATTAAAATAATTATTTATTCGTCTGAATGTCTTGTCCTGCTGCTTACAAGTAATAGAATAAAAAAGAAATGTGTCAGGAATAAGTCAGGGGGAAATTTATTTACAAAAAATTTTTCGTTGGTGAAAATAGTTTACATTTTTTTGGGGATGATGACTCTGGGGAAGTAGTGGTGGAGCTCTATTACCTTTTCCTTCTTTTCTCCTTTGCTTTGGGCTTAGAGAACGGCTTTCTATTACCTTTTTCTCCTTTTCTCCTTTGCTTTGGGCTTAGAGAACGGCTCTCTGTTACCTTTTTCTCCTTTTCCCTATGCTTTGGGCTTAGAGAACGGCTCTCTGTTACCTTTTTCTCCTTTTTCCCTATGCTTTGGGCTTAGAGAACGGCTCTCTGTTACCTTTTTCTCCTTTTCCCCTATGCTTTGGGCTTAGAGAACGGCTCTCTGTTACCTTTTTCTCCTTTTTCCCTATGCTTTGGGCTTAGAGAACGGCTCTCTGTTACCTTTTTCTCCTTTTTCCCTATGCTTTGGGCTTAGAGAACGGCTCTCTGTTACCTTTTTCTCTTCCACAACTGTCTAATGGTAACTGATAGGGATTCTCTATTCCCTTTTGCCCTATTCTCCCCAACCTACGGGCACAGACTCAAGACGCATCGCCCCACTTAATTTCCCACAAAAAAAGCCATCGACAACTTCTACGTTGCAGACAGCTTTACTAAAACTTATCTTTCCCCACCCCACTCCAGCTAACTTTACAATAAAGGCTCGGTACTATCCTTTATGCCTACTAATCCTAAAATTGTTAAAAATAGATTTTGTGGGCCAAGATATGCATCTTTTGGATCAAAGTATTCTTCTAACGTATGAATGCCACCGCATGCTCCTCCTGCTCCTAATGTAACAGCAGGGATTCCTAAACTAATCGGCACATTTGAATCAGTGCTACTAGCAGATGAACGAACAGGTGTTAACCCGATGCTTTTTCCAGCTGCGATAACCGTTTGAACAATCGCAGCCTCTGGATCTTGTGTTCCTGCTGGGCGATTTCCAACTTGTTTTATCACAACCTCAATCGCTGTTTTTTCACTGCTCCAGCGGTTATTTTCCTCTTCTGCCGCTTTTTCCAAAATAGCCAATACCTTTTCCTCTAACTGAAGAAGTTCTTCTTGTGAATTAGACCGTAGATCAACCATCATGCTTGCCTCTTGCGCAATCGTATTGACAGAAGTTCCTCCAGTTATGGTACCAACTGTAAAAGTCGTTTTCGGATCAAGCGGTGTTTCTAAATCTGCCATTTCACTTACAGCTCTACCTAAAGCATGTATCGCGCTCGGTATTCCAAAATCCCCAAAGCTATGACCACCAGAGCCTTTATACGTGACATGATAGCGGTGGCTGCCTGTCCCTAAATAGGTAATCTCTTCTGGCGTACCAGGCTCTAGGGAAATAAATGCATCAATATCCTCCCTATCCTTAAACAAGCCTTTCACGCCGCGCAGGTCTCCTAATCCTTCTTCCCCAACCGTTGCTCCGAAGATAATATCACCTTCTGTTTCAATATTCGTTTTATGAAAAGCACGTAAAACCGTCAACACTGCAGCTAGTCCTCTTCCATCATCCGATATTCCAGGTGCGTACACTTTTCCATCCTTCCACTCTGCTGTAATGACTGTTCCTTCCGGAAATACTGTATCTAAATGGGCACAGACAAAGATTCTTGGTCCTTTTCCTGTTCCATATCTTATTCCAAATACATTCCCATGCCGATCCTGTTGAATATCATCTAAACCAAATGATGCTAATTTCGATTGAAAAAGCTTTCCTTTCTCTGCTTCCTGAAAGGACGGAGCTGGAACTAAGGTAAGCTCAATTTGTTCATTTAATGTGTTCTCATCATCCTCTTGCAAAAACACGAGTCCTTCTTTTACAAGCTGATTTTCAAGCATTTTCGTAAATACACTTTCCATTTTATTCATTCCAATAATCGACATATCTCATTCCTACTCTCTTTGTATTTGGGATTAAAATGCTGATTCTTACTGTCCCATAGCTTCTACTCAAAAGGATTGTAGAATCGTTGACCATCATAAAAGGTAATAACAATACTACTAATAAATAAAATTGCTACTAGTGAAATAGCGAGATAATCTCCTATATCAAATGGTTTTTCCCAGTACCAAGTTCTCGTTTTCTTTTTGCCAAATCCTCTTAGATCCATCACATTGCTTATTGCTTCAATTCGATTTAAGCTTACAAAGATTAATGGAATAATGATTCCCATTGCATTTTTCCCACGTGTTATAAGAGAAGCCTTTCTTGATAAATCATTTCCTCTAGCTTGCTTGGATAAGGCGATATTGCGGTAATCTCTTTGAATATCTGGAATATAGCGCAAGGTTATACTAATTGCATAGGTAATGCGGTAACTTATGCCAATCCGATGAAAGGATGAAGCAAATTCACTAGGATTGGTCGTTAAAATAAATAATAGAGCGATTGGAATAACCGTAAAGTATTTCAATGTCACATTAAACAAATAAAACAGCTGCTCTGTTGTTACCTCATAGGGACCTGCTAGTGAAAAAAGCAAATGCTCCGTGCCATAAATTTCGACGCCTTGTTTCGGTGAAAATAAAAAAATAGCTATATTGTTTAGCAAAAGAAATAAACCAAAAAGGAGTACAACAAAGGAAACTTCTTTCCAGCGAATTTTAGATAATTTAAACAGCGTAAGTCCAATGACTAGCATGAACACTAATATCCGCGTATCATATGTAAGCATGGCTGCAAGGGACCATAGTATAAAACAAAGTAATTTAGTAGCGCCGGCAAGACGATGAATGGGTGAATTTTTGTCTAAATAGGCTAGCATTTCTGCCATGTTTTTCTCCCCTCTTGCTCATATGAAATAAATGCGTCAATGAATTCACTTGGACTTTCCACCTGCAAAAGCTTTGCCATTTCATAGAGAGACGTTTCTTTCAAATTGGCAGCTTTCATTATTTGTGGATTTGTTAATATATTCGCAGGACTGCTATCTGCGATGATTTCTCCATCCGCTAGCACCATCGTTCTACTTGTATATTCCTGAATTAAATGCATATCGTGAGTAATGATCATCAAACTTATTCCTGTGCGATTTAACTCGAGTAAAAAATCCATTATTTCTGTATAATGATATAAGTCTTGTCCTGCGGTTGGTTCATCTAATATCAATATCTCCGGATTTAATACTAAGATGGATGCAATCGTTACCCGCTTCTTTTGCCCATAGCTTAAAGCAGAAATCGGCCATTTCCGATAAGGAAGCAGGCCACATATATTCAGTACTTTCTTTACTCTCTTCTCTATTTCAGTTGGATTCATCCCTTGATTGATTAGACCTAATGCAACTTCCTCCTTAATCAAGTGCTTTGAAATCATATGATTTGGATTTTGGAGGACAAATCCTATTTTTTGCCCCTTTTCTTTAATGGTAAGCTTGGTAATATCCATACCATTTAAGAAGATGGACCCTTCTTTCGGCACTTCAAACCCACTAATTAGCTTAGCAAGAGTCGATTTCCCAGCGCCATTTTTCCCAACAATGCTGACCATTTCTCCCTTTTCTAATGAAAAAGACAAATTTCTTATCCCTCTATTCTGATTTGGATAAGTAAAAGACAGCTTATCTACTTCTAGTAAAGTCGCTTGTTTTTTTCGTTGTAATTCTCGACTTCTCCCTTGAAACCACTTGATTACATTCTGTCTATATTCCTTTAAGGGAATCATAGACAGAGGGTGAATGGGTATATGATTAGGCAAACGAACGCCTGCGTCCTGTAATAGTTTTACATAAAGTGGTTTTCTCAAACGATGCTTATCTAATAAGCTAGAAGTGAGTAATTCCTGGGGAGAAAGATCTGCTATTAAGGTTCCATGATCAATGAGTAAAATCCGATCGACCTCTGCCTCTAATACCTCTTCTAATCGATGTTCAATAATAATAATGGTGTTATTATGCCTTTTATGAATGTCTGCGATTAGATGCATCGCCTGTTTGCCAGCTACCGGATCTAAATTTGCTAGTGGTTCATCAAAAAGTAATATGTCTACTTCTTGTATTAAGACACCTGCTAATGCGACTCTTTGCTTTTGTCCCCCAGATAGTTGATGAATCGAAGCATCTAGATACTGCTCCATCCCTACTAAAGAAGCTGCTTCCATTACTTTTTCTCGCATCAATTTCGAGGAAACCTGATTATTTTCTAATACAAATGCAATATCCTCTCCTACTGTTAATCCAATAAACTGAGTATCTGTATCTTGCAATATAGTTCCCACAGATTGGGATAGCTCATAAATAGTCTCCGATTTAGTTTCCTTCTCTTTTATCCTAAGGCTCCCTGAAATCTCGCCTTCATAAGAAAAAGGTATTAATCCATTTACACAATGAGCCAGGGTGCTCTTTCCGGATCCAGAAGGTCCTACGATTAACACTTTTTCCCCTTCATAGATTGTTAGATTGATATTCGATAAGGTTGGCTGAGACTGACTCCTGTATTTAAAGCCGAAATCTTTAAACTCTATTATTGGTTTATTCATCCTACTCTCCCACTTTTAAAAACACATATCTCGTTGTATTCTCGAAACTCAGTAATTGGGAACAAACTGTCGTTCATATGGTCCACTTCCTATAATTGGCCAATTTGCTAAAATGTCTCTTCTTTTTCTAAGCTATTAGTTTTACTAATTGTTTTGGAGTAAGCATAGATTAATAATGTTCCAAGCACTGCTACTGTAGCGATATTTAAACCGCCTGCAACTAGCCCTTGTAAAATAACTTTATTGATAGGTTCTGCATAAATTAGCACATCCAATAGAGGTGCCAGAACGAACCAGCCAATTGCTTGAACGATTATTTGGACAACATTAAATGTAAGTATCTGTTTCAAGCCAAAAATGCCTTCTTTTATGTTTATTTTTTTCCAAGCTAGACCAAAACCAACTCCGACTATTCCAGATACAATGATCCAGCTCCACCAAGGTGAGCCCCATACTAGAATATCTTTTAATGCGTGACCTATAAATCCTATTAGCCCACCTACGACTGGTCCAAATACTACAGACATTAATGCAAGAAAAGCATAGGAGGTTTCAAAGGATGTATTTGGAACTCCTGTAGGAATAGCGGCAAATCTTCCTAGAATAATAAATACAGCGGCACCAATCCCAATTGCTACAACATTTTTTGTTGATAAAACGGTTTTTCTTCCCATTTTTTTGTCTCCCCCTTATTTTCTTCTATATTATTTTTAATAGAAAAACCAACTTTTTTAACCCTATGTAATCAATTCGATTTATATCTTCCAATTTAATCCAGTTCCTTTTTTATACATGGCACATACCGTCCCATCACTCCAAAGCCAGACTGAAAACGAATGCTCCCATGTTTCATCCTTCCTCTCATTCATGTGTAGTTAACCTATTCTTATGTCACTTTGATTTAAAATAAGCCTTATTATTTGAAAACTTTTATTTTTCTAACAATTAACATTATCTTACAAGATTACAACCTTTCATGCAAGATACCTCTTGGCAATTCGTGTTAGTTAAGAAAGAAATTCAAGAAATCTGAGCGCTCTATTCTATAAAAAAGACCTAAATATACTTGATGTATAGTAAAGGTCTCTTAGTATCTACTTTAAAATAAAAGAAATATTGTTCCTATTGTAATAATCACACAGCCAATCAGTGTGTTTTTCGTCGGCTTTTCTTTTAAGATAATAATGCTTAAAATGACGGTAATGACGACGCTAAACTTATCAATTGGTGCTACGATGGATACTTTTCCAATAGAGATTGCTGCAAAAAAGCAAAGCCATGACAATCCTGTTGCTATTCCTGATATGATTAAGAAAAGATAGCTTTTTCTAGATATTGTTTTTATTTGTGTTTGCGTTCGTTGGAAAAAGACTATTCCCCAAGCAAAAATAATAATAACGATTGTACGAATAAAGGTAGCCACATTTGAATCTACTTCTTCTATCCCAATCTTGGCGAGAATCGCTGTTAATGCCGCAAATACTGCTGATAGCAACGCTAAAAATATGTATGAATTGGAATACGATGTTTCAGCACTCTTTTTAATTTTTCCTATTAAAACAAAAGTTCCTATCGCTATTAGCGTACCGCCGATGACAATTGCCGTCGTCACAGGCTCTCCTAAAAAAACAAACGAAAAAAGAATCGTTAAAATAACACTCGATTTATCAATTGGAACTACTTTTGAAACATCGCCAATTTGGATTGCTTTAAAATAGCAGAGCCATGATAGACCTGTTGTTATTCCTGATAAAACAAGAAAGACAAGAGACTTCTTACTAACAAAAAATATACTATCTAATTGTTTCGTAACCAAAACCATTAATAAAGCCATGATTAATACAACAATTGTTCTAATTGCCGTTGCTAAATTTGAATTTACATCTTTAATTCCTATCTTTGCAAATATTCCTGTTAATGCTGCAAATACTGCTGCTAGTAGTGCCAATATAACACTCATTGAATCACCTCTTGATCTATATATTCCTATCTTAGTTTCAATAAGACTCCCGTTTGCTTATCCGTGTAAAATCGTGTTTATTCATACACAGCCCCTCTCGATGAACAATTATTGGGAAAAATACCGTTTTCACTCTTTTTATTCTTACTTCCTGTTTAAATCGGGATAAAATTCCATTGACGGACATACGGTATCTATTATATGATTATTCACTGTGTGAAAGATATCGTTTAACGTGGTTCGAGACCATCCCACGTAAAAAAACTAAGGGAGAGAAAAGCAAAAATGAAAACAAAAACACTTGCAGTTAACGGCTTGGTGGCAGCATTATATGTTGCTGTTACGATTGCAATTGCGCCAATTGCATTTGGAAACATTCAATATCGCGTTTCGGAATTATTTAATCATCTAGTTGTATTTAACAAAAAATATATATATGGGATTGTCGTTGGCGTATTTTTAGCAAACTTATTCCTTTCAACCATCAAGCTATACGATTTAACTTTTGGGGTTGCTCATTCCATTATTTGTTTGTTAATCACAATTGGTATAAGCAAGTTTGTTAAAAGTCATCTTTTACGAATGATCATTAATACACTTGTATTTACTTTTAATATGTTTATTATTGCCTTTCAATTGCATCTTGCACTTGGATTCCCTTTCTTAATCACTTGGGGAACGACAGCTATTGGTGAATTTGTTGTCATGGCAATCGGAATACCTATTATGCACTTCTTAAATAAACGGATTTCCTTTGGGAAGTTAATGGATTAAATAAACAGATCAAAATAATCTTGCTCATTAAGATTATCTTGATCTTTTTTAGTTTTATTCCTTTTCTTTTATATGAAATATATATTAGTATTTAATATGGACTATTAAAATCCAATCATTCTTTGTTCTCTGAAGGCTTTCCCATGGAATAACCCTGTTCCATGAAATAGGAATAACCACATCCATTTTCTGTATTTTTATACTTAAATAAAGTAAACTTAGTATAATTACGCTGTTTCACAAATAATTAAAACAAACTTTTTCAAGAAAATACTCTTCATTAAAATTCATTTATATAAATCTCTTTAAATATTCGCCAAATATTTTATTCATAACTTTGGGGGTATTTTCTAAATAAACATTAATTTGTTCCATATTTGATTCAAATTTATCAGCGTTTCTTTCATCTGTTGGAAAATCAGATATTCCTTTAATAATAATACATTCAACATTATTCTTCTTACAGATATAAGCAATTGCCCCCGCTTCTGTATCAGCTATTGTTATTTCGTTTTCTTTAAGCTCTAAATAGTCCTTCCACATAACTACTGCTTTATCAGCGGTGCCAATTGTTCCGGTATAAAAACCATTTCCATATTTAGACAAATCTATATCAACTATGAAAGATTGTTTAATAAAAGGCTCGATTTCTTTTACTGTGCAATCATATTGAACGGCTGCATCAGGTACAAAAATATCTAAATTACTGAACCTATCATCAATTCCTGCACATGTTCCAGCAACGATTACTTTCATTAAATTAAATTTAGAAATCATATACTGATTAGCACCAACACCATTTACTTTTCTTACACCAGTACTATAAAAAATAAGTTCGGTATCATTAATAGCTCTAATGAAATACTCCCCATAAGGATAACTAAAGCGTTCATTATCTTTTATGTCGAAATATTCCAATGTCGCTTCAAATTCCCACTTCGTTGCTATACTAATTCCTATCATCACCTTAACACCCTTCCGTCTTTACTCTGTTCACCAACAATTCGTTATCAATATGTAAATATCCTTTTTATTAACTTGCCCCGTCAGTTTACTAAGCTTATAGTAGAAAAAGAGGCTGAGACAAAAGTATTTCAACCAAAAAGATTTAAAAACGAAGTGAAATGGAGCGGAGGACGCTCGACTCCTGCGGGAAATAGAGACGCTTTAGACCCCGCAGCGCAGCGAGGAGACCACTGAAAAACTGATAGCTATTGATGATTGGTCGTAACCGCCTTTTAAACTTAGATGTGTAAATTGTTTTCCGAGGTGACCACTTGCTTTCCATGGGGCGAGCGCCGAGCCGCTTCGTCGCTACGCTCCTGCAGGGTCTCGGACTTTCTCGCTGCTCCCATAGGAGTCAAGCGGTCACCTCTCCAAACCAACTTAATATTCGCTTTCAAATAAATAAATTCTTATTTAATTTGGAAAAACTCCCAAAAAAAGGGGGGATATGCGGAATTTCTCCCCATATTCCCCCTTTTTCTTATATAATGGAAAAAAACGTTGGTGGGGAGTATTTTATGCTTGAAAAACAAGAGACATTAAACTTAAGTCCATATATGTTTATCTACGATTTAGTTGTTCCGAAAGATAACATGCTTCGCCAAATAAATGATTTGGTTGACTTTTCCTTTATCCTGGAGGAACTAACATCCAAGTATTGTTTGGATAATGGAAGAAACGCTATCCCACCAATCCGTATGTTTAAATACCTACTCTTAAAGGTAATCTTTGATTTATCCGATATCGATGTGGTGGAACGTTCTAAGTATGATATGTCCTTTAAATATTTTTTAGATATGGCTCCAGAAGATCCAGTGATCAATCCAAGCTCCCTAACGAAATTTCGGAGAATGCGGCTTCAAGATATTGCTTTATTAGACTTATTAATTGGGAAAACAGTAGAAATCGCAGTGGAAAAGAAGATAATCACGAGTAAAACGATTATCGTAGACGCCACCCATACCCTTTCCCGTTATCGAAATAAATCACCGAAAGAATATTTACAAGAGAAAGCCAAAAAAGTACGAAAGTTAATTTATTCGTTCGATGAATCGATAAAGGAAAAATTTCCGGCCAAACCTACTTCGAATGAAGTAGAAAAGGAGCTTGCCTATTGTTCCGCATTAGTAGAAGTAATAGAACAGGAGGCAAAGGTCGTACACATTCCAGCTGTACGTGAAAAAGTAAATGGATTAAAGGAAATAATAGAAGATTTCCAGGAACAGTCGTCTTATTCCAGTGATGAAGATGCGAGAACAGGTTATAAATCCGCTGACCATGCCTTTCACGGCTATAAAACGCATATTGCCATGTCTGATGAACGTATTGTGACTGCCGCTGTTATTACCTCTGGAGAACAAGGAGATGGAAAGTATTTAAAAGAGCTAGTGGAAAAGACAAATGAAGCAGGAATGAAGGTAGAAACTATCTTAGGAGATACAGCATATTCTGCAAAAGAAAATTTAGAATATACCAAGGAAAATAACATGCAGCTTGTTTCAAAATTACACCCAGTAATAACCAATGGACAACCTCATCGTAAGACGGGATTTGAATTTAACAAAGATGCCGATATGTATGCCTGTCCCGCTGGTCACTTAGCCATTAAAAAAGGAAAAAAGAAACGAGAAAAAGATGAAAACAGAAATCCGCAACTAAAATATTTTTTTGATGTTGAGAAGTGTAAAGTTTGTCCATTTAAAAATGGGTGTTATAAAGAAGGAGCGAAAACAAAGTCGTTTTCCGTTACGATTAAATCCAATACTCATTTGGAACAAGAGGCATTCCAAAAGACAGAAGAATTCAAAAAAATGGCAAAAGAACGATATAAAATAGAAGCGAAAAATAATGAATTAAAGAACAGACACGGGTTGAAAAAAGCAACTTCCTCGGGTTTATTTGGTATGCAGATTCAAGGGGCCACCACCATATTTGCGGTGAATTTAAAAAGAATTCTAAAGTTAATGAACGAAAAATAAGGGGAGGAATTGAAGGATTTAGGAAATCCACCTTTCACATATGGAGATATGGAGATATGTGGAAATAAGACATAAAAAACTAGAAAATAGATTTACCGATGATTTTTAGGATTTAAAAATCATCGGTTTTTCAGTGCCCTCGCAGCGAGGAGGCTTAGCTTCCTCCCCGGCGCATCGTGCGTCTGTAGCGCAATGGAACGACTTAGTTTTTACACTTAACTAGATTTAAAAACATAGATAAAGTAGCTTTATTTAAGAGTTAAATTAAAGATTGTTCGTCTTTAAAGATTAGTTATTTAGTTTTGTCCCAGCCTCTTTTTTACTAGTTTTATATTTCATGTTCTCTCCACAGAAACGGAAGAAATTCAAATTTTTTAATACCTATTATTAGCCGTATCTAATGACTGTTTTAAATTACCTTCTCTTTGGACAATCTCTTGCTCTGCTTGATTTCGTTTTTGCTTGCCTTCTTCTTGGATTTGCAGTGTCTCTTCTAGTGAATTCATCAATTTATACTGTGTTTCTTTTAATGATTCTATTTCCTGCATTGCTGATTGATTTTCATTTGCGATTGTTGCCATCTCTCTTACATTTGATTCTACCCTATTTGTGTTTATTCTCGTTTGCGTTTCCATTGCATACCGCTGTCTTAGAAGCGTTAAAGCAATGGAAACTTGATTTCTCCATAGTGGAATCGCAGTCATAATTGATGACTGAATTTTATCAATCACAGTTCGATTCGTATGTTGAATCAAGCGGATTTGTGGAGCTGTTTGTATGGTAATTTCCCTGCTGACTTTTAAATCGAAAATACGCTTCTCGAGTAATTCAGCAAAGTGAATGAAATCATTTACCTCTTGTAACTTCATCCGATCCCCTGATTCTTCCGCTAACTTTTTTTTCTCAGGAATAAGCTTTTCTGTCATTTCTTCATACTTCATTTCCGCCGCCGCAATATAGACATTCAAATCTTGGAAATATGTTTTATTGTTTTCATACAATTGCTCTAATAGATGAATGTCTGCAGTCAGGACATTTTTGCTGCGCTCAAGACGGACACTCATGCGATCTATTTGCGCACTCGCTTTCTGATAATTAGAAAGGACCTCCTGAACACTTTTAGATGGCCTGCTAAATAATCTGCGAAAAAATCCTTTCTTCTCTACCCGTAATTCATCTGGATTTATTTCATTTAGTCTTTCCATTAATTCGCCAACAACATCGCCTACTTCTCCGACATCTTTTCGCTGAACGTGTTCAATCATCATGTGAGAAAAAGACAGCAATTTCTTCTGAGCTTCTGCTCCATAAGAAATCATAATTCGGTGATTAGTTGGATCAATCTTAGCCGCCAGTTCATATGCCCGTTTCTGATTTTCTGGTGGCAAAACATCAATAAGGCGAACAGTTTCAGCTGTTTCGCCTTTTTTCATCAACAAATTATTGCTTTCTCCTAAAGGGTCAGAGAAATAATCATTTGAAATAGTTTTCATTTCTCGTTCATCTGTCATTTAGGCCGCCTGCTTTCATCTATCAAATCCTTGTCTTTCTCCTTATAAGAAGTATGCTTTACTACATCTAATTCAAAATGCAAATCATCGATATCATCTGACAGTATTTCATGAAGATCGTCTTCTAGCGTTCTGGAAAGCTGCTCTAATGTTCTTCTTGTATCATTTAAAGTTGCCTGTAATGCCCTGTTCTTTTTGGGTTGAGCTGATAACAGTGCATATTTTTCAGCAATCTCCACTAAAGAATCCAAGTGAGAATAATAAAATTTGTCCGCTTTATAAAAACGGCGTGGCTCTTCCTTCGTTAATCGATAGATTTTCTTTGTGACGCGCATTAAATCAATTCTTTGTTTAAAGGAAGGAAAGTGACGAATGGCAAATACGTGTCGATTTAAACGACTAATTTTCTCATTCGCTTCCTTTAATTGCGTCTGGATAAATTTATATTCCTTTCTTGATAATCCTTGCCTTACCATTGACTGATGCTTGATTACACCATCAGAGATAAAATAAGTAACAGCGGTTGCTGCTATCCCATATGCAACGGAAAGGAAGAAATATTGATCAAATCCCACATAACTAATTAACCATGTTAAAGCACCTACAGGAAAAGAGATGCCTGTTCGCACTAAAAACATTAAAAATGAGTTCACTATAATCGACTCCTGCCTTTGTATCCTTTAATTTTTATACGTTCCTAATCAACATTTGTTTCAAAAATGTACGTTTTATTTAATTCTATTTTAACGTAAACAGGCTATTTTTTGCTATAGACTTTAAATGGAATATTGTCTACGACTAAAGACGTATTTTCTTATACTGTCCCTTACATTATATCTATGTGGAAAAGCATAAAAAAATGATTTGATCCTTTTGATTCTATCAATCTAGACTTATATCGTTGATTTCCATTAGGCATGGTATGTAATAATAGAAATGTTGACATTAATTTTCACATTTACGGAGATGGCAAAAGATACTTTGACTCGAAAAGCAGATTCAGTATCTAGGTTTGGAAAACTGGCGCTTTTCTGTGGTCTAATCCCATTCGAATATACCGACCATACTTAATTAAGGTAGTTCACCAATCAGACATAACTTTGTGAACTAAATGCGAATTACATCACAAACATCTTTATTACGTTGGAAATGGTGATATTATATAAGTGTAGTAAGAAACAAACAAGATCTTGTAAAAAGAAATGTGAAATAGTGAACAATATAATCAGATAACTAATCTTAAGGAGATGGAGTAAAATGTTAGACTTATTAAGAAATAATAAAGTGGTTGCCGGAATTTTAGCGATATTTAGAATTTATCTTGGTTATCAATTTATCCATGCAGGCTATGAAAAAATTACAAGTGGTGGCTTTGACGCAAGTGGATTTTTACAAGGGGCAATTGCAAATAGCACAGGTGATCACCCAGCAGTACAAGGATGGTGGGCAACATTTCTAGAACATATAGCACTCCCAAATGCGGATTTATTCAGTTTCATGGTTCAATGGGGAGAAGTTCTAGTAGGGATCGCACTAATCCTAGGTTTATTCACAAGCTTTGCAACATTGATGGGAATGGTCATGAACTTTGCCTTCTTATTTAGTGGAACAGTAAGCACAAATGGACAAATGATTCTATTAGCAATATTCGTTATCGTAGCAGGTGCAAACGCAGGTAAATTTGGTCTAGACCGATATGCAATGCCATATATCAAAAAGCAATGGAACAATAGAAGAAATAATAAACACAAAAAAGAAACAGCAATTGCGTAAGCAGTTAATAGAAAGAAGTCAGTTACGATTATCATAACTGACTTCTTTTCTTTATGCATTTTAGTTTTTACCCAAGGCGATTTGCCAATTCAGGGCGACGTGCCTTTTTCTCTTTCGGTTCTGTCTTCGTATATGGTGGCTGAATAATCAATGTAATAACAAATGAAATCACACATAATATTGTAATAACCGTAAAGGTTGCATGGAATCCTCCTAGTACTGCTGCAATCATAGATCCAGCAAGTGCTCCGAATCCAAAACCTTGATAGATGATTCCATAGTTTTTACTTTGATTTTTCAGACCAAAGAAATCAGCGACAATGGCCGGATAGACGGTAATTACTCCTCCGAAACAGAATGCAATTGCTGCTACACAGGCAAAGAATAGTGGGAAATTTAATGGCACTACATTTAAAACAGTGACTGCTATAGCAGTTACTACTAATGTTCCAGATACTACTTTAATTCGTCCTACTTTATCAGATAATGCTCCAAGAATAATACGTCCAATTGTATTGAAAATTGCTACTAACGCAACAGCGTTGGCTGCTGTCGCAACATCTAAATTAGCTAAGCTGACACCAATATCTTTGACAATTCCAATTAAATACAGTCCGCTCATACATGCTGTAAAGAAAATAACAAAGAGTAGGTATGCTTGTTTCGTTTTCAGCATTTCCTTCACTGTGTAATTCTTTTGAGCTGTTACTGACGCTGTTTTTGTTTCTACTTCTTGCGCTTCTTTTAAGAGGAATGATCCTCCCACAACCATTGCTAATGCGATAATACCCCAGATTAAAAAGGCTGTTGAAACACCAAATGATTCAATAAAACTTGCATTTAAATATTTGAAAACAAGGCTACCGGTTCCATATGCCCCTACAGAAATACCAGATATCAATCCTTTTTTCTCAGGGAACCATTTAATTAAATTTGATAGGGAAGTAATATATGCAGTACCGTCGGCAAAACCAACGATTACTCCTGCAACAAGATATAACATCCATAAAGAAGATACTTGAGAGCTTAACATTAATCCTCCACCGAGGAAAATTCCAGCGATAGCAATTAAGCGACGCAATCCCCATTTATCTTGTAGCTTGCCTGCAAAAAGAGTAGCAAATGCTAGTGCAAAACTTGTAATCGAAAAAGTAATTGCAGTTGCACTTATATCCCAGCCAAATTTATCAACGAGCGGTTGATTGAATAAGCTCCATGTATAAATGGTTCCTAATCCCATTTGAACAATAATTGTACCAATAACTATAAGAAGGCGACTTCCATTTCGTTCTTTCATTCCGATCTCCTCTTTCTACTCGGTTTATAAACAGTATTTTCTACTATAAAAGGTTGTTTATGCTTTCTATTTATAGTTAAATTATACCGCCTGAAAGCTTTTTGAAACCGGTATCAGAATGAAATGCCCTATATTCGGAATGAATGGTAATTACAGATGCATAAGTTGTCGAAATGCTTTCGCTTTACTTCTGCTAACTGGTATTTCTGCCTTCATATCCTTTAATCGAACGAGATAAGTATGATTAAACCATGGCACAATTTCATGGATTTTCGAAAGGTTCACCGTATAGGATCGGTGGCAGCGAAAAAAAGTATCCTGTGGCAATTTATCGTGAAAATCAGAAATGCTCATTTGCATCATATATTCTTCTGATTTTGTATAAACTACTGTTACTTTTTCACTTGCTTCTGCAAAATAAATATCATTTACATCTGTCACAATAATATTTTCATTTTTGCGCAGATTGATACGACGATTTACCTCTGTTGTGACTTCTTCTGATCCCTTACTTTCCCTTTGATATGCTGATTCTAATTTTGCAAGCATCGCTGCTATACGCTTTTCTTCGTAGGGCTTTAAAATATAATCAAATGCTTCTAATTCAAAAGCCTGTGCTGCATGCTCCTTATAGGCTGTCGTGAAAATAATATAAGGCTTTTTGGCAAATTTACTAATATTGCTTGCTAAGAGCATTCCATCTAAAGACGGAATATTAATATCCAAGAAAATGGCATCGACTTCATTCTCTTGTAAAAATTTAAGCACATCTAGACCATCCTCAAATGAGGCAACAATTTCAATACTGCTATGTGTCTTAATTAAATATTCTAATTCGTCTTTTGCTGGAATTTCATCCTCTACAATTATTGCTTTCATGCTATCACCTTCGTTATATCAAAATAAACTTCCGTACCTGGCTCTAATCTTCGAATGATCAAGCCTGTTCCATAGGTTAATTTTACTCGTTGATGGACATTCGTTAAACCGATCTGTTTTGATGATACTTCTTCTTTCGCGAGGCGATCAATTACTTCCTGAGCAATGCCTTCACCTGTATCTCGTACACTAACGCGAACCTTTTCTCCTAAATCTTTGACTGCAATTGTGATAACTCCAGGTCCCTTCCGCTTTAAAATTCCATGAACAACAGCATTTTCCACTAATGGTTGGATAAGCAGACTTGGAAGCTTAATATGGGTATCATCTATTTCATAGTTCACTTGTAGCCTATTCCCAAAACGCGCTTTTTCAATTTGGATATAGTCTCTTACTTGCTGAAGGGCTAGCTGTATATCAATAAGCTCTTCTCCTACCTCTAAGTTATAGCGCATATACCCTGATAAATTAATTATCAATTCTCGTGCTTTTTCTGGATTGCGACGGGTCGTTGAAGCAATTGCATTTAGAGCATTGAATAAGAAATGTGGGTTGATTTTTGTCTGTAAAGCTTTAAGTTCCGCTTTATTTGCCTCTTCCTTCATTTGTTCTACTCGTGAAACTTCCATAAGGGTAGAGATAATTTGTGCTAAGCCAATCGCCATCGTTTGGAGCGTATTTGTAATCGTATAGGCCTTTCGATAATAGATTTTCAAGGTACCGGTTACAACGCCCCTTTCTTCCAATGGAATAACCAATAAACAATGAATTTGTGGGGTGTGATGGTCAGCGATATTATTTCGGATTGTGATTTTCCCACTTCGAATCGTGTCTTTTGTTAAATCACTAATAATTTCTTGGCCAATTTTGTATTTCTCTTCTCCAAATCCAACATATGCAAGAACATCCTTTGTGTCCGTTATTGCCACGGCATCAGCCTGAATATCCTCTTTAATAATGGTACAAATGGTACGTAAGGAATTTCCATTAATGGAACGGAAATACGGCAATGTTTTATTAGCAATATTAAGGGCTAGCTGTGCCTGCTGTGCAGCAATTCTTTCTTTTTCCCCTTCCACACTAGCAATCATTAAGACAATTAACCCGATACTAACTTGTCCTAAAATCATCGGCAAGGCAATTTTGGATACAATGTCTAGTCCTAAATCAAAGGGATCTGCAAAGAATAAAATCAGAATCATTGTTAATATTTCACATAGCATTCCCGCCACAATCCCATATATCCAACGACTATTCTTTTTCACCTGATGATGAATGTAGCCTGATACTACACCTGCTAAAATACTTGTTATTAAACAAGGAACAGAGGTTACTCCTCCAATATCAATTAAGTACCGATGTACACCTGATACAGTCCCTGTTACTATCCCAACCCATGGACCAAACAAGATACCACCTGACATTATCGCAATTATTCGGATATTCACAATCGAACCTTCTACTTCAATACCGGAATAGGTACCAAATAGGGCAAATGCACAGAATATCAGCGTGATTAACGTTAACTCTGTTGGGGAATGATGATCCTTTTGCAACGTTTCTTTGAATTTTGGAACTCTAGTCATAAAAAATAAGGTTAAAAGTAAAAGTGCAGCTCGCTCAAATAACTGAATAAGCATTTGTAATTCAAGGGAAGAGTCCATTCTTCTTCCTCCTTCTGTTTTAAAATCTTTGGTGTTTGTAACGAAATTATATCGTTTATTTTCCATCACAGTAAAATGAATGTTTCGTTATAAAAGAGCCTACTATTAAAAATAACTTTTGACGAACCATTTCTTATCAATTAATAAAGAAAGCATTATCTAACGTGCTGATTTCTCCACTTTCCACATCTATAAAGTAATCACAGTCTAATTTTCCGCATAGAAACCACTTTTTATCATGTGCATCATACACATAGTAGGGAGTTAGCGTGAAATATGGCTTTAGCTTATCAAAAGCTTCCTCTTTACTCACCTTCATCTCAATCGTTTCTTCTTGTTTCGCATCCATTATTTCATCCCATAATTCCTTCTTGTTCATATAATTTACTACCTCTCCATCTGTATCTAGAAAAACGATTAGCTTCCCTGGAAAAAGCGTTGAAGCAGTACTTTGCTCTAGGTATGCATGCAAATAGGAATTTTCCCGAGATAAATAAGTAAGTGTCCATTTCCCTGAATCATTCGGATACTTCATGCGCAAAAAATCTGTTACTTCTTGGATGCATTTTTCTGCAAGTTCATCCGTGATTGGCAAGGAGTCTGGATGCTTCACTTTTAAATAAGCATCCTCTACACTCACTTCATCCTCCCAATGTAAGAACTTTCTCTTAAAGCAATCCTTCTTTGTTTTCTGCCATTTGATTTCTTTGTTGAAATTTTTTTGAAAACCAACATGCTGCTGCATAAATGGCAGCTTACCTTTATCATCATTTCTGATGTATGTTTCTTCTACTCCATATACGATTTTCCTACCATCCTCTTCAGGAAAATTAGCTAAAACAACCTGTTCTCTCGCTATATCCTCTATGGCATCTAGCGATAAGGAATATTCTTCCTCTAATTCTTTCTTATTCGTTAACACACTTATATTTTGCGAATAGAATGTTAACTCTCCGTTTTCATTAAACTCTACATTTATCGAACAAGATGGGGATAACGGAACACCATTCCACTGTTCCTCAAAATAATACCTCCTTTCGTCTGTTTGCTTGCAAACAAAATCTTTCTCAATATTTAACCCAGTGAAAGCAGTGAGCCAATCCTTCACCTCTTTTATATCTTTATATGCAAAAACAACTCCATTTTCCGCATAGGTCACCCCCTGTACAAAAATAACAGATTGGAACTCCTTTGTATGGATGTTTATATCGATAGAAGCTGTCCCTTCAGGATTCTCCTCATCTGTCCAATCGGCATATATATTAGGAAACCATTCCATATTTAAGAGATACAATGTCTCCCCATCTAACATTATCCTTCTAAATAATCGATACCTCCCTAGGTAATATTCCGCTAGTCCCCATTGTTTTTTTGCCAAGTCTACTAGTTCTTTAATCCGCGCGTCCATTTTTCTTTCCCCTTTACTATTATTTTATCTCACTACCTCATTTATCGCATCACATACATCATCTGCCAACATTCCGTAAGATCCCTTTTGGGCAGCTGCCGCATCCCCTGCCAACCCATGAATATAAACACCTAAGCGAGCGGCTTCTCTTTCCCTTAAGCCTTGTGCTAGTAAACCAACAATCACTCCTGTTAATACATCTCCTGTTCCACCTGTCGCCATCCCATTATTCCCAGATGTATTCACATACGTATCTTCAGTACCCTCTGTTACGATTGTTCTTGCATCCTTTAATACACATGTTAGCTTCTTTTCTGCCGCGAATTTTTCTGCTACTTCGATAATATCATCTGCAATCTTGGGAATTGGTTTACCAGTGAGGCGAGACATCTCTCCTACATGTGGGGTCATAATAATTTTTTGTTCATGATCGTGCAAAAGCTCCGGTTCCTTGGCGACAAGTGTAATGGCATCAGCATCTATCACTAGCGGAACTTTGCTAATAGACAGAACTTTGCTTAACAAATATTTAGCTTCCTCTGATATACCCATTCCAGGTCCTATTACAATGGCACTCGCCCAATTAATGGCCTCTGTTAGCCAGTCTCCATCTAGTTGACTTCTTTGATATGTCGTTACAATGGCTTCTGGAAGCAAAGTTTGAAGTATTTGTCGATTTTCTTCTGGAGTCACGATTCTTACTAGACCTGCTCCCATCCGATAAGCTGCTTTTGCAGAAAAATAAGCTGCACCACTCATATTTTTTGACCCAGCAACCACTAGTATTTTCCCATATGTACCTTTATTAGAATAAGATTGCCGTCTCGGAATTCTCTCTAAATCCTTCCTTGTATAGGTATATATTTTAGGAAATCTTCCTTCAAATCCCCTAGCCGTAATCCCAATATCTTTGACCTTCACAACCCCAGCATAATCTGCTCCAGGATAAAGGACTAAACCTAATTTGCGAAATGCAAATGTTACTGTTCGTGTCGCTTTTATAGCGTTTCCCATCACTTTTCCATTATCTGCTGAAATACCTGAAGGAATATCTACAGAGAGGATTTCCCCTTCAGCTTGATTTACTTGCTCTATTATCTCTAGGTATTTTCCACTTAACGGACGTGATAACCCAATTCCAAACAAGGCATCCACAATCGTTGTGTATGGATTATTCTCTATCTTTTTTTCTGAGCTTACCCCATAATACTCGGCTATTTTCTGTTGCTGTTTATTTTCTGTTGTTCGTTTCTGTTCATCTCCTACAAATAAAACATCCACCTTAATATTTTGTAAATGCAATAACCTTGCCACTGCATACCCATCTGCCCCATTATTCCCAGAACCACATACAACGAGTACTCTAGTTAAATCAAATGAGTCCAATTCTTCGACAACAGAAAGAGCAGCTCTTTCCATGAGAACCATAGATGGCATGCCAATTTTTTGAATCGTCGTTACATCACATCTTTTCATTTCTTCACAATTCAGTAAATATTCCATCCTTCTCCACACTTTCTAAAAATTTTCAAAAAGAAATCGTCATATCATTTATGATATTACCTTCTATTTCCCCCATATATTTTCCTCCTATAAGAAGTAATCAATCTTACCTCCCATTAAGCAGAAAAAAAGTACCCCTTTTAGAAGGATACTTTTTAGCTACGCTTATTGTCTTTTCTTCGTTTTTTTATTATTTAATTTCTCCGCTGCTGTTAATGGCTCATTTGCAAATTCATGGTCATATTGACGAGATGTATCATCCTGCACTGCTTGTTTCGCATTTTTATTTTTATTTTTTGCCATGATTGTCACCTCCACCTTTTATTCTTTCTTGACCCAATAGAAATATGTAAGAGGAATTGTGAAATTTTTGCGACAAAAAAAGAGACTTCCTACCATGCTATTTAATGCATACGAAGTCTCTGTCTGTTATTTGCCATGCGTCACTATTTTTACTTTTTGCTTAATGGTTGTTCTAAACACATTTCCTTTTTTATAGGCTATTCCTGTTGCTACTAACAACAACATACCGGTGACGATAAAAACAGATTGTGCAGGGAAAATTCCTCCAAGAAATCCTCCTATCATCGGTCCAAACATTCCGCCTAGCTGAGTTGCTGTTTGGTTAAGACTAAATGCTCTGCCACGGAAATTCTCTGCTGTTGATTTTACAACCAATCCATTCAATGCTGGAAAAACAGCACAAAAGAAAAGGCCAAAAATAAAACGAGTAATCGAGAAGCCCCAAATATTGCTGAATATTATTTGCGAGAATGTTCCAAGTCCTCCACCTAATAATCCAATAAATAAGATACGGTTAAATCCAACCTTATCCGCCCATTTCCCCCAATATGGTGCCATGATGACACTTGCAATACCAGGAAGTGAGAAGATAATCCCCGCTAATAAGGAAGCTTTATCCATCGACCCACCAACCTCTAAAATATAAAGAGGGAGAATCGGTTCAATGGTCATAATAGAACAAGATGTGACCACTGTTAATAGAAGTACTAGCATAAGGGGTCTATTGGAAAAGGCTATTCGCAAGTCATTTCTTACAGATCCTTTTTCTTTACTTGGCGAAAAATTATCCTCTTTTACCCAGAAAATAATCAAGAATGTTGCAATGAAAACAAGAAGTCCTGCACTCGCAAAGGATAGCCGATTTCCAACTAATTGCGAAAGTACGCCTCCAATTAGTGGTCCCATTATACCTCCTGATGCAGATGCTGTAGAGATCATCGACAAAGCATACCCTGTTTTATCTGAAGGGGTATTCGTTCCAATTAATGCAATTGCTCCAGGAATAAAACCAGATAATAACCCTTGCAGTATTCGAAGTACTAATAATTGGTATGGGTTCGTAACAAAAGCGGCTAAAGTATATACCACAAAAAGCACAAATCCAGCTCGAATAATCATCGGTTTTCTTCCATATTTATCTGCTAGCCTTCCCCAAAATGGAGAAGCAAATGCTCCTGCAAAAAACGCTGCACTAAACAATAATCCGGACCAAATTTCTGTGTTTTCGTGAACATTTAATTCTAGAAGAAAAATTGGCAAAAAGGGAATTACCATGTTAAATGATGCAGAGGTAAAGAAAACCCCTATCCATAAAACAAGTAAATTCCGCTTCCAAATTTCCATTTAGTATCGCTCTCCTAAGACATCAGCAATCAAGTACCAAGCCAATGAGATTTATTTTCCTCCATCATAGCATACTACCATTTATTTTTATACCCGAAATTTTTATTATCCGAAAAAATAATAACTGCAAAAGGTACCCGTAGCTAGACACTGAATGAACTTTAAAAACGTATACTTCTTAACCATTAAAAAAGTTGAGAAACTTTATCTCGTTTCTCAACTTTCCAATATTACTAAATTTTAAATTCCTTCACTAGTCCATTTAACTCTACTGCTAAATTAGATAATTCATGTGAACTATCGGCAAGCTCTTGCATCGAGCTGCTTGTTTGTTGAACAGAAGCAGATGTTTGCTCAATACCTGCAGCAGCTTCCTCTGAAATAGCTGCTATATCTTCAATAGAACGATTCATCTCTTTACTTGTTTCTAAAATGGAAGCGAGATTTTCTGAAACAACTTCAATACTATTTGCCATATCGTTTACAGCATTTTTTATTCCATTAAATGTTGCACCCGTAGTTTTGATTTGTTCCGTACCTTTCATTACCTCTTCGTATCCACCTTGTAAAGACTCCGTAACAACACTTGACTCTTTTTGAATACTACCTACGATGTTTGTAATGTCTGTGACGGAGAATGCAACTTGTTCTGCAAGCTTCCTTACTTCATCCGCTACCACTGCAAACCCTCGCCCATGCTCTCCTGCTCGTGCTGCTTCAATTGCTGCGTTTAAAGCAAGTAAATTTGTTTGATCGGCAATTCCTTTAATGACGGAAACTAGCTTCGATATTTCCTGAGACTGTGTATCCAAGCCGCGGACCTTTTCCACAGATTCCTTCATAATTTTATTGATATTATTCATTTGCTCAATAGACGATTCCATTAATTGACTTCCATCATTCGTCATGCCGAGCACTTTATTAGATGATTGATAAATTAACTCCCCTTGTGTATATGCATCACCTATTGTGCCAGAAAAGGATTCCATAGATGCTGCTAAAGCACTTGCCGTATTCGCTTGGCTTTCAGCTCCAGATGATAATTCCTGCATAGTAGTCGCTACTTGCTGGCTTCCGGCAGTCACTTCATTCGTAGATTGGGACAAGTTCTCACTCTGTTTGTTAACAGTGATTGATACTTCTGATATCTTTTGGATGACCATTCGAAGGTTACTACTCATTTTATTCATGGACTGAGCAAGTTTTCCTATCTCATCCTCGCCCTGATAATTAATGTTTTCAGCTGTTAAATTACCATTCGCAATCGTATCACTAACTTGAACAACTTGCTTTAAATTACGAGAAATAATCCGACTGATAATGATAATTAAGATTGTACCAATAATTAGTGCCGTTATCATCGCAATAATTAACGTCTTCGTTGCAACACTCGCACTATCAACCGCATCGCTTGCTGCTTTGGTACGACTAACTTGTACCAATTCTTGCAGTTTATCCAAAGCCGTTATCGTTCTATTACGCATCGTTGTATTCGTTAGGCTTAAGGAATTAATAGCAGATCGATCATTTGCTTGCATAGCAGGGATAATTTGATCGTTAAATAGTTCATTCATTTTCTGATCACGATCGACGATTTCATCAAATAAAGCTTGCTCTTCCTCATTTCGGATATCTTTTTTAATCTCTTCTTCATATTCATTAAATTTCGTAATGCTCACTTGATATTCGTCTACATAGGAAGGATTTTGATAGTCGAGATAATTTAAGATACTAATACTCTTTTCACGAGTAATAGACCCCATCTCTGTTATAAGAAGTGCTCTTTCATCGGTTTTATTCAATTGCTCAATACTGCCATTGATATGGATTAAACGTGTCGTTACTAGAATAGTTGTAATGGTTAAGAGTGCGAAAACAAGCAATATAGTAAATCCATATTTCCAACCGATTGATACATTATTTAACTTATGTAGCTGACGATTATTTAATTTTAACTTTTCAAAAATCTTAAACTTTCCGTTTCTTATCTTGCTAGATTTCTTAGGTTTTTTTTCTTTCTTTGGACCAGTTATTTTCGGTTTTCTAAACTTTATTTTTGCCATTACCAGTTCTCCCCCTTGTAGATTTGGGACCACTTTTACTAAATTTATCTTCTCTTTACTGTTTTATAAAAAAATTCTAATATATTCCAAAATAGTAATTTTGATTCTTTATGATTACTCCCTCCTCTTTCAAAAAAATAATATGCTCTGTCTGTGTCTTCATCTATTTCATTACCCTACCGCTAACTAGTAAAATAGAATTAGATTCGCTAAAAACATGGTACTTTTTTACTTTGTATGTACAATATTAAAGTAATTTACAGAATAATTCAATTTTATTTACAAATAATATATCGGACTTTTTGCTCAATTGTTTATATTTAAATATTTTTTTATGATAATATTTATTTTTTTCAAACTGTTTTCCATAAAAAAATAAAAACTGTGATCAAACTTCTTTTTAAAAGTTTAACCACAGTTTAAAATTTATTATAAATAAAGAACCATTAATGCTTCATCATAATATTTCCCACTAATTTTTAATGCTTTTCGGTCAATTCCATATGTTTCAAATCCTAAGGAATCATATAATTTTTTGGCCGCTATATTATTTGTTACTACTTCTAAATATAGCTGTTCTATGTCATGTAACTCCATTGCTTTATTAATGGCTATTTGCACTAATTGCTTGCCGACTCCTTTGCCCCTGTGTAAAGGGGTAACATAGGCTGCATATAAATGGCCACGATGATTCATTTTTTGTTTCCCATCTTTCATTAAGGTTAAGACACCGATTAGATGATTTTCCGCAAATGCCCCGAAGACATAAGCAGATGAATCCGTTAAGCGGTTCTCTGTTCGACTAATGGGATAGTCTCTTTCTTCCTCATAGCTTGACCCAAATGCTTCAGGATTTGTCTTCAGAGCCTCTAATCTTAGTGCAAAGTATGCTTTAGCATCACGGAGGTGTAATTGCCTGATTTCCATTTGACTCTCTCCCTATCTGTGTAAAACTTTCTTTCGAAATAGATGGAGCTACAGCATTTATTTCTGGCTTTTGTTTTTTCCGCTCAGCCCTTGGTTGTTTAAAGACTACTCCCACTTTTACTTGCTGAACCTCTTTTACCCCTTGTACAATCAGCTGCATCGCAAAAATGGCAATAATAAAGGGAACAAGTATAAATAAATACCAGTACCGTCCAGAAGCAAGTGCGCTTCTGCCAACCTGCCCTATTAATCCAGACCATTCATAGGTAGAGGATTTAGGAGGATCTGAAAACATAGGATCCATGGATAATTTTGTACCTCCAAAGAAATAATCAAAAATGCCTAAATGCATAAAGATTAATAGCACTTGGATAAATTGCTGTCCAAAAAGAATGGTAAGTCTTGGGCCTAAATGGGGGAGAACATGGCGAATAAAAATTTGAAATTTCCCACCACCCATAACTCTAGCACTTGCGATAAATTCATAATCAAGTACACGATTGATTTCTTTTCCTAATAATACAGTGGTTAAAGGGACAACTAGTAAAGTCAAAATCATCGTTTCTAAAAAGACTCTTTCCCAAAAGGAATAGCTGAATCCGTCAAAAGTTGGTAATAGAATCGGTCTTAGCAAAATATAGGCAAGCAAGCTTAATGGCATAAAGTGAATTGAATCCACCATCTTTGCCAGCCATTGCTGTACTTGAGATTTCACAAAAAATGAATAAACTATAGCAAGCAATAATCCACCAACAACACGCAAAAATGCTATAAGCAGGGCAAAAAATAGGGTATACTTTGCGCCAATAACAATTTGATCATAGATACTATAGCCAAGTCTATCAGAACCAAAGAAAAAAGGTTCTGTTGGTGCAAACGGCATGGCAGCAAGGAGGGTCGCTCCATCTTCTGCATACAGTAAGCGCATTTGGTCGACATGATTATTAGTTGTGACAGAGTAAAGAACGCTATACCCAATTACGATGATAAAAAACAAGCTCCCCACTGCAAATTTCCAGTTCTTCATATGGATGCCAAACGTCTTGCCTACCCACATTACTGGACGAAGCAAAGAAAGGCTTTTCCAGCTAAACCGTTGGAATCCGTCCTTTAAATTGATTAAAAATACCTTAAAGGAGGAAACGAAGGATGTAACGGTTATCTTCTCTCTCCACGATTCCTTTTTCAATTCCCGTGCTGGTTCCTTCTCCTCTTTCAATACTATTTCGCCTAACTGAAAAATAATAAAAAATGGCGTAAATATAAGCAGCAAGGAAACAGCAATCGTCATTGGTGTAAAGCTTTCTACTAGAAAATATGTAAATCCATGTATATTAAAGAGTCGTTCAATAATAAATTGACTTGATAGCAATCCCCAAATGATAATTTTCATATGATGAAAGGAAACGGGAATAATATTTCGGAGAATATGTTTCCACAAAATAGGAAAATTATGGATACCTTTACTTCTTGCAAAATTTACATACATCTTCAAATATTCTTCTTCCATCATCAAGATAAGAATTTTGAATAAAGAAACAGCAGGAATAATTGCAAGGGTTAGAATTGGCCCTAAATATGCCTTTTCTGAATAACTGGCTACTTCAAATATCTCTACCCCTGTTTGCACAAAAATAAAGATAACGAAAGATTGCAGAAGTGTTGCTATAATTATATCTGGAATCGATTCAATTAAATCTAAGATTCTTTTTATTGGCTGCAAAAGAAATTTGGGTAGAAAAAAAGAGACAAGTGATAATACAAATGCAGCAATGCTCCCTAATAACAACGCACCAAACAAAATTTCCATCGAATAAATAAACGCCGGAAATAGTATATCCAATATCGGCTTTTCATCTACTCCATTTAAGGAATATACCCATCCATCCTTCTGAAAAAATTCCTCCGATAAAAAAGATAGCAGGGTTGAAAAATATCCCTCTCCCTCTGGAAAATCCCTCATTTGAAAGTATTTTGGAAAAACGCTTAATGCGAGTATCGCCATCGTTCCAAGTAAATAATAGATGATTAATTTCGCAAATTTTCTCATAGATCCCCTTTCCTTCTTATCGCTTTCTATCTAAAAATTTATACTATTCAAATTATATGAATATATCGATTGCTAATCAACCCCATTTTTTCCAAATCAGTGTGAAGGGATAGGGAGATAAGGCTTTCTTAATCTAACATCAGTGAAATTTATGATATACCAGCAAAAATTTCCATTTATCAGCCAATCCATAGGGGTTATCAGCCAAAATTTCTATTTATCAGCCAATCCTCTTCTTCACTTTCATACTTTTTCTACTCCACTAATCTTTTCTGCAAAAAGTATTGTTTTACCCCTTCTGGAAAATGATCTAAAGTTCCAAACACTTCGTAGCCATGATTTTTGTAAAAATCTGGTGCTTGAAAACTGAAAGTATCTAAATAGATAAATGCACACGCATTTTCTTTCGCAGCCTGTTCCATCTTCGCTAAAAGCTTGCTGCCATATCCTGCTTTCCTTAGACTTTCATCCACCCATAAGAAATCAACATGCATATGATGCCAAAACATATGACCCGTAACACCAGCCACGATTGTGCCATTATCATCTTTCACAACAAAACTAATATTTTTATAGGGACTTTTCAATTTTTCTGGCAGCTGCTCCATATTATAAGCAACCAGTTTTTTTCGAATATAATCACTATCCTCTTGAACCCATTGCTGGATTATTTCCATTATTCCCCCCTCCTTATCTCGCTTATTTTTTCTGCTAGTAAACCAAATATTTTTCGGACAGTCTCTGTCGAAATCTCTTGATAAGCATCACCTAAGCTAATTTCAAAAGAAGAAGTATTTTCAGCTAGCTCTTTTACATAGCCACTTATACCAATTCCCATTGTCTCTTGAATATCTGTCAAAATAGTCTCTACTGCTTCTTTTTCCAAATCAAAATGCACATGGAACATATTAGAAACTGGCACAATTGGAAGTGTTCGAATCCCTTCACATCCGTTAAAAAATGCTGCTAGCTGTTTGGCAGATTCATAGTATTCAGCCATTTTATTAGCTCGTTTTTCATAATAATAATCAGCAGACAAAATATAAGGATACAAACTGATTAAGTCACCGCCATATCTTCGTTTCCAAACCTTTGATTGGCTTGTAAATTCCTTACTTCCAGCTAAGATTGCCCCGGCAATCCCTCCGATCCCTTTATAAAAAGACATATAAACACTATCAAATAGCGCACATACCTCGGCTGCTGTTTTTTGATAATAAGGTAGTACTTCCAATAATCTTGCTCCATCGAGATGGAGTTTAATTCCACGCTCTTTGCAATAACGAGAAATCTTCTCTAATGTCTCAAAGCTTGGTAATTGACCACCAATTTCACGCTGCGGCAATTCTAACAGCACACAAGCAACGCCATTCTCCATTTCCATAATATCTTCTAATTCTATTACTCTCGTTTCATCAGCTAATAGAATGGTTTCGATTTTATGAAGCTTCTTTAATCCATCTTGTTCATGAATTTCTAAATGACTTAATGGATGATAGGCAACCTTCCCTAAATCCTTTTCATCACACCATATTCGTAGTGCGATTTGCTGTGCCATCGTCCCACTTGGAAAGAAGACTGCTGCTTCCTTTCCAAAAAGATTGGCCATTTTTTGTTGAAAGTCTTCTATTATTTGTCCTTGTCCATACATATCACTTTCTATATTTCCGTCCATTTCCTGCAATGCTTCTTTTAGTACTTGTACATTTCTTTTGCCATGATTGCCTAATTTATAAGTGGTTTTGTTATATGAATCTCTTAATGTAATTGCCATCTTACTCTCCCTACTCTCGATCAGAATATTTCGACTATATAATAACTATAGCATTTTTTAAAACTAGCAATGGATTTTTATTAGCTTTCTTGAAAATAGGAAACGGGCACTTACAGGGCGACTCTGTTACCTTTTGCTTTCCTTTTTTGACGAAATGGGCTTAAGAGGCGCTTTCTCTAAAAAATCAAACATACGCAAAGAACAGTAATCCTCATAAGAAATACTGTTCTTTGATGTTATTTAAATAGGCTGTGTTTCTTTCTGATTAACAGTTGCCTCTCCAATATCTGCTTCTCGTTTGAATAATCGTGAATATACACCGTTATTATTTTTTAATAGTTCGTTATGTGTACCTTCTTCGACTATTACCCCTTTATCTAATACGATAATACGATCTGCAGATAATACCGTAGATAGTCGGTGGGAAATGATGAAAATCGTTTGTTTCTTCGTCGTTTTTAAAACAGCTTCATTAATTTTTGCTTCTGTAATAGGATCTAGCGCTGAACTTGCTTCATCTAATACAAGGATTGGGGCATCCTTCAAAATTGCCCGCGCTAAAGATAGACGCTGTTTCTGCCCGCCTGACAGTAAGCTTCCTCTTTCTCCAACCTTTGTGTTCAACCCATCTGGAAGGGTTTCTAGTAATTCGCCTAAACCGCTCGCACGGAGAACATCATACAATTCTTTCTCTGTTGCATCTGATTTTCCAATCCGTAAATTATCTGCCAACGTGCCACTTCGCATTAGTACATCCTGTGTAACGATTGCCATTTGCGAACGAAGCCAGTCCGTATCCCATTCTCGAATCTCTCGTCCATCTACTTCAATAGAACCCTTTGTTGTGTCATATAATCGAAAGAGTAAGTCAATAATCGTTGATTTCCCAGAACCACTCGGCCCAACTAACGCTATTTTCTCTCCTGCCTTAATAGCAAAAGAAACACCTTTTAATACGCTCTCTTCTTTATCTGGATAAACGAAGGACACGTCTTTCAAGCGCACATCGCCACTTGCTCTTTCTCCCCTTACCCCTTGCTTCGTTTCTGCTTCTGATACAGGTTGTGAAAGCAAGATATCTGATCTGTCTAAAGCAGGGCCTGTTCGTCTAACTGAAAGCCAATTTCTTAGGAGACGTTGCATTTCATTTGCCGCAATCGTTACTAATCCTCCTGCTGTTAACATTTGACCGCTAGTTAAATCCCCATTCCAGATAAGGAGCGTACTGATAAAATAAACAAGTCCTAATGCAAAACCATTATAGCTTGCAATCACAACTACTGATTGCATTCTTGCTTTTAATTCTCGTAGTGAATGTTTTACAAAAGAATCCCTAATGGAAACGACACTATTTACTTCACTATCGGAAACACCCATTACTCGTGATAGATGAATACCTGTAACAGATTCTCTTAATCTCTCTAAATATTTGGAAGCTTCTGCCCTAGCGTCTGCTGATGCAGCTCGCGTTCTAGCCCCTACATAGTTGGATGCCCAGTAAAACAGAATTCCAAGAACAACACTTGTGATCATTAAATAAGGGTGAATGAACAGCAATACAATACTATAAATCACTACCCCTTGAGCACTTGCCATAAAGGTTGACCCTTCCCATGCTAAAAAATTATGAAGGGTATCTGGATCATCAGAAGTTCGTGCTAATAATTCCCCAGATGAATTATTTTGATAAAACGAAAAAGGGAGTACTTGCAAATGCCCAAATAATCGTAGCTTTTGTCTATTTGTCACAGACTTCGCAGTAATATGGCAAAAGTATTCATCAATGATCATCATGCCTAAATCTAATACAGCAGATAATACCAATAGCCACATTAATCCCCATAGCCAGGTGTTATTCTCACTTGGCAAAATGGTATCAATTAGCCAGCTTAAGGCTAAAGTTGGTATTAACGCAGAAAAGACTTGGCTAATAGCAATAACTAGGGAATCGCCTATGACCCATTTTTTATAAGGCATTAAAAATTGAATAACACGTTTGCCATCACCGATTTTCTTTTGTTTGGAGATATCCAGTTTACTCATCCAATCATCTCCTTCTCCAGCTCGCTATATTGTGCTCGATATAATTGATAATACTGTCCTTTTAAAGCTAACAGTTCTTCATGTGTACCCTGTTCGGCAACCATCCCTTGATCAAGTAGCAGAATTGTATCTGCCTTTCTGACTGTAATCAATCGATGGGCAATCATAATCGTCGTTCTTCCTGGAATTAATTGTTCTAGTGAGTCTTGAACCTTTTCTTCCGTTTCCCCATCTAAGGATGATGTAGCTTCGTCAAAAATTAACACTGGTGGCTGGCGCAAAATTGCTCTTGCAAGGGCAACCCGTTGTCTTTGTCCCCCCGAAAGCTTCAAGCCACGTTCTCCAACAACCGTTTCATACTTATCCTCCAAGGAATCAATTAGCTCTTTTAATCCTGCCGCTTCAACAGCCTGCTCCAGCTCTTCCATCGTTGCATCTGGCTTTCCATAAAGAAGATTATTGCGAAGCGTACTATTTAATAGGAAGGTTTCCTGTGAGACAACTCCAACCTGCCTGCGAAAACTATTGCGATTATAAGCAAATAAATTTTTCCCATCAATGGTCACTGAGCCTTTCTCCGGTTCATAAAGCCCTAGCAAAATTTGAATTAGTGTACTTTTTCCTCCGCCACTTGTTCCAACGATGCCGATATGCTTACCGGATTCCACAGAAACAGATACACCCTTTAGCACTTGCTTATCGCTTCCTGGATAGGAAAACCAAATATTATCTAAATCTATTTTTCCTTGAACTACACCAAAGTTCGGAAGATTTTGTTCATGCTCTTCTGGCAAATCAAAGTATTCGTATATTCTTTGCAATGCTGGAATGGCTTGTTGAATCGTTAAGGCATTTTCTGCTAAGGAACGAACGGGCTGGAACATGATTGGAATAAAGTTCAAGCAAGAAACGAGTGTTCCAACGGTAATATTCCCTTGCCAGATCGATAATCCACCAATTAGCATCACAACACCAGGAGTAGCAATATTAAATAAATTTCCTAGACGCCAATTGACTTTTCCAATTAAAGCCGCCCGAATAGAATAATTTTTCCAATTGGTCAGTTTCTTTTCCTGTGTAGCAATTTCCTCTTTTTGCGTTTGATAGGTTCTTACTAAACGAACACTTTCGATACTTTCCTGCAAATGCTGATACATGTCTGCACTCATATCTCTTTGTACCGCACTCATTTTCCGCATTGTTTTCCCTAATTTAAAGGATGGGAGAATGTAAATAGCAAATACAATGAACATCACAATCGCAGCTGGCCAGTATATCGCAAATACCGTGATAAAAGCTGCTACTGCACTAATTACTTGTTGAAGTATCCGTGGTACAACCGTATTATTTAAATTTTGTATCGATTCTACATCATGGGTTAGTCGATATAGCATATCCCCACGAGGTGTCTTTGAAAAAAAGGACATCGGCGTTCTGTGAAGTCTTTTAAATGCGCGAATTTGCATATCTGTAATCACATCAAAGCCAATTTTCACCTGTACAAATTCTTGTAAAGATTCAAATAGTGCCTTCCCTAAAAATGCTGCTAATATTCCGAAAACAATCCATAAAATAAATGCTATTGCTTTGTCTCCGATTACTTCATCTACCAATTTCCCTACAAGAATTGGAGGCAAAATCGTAAAGGCACCACCAATTAATGAGAAAAATAAAGCAATCAATAACTTTCGCCAATATGGTTTAAAATGCTGTAAAGTAGTTCTTAATAAGTTCATTCTTTTTCCTCCCCACAAAGAGTTATTGTATTACAAATAATGAAAATATTCACTATAATTTACGAAAAAATTTCGGATTATGAAATTTATTTTTGTACATTAAAAAAGAAGGCAGCAATTGCTAACCTTCGCAAAATATTATTCCGATTTTTTTAAGTGATATCTAGGATTGTTTACTATCTATAGCTCTACCACTTTCGATCTGGACAGTTCTTCTTATCTAAGCTAGCACGAAAGCGGACAAAGCATCCGCATTTTCCACATGTATGTTGATTTAGGTGCTTACATTGTTCACATATGCTTAACCGCTGATCTCTTACTTCCTCCTGGGCTAAATCTATTTCGAAGGAAAGCTGTTCTTGAACAAGTGCTTCAACATCTAATCGACTAACTTGTTCCTTTATCTCGCAGCCTACACAAGCCATCTTAATTTTCCTTTGTTAAGATGCTTGCAACACTCATTGGAGGCAATGTAACTTTTAGCGTTTCTTTATCTACTAGATAACTAGTAAACTCTTTTTTTGCTACAACATCTGGTTCTTCAAATGTATTATGTGCATCCATTACATCAGCTGTAATATATTCCGCTTTTAGGACAACAAATTCTCCATTCTTTCTAGAAAGCGTAATTTCTCTCGTTTCAGTTACATCATAGTTACATAAGGAGATCGCTACTTTGCCGTCCTTCTTGGAAGCTGTGTATGTGACATGATTAGTCTCATCGCCATAAGAGTCGACAAGCTCTGCATCCTGATGATGTTTATATAAATCGAAAACATGATAAGTAGGGGTTTTAATCATTTTTTCCCCTTCTGTTAAAATCATCGCTTGTAATACGTTCACCATTTGGGCAATATTCGCCATATGAACCCGGTCTGCATGCTTATGGAAAATATTTAGCGTAATCGCAGTAAGCATTGCATCACGAATCGTGTTTTGTTGATATAGGAAGCCTGGATTTGTTCCAGGTTCTACGTTGTACCAAGAACCCCATTCATCTACGATTAAACCAACTCGTTTTTCTGGATCGTATTTATCCATTATAGTACTATGCTTCGTGATTAACTCGTCCATATACTGTGCATGTTCTAATAAAGAATACCATTGTTCCTCTGGGAAGTTTAAGGCATTTCCTTTATCCTGCCATACTCTTGTTGGAATGGAATAATGATGTAAACTAAGTCCATCCATAAAGTTTGCGGCATTTTTCATTAATACTTCTGTCCAATTATAGTCATCTACACTTGCGCCACAGGCAATTTTATAAATATTATGTTCCCCATACTTGCGGACATATGTCTGATATCTGCGGTATAAATCCGCATAATACTCGGGACGCATATTTCCGCCACAGCCCCAATTTTCATTTCCTACTCCAAAAAACTCTACTTTCCAGGCTTCCTCTTGACCATTCTCTCTACGAAGATTTGCCATTGGCGACTCACCGTTCATCGTCATATACTCAACCCATTCTTGCATTTCCTGAACAGTTCCACTACCAACGTTACCGTTAATATATGCTTCACATTCTAACTGACGAATTAATTCAAAAAACTCGTGTGTTCCAAAGTGGTTGTTTTCTGTTACGCCACCCCAATGTGTATTGACTATTGTACTTCGATTCTCAACTGGTCCAATTCCATCCTTCCAATGATATTCATCCGCAAAGCAACCACCTGGCCAGCGAACTACTGGTACTTGAATTTCCTTTAATGCTGCCACTACATCTTTACGAATTCCATTTACATTAGGAATATCGGAATCTTTGCCAACCCATACTCCTTCATAAATGCATCGCCCTAAATGTTCTGCAAATTGTCCATAAATATGTTTACTAATTTTCGGTCCTTGTTTATCTAATAATAAATTTACTTGCATATTGTTATTCCTCCATTACTGTTTTTTTGGAAAAATGTGAACAGATAATAGGCTACTCTATGTATTAATTCCTCCTTTGCGTCTAACTCATTATCCATTGCCAGTTACATACTTCAAAGATAAACTTACGACTAAAATATATTATATTTTGTAACCGTTGTCAATAACTTAATAGTATACTATTTTAATAATTTTCATCATCTTTGTTAACCATTCGGTTATGTAAAATAATTTATTTTGCCATTAATTTATTCCTGTAGTAATATAAGAATAATAAAAGGGGGAATCACACATGCAATTAGATATTTCGGAAAATTCTATCCCTGTGTACGAGGTTCTATCCAGTCCTACTCGAATCAACATTATTAAATTATTATCCAAGAAAAAAATGAATATTGGAGAACTAGCGAAGGAATTGAATATAAGTAGTGCGATAGTGAGTAGACATATTACAAAAATGAGCGATGCAGGGTTAGTAAAAACCGAAACAATCCCTGGTAAATCTGGTCTGCAAAAAGTTGTTATCTTAAAAGTAGATCGAATTGAAATACAATTTCCACAAAAGATCTACTCTGCTTATGAAAGCTATAAACAGGAAATTCCTGTTGGGCATTATTTTAATTTTGATGTTTATCCAACATGCGGACTTGCTACCACAACACATCCAATTGGCGAATACGATGATCCCAAATACTTTATGGATCCACAAAAAAATCAAGCAGCTATCCTTTGGTTTACAAAGGGATTTATTGAATATCGCATTCCATCTATTTTAAAAAAGACGGATAGGCTAGAGATGATTGATATTGTATTAGAGGCATCATCAGAATTCCCTTTTTCCAATAATGTTTGGCCATCTGACATTACGTTCTCCTTAAATGGAAAAGAGCTGTGTATGTGGACTAGCCCAGGAGACTTTTCTGATACAAGAGGTCGCTTCACCCCTGATTGGTGGCCGAATGAAACCAATCAATACGGCATCTTGCTAACAATTCGCATTACCAAGCATGGTGTTTATGCAGATGGGAAAAAATTATCAGACACTACTATTGACGAGTTTCGTGAAGAACAACGTGGAATGTGGGATTTAAAGGTAGAAATAAAAGAAGATGCCCACAATCTTGGTGGCGTTACTTTATTTGGAAAAGGGTTTGGAAATTACAATCAAGATATTAATTTTATTACTTATTACAGTAATCCTGTGTGATGGAATGGGAAACTCCTCTGTTGAAGAATAAACTGCACGGTTAATGGTTCTTTCGTTTTTGGAGAAAAGCTGTTTAGTAAAGACACTTTTTCTTTTACACTTGTAAATTCGGTTTTCATGCTTGGGATGAAAACCTTTTTTGTTTTTGGCATGAGGTTTGGTGTTCATTGGTTTGGTGAACACTACTTTTCCAGCTTTTGGCATGGATTTTGGTTTTCATCGGCTTGATGAACACCACTTTTCCCTCTCCTTTCATCAATTTTGGTTTTCATCGACTGGATGAACTCCACTTTTTCCTCTCCTGTCATCAATTTTGGTTTTCATCGACTGGATGAACTCCATTTTTCCCTCTCCTGTCATCATTTTTGGTTTTCATCTCCTCCATAAACACCACTTTTCCCGCTTCCCCAAAGCTCCCGGCCTTCATCCAGGATCAATCACCAATCTCCCCCTCTAAACCTCCAAAGCAAAAAGCTGCACCAACATCGGTGCAGCAAAATTATTATTTCAATAAAAGCACAGCAAATTGCTCTAGCTCTAGTGCTTCTTTTACTACTTCTCCGGTTAATAGATTTAGTTTGCCAACAAGCTCTTCTGGCAATTTCTGTATCTTTGGATGTTGATTAATAACAAAATAATAGGAGGAATCTGCTGTGTCTCTTTTCGTAATTTCTAGACCTTTTCCGTTCGTGCAGATTGGTTTTACAGTCGTTTCTGCTATCACTTGATCGAATAAATGGGCAATGCCCTCTTGCTCTACTTGTGTGCCAACATACCAGACATTCCCTTTCCCATACGAATTTTTCGTAATTGCTGGAGTATCACTGTAGAAATCCTCTTTATAGGTGGCAATGGCCTCTGCACCTTCGAGATGAATAATGTCACATAGTAACGTACAGGTATATGCATTTCCATCATTAAATGCAACGGCATTTTTTTGCTCTGGCGCTAATGCATCTATTTCTTCTACCCATATTCCAGCTATTTTGCGCAATGGTCCTGGGTATCCTCCTAGGTATACATTATCTGATTCATTCACAATACCGCTCATAAAGGTAGTGACAAACTGTCCTCCATTTTCAACAAACGCTGTAATGCGCTCTGCCAAGCCTGCTTTCATCATATAAAGAACTGGGGCTACCACCACATCATATTTAGAGAGATCACTATCGACCGAAATCATATCGACTAGAATATTTTCATTATAAAAATATTGATAGTACTGATGGATTTGGTCTACATAGGTTAAATCTTTATTTGGTCCACTCGTATACTCCAGCGCCCAATAATTTTCCCAGTCAAACATGATGCCGACTTTACTTTTTATTGTTGATCCTAGAATTTCCTCTAATTGCTGTAGTTCTTTTCCAAGCTCCATCACTTCTCGAAACACTCGTGTATTTTCATGTCCAACATGTTCAATGACAGCACCATGAAATTTTTCACATGCCCCTACTGAACGGCGTAGCTGGAAAAATTGGATGGTGTCAGCTCCATGGGCAATTGTCTGGTAGCTTTGCGCACGCATTTTCCCTGGTCTTTTTAAGGAATTATAAGGCTGCCAGTTTTGTTGACTTGGGGTTTGTTCCATTAGCATAAATGGTTGCCCATCTTTAAGCCCGCGCATCAAATCATGGCACATCGCTGTATAGCTTAATGGTGTATTATAGCTTGGATAATTGTCCCAGGAAACAATGTCCATCTCTTTTGCCCATTTAAAGTAATCTAAATTTTTGTAAGTACCCATTAAATTTGTAGTGATTGGCGTTTCAGTATCGTATTTCCGAATCGAATCTCGTTCCATCTTGAAATTTTCCAGCATGCTATCCGAGTTGAAACGGCGATAATCTATAGATATTCCTGCAAAAGCGGTTTTATCGCTGCCAATTCCTTCACTTAGTGCATTCGGCAATACTACTTCATCCCATTCATAAATAGTATGACCCCAGAATTCTAAGTTCCATGCTTTGTTTAGTGCTTCAATCGTTTTATAGCGATTTTTTAGCCATACACGAAAGGCCTTCTCACAGTTTTCGCAATAGCACTCGCCCCCATACTCATTATTAATATGCCAACAGGTTACATGGGGATTGCTTCCATATCTTTCTGCAAGTTTTCCTGCCAATTTGCTAGCAAACTTCTGATAAACAAGACTGTTCGGACAAGCATTATGTCTTTGTCCAAACTTATGATGTCTTCCTTCATAATCGGTTCGCGCCACTTCAGGATATCTTTTTACCATCCATGCAGGCAAAGAAGCAGTAGAAGTAGCGAGAATAATGTCATACCTATCCTTACTTAGCATTTCTATGATTTCGTCTAGCTCATCAAAATAATATACTTCTTCCGAAGGCTGAATTTTTGCCCATGAAAAAACATTGATTGTTGCCGAATTAATTCCTGCCTTTTTAAAAATGCGCATATCCTCTTCCCAGATATCCTTTGGCCACTGATTCGGATTATAATCTCCTCCATACAAAAAACGATTAAACAATTTTTTCTCCATATTTCATCCCTCCGCACTTTTTATACATTCATTATAGAAAGGCAAATGGAGAAAAAGTATAATAAGAGTAACTAGTTTATATAAAATTATGAAACTATTGTAAGGGGATACATAAATGGAAGTATATTTTAATTTACTAGATCATTTCAATCCTTTTTCCATTGAAAGCATTGGGTATATGTGGGAACAACCAATGGTCTTAAGAGAAGAGGGATATCCTTACTATCACTGGCTACAAACAGCAGAAGGATTAGGGGAAGTAACGATTGCAAATGAAAAAATCCAATTGCATCCTCAAGAAGGGATACTTATCGCACCATTTGTTCCCCACTTTTATGAATCGATTTCAGCAAAAGGATGGCGCACAAACTTTATGACAATTAACGGTACTTTTTCCGCAAGTATAGCCGAGATACTTGGTACTTCCTCTTACTATCTAGCAAATGACTGTCCTGATTTTTCCTATAGTGATTGGACGCAGAGGATGTTATCACATATAAAAAACGAAAACAAAAACTCTGTACAGCAAAAGCTTTCCGTTGACGTGTATAACTTCTTACTAAATATCCGGGATCATGGTTTACACAGAACGTTTCAAAAGAATGATTTATATCATCAATATATCTCCCCTACTATCGAATGGATTGAAACAAACTATGGAGAAAAATGTGATATTTCCGATATAGCAGGAAGGCTCTTTATATCGCCACAGTATTTGAACAAGCTTTTTAGACGATTTGTTGGCATTTCCGTCTATCAATATGTACTTGCTTATCGAATCAAAAAGGCTAAAGAAATTTTAGTTACAAAAAGAGATGTAAAAATAAAAGACATTACCTTTCTAACTGGATTCAATGATACAAGTCACTTTGTTGCCACCTTTAAAAAAGAAACAGGATATACTCCTAAAGAATTCCGCTCCTTTTATTAGAAAACTCCTCCACTTCAAAATGGAGGAGTTAGAGACAACGAGCAGGCCCCTTTATTAAAAAAACCGCTTCTTCCAAAAGATCAAAGCAGTTACGCCTGATAATAGGAAGGAAATCATAATCGCAATTGTAAAAGAATATGGTACATCTTGATATGGAATATGAACATTCATTCCATAAAAGCTTGCAACCATTGTTGGTAATGACAAAATAATCGTGAAAGATGTTAAGAATTTCATGACAATATTGACATTATTTGAAATAACAGAAGCAAAAGCGTCCATCATCCCACTTAAAATAGACATATGGGTTTCAGCCATCTCAATTGCCTGCTGATTCTCAATAATTACATCTTCTAGCAATTCTTGATCATCTTCATACATTTTCAAATAATTGCTTTTGAGCATTTTTTGCATGACAATATTATTTGATTTTAAGGAAGTGGTAAAATACACCAAGCTTTTTTCGATATTAAGCAAGGAAAATAGCTCTTTGTTTTTCATAGATTGGTGAAGTTCTTTTTCAATAGTATCTGTCTTCTTGCTAATTTGCTTTAAATATTTTAAATAGGCAGTTGCCATACAGTATAATATTTGCAGGGAGAATCGTGTCTTTTTATACGTAAAAAAGCTCTTCATTCTGCCTTCAGAAAACTGGTAAAATATCGGATTATCCTTTAAGCAAACCGTAATAAAGCAATTCTTGGCAATAATCATACCTAATGGGATTGTGTCATAAATAGGCATACTTTTCTCATCAAAGGAAACAAGGGGGAGATTCACGATAATTAAGACATTTTCCCCATCCTTTTCAATTCTTGAACGCTCTTCTTCATCCAAGGGATCTTTCATAAACGCTAATGGAATGTCTAAACCGGTAGCAATTTCTGTAATTTCTGCTTCTGTTGGTGCAATTAAATTAATCCAGCAGCCATCCATCATGTCATCCGTTTCTTTCAGCATTCCTTCTTCAGTAGAAATATAAATTTTTCTCATGTTCTTACCTCCTCTTGTTTAGAGGAAGTCAAAATGCTCTGCCAAATAAAGTTGAATCTTTATCAGCATTCAAACTTCTAAAGGAAGGGTTATTCATGACTCCCTCTTTCATGGCCGTGGGTTCCGGATCAGGTTCCATACACATTCGAGTACTCATAAAAATTCAACTCCTTGCTAGTAATCTTTAAACCTATTACATACTACTTTATATTTTATTTATTGTAAACCGTAAAGGTGCATCTTTCCTAAGCCTCTATCCGACCACCTCTTTGTATTTGAACACAAAAATAAGGAAGAAATTTAGAATTTATTCCATAGATTATTTTCTTAAATATTCGTATAATTTTAAAAAATCCAAAAACACTTCACAACACGGAGGTACATATGAGCGAACTTGCAAAAAAACATCCAAACTATGCCGAACCAACACCGCCTAGTAAAACAAAACTAGTGGACAAGTTTTTAAACATCATTGAACGTGCAGGTAATAAGTTACCTGATCCTATTACCTTGTTTGTCATCATGTCAGCCATTATTTTAGTCGCTTCTTATTTACTATCTTTAATTGGTGTCTCTGCTACTAATCCTAGCTCAGGCGAGACTATTGAAGTAGTTAATTTACTGAATCGAGAAGGTATTATTCAAATCTTAACAAGTATGGTGAGCAACTTTACTTCCTTCCCTCCATTTGGACTAGTATTAGTCATTATGCTAGGGGTTGGTCTTGCAGAAACGACAGGTCTTATTCAAACGGTTATGAAAAGAACGGTGTTAAGTGCACCAAAAAAATTAATCCTTCCTGTTATTGTTTTAACAGGAGTCCTTGGCAATATTGCAGCAGATGCGGCATTTATCGTGTTCCCACCAATTGCAGCGCTTATTTTTATGAGTGTGGGAAGAAGTCCTATTGTGGGTCTTATTGCCACTTATGCAGCTATTGCTGGTGGCTATAGTGCAAATCTGATTCTTAATTCTTTAGATGTATTAGTAGCCGGTATTACAGAACAAGCTGCAAAAACGGTAGATCCTAATTATGTTGGAAATCCTACGATGAATTATTATTTCTTAATCATTTCTACCTTTTTATTAGTTGCTGTCACTACTTGGGTTACCGTAAAATTTGTGGAACCTCGCTTTGGTAAATACACAGGTGTAGTACAACAACTAGAGCAAGTAACTGCAAATGAAAAAAGAGGATTACGTTTTGCCGGTATTACCTTAATCATCTATTTAGCTGTCATTTTATTAATGGTTATTCCAAGAAATGGTTGGCTACGCGATTTAGAGACAGGCTCTGTTATTAACTCGCCATTTATGTCCTCAATCGTTCCACTCATGCTATTTTTCTTTTTATTACCTGCTTTAGCATATGGTATTGGCTCTAAAACGGTTAAAAGTGATAAAGATATTGCGGAAAAACTATTTAAATCCATTGCAGACTTAGCTCCGTTTATCGTGCTAGCTTTTGTCGCTGCACAAATGATTGCTTACTTTAGCTGGAGCAATATTGGTCCGATTCTTGCGATTAAAGGTGCAGAATTGCTTCAAGCGATGAACTTTACTGGTCTGCCAATGATTATTGGTTTCATCATTATTTGTTCGTTTATTAATCTATTAATTGCCAGCGCATCTGCAAAATGGGCATTACTATCTACAATCTTTGTTCCGATGTTTATGTATTTAGGCTATAGCCCAGCATTAACGCAAATGGCTTATCGAATTGGAGATTCTATCACAAATCCAATCACACCAATGCTTGCCTACTTTGCGATCCTTTTAGCTTTTGCTAGAAAACACGATAAGTCGATTGGGATTGGAACTCTAATATCAGCATTGCTTCCTTATTCTATCTTCTTTGCGATTAGTTGGATTTTATTGTTCTCAGTCTGGTATTTATGTGGACTTCCATTAGGACCAGGAGACCCTATCTTCTTAAAATAATTTAGACATTCACCATGTGCAACCTGAAATTTAGGTTGCCATGCTACATATAATTTTAAAAAAATGGAAATGAGGGGTAAGTAACATGGAAGCTTTATTTTCACTCTTAAAAGAATACGAACAGGAGATGATTGAAATTCGTCGTCATCTTCACGAACATCCAGAATTATCCTATCACGAAGTATATACACCTGCTTATATTGCAGAATATCATCAAAAATTAGGGCATGAAGTTAGAACTGGCGTTGGTGGTCGCGGTGTAGTTGCTACACTAAGAGGGAACAAACCAGGTAAAACAGTTGCATTACGGGCAGACTTTGACGCACTTGCCATCCAGGAAGAAAATGATATTCCTTATAAATCTAAAGTAGATGGGGTCATGCATGCATGTGGCCATGACGGTCATACTGCTACTTTATTAGTATTAGCAAAAGCATTAAACAAGCTGCAGGCAGACTTCGAAGGAACCATTGTCTTTATTCATCAATTTGCGGAAGAGCTATCTCCAGGTGGTGCGATTGCAATGATTGAGGATGGATGTTTAGAAGGGGTGGATGTTATTTTCGGTACCCATCTATGGGCAACAGAACCACTTGGAAATATTATGATTAACGCAGGTCCTATTATGGCAGCTGCCGACCAATTCGATATTACCATTCAAGGAAAGGGCGGCCACGGATCCGAGCCACATATGACGAAAGACGCGATTATGATTGGTGCCCAATTTATTACAAATGTACAGCAAATTGTTTCAAGAAGAGTAAATCCATTACACCCTGCTGTTGTTTCTATTGGTAGCTTTGAAGCGCAGAATCCCTTTAATGTTATTGCTGATACTGTAAAATTAAGCGGAACAGCGCGAACATTCCACGATGAAGCTCGTGACTTAATCGAGAAGGAAATTGGAAATGTCATCAAGGCATCCTGTGAGATGGTTGATGCAACTTATGATTATCGTTTTAAACGTGGCTATCCTGCTGTTGTGAACCATCAAGAAGAAACAGACTTTATTATCAAGCATGCAGAACAAATAGAAGAAGTGCAACAAGTAAGAATTTGTGATCCACTTATGGGCGGAGAAGATTTCGCATACTACTTACAGCATGTAAAAGGCGCCTTCTTCTTTACAGGTGCCATGGATCCTAATTGGAAAGAAGTATATCCACATCATCATCCTAGATTCAATATTGATGAGCGGTCACTTTTAATCGCAGCCAAGACACTAGGAACTGCAGCATTACACTATTTAAAGAATGAGTCTGTCGAAATTAAACAAGAAAGCTTGATTAACGAATAAAAGGAAAAAGAAGCTGGGACATATGTATTTTAGCCAAAGACAAAGCCAAACAATTACACGAAAGTTTTCGTATGATTGTTTGGCTTTTCAATAGCTTTTTAAGAGGAATGTTTCCGTAATGCTGTTTGTTAATACTCTTCATTCCCCATCGTTCCTTGTTCTTGTCGTTCATACAAAAACAATGCTACCTTTAAATTAGTTAAGTGGTCTAGATTATCAAAGTCACAGTTCAATTTTTCCTGAATTTGTTGAATTCGATAGTAGACCGTATTTTGGTGAAGATGCATTATTTCAGCTGTTTTTGAGACATTTTTATTCGAATATAAGTAGCTTTGTAAGGTACTCAACCATTCATTTTTTGTTCGATTATTTACTTGGGAAAGAATAGGTCCCAAAATATTTTCTACAAAGTATTCTGCTTCTTCTTCTGGTACATTAAATAAGTAGCGCTTATAGCCAAGAGCTTGAAAGTCAAACACCGATTCCTCTTTTTGAATGGGATCCATCTCTTTCTCTAATAATTCAGCATCTTTATAGGAGATGGGGAGGTGACGCATCGAGTAAACCGGACGGCCAATATAAACGAGTATATCCTTATAGCTCGCTTGTAATCGTTCTATATATTGTCTAACAACTTGAACATTCCCCGAATCTTCCTTCTTTGCGCCTAACAGCAGAAATAGTTTATTTCGATTTGGGAAAATCATCACTGAAAATTCTTTTTTGAATACTTGCCGCATCCCTTCCTCTAGCAAATGAAACTGCGTTAGTTCTTCAAAAGAATGCTGCTTGCTTTTGATTACAAGAAAGACAAAGTACTTGGAAGGAATCATCTCCTGTTTTTTTAAATAGCCTTGAACCTCTGTAGTTAAATTCAAGTTTAAAATATCTTTTAATAAAGCTTCCTTTTCCGCTTGTCTGCTCTTTAATTGTTCTTGGAGCTTTATTTGCTCAATCGCAATAATAGAAGCAGCATGCTGAAAGGAAAGCTCTCCCACAATATCGAGTGGAACGCTTTTTCCTGTAATCACTAAATAACCAATTGTTCCAAATGAAGATTGCACAGATAATGCCTGTCCAAACAACTCCTCCCTTTTATATATTTTCTGTAGCTGCTGGATTTGCAGGACTTTCCGATTTTCCCTAAGCCAGTCGCTTAAAAATGAAACATCGCCGCTAGAGGTTGGATGAGATATATCAAGCCGACCTAATGAATCAAAATAATAAATGCAATCATTTGGATTTCGGGCAAGACTTTTTACAAGTGATTGCATCCCGTTTCCTTCTAGCACTGTCTCATTTAATTGATTATGCAGTTTAAGAATTGTTTCTAACTGTAGAGCTCTTTGTTGTTTTTCATAAAAAGCACGTGCATTTACAATAGAGATGGCTATTTGACTCCCGATTGCTTCTAGAAATCGTAAATCCTCTTCTGTGAAAAAGCCTTCATTTTTAAAGTTATCAATCGTAAGAACGCCAATTTTTTGCTGCTGATAAACAAGCAACACAGACATACAGCTAACTGGCATTAAAGCATGAACCGTCGATTTCAGATAATATTGAAGTGTCTTATTCCGCATATTGGACATTGCTTTTTCAATTTCGTCGATTGTATTGATTAACATGCTTCTACCTTCTGCAAAAACGGTTCCGCTAATCCCTTCTCCTTCTAGCAGCTTATTTTGCAAATAAATATCTTCCTTAAAATTAACGGCAGCCTCAATTTCCAAATACTGATTTTCCTCATTCCAAAGCAATAAAAATCCTGCATCTGCCTTATCAATAGCGCCAATAACGTCTTCGATAATTTGCTGAATCAATTCCTTTAGACTATCATTTGTCGTAATATTTTTCGATACTTGTATAAATGTGTTTAATCGTCGCTCCATATTATTCTCGTTGCTCATTTACTTCCCTCTTTAATACAAATTATTTATTAAGATATTAGTATTATCCCCTTAAATTTATTTTTTGTTAAGAACATTCACGCAAAAAAACAGGACGGCTCGCTAACGAGTAGAACCGTCCTGTATCCATTTTTATACTAACTTATGTCCACAATTGGAGCAAAAATTCCCTTCCCCTGTTTTCGTCCCACAATTTGGACAGAAATTCGGTCGCTGCTTTTTCTCCTGACTCTGTGGTGCTGGTTCCGATGCTGGTTCCGATGCTGGTTGTTGATTTTGCTGCTGATTTTGATTTTGCTTATTCATTTTATCCATCATTTGATTAGCCATATTCATGCCCATCATCATTCCAGCCATGTCAGATGCCGTTCCACCACCAGAATTTTTCCCACTAGACATGCTATCTATCATGGAGATTTGTTGATATTTATCAATATTGCCAACCATTCCATGGGATGCATTTTTATTAATCATATCCTGTACTTCCTTCGGATAGCTAAAGCTCATGATTTGGAAGCCTGTGATAGAAAGTCCGCTTTCGGCCATTTGACTATCTAAATCTTCTCTTATGCCTTTAGCAATTTCAAAGGCATTTGCCTGCAGATTAAACATATCCTTTCCTTCTGTGACAATCCATTTCATAAGAAGCTGATCTAGAACGGAGATAATGCGTATTTTTACATCTTCCACTAAATACTGGTTCTTAATTCCTGCGATTTTATCAATTAAAGAAATATAATCATTTACTTTAAATTGAAAGGTTCCGTTCGCTCGAATTGGCATTCCTCCAGGAAGTCCAGTTGCTGGTATATTTATCGCATTTTTTGTACCCCATTTAACCGTAAATTCCTTTGTATTGACAAATAGCACCTCTACACGCATTCCGCTGTTAAATCCAAATTTGAAACCTTTTAAAGTTGATAAAAATGGGACGATTTGTGACTCAATATCATACTCTCCATCTTCTTGGAATGCTCCCTCTATACTGCCATTGTTTAAAAAGATAGCGTCTTGCCCTGGGCGAATAATTAATTTACTGCCCTTCTTAATTTCACGGTTTTTCCATTTATAGAAGATCATATCTTCTCTGAATTCTTCCCATTCCACAACATTTGCAAATTGATTGCGAAAAAATGACATCGTTCTATCCCCTTTCATTATTCAAATAACTGTTTAGAATTTCCCTCTACTTCCACTATGGGAGTGACCACCACCAGTAATCCCTCCACCACCACCTGAATTATTTTGTGGCTTTCGTTGTTTTGTCACTGTTTTTCGAATAAAGCGATCATGTCTATTTATAATCTTTGAATTTCGTTTATCCATATACGTATTGCCATTTACCGTTACTTTTCCGCCTGATCGGAAGACCATAATACTCACTACAATTCCCGCAAGCACAATAGAAACAATCAATTGGAAGCCCCAATGAGAAAGAAGTCCTAGCATCCCATTTGAACTATTTCCTTCGATATATTCATTTCGAGAGTCAGCAATTCCACTGTAATCATAATCATTTTCTAAATTTGCTGGATCATCAACCAAATAATAGGCTGATTCATGCATAAAGGTTGAGAACGCCTCAAAATAGTCACCTTCAGATAAAGCTGGCGTTATTTGTTCCCGAATATAATCTAAAGTAGCATTATCCAAATTATCTTCTGCCTTTTTAAAGTCGGCCAAATAAATATCCCTTTGTTCCATGTCAATTGCCAAAATAGCTGTATTTCCAAAAGGCTGATCATAGCCAGGTGCCTCATCATCATAATAATCCTCAACGTATTTCTTGATGTCTTTTCCATCTATACCATCTAATGTTAGTACCAATAATGCCGTTTCCGTTTCTTCCCCTAATTCCACTGCCAAGCTTTCTAGTTCTGTTCTTTCCGTATCTGTTAAAAGCATTGCTTGATCAAAAACAAATTGCTTTTGGTTTTCTGAAGCCGCCTTTACTGTCATACCAGAAAAAATGGACATTATTGCCAAGGCAATAAAAAGGAAACTACTATACTTGATTAACAACTTTCTCAAAAGAAGCCACCTCCCATAAAGAAGGAGACACATTTTAATGCTAGGAAGGAACCCGCGGCAATTCCACTAAACCATAATGCCACTTTTCCTTTACTAATTGGCGGTTTTCCTACTACTTTTCCTGTTTGCCCATTCATCGCAAAAATATGCTCTTGGTTTTCATAATCATAGCTTACCATCCATACAGGAAGTAACACATAGTCACTTCGCACCGCTCTCGTATCAATATTTTTATCTCGATAATGAATCGAATGATACCCAGCGAAAGTGGAGTGCACAAAGGAATCAACATAATCACTAATTTTATCTTTTGCTCTCGGCAATAACGCTGAATCTGTATAATTATATTTTTCTGATATAAAGCCAGCAAGATAAGGTGTTTTAAAATCTTTTAGCTGTTCATAAGGAAAAGGCTCTAATTTATCCATTAGCTCGTCATTCATTTTTTCAGAAGCATCTACTGGAATTTTCACATAATCTAAATTTATTTTCCGATAGGCTTCATAATACTTCGTTTCCGTATAAATATAATCCCCACTTGTATAAGTCCGAACCTTCGTACATGATGCTGTTACATCCACATCACTATTTAAATCATAAAGCCAAAATGGAACGTACATACCTGTAATGCTTTTTATCCGATCTGCACTCATAAATCCTTTTGGTGTTAGAAGTCCTTTTCTGCACCATTTTCGAAAGGCTGTGATGGCCTCTTCTTTACTGATGGTAAAAGGAATTACTTTTTTAGGGGCAAGCACACCTGCCAACCGATCGGCGATCACTATTCCCGCACCACAAAAACTACAATTGGTTGCCGTAGTATCTGCTTCTGTTAATAACACTGCACCACAGTTGTCACAATGGTACTCCTTTACTTCATTTTCTTCAAATGATGCAGACATTAAATTGTCTGGATAGTTTTCAATATTCTCTTCATTTCCGCAGCTAGGGCAAGATAAACTGCCAGTATCTGCATTAAAGCTCATGTCTCCCCCACAATTTGGACATTTATAATGAAGGATCAAGTTAATCACCTCAATTTATTTATCTATCAATATACTAATAATAACTTAATTATCCTCTTACTGCTTTCCTACCCTTGAAAAAGGATGATATATACATATACTGATTGGATGTAGAAAAAGTTTCATTTTCCTATTCTCTCCTTAGAATCAAAGCCCAATCACTTCTTATTCTAATTTTCATAAAGAACTGGCATAATAAGGAGAAAAGGAGACAAAAAGCGAACGTTAGATGTGGTGTATCACAATAAACAATTAGGTACTTTCGAAACTTATATATAGGGGGAAAAGAATGAAAAAAGCACTTTTGATTATTGATGTCCAAAATGGCATGTTTCAAAAAGGGAATGTCGTACATAATGGCGAGCAATTACTTCGTCGTATCAAATCTTTACTGGATCAAGCACGCTTCACAAAAACACCTGTCTTTTACATACAGCATCAATCAGCAATTGGTAAACCGCTGGAATATGGTACACATGGTTGGGAAATCCATCCCGAAATCGCTCCAGAAAAGGAGGATATTATCATTCAGAAAACAACGCCAGATGCATTTTTTCACACTTATTTAGAGCAAGAGTTAAATCAATTAGAAATTGAGCAATTAATTATTACTGGCATCCAAACAGAAGCCTGTGTCGATACGACTTGTAGAGGTGCTTTTAGTAAGCATTATAAGATTACGCTTGTTTCTGATGCACATAGTACTTGGGATACTAATTTGTTAACAGCCGAGCAAATTATTGGGCATCATAATGAAGTTCTACGTTGGTTTGCAGATGTATATCCTTGCTCGAAGATAAGTTTTTAGGCGCTATTGCCAGGAGAAAAAGGTTAACTTAGAAGTCTTTTTTTAGCGTATATTTCCACTTGAAATAAACTCCTGTTAATGTTGATGTCACAGTATTATCAGGTTGTACTTTATATTATTTTCAGCTTAACAAGCTACTTTTCGTACAGCATTTTTTACTTTTTGATTATATCGGCTTTAAGATGTAAGATGCCTTCTCTGTTACCTTTTGTTGTTGGTATTCTTGGGTTGGGGCTCAAAGGGCGATTCTCTGTTACCTTTAAAGGGTTCCTTTTTGAGGTACTTTTCTTTAAATGTGTGTCGATTTGACAGTGGCATTGGCAGCGTTATTGGTATATAAAATAGGAAAACTCGCCATTAGGAATTAACGAGTTTTCCCATTTTATATAAAACCTCACTTACTATTGGTACAGTTCACCGTCATGCATTAAAATAAGGATTTCTTAGACTCACTCCCTTTTAAACAAGACGTTTTGTCCTGAATCGAGTAATCGGCAAAAGGGAAATAAGCGGAAGTTTTCCGGTTAAACGCAGAATAGAGCTTTTTTCGGGGTAAATAAGGGAAGTTTTTCCGATTATGCAAAGCAAACTCTCCCTTTTTCGCATTTTTCGAGTCAATAGGCGGAATCTCTCCGTCTATTTAAGCCTTTTTTAATAATAATTACTAAATAAGCGAAATTTTTCCGTCTATTTTTCAACTCAGGTGCTTTCCCCTTATACCCCAACCGACAAGTGCGGACCCTCTCGAACCCTTGATACTCAAAACAGCACTGCAAATGACAGAAGATTAGACATCTTTAACAGTCCCTAAATCATATTGCCGTTAACAAAAAAGCGGACCGCAAATTGCCTTTTTCAGCATTTACTGAAGGACTTTATATTTATTGCATTTAACTCATGTACCACAATAGGTTTTATAAGCTGGATTCACCTTTTGCGGGGCTACTCCGTATTCGATTTGTTCTTTTGTATAAGCATATGGATTAGAAAGCATTTGCAATAATTCTTCCATTACACTTAAATCCCCGTCTTCTGCAGCATCAAGAGCTGCTTCTACAAGGTGGTTACGAGGAATGACGACTGGATTATGCTTTTTCATTTTTTCACGTGCGCCTACTTCCCCACCTTCTTGGCTCTCTATTCTTTCCTTCCAAGCCTTGTGCCAATCAATAAATGCTTGATTTTTACTTAGCTCCAATTTATCTACTTCACCTAATGCTAAAAAGCGGAAAGTATCGGTAAAGTCAGCTCGATTATTTTGCATGATGCCAAGGAGCTTCTCAATTAGTTCTGCATCTTGTTCTTCTTCTTTGGCTTGTAATCCTAGCTTTCCTCTCATGCCATCAAGCCAATGCTCTTGATAATACGTATTAAATGCATATAATTCATTTTGGGCTAGTTCCACTGCTTTTTCCACATTATCATGCAGTAATGGCAACAAGGCTTCCGCAAACCTCGCCAAGTTCCAGCCAGCGATTTTCGGCTGATTTCCATATGCATAACGCCCTTGGACATCGATGGAACTAAACACCGTCTCTAGATGAAAGGTATCCATAAATGCACAAGGACCATAGTCAATCGTCTCTCCGCTGATTGTCATATTATCCGTATTCATAACACCATGGATGAATCCTACCAACTGCCACTTTGCAATTAAGGCAGCTTGACGTTTAATCACCTCTTTAAACATTGCTAAATAGTGATTTCCATCTTTCTCAATCGTTGGAAAGTGGCGGTCAATTGCATAATCTGCAAGGGCTTTTAGTTCCTTCTTCGAATCAAGGGAAGCTGCATATTGAAAGGTCCCTACGCGCAGATGGCTTGCTGCAACTCTCGTTAAAATTGCTCCTGGCAAATCTGTTTCACGAACAATCTTTTCTCCAGTTGCCACGACTGCAAGACTTCTTGTTGTTGGAATACCAAGTCCATGCATTGCTTCACTTATAATATACTCTCTCAGCATTGGCTTAAGAGTAGCTCGCCCATCTCCTCCGCGAGAATACGGAGTGCGGCCAGAACCTTTTAATTGAACATCAACTCTATCACCTGTCGGCGTAATATGCTCACCGATCAACATTGCCCTTCCATCTCCAAGCATCGTTGGATGGCCGAATTGATGCCCTGCATACGCTTGTGCAAGAGGAAAGCCTCCTTCCGGAATCTCATTACCACTTAATACTTGTATCACCTCTGGGCTTTGCAATTGTTCCGTATTTAATCCTAATGTCTTTGCCAAATCGTAATTTAGCTTCACCAAGCTTGGCGAACTGACTGGATTTACCGTCATTTCAGAATAAAAAACACCTGGAAGACGAGCATAGCTGTTATCAAAATTCCAGCCAGCATTTATTTTCATTTCACTATTACTCATATTAGCTCCCTTCCAATCGTTATTTGGATATTTTCTATTATACCCTCTTCATCATATGGAACATGCAATAACCTCTAAATAGGTACGAAATCGTTTATTTTTTATACACTTCTTCTTTTGAATGAAAATCATCTTTTATGATTGTTTCTTCCATATTTTCTTTTGTTACAGCAACTGGTGAAAGCAAGATAGTCGGAACCTCTATTTTCCCATTATTCACCTTATTCTCCACAGGGATCATTTCTCCATTTGCCATCCGAACAGCAATTTGAGCTACTTCTTCAGCTAATGCTTTAATTGGCTTATATACAGTCATCGTTTGAGTTCCTTGGATTATCCGTTGTGCTGCTGGAAGATCGCCATCTTGTCCAGCAACAGGAATTTTCCCTTCTAGTCCATATTTTTTAAGTGCTTTAATGGCACTTCCAGCAGTTGCGTCATTTGCCGCGATAACAGCATCTATTTTATTGTCATTTGCTTTTAAAGCCTCTTCCATGTTACTGTATGCATATTCTGGATTCCAGTTTTTTGACCATTGATCATACACTACGGTAATATCACCTCTATCTATAAAAGGTTGTAAAACTTGAAATACGCCTCTTTTAATAAGATGGGCATTATTATCCGTATCTGCTCCTCCAATGTATACATACTTCCCTTTTGGCACTAATTTTGTAATTGCTTCCGCCTGCAATGTTCCAACCATTTCATTATCAAAGGAAATATATAAATCGACTTCGGCATTTTTTATTAATCGATCATACGAGAGAACCTTTATTCCAGACGAATGAGCTTTGTTCACAATAGTTGCCATTGCTTCTGCATTATGTGGGACTACGACTAATAAATCGACCCCTTTGCTTATTAACGTCTCTGCCTGTAAAATTTGCAAAGCGTCATCACCATTCGCAGCAACGCTTTCTACTTCTGCACCTAGCTCTTCCACTGCTTCTTTAAATAAATCTCTGTCTCTTTGCCATCTGTCTTCTTTCAAGGTATCCATTGAAAATCCTATTTTAAGCTTTTTAGTCTCTTCTTTTGCTTCTATTGTTTTGGAAGTAGCCTTAGACGGCAAATACCCTTCCTGTTTTCCTTGTTCCTTATAACAGCCAGCAAAAATACCTGTTAAGCATAGTAACAGAATGAACAATGTTTGTTTTCCTATCCGTCTCATCCAACTCTCTCCTATTTTAATCACTTTAGCTCTTTCTTCTAATGGTCTTGTTAATCAAAGAAGTATCTAGGACGTCTTATTCGCTAATAATAACTTCCGATATTCCTTTGGTGACATATTGCATAGCTTTTTAAAGACTTTACTAAAATAGTTGGGATCATGGTAGCCAACTTCGAAGGTAATTTCTTTTATACTTTTATCCGTATCTCTTATTAATTCCTTTGCCTTTTCAATTCGACATTCTGTTAAGAAATCAATATAGTTAACCCCTTGCTTTTCTTTAAAAATCTTGCTTATATAAATAGGACTAAGACCGACTTTCCTAGCCAATGAATCTAAGGATATATCTTCTTGAGAGTGGGAAAGAATATATTGCTTCAACTGATGGATCGCATCTGCTTCCAATCGTTCTGTTCTTTGTCTAAAAGAATGAACCATTTCATCGAGTAATCTCGTTGTTTCTACTTGCAATTCCCGATAGTTTAAAGGCTTATATGCATATAAAGGGGGATCTGTCTCCATTCCCAATTCTTCCATCACTCGCGATATAATCCAAAGAATTTCTAATATTCGTTGCTGTGTATGCAATACGTCTGCCGCTTCTTTTTCATAGTGCTGCAGAACATATAAAATATATTTTCGTACATTCTCCCATTGCCCCATTCGAATTTGGTCAGCAAATTCCTTTTTCCGGTGCTCTATTAATCTTCCACTCATCGTATCACTTGAAGATGCTGCTTCTTCTGAATAAAAACGATATTTTGTTGGTAAGGAAATATCCATCGTCGCAAATAGAGCTTCATGGTACGACTGGCGAACCTTCTCTAAGGAATCCGAAACATTCCCTATTCCAATAAAACAATCCGCTTTCTTCGTACGTTTAACAATGGAAAGCACTTGTTGAGCTAGAGAAGTTGCCTGTGAACGATAAGAAACTTTTTCGTCTCTAAACACAATGATAGGAAGATGACTACCATAAAGGGCACCTACCCAGCAATTTTTCGTTTCTCTAATTTTCTCTTTTATGACCGAATAAAGAGACTCTCCCCCTGTTGGCATTAGCACTAGCATGACAAACATTTCCTGTGTAGATGGCGTCTCTAACATTTCTACAAGCATATCAACATGCACTTCGTGGACATGATCGAATAATAATTGTGTTACCACATCAGTCTCCACTAGAGATAACGCTTTCGAAAATGCTTCCTCTTGATATTTTCTGACGATAGTTGCTCTATGTTCCTCTTTAATCTGCTGAAAAACCTTTCCGACCGTTGTAATAATTTCACTTGCTCTACTCGGTTTAAGAATATAATCCTTCACTCCTAGCTTTATGGATTGACGCATATATTCAAACGTATCAAAAGCAGTGACCATAATAAAGCGAACCATTGAATTGCTTGCGATAATCCTTTCCATTGCTTCCAAGCCATTGATGCCAGGCATTTTAATATCCATTAGTATTAAATCAGGTCGAAATGTTTCCGCTAATTCGATTGCCATTTTTCCATTTTTCGCTTGCATTATCTTTGTATCAGGAAAACCTTTTTTTATGATTGCCTCCATTCCATCTCTCTCTATTTGTTCATCATCTACAATGAGGAGTTTTATCATCATCCCACACCCTATTTTTTAATTTGAATGATCACCTTAGTTCCTGAGCCAATCTCACTCTTAATCGTTATGACATCTTCCTCGCCGTAAAACAGTCGTAATCTTTTTACTACATTGCTAAATCCTATTCCAATGCCTTTTGATTTATTTTCAACTAGCTGTGAATCCTCTGTAAGTAATAGGTTTATTTTATCCTTATGTATTCCAATCCCATCATCTTCAATTTCGATTAGGACTGTATCCTTCTCATCGATTACTCTTGCCCAAATCGTTCCACCATCCTCATTTGGTTCCACTGCATGAATAACTGCATTTTCAATAATTGGCTGTAAAGTTAACGACGGAATTTTCCAATCTAGACAGCATTCATCTATCTCCATAAAAAATCGTAATCTATCTGTGAATCTTGCTTTTTGTATATCCATATATTGCCTTACCACCATTATTTCCTCTCGCAGTGTCACCGACCGATCTAATTGCTTTAAATTGTAGCGCAGAATTCCTGCTACACTAACTAATAAATCACTTGTTTCTTCTGAACCTTCTAAATAAGCCTTTTTAGATATCGTATTTAAGGTGTTAAACAGAAAATGGGGACTGATTTGACTCTGTAAACTTTTAAATTGACTTTCTTGCAGTAATAGTTTGCTCTGCTGTAATTCATGTTCTAACTGTGCCTTATGTTTTATTTCTGAAATTAGCATATTAATGTTCTTTCTCATTCGATCAAAGGTTCTCGCTAGAAAGGCAATCTCATCTTTTGTTTCTACTTTCACCTGCAAATCAAATCGGCCCTTAGACAATTCGTTTGCTGCCTGGGTTAGCTTAAATATTGGTCTAGTAATAGTTAGAGAAAACCAATATGTTACCAAAAACAATACACACATGATTAATAATAAAAGGAAGATTCCTAATTTCATTACTTCACCTGACTGTTTAATAATACCTCTATAAAAACGGTCATAGGTCTTTAGCTCTGTATCTACTAAAGATAAAGACATCTCTGAAATATATGTTGATATGCTTGTTACTTCAGAAAATTCCTGAGCTGCCGCTTCACTGTCATTTTCTGATAAAAATAGCAGAAGTCGATTGGTTGTTTCAATAAAACTATCCATTAAATGAACATAGTTTGTTAAGGTAAAATTGTTTTCTTCATTTCTTAGTGTAATAACACCTTGCTTTGCTTCTTCCATTCTCTTCTTACTTTGGTTAAGCTGAGACATATTTTCTTCAGATGGTTTTATCATGTAGTTATTTATATCAGTAATGACATTCTGGCTACTAGTGGTAACTTCGTTTAGTTTTAAATAACGCTGCAAAATCTCATTATACTGTTGTTGCGTCTTGTGATTATAGTAAGTAAGCGCAATCCATATAACAGACATGATAATCAAGACAATGGTTGTGAGCAGAAGAATTTTTTTCTGAATACTATTCATTTGTATTTTCCGCCTTTTGTATCTTTATATCTGTAAGATAGCCATTTTTATCTAACGGAACTTTTTCACCGTTCAGCCATTCCATCATTAACTGGACACTCTGTTCTCCCATTGCTTCAGGAGTTTGCTCTACCATGGCATCTAAGGTTCCCTCTTCTAATAGGGAGATGGATTCCGGTCCATCATCAAAGGAATATATATAATAAGGATCTATTTGGTAACGCTTACTAATTTCTTTAACCAAAGTTCCCAAAACATTTGCATTAATAGCAATGAACGCATTCGTATCAGGTTCCTTATTTAAAATATCCTGTGTTGTCACAACTACTTGCTCTTTCGTTGTATCAATTGTTTTTGCATACACAACATTAATATCTTTATATTGTTTAAGTATCTCCTCTATGCCTTTCAATCGTTGTTTTTGAAAATATTCCTCCTGGGATTCAAGCATGAGAACAACCTTCCCCTTTGATCCCATATCCCTTACTAGTTGCTCTGCAATCATTTTTCCAGCTGAAAATTGATCGGACCCTACATAAGTTCTTCGCAAACTGTCAGCTATCGGAACATCATTGGCAACAGTAATGATAGGAACTCCATAAAAGGAGGCTTTTATTTTTGTCAAATTCTTAAACTCATCCGTATCTAACCCCTGAACAATAATTCCATCTACTTTCGATTGAATCGCTATTTCGACGTTTTTCAGAAAATCTTCCTGATTATGGCTATAGCTCCCCCAAACTTCAAGACTAACTTCTTCAATTTCCGCCTGCTTCTTCGCACCCTTTGCTACTTTATCCCAAAAAGGAGTATCTCTTTCCTGAGTGATTAAGACAAGACGCTGCTGATCTTGATTGTTCATCCTATCATCAGAGGGGAATTGCCAATCCGCACGAAAAACATTTTTTGCTGCATCAAATGTAAAATAACAAAGAATTAGGATGACCGTTAAAAATATAACCATAATTGTTTTTCGCAAAAGATCAGTCTCCTTCCATTAATTGTATCCCACAAACTCATCATAGCATCCTTTGTAGATTGTTCAATAGTTATCTTTTCTGGGAAAAGTAATATCATTTATCTAGTGGGAAATAACAGCAAAAAAGGGATTAGTGAAAAACGTGGCATAGGCTTGTCCTAGTGAAAAAGCGGAAAAGAGGAGAGACCGCTGTCTCTCCTTCTAGTTTATTTTGACTTTCTCGTCATTACATCAAATATAACCGCACCTGCTAAAACTCCGCCTCTAATCATATATTGATAAGATATTCCAACACCTAGTAAGTTCATCCCACTTGAAAGTGATGCCATAACGATTGCACCAATAATAGCACCTGTTACTTTTCCAACTCCTCCAGCAGCTGAAACTCCCCCTACATAGGCTGCAGCGATGGCATCTAATTCGAATAGAGTTCCGGCTGTTGTGGTTGCTGATTGAAGACGAGCCGTGAATAAAATACCGGATAATGCTGCCATCATTCCCATGGATCCAAAAACAATATAAGTAATTTTTTTGACATTAATCCCACTAAGGTGAGCAGCTTCTGGATTGCTTCCGACTGCATAAATATGTCTTCCAAGTACTGTTTTCGTAGTCAAGAAATGATACACAAAAACAACTGCAAGCATTACAATAACGGTCCAAGAGAATCCATTATATCCAGCAAGAATCCATGTAATATAAGCAATAATGATTGAAACAAATGCTAATTTTAAAATAAACATCGGTTTAGACAATACATCGAATTGATAGTTTAATTTGTTCCTTCTATTTGTTATTTCGCTATAAATATAGAGCAGAATCCCTATTAACCCTACCAATAAGGATAAAAAATGCAGTCCATTTACTTCAAACATGGATGGAATATATCCATTGCCAATTGCATTAAATGCATCATTTTGAATAATAATAGTTCCTGTTTTTTCCGTTACTTGCAATAAAGCCCCCCGAAAAATCAGCATTCCTGCTAAAGTAGCCACAAAGGATGGTATGCCTACTTGTGCTACTAACAGCCCATTAAATAATCCTACTACAATTCCTAGAATGAGAATGATGGGGATGGAAATATATACAGATACGCCTGCCTGTGTCAGTAGGATTGCGGCAATCGCCCCGAGAAATCCCGCAACATATCCAACAGATAAATCGATATGACGAATAACTATAATCAATGTCATCGCAACTGCAAGCACGGCTATATATCCTGCTGAGTCTAGTAAATTACTTATATTTCGCGAAGAGATAAATAGTCCGTCTGTCATAATCGTAAACGTAAGAATAATAACAAACAAAGCGATATACATTCCATAATCACGAATATTCGCTCGAATAAGTGCTTTTGCTTCTTGATACATAATCCTTCCACCCTCCCTATTGTGTTGCCAGTTGCATAATGTTTTCTTGATTCGCTTCTTCTATAGACAATTCACCTTTTAATTCTGTTTGCGCCATGACATACACTCGGTCGCTCATGCCAAGCACCTCTCCTAGCTCAGAAGAAATCATGATGATGCTTAATCCTTCTTCAATCAGCTTATTCATAACAGTATAAATTTCAAATTTAGCACCAACATCAATGCCACGGGTTGGTTCATCTAAGATTAATAGTTTTGGGGCAACAAAGAGCCACTTTCCAAGTGAGACTTTCTGCTGATTTCCTCCACTTAAATTACCTGCGAACTGTTCAAGTGATGAAGCTTTTATATGAAGCGACTTTTTATAGGAGTCAGCAACCTTAATTTCCTCATTTTCATTAATGACTCCTTTTTGCGCAATTCCTTTCAAATTAGCAGCGGAGATATTACTCTTAATATCTTGCAGCAAGAATAATCCGTCTCCTTTACGATCTTCTGTTACATACGCTATTCCCGCTTGAATAGCATCACTCGTATGTTTAAATTTTTGCGGTTCCCCATTCAAATACATTTGACCCTGAATCTTATACGATTTTGCATTTCCAAATATACTTAATGCAAGCTCCGTTCGTCCTGACCCCATTAAGCCTGCTATCCCAACTATTTCCCCTTTTTTCACATGGAGGTTAATATTCTTTACCACATCTCTCCCTAATTGAGGATCAAAGGCACTCCAATTTTTCAGCTCTAAAATAGGGGTTCCTTTTTCTTTCTTATTTCGTTTTGGATAAATATCCTCTATTTCTCGACCAACCATGTTTTTAATAATAAAATTCTCTGTAATTTCTCCTTTAGCAGCTTCTAGGGTACAAATTGTTTGGCCATCTCGAAGGACAGTCGCTTTATCTGCTATCGAGATAACTTCCTTTAGCTTGTGGGAAATCATAATACAAGTAATCCCCTGATGCTTTAGTTCCTTTAACAAGCGAAGAAGATTTTCACTATCATCTTCATTTAATGCAGCTGTCGGTTCATCTAAGATAAGAAGCTTTACATCTTTACTTAATGCCTTGGCAATTTCAATTAGCTGTCTTTTCCCGACACTTAAATCTTTTACAAGTGTGTCTGGAGCAACATCCAGTTTTACTTTTTCTAGTAATTTCTTTGACTCTACAATCGTTTGGTTCCAATTGATTACTCCACCTTGCTTCACTTCATTGCCAGCGAAAATATTTTCATACACTGATAAATCAGGAAATAAAGCAAGCTCTTGATAAATAATGACAATCCCTGTTTTCACACTGTCACTAATTTTATGAAACTGTTGAATTTCATCTTCAAAGACAATATCCCCCTCATACGTTCCATATGGATGGACTCCACTCAACACTTTCATCAAAGTCGATTTACCAGCTCCATTTTCTCCTATTAAACAATGAATCTCTCCTTTATTAACCTTGAAATTCACATTGCTTAACGCCTTAACTCCTGTAAATTCTTTTGTGATCCCATTCATTTCAAGAATATATTCACTCATTTTCTTCCTCCTTTAAAAGCTGACAAGGGAATGGATGAAAGGGCCGACCTCCCTTGATATATCAATCACCAAAAGCAATCGATATAGCCAATGGAGGCCGAACATTTTTTTTTGGAAGTCCCTTCTATAAAATTACTTTAATCCTGTAAATTCACTTGCTTCATAATAGCCTGAGTCAATTAATTCTGTTTGGACATTATCTTGATCTACAACAATGACATTTGTTTGCTTCGCACTTACTTCAATCGCTCCATTATCATAAGAACCTGTAGTTTCTGGTGATTTTCCATCTAAGATATCAACAGCAATCCCCATTGCGTCCGTTACTAAGGTACGAACATCTTTAAATACGGTCATGGATTGCTTTCCATCAATCACATATTGAATAGATGCCTTTTCTGCATCTTGTCCTGTCACGGTATAACTAGAAATATCTCCATCAGAAGCGAAAACATCAGCAATTGCGCGGGCAGTTCCATCATTAGGCGCTAAGACAGCAACATCGCCCTTCATGTCTGTTCCTACCGCTGTTAAATGAGTTTGTGCTTTATTTTTCGCTTCGTTTGGATCCCAGTTTGTTGTAACCTGGCCTAAGATTTTACTCATTTCATCACGACTAAGCTCTTGCTTATCTTTTAACTTTTCTGCTTCACTTGAGTTAGCAATTTTGAATGTTCCATCCGCAATTTTTGGTTGAAGTACATTCCATGCTCCCTCAAAGAATAAAAAGGCATTGTTATCTGATGCAGCTCCTGCATATAGATACAAAGGGACATCCTTTCCTTCTGAATGCTCAATCAAATATTGCCCTTGTGCAGCACCAACTGCCACACTATCAAAAGTGACATAGTAATCAACTGCATCAGTATCTGTAACCAAACGGTCGTATGAAATAACTTTAATGCCATCTTTTTTAGCAGCCTCAACAGCTGCCGCTGCTGCCGCTCCATCTTGTGGAGTTATAATAAGTACTTCAATTCCTTTATTAATTAACGTTTCCACATTTTCCTTTTCCTTCGCAGAAGAACCTTGGCTGAATAAAATTTCAGTCGTATATTCAGAGTCTTTTAAGGCATCTTTAAAACGCTGTTCATCCTGTACCCAGCGTGGCTCATCTTTCGTTGGCAAGACAATTCCCACACTAATTTTATTGCTGCTTCCACCTGTGCTGTTGCAAGCTCCCATCAGAGCAGCAATTAGCACTACTACAAGTAATAAGGATATGGATTTCCATCTTTTCATTGATTTTTTCCCCCTTTGAATTTGGTTCTTTCCTTTCTTTACAGTTAAAATTGTATGAGAAAAAACGCCTTTTTGTAAGCGTTAACAATAGTACTCTTTTAATATCATCTGTATTTTTTTAATATAGGGGTGGTAAAAGGATTTTATTTGGCTTAGCAATGCTTGAGGGTAAGGATATTTCAAAAGTGGAGCACTTCATCTTTTATAGTGGTAAAAAAAATAGCCCTCATTCGACTAATGAAGGCCGTTCTTTCAACCAATATACTAGCTATCCAACCAGTTACTTTACAATCACTCTATTTCCGTAAGGTATGGTATTTTTCTTTTTCTTCATTTTATTTTGGTACATATTATCATCTGCTTCTGTAAATAACGCAGTCATTTTTCCAAGGGAGCTTGAAACAAATGCATAGCCTATAGACATTTTTACAGTAGTATCCGTATCCCTTTCCTCATCGCCGCTTAATTCCATGGACATACGTTTGTACAACTCTTCTATTTCTTCCTTTCCCATTCCTTGTATTAGTAGGACAAACTCGTCCCCACCGATCCTTGAGACCGTTATATACGGGGAAGAAAAAGTGTTTAGTATTTTTCCAGCTTCTTTGATTAGATCGTCACCTTGTTTATGCCCATATTTATCATTTACCTGCTTTAGTTCGTCTAAATCACATAAAATAATAGCGATTGCCTCATCTATTTTTGTATCAAATTCTTCCATCTTTTGTTCAAAATAAAATCGATTATGTACCTCTGTCAGTGCATCATGAATCAGTTGATACTCTAAATTTTGTCGCAGTCGCACTTTCTCATCAATATTGCGAATAATTCCATGTATAGCTACTAGATTCCCTAGTTCATAAATAGGGGTGGCATATTCCTCAAACCACTTATAATTACCGTCTACACATCTCATACGTTGGATCAATGGCTCACTATAATCTATCTTTCCAATGAGTTTTTTGTACATAATATGATAATCATCTGGATGGATTAATTCTAAAGGAGCATGGGGATTTCGATAGAATTCCTTAACCATTCCCTCTCCTAAAATATAATCGGTGGATGGACTAATATACGAATGTCTCATTTGCGGTCTTACTTCATATCTGTAAACAATATCCTTCGAGCTTTCCACTAAGCGAAACATAATATCTTCCCTTTCCATTTTCACTTTCCAGCTATTATGTTTTCGTTTGGCATTTACCTTCCAAAAGAAAATACCAAATATTATCCCGCAAAAAAAATAGAAAATCCCCATCTTCATCCTCACCTTAAATTTGTGAGACTATCATCGGCATATTACAACGATCTAAATACAGAAAAAAACTAATCTTCTTCCGATTAGCCTTCCGTTTATAAAGATAAATCGGTAACTGGCTGACTTAATCTCCAAGATCTTAGTCCCTATAGCTTTGCGTCTTCACCTTTCGATGAATTTGCCTTTAACACCTTAATATATTTAATGAATTATTGCATTACATTTTTTCCTTTTTCTAGCTTCTATTACAAATTTTATAGGAAAATAGTCAGATGCACAAGAGATAGGAAGGACTTTTTTCACATTTTCTTACATAACTAGCAAAAATATCACTTCCTATTTAATTTGAAAAATTCACAAAATCTCCATTTCTCTTTCCTCTTTTTTGCGGTTTAGTTTGATATCTTAATAAATAAGCAATCAAACTAAAAAGGGAGAATGCGATTAAGATGAAAAAAAATAAACTTATCATCCCAATATTCATTACAATAGTATTTGCCATAACTATCTATTTATTAATCAATCAAAATAATCGCTATGAAAAAATGGAAAGTGGAGATGTTAAACAACTCGTCCATGATTATAGTACTGGCAAAATATCAGCCGTTTCTGCTTCGATTAGCTCCGATACACTAACAGTAAGCACGCCTGAAAACGAGGAACTTATCTATCAGTTGCCTAAAGGTGAATTTTTCGTATCATTTGCTCCTTACTTAATTGATACACACCCTTGCGCAATCCATAATCTAGCAGGTTGCCGCGGAGAATTGGCTTATAAGGAATTTGCTGTATATATTGAAGATCAAGATGGAAAGGTTTATGTGGATGAACAGATAACATCCCAAGCAAATGGTTTTATCGATGTATGGCTTCCTCGCAACAAGGATTTTAAAATGACTATCTCTTATAATGGCAAGACAGCTAAGACCGAATTTGCTACTTTTAAAGATGATAACACTTGTATTACTACCCTTCCTTTAACCTAACATGCTAAGTAGGTACCTATTTTCTAGGTTACCTACTTTTTTTGACAGTTACTTAATTTCGTAATAATCCTGAGAATGATAGCTTCGAAATCCACAAGACTCGTAAAGCTTAAGCGCACGAGCATTTTTGGCTTCTACTTCTAAAAAAATCGGCAAGCCTTTTTGCTCTTCTTGTTTTACTACTTTCGATAATGCCCTTCTGCCAATTCCTTGCCCGCGGAACTCTGGAAATACCACAAAACCATAAATCCATGCTTCTCCATTCATTTCAGAAACTCTGATTTTCCCTGCTATTTTTCCATCCACCTCAATAATCATACGGTGATCATCATCCAGTTCCCTTATTGTTTCTACATATGCTCTGACATCCTCTTCCACCATTCCAAATCCTAGGGCATCAAGCTGGATTTCTACTTCTTTGTCATGAACATAATCATAGGGTCTTAACTTAATCGCTGTGTCCTCGATTATGTTTGCCTTCTGCCATTTCATTTGATGCTCCGAAAAGGTATAGGAACAAGGAATTTTCTCTAAAAATGCTTTCGCACTCTGGGATGTAGCAGGAGCATTCAATAATATGCTCGTCGCCCCTCTCCTTCTTGCCTCCTCTAGACCTTCCGCCAGTAATGCTGTAAAAATCCCTTTTCTTCGATACTGTGGATGAACCATGCCACAAAACTCTACTTTTCTTCCAAAATAGTAGCTTCCTAAAAATCCAACTAGTTTGCCGTCTTCATTATGGAAAAAGTCCTCTTTATTTTCTCCATTTCGGTTTTCTAGCATATCGAAGTTAAGCTTTAACTCATATCCTTCCTCTTGCTCACAAATTTCTTTAAGTGATTTTATTTCTGCAATTTGCTCTTTTGACAGCATATTTATTTTCTCCTCTAATTTTGGATAGGAATCGGAAGGATTCTCCTAAGAACATCTTCCAAATAATCACATTCAGTGCTACTTACTCGATCATCCTCTATAACAGTATACGTACAATTGTCGCTGTTTAAATATTTATAAATAATATACGCTTCATCTATTTCCTCTTTTCCCAAAGCACTGATATGTTGGTTGGGTACAGAAAGGGATTCTATCCTTCTCTTCACTTCTTGAATATCTACCTGATTGACTTCATATATTTGTTGATAAATAATTTTATTTCGTCTAATAAGAAAAAGCTTTATTCGATAGTCAGCTAAGGATTCTACTGCCATTATTAGATGATTATCCACCATAAAACTTACTACTGATTCTGTTTGCAAAATCGTATTTATTTTCGTAATCGTATCTCTAATTTCTGCTGCCTTCTCAAACTCAACATTACTGGAGGCTTCAATCATTTTTGTGGACATCTCTTCTAGTACACCATTATCCTTTTTATTAAATAAAGCGATAAGCCGATGAATAATTTGTTGGTGAGCTTCTTTGGCTATTGGATCAAAACAAATCCCCATACACTTTCCGATGGAATAATTCAAGCACGGACTTTGACTCCACTTCTCTTGGGAGCAATTTATTTTATAAAATGCTTTTATTCCATTTATCACATTTTCTACTGTTCCTTTACTAGTGAAGGGACCAAAGTAATAATGAACATCGTCCTTATCTAACTCATTGGCGATCTCCATATGATAGTTTCCCTTCTGCCATCGAAAAACGATGTAGTTATAAGCCTTTGTTGTTTTCATCATTCTATTGTACATAGGTTGAATTTCCTTTATTAACTTACATTCCAGCATCAATGCCTCAAATTCCGTATCTGTTAGGATAAAGTCGAAATCCTTTATATGCTTTACAAGCTTCTCCCATTTGCCAAACCGATTTTTCGAATGCTGGAAATAGGAAGAAACTCTATTTTTTAATTTTTTTGATTTGCCAACATAAATGATGTGACCAGAGGAGTCTTTCATCAAATACACCCCTGGAGATGTTGGCAGATTTTTTATTTTTTCTTTAAGCTCCAAGTCGATTCCTCCTCTGGATTGTTTAAAAAGTAGTCATCTTTATTCCATGTGTCATCGTATCAATCTCTACTTCTCCTCCAATTGGAAAAGTAAAGAATGGTTGAATATGTCCAAAATCAACATTATAGAGAACAGGGATTTTTTTCAAAAGAGGATGTTTATCCAGAATAAATAGAAGCTGCTCCTCTGACATCTTAGAAGCTTTTTGAAATCTCCCAATTACTAGCGCTTTTATGGAGCCAGCAGTCTGTAATAAAGAAGTTAAGTCTCTTGCAAACGTTTCTGGAATGGTTAATTCATCATCTTCTACAAACAGAAGGCTGTCTTTCAGATTTGGCATATATTCTGTTCCCTGCAGTAAATTTAAGGTACATAGATTACCGCCAAACACTTGCCCTTTTGCCCTACCCTCTTGGTATACTTCCCAGCCACCAGGTTCATAGTTACGATTTTCTTGATCCAAATACCATGCATCATCTGTCCATACATCAGAAGGCTCAACCATAAATTTCTGTGATTCCATCAAGCATTTCTGGAAATATTCCGTTTGGTATTCCTGTAACTTATCCATTTGAAAGCTAGAAAAGTGCGGTCCTGAATATGTAATAAAATCAGCCTTTGTTGTGATGGCTGTTGCTAAAGCAGTAATATCACTATACCCACAAAGTATCTTTGGATTGTTTTTTATTAATTCATAATCCAAATAAGGCAATAGCTCATTACTGTTAAATCCACCAATTACAGTTAAAATCCCTTTCACCTTTTTATCCCGAAAAGCATCATGAATATCTTCTATTCGATGTTCTATTGTCGTGGAAAACTGTAAGTCGGATTCAAAAATATACTTACCAAACGTAACAACAAATCCAAAATCCTCTAATCTTTTCTTTGCTTGCACAATTCCCTCTTCCGATAAAATTTTTGCACTTCGACTAGGAGCGATTACTCTAATTTCATCCCCCTTTTGTAGCTTAACAGGTACTCTCATGCCTATTCCTCCTCTTTCTTTTTATTAAAACACAAATAATCTTATATTTCTGTAACTTTTAGGGAGGACAAAACGTATATTTTACAAAAGAAAAAGGTGCTTCATTGGAAAAGGAGGAATAACTATGTTTACATTTTTTTTAGTCATTGGGATTATCGCGATTTTTATCGCTGTAACTATGGTAGGCGCATGGCCCGATGGACGGCAACATAGAAACCATTATTTCACAGAAACAAAAGAAGATCGCGCATTAAACACAAAGATTTCCATAGTAGTTGGTTTGATTGGGATTGTGTCATTAGCAATAGCTACAGCAATTTATTATTTTGTAAATTGAGTGGGACAAGGAACCCGGCCCCACGTCCCACTACTCCAACTCCTTCATTCGCTTCGTCAAATCCAGAAACTTTCTATCTAATTCTGCATATTTTTTATCCTTTGGTGTCATAAAGCTTAATTTTCCTAGAACTTCTTGTCTTTCTGTTTCTAGCTTTAAACGCAGTTCCTCTTTATTGTCCCTTTCCTGCTTCTCCGATTCTGTCCATTGCCTCTTTAAGAATCCTTCTGCTAAAACTATTTTGCTTGTTGTTGTTTTCTCCAAAAAATAGCGGTCATGGGAAACGATTAGAAGAGTCCCATTATATTGCGATAACGTTTCTTCTAATTGTTCACGGGATGGCAAGTCAAGATGGTTCGTTGGTTCATCCAGAATAAGCACGTCTTTTTCTTCTAAAATATATGCCATTAACTTACACTTTACCCGTTCCCCCATGCTCATATTTTTTATCGGTTCCTTCCATTGGGACGGCATAAACCCTAGATGTTTCATTAACGTTTGTACTTTTCCCCTTGCAGCAAACGTCTCAGTAAAAAATAGCTGTTCTGGTGTTTCCTCTAAAGGGAGATCAAATACTTCCTGTGTTAAATACCCCATATTGGCCGTAGGAGAAATCCAGGCTTCCCCGTCTGCTTTTTCTTTTCCTAAAATAATGTTTAATAAGGTTGTCTTCCCGCTTCCATTCGGACCTATAATAGCAACCTTCTCGCCATATTGAATCGTAATATTCCCTTTTTCAAACAAAACGCGAGAGCCAAATTTCTTCGATAAATCCTTAATCTCCAAAAAGCGTTTTCCTTTCTTTTTATTCGCTTCAATCGAAAAAGATACCGTATACTCTTCTTCTACACGCTCCACTTTATTTCTTTCCAGTTCCTTTTCCAATCGTTTTTGCTTCGATTTCACTTGAGCATCCATTCGTTTCGCCTTTGCCCGATAATATTCCTTTGGAAACTCTTGTTTGGTTGATTGCGCATGTGCCTTTTGCGCCCAAGAGGTAATCTCTTTCATTTGTCCTTCGACTTGTTTAATCTTCTTTTGTTGTTTATCATATTCCCTCTGCTGGGTTAACCTTTTCTGTTCGCGCGCTTCCATATAACTGGAATAGTTTCCTTTATGTTCAATAAGCTTCCTACTTTCAATAGACCAAATCTTTGTGGTTACACTATCTAGAAAATAACGATCATGAGAGACAAGGAGAATGGTACCCTTATATTTTTTGATTTGCTGTTGAAGGAGTTTCATACTTCGCTCATCTAAATGATTGGTTGGTTCATCTAAAAGCAGTATGTCTGCTTCAACAGCAAAACCTCTAGCAAGCCGAGCTTTTAACTTTTCCCCACCGCTCATATTCTGAAAATCATTTGTTGGCACTTGCCATTTTTCCAACAGCTTCATTTCAGTTGAATTTTCTTCCGCTAGGTCATAGTTTTCTGTTTCTTGCTCAACCATTCTAATAACCAAATTTTCCTTTATCCACTTCAAATGCCCATTTGTAGGAGCTATATCTTGATTTATTAATTGCAATAATGTTGATTTGCCTGCACCATTCTTGCCAATAATCCCAATAACCTCTCCCTGCCGTACACTTGCATTTATTTTTTCAAAAATGGTTGCATCCAACACTTCATAACTGATATTCACTAATTTAAATAGTTCTGTCATCCGATCAAACCCTTTCTATGAAGGGAGAAAAAAAATCCTCCCAATTTTCCTTGGAAGGATTAGCCGTACCTAATTATCCGCTCGTTCCCAATCATGATCATATACAAAAAAACCGTGCATATCGACCACTAATTGTGCGCATACCATTAGAGATATACACAGAAAAGCGTTATATGAAAATGGGCAGACTAATCCTATTTTTGGTTAATTTGAAATTTTTTCATTCAAATTGTTGAAAAATAAGATTAGTTCTTCATCGTTCACCCATCATCCCTTTCGTTGTAAGTAACTGTAGTATAACATACTTTCTGTAATGTAATCCATTTCTGACAAAAAATATGGAAAAATTTCACTTTATATTCCTATCTGTACAATATCACGATTGTTTAGTATTATTTTAATTATGTTTTTGTTAGATAATCTAACATAAGATATCCAAAACTTATCAACATCAAGAATAATGCGAAAAGGAGTTACACGAATGAAGCAAAAGAGAATGTCTAAATTTATTTTATTCTTTGTAGTTATCTTAACTATATTGAGTATTATTTCTCCCATAACAAAAGCAGAAGCAAAGGAGAAAGTATATCAGATTGCAACAGATATTACATTTGCACCATTTGAATTTCAGGATGTAAATGGTGATTTCGTTGGAATTGATATGGACTTAATCGCTGCTATTGCAAAAGACCAAGGCTTCCAATATGAAATGAAGCCACTTGGATTTAACGCTGCTGTTCAAGCGCTTGAATCAAACCAAGTAGATGCTGTTATTGCCGGAATGAGTATTACAGAGGAAAGACAAAAGAAGTTTGATTTCTCTGATCCTTATTTTGATTCAGGTATCATTATGGCGGTTGATAGTGATAATGAGACCATCTCCTCTTATGAAGATTTAAAAGGTCAAAAAGTTGCTGTGAAAACAGGAACAGAAGGTGCTAGCTTTGCAGAGAGCATCAAAGACGAATACGGATTTTCAATCGTGACTTTTGACGATTCTGCTAATATGTACGAAGAAGTAAGAACAGGAAATTCCGTTGCTGTATTTGATGATTATCCTGTATTAGCATATGGAATCAAGCAAGGAAATGGATTAAAAATTGTCACAGATAAAGAAGCAGGAGCATCATATGGTTTTGCTGTCTCAAAAGGACAAAACACAGAGCTTCTTGAGATGTTTAACACTGGTTTGGCTAATTTAAAGGCGTCAGGTGAATATCAAAGAATATTAGATAAATACTTAGAAACTGGCTCAGATGTGGAAGAAGGAAGCGGCTTTTTCGGTCTATTGAAAGAAAGTTTCCCAAGCTTGCTATCTGGTTTAAAAATGACATTGATCTTAACCGTTATTTCTCTGTTAATTGCAACCGTACTTGGGATTATTTTCGGATTATTACGTATTGCAAAAAATAAAGTGTTAAACACAATCGCTATTATTTACATCGATATATTCCGAGGAACACCATTAATCGTTCAAGCATTCTTTATTTATTTTGGAATACCAGCAGCTCTTGATTTTCGTATTTCAGCTGTTGCTGCCGGTCTTATTACCCTAAGTTTAAATGCTGGTGCTTACATGGCTGAGATTGTCCGCGGAGGAATTCAATCGGTTGATAAAGGACAAATGGAAGCTGCACGTAGTCTGGGACTTCCTTATGGAAAAGCAATGAGAAAAGTCGTCCTTCCACAGGCGATTCAATTAATGATTCCAGCATTTATTAACCAGTTTGTTATCACCTTGAAAGATACGTCTATTCTTTCGATTATCGGTATCAATGAATTGACACAAAGCGGAAAAATTATTATTGCAAGAAACTTAGAATCATTCCAAATGTGGCTAATTGTCGGCATTATGTACTTTATTGTCATTATGATTCTAACAAAAGTATCAAATGTATTAGAAAGAAGGATAAAAAATGGCCAAGCTTAAAGTGACGAATCTGAAAAAATCATATGGTAGTCTCGAAGTATTGAAATCAATTGATTTACAGGTAACAGAAGGCGAAGTTGTTTGCTTAATCGGTCCTTCTGGATCTGGTAAAAGTACCCTTCTGCGCTGTTTAAATATGTTAGAAGAAGTAACAAGTGGAGAAGTAGTAGTAAATGACTTTAAATTAACCGATAAAAAAAATGACATAAATAAAATTAGAGAAAATATTGGAATGGTGTTCCAGCACTTTAATCTTTTTCCACACTTAACGGTATTAGAAAATATCACGCTAGCACCAGTTGATTTAAAGAAAGCAACGCCACAGCAAGCGAAAGAAAAAGCATTAGCACTTTTAGATCGAGTTGGTTTGAAAGAAAAGGCGAACGAAAATCCAGCTAAATTATCTGGTGGCCAAAAGCAAAGGGTCGCAATCGCACGTGCCCTTGCCATGAATCCTGATATTATGCTATTCGATGAACCAACAAGTGCCTTAGATCCGGAAATGGTCGGAGAAGTATTGAATGTTATAAAACAATTGGCACAAGAAGGAATGACCATGGTTATCGTTACACATGAGATGGGCTTCGCTAGAGAAGTGGCGGACCGTGTAATCTTCATGGATAATGGATACATTGTCGAAGAAGGTACACCACAAGAGATCTTTGGAAACCCACAAAATGAGCGTACGAAAGATTTCTTGAATAAAGTATTGTAAAGCTTATGGGGACAATCAATTGTCCCCATCTTTCTTTAGTCCTTATAATGCTTCTTCCCCCACTCCCCCATTAAATCAAGAATGGGGATAAAGCTTACTCCCTTTTCTGTTAAAGAATACTCCACTTTAGGCGGCACTTCTTTATATACTTCTCGATGTACCATTTGATCTGCTTCCAATTCCCTTAGCTGTCTTGTTAAAATTCCTTTTGAAATGCCTGGTAACAGCCTTTGTAGTTCATTAAAGCGTTTTGTTCCTTGACTTAAATGCCATAAGATAATAATTTTCCATCTTCCCGCTGTTAAATTTTGCGTATAAGTAACAGGACAGAACCCTTCCTCTTCACTCGAGTCAGGTGTTCCTTGAACAAAATAACGAGCCATCTGATCTATCTCCTTTCCCATGGTACTATTTATGTGACTATGTTATTAAAAAATAACTACTTTTATTTTTCTAACTATGAATATACTATATACCTATATTGAATATACAACAACACATCTTGTCAGAAACATTTGGTTATAATGAAATAAGAAAATGAATGGGAGGAAATATAAAATGAAACTATTAGTAACAGGTGCTACTGGTAAACTCGGCTCTAAAATCGTGAATGTTTTACTATCAAAAGTTTCTGCTGACCAGCTTGCAGTCAGTGTTCGTCATCCTGAAAAAGCAGAAGATTTACGTGTAAAAGGTGTAGATGTTCGCGAGGGAGATTTCGATAAGCCAGAAACATTGGAAACAGCCTTTAAAGGAATTAATCGATTATTGATTATTTCAGCAGATGGAGACACGGAAACAAGAATTCGTCAACACAGTAACGCAGTCGCAGCAGCCAAAAATGCTGGTGTTTCGTTTATCGCATATACAAGTATTGCAAATGCACAAGAAAGCACAAATTTCCTTGCTGAAGTTCACAAAGCAACAGAAGAAGCTATTCTTCAAACAGGCATCCCCTATTCTTTCTTGCGTAACAACTGGTACCTTGAAAATGAACTTTCTACTATTCAAGGTGTTCAAGCGGGAGCACCATGGATTACCTCTGCTGGAGAGGGAAAAGTCGGCTGGGCTTTACAACAAGACTATGCAGAAGCAGCAGCAGAAGTACTAGCAGGAGAAGGACATGAGAATACGATTTATGAGCTGTCTGGCAAACTATTATCTCAGGAAGATATCGCTGCTGCTGTTAGCACAGTGATTGGAAAAGAAGTACCCGTTCAACAGGTTGATGACACAACTTATGCTGAAATAATGACTAAAGCTGGCGTACCAGACTTTATCGTTCCTATGCTTGTGGCTATCCAAAAGGATATTCGCGAAGGTTCCCTAGAAATAGAAAGCAAAGACTTTGAGAAATTGCTTGGACGTTCGGAAACTCCTATTGTAGAGGGAATTAGACAGCTTATTAATTGATTGGAACATTAGGGACACAACCACTGCTGTGTCCCTTTATTATTCTAAACTATTTCATCAAATGCTTAATCTTCTCTTCTGTACCAGTCCCATCAACAGGCGTATAAATGCTACATCTTAAATCATTTCGGCCATGAACTTGCAAAGAAGTTAAATTATAAATCATTTTCCCAGCCTTGGAGTGACGAAATTCAATTAATACTTCAGGCGCAGAACTTACTTCACTTTCATTCCACATTTTATTAAAATCCGGATAGTTCTTTTTCATCTCTTCAATAAATTCTCCATACCACTCATCTGCCATATACTGCCCTAAATAAGTGCGAAAGATAGAGAGAAATCCTTTGACAAAGTCTTCCCAATTAACAGCTAATGCTCTTAGCTCTTTTCTTGAAAAAACCAGTTCAATTAGATTTCTTTTTTCAAGTGGAATTTTTTCAAAATCCAAGAATACTTGTTTAGCAGCTTCATTCCATCCTACAATAAAGGAGCGTCGATCGGTAATAATCGAAGGACAGTAACGAAGCTCTTTTAAAATTTTCTCCAAGGATGGCGTAATCATTTCCTCTTCCTCTCCTTTTGGAAAGAAGGAACCACCTTCTTCAAAAGCTAATCCGTACACATATTTTCTCTCATCTAAACTCAATTGGAGCGCATCTGCAACAGCGTCTAAAACTGAAATAGATACTTTAATGTCTCTACCTTGCTCTAGCCAGGTATACCATGTAGTGCTTACACCAGCTAATTGTGCTACTTCCTCGCGACGAAGTCCTGCCGTTCTTCTTCTACTACCAGCAGGAAGTCCAACCATTTGTGGCTGTATTTTTGACCGTTTTGTTTTTAGAAAATCGGATAGCGCTTCTAATCGGATGTCTCTATTCATATACATTCTCCTTTTTAACCTAGTATTAATTATACTAGTATAAACTACAACTTGTAATAGGATAAAAAAAGCATACAATAAATAAAAAAGGAATGGGGGAAAATTTGTGAAAAGAGTCGTTATCACTGGAATGGGAATCATTTCACCGTTAGGAAACAATGTAGATGATTATTGGCAGAACCTTTTAAATGGAATATCTGGAATCAGTATGATCGAGCATTTAGATGCCTCTTCATTAAAAACAAGAATAGCTGGAGTTGTAACGGACTTTCATCCAGAAGAAAGATGGGGTACAAAGGAAGCGAAGAAGCTTGACCGATTTAGCCAGTTTGCATTAGCAGCAGCAGATGAAGCTTTATCTAACTCTCAGCTAGACTTAAATAAAGTAGACAAAGAGCGGCTAGGTGTCTATGTAGGTTCAGGGATTGGCGGTTTAACCACCCTTATTGATAATGTAAATACATTAAATCAACGAGGGCCTAATCGAGTAAGTCCTAATTTAGTGCCGATGATGATTTCAAACGCTGCTGCGGCACAAATTAGTATTAGATTCGGAGCCCAAGGTCCTTCCCTTTCTCCTGTAACAGCTTGTTCCATTGGAAATACCTCGATTGGGGAAGCTTTTCACACCATTCGAAATGGTGATGCAGACGTGATGTTTGCCGGTGGAGCGGAAGCAGCTATTACAAATTTATCCTTAGCTAGCTTTGGTAATGCAAGGGCCTTATCTACTAATAATGAGGAACCCACATTAGCAAGCAGACCTTTTGATAGAAATCGAGATGGATTTGTAATGAGTGAAGGTGCGGCAATCTTGGTCGTTGAAGACTTGGAACATGCCCTTAAGAGAAATGCTAAGATATTAGCTGAAATTATTGGCTATGGAGCGAGCTCTGACGCTCATCATATGGTTGCAACCCATCCAGAAGGAAGAGGCGCATATCTCGCCATGAAAAATGCATTAGCAAAAGCAAATGTCTCCCCTTCTGATGTGGATGTAATTAGTGCTCATGCGACTAGTACACCAGTAGGCGATTTATCGGAAACATTAGCTATTAAGAAATTATTTGAAGCGGAAGCTTATAAAATACCAGTAACCGCGAACAAATCGATGCTTGGTCATATGCTTGGTGCCGCGGGTGGAGCGGAGGCAATCGCCTTAGTTAAGAGTTTGCGAGAAGGTATTATTCCACCAACTATTAATTTAAAAACTCCAGATTCTGACTGTGATTTAGACTATGTCCCAGAAGGAGCAAGAAAAGCTTCCTTATCTATTGGTTTATCCAATTCCTTTGGGTTTGGCGGTCATAATTCTGCGATTTTGTTGAAAAAGTATTAAAGGGAAAAGACTAGGAAAATCACTATCAGCGTTTCCTAGTCTTTTTTATCGGAATTTAGGAAGCAAGCTTTTCCTCAGTATTCACGTTATCTATAAACGCAAAATATGGTAGTAGCATTCCTAGTAGGGAAATAATAGCAATTAATGTTCCAATTAAAATGTACAAAGGTCGGATTCCCCATACTTCACTTAGAACTCCACTTATTAATACGCCAAGCGGCATCATTGCACGAATGATAAAAGAGCGCACGGAAATAATTTTTCCCATTAGATGATTAGGAACAGTTTGCTGACAAATCGTTATATTATGGATACTAAAAAAAGCCATCGCGATACCTGCAATCAATTCTGTTGCTATGGCAAAAATGAGCGAGCTAGTTATCCCAAGATTAATATAAGTCAACCCTCCAATTAAAAGTGCCCCTAGCATCAATCTTCGTCTTGAGGCGTATTTTAATTTCCCAACCAATAATGTCCCTATCATATAGCCTAACGGAAATCCCGCCATAAAATAACCATACATGGCATTATTTCCGTATAGAACCGTTTTGATATATGGGATATTAATTACCATCGTAACCCCTACTCCAAATTGGACAAATGCTAGAAAAACCCCTAACCACACTATCGTCCTTTGCTGAAAAAAGTAACTGATTCCCTCCATAAATTCAGTACCCCATGCTTTTCTCTCCGGTCTCTTTTCTCTTTCTTCGGAAACTCCTAATAAAAGACTTCCGCTAATAATCAAGGAAAGGCAAATAAAAGATAAAGTGCTGTTAACCCCGATATATTCAATGACCACCCCTGCCATAACAGGAGCCGTAAAGGTCATTAATCTCGCCATTCCTTCTATGTATGCATTAGCTGTATGCAATTGTTTTTTTGAAACAATACTGGATAGTATCGCTTGATTGGCTGGTGAATAAATAGGTGTTATTAATCCTATAATGATTTGGACAATAAAAATATGCCATGGGACTAATGTGTTTGTCATAACACCGATAAGGGGTATGACAAACACAAGTCCCCTGCTCCAAAGTGCAAAAATCATGGTCCATTTTCTACTCCAACGATCAATATAAGGTCCAATAAAAACCTGAAGCGCAAGGGAGGGCAGGAAATATAATAGCCACATACTCCCCAATGCCCAAGATGAGTCTGTTATTTCATAGATTAATAACGAATTGCAAAAGGTTCCAAAAGCTCCTGCTAATTCTGATATGCCATTACCAATCCACATATATGTAAATGATTTATTTCGAAAAATATACAAACTAGCACCACTTTCTTTGGTTTGGCTGATATATTTCTATTTTGGCTGATATCCTTGGTGGTTTGGCTGATATATTCTTTTTTTGGCTGATATCCTTGGTGGTTTGCTGATATATTCTTTTTTTGGCTGATATCCTTGTCGGTTTGGCTGATACATTCTTTTTTTGACTGATATCCTTGTCGGTTTGGCTGATATATTCCCATTTTGGCTGATATCCTTGTCGGTTTGGCTGATATATTCTTTTTTTGGCTGATATCCTTGGTGGTTTGGCTGATATATTCTTTTTTTGGCTGATATCCTTGTCGGTTTGGCTGATATATTCTTTTTTTGGCTGATATCCTTGTCGGTTTGGCTGATATATTCTTTTTTTGGCTGATATCCTTGTTGGTTTGGCTGATATATTCTTTTTTTGGCTGATATCCTTGGTGGTTTGGCTGATATATCCTCATTTTGACTGATATATCCTTATTTTGGGCTAATTTCCTTGTAGAATTGGATCTTATTATACTGCGTTTCAATCATTTTTTTGTGGTTTCTTCTAAATCCCTCATTGTTGAAAGTATTGCTCTAATTCTTTTGCTAATGACATGATAGCTCGCGTCTTTAATACATACTTCCCTTCTTCTATTCCTACTAGTTGTGCAGATCTCAATATCTTTAAATGATGGTGAATCGTTGATTTTCCCAACGCTAATTTTTCCGTCATTTCCTGAAGTGTTCGACTTTGTTCAAATAATAATTTCACTATTCTCATGCGTACTTCATCCCCTAAAGCCTTATGTTTCAATACAAGAAAATTGCTCGGCATATATTTATCACTCGGAGATAGGCTTTCATTTGAAACGGGATAATAATATACTTTCGTTTCTTCTAAATCTGCTGCAATATTCCATGGTCGATATATGTATTGTGGAATAAGTAATACTTTATAAACGCTTGGTTCTGGCATATACTTAATCCCACCCGTCGCCCATTCTACAAATTCTTCGGGTTCCATTTTCTTTTTCATTTTTTCTTTTGCACGAGCATCCGTTTGTAAGATAGATTTCAAGTTTTCCAAATCAGGTTCTATGACTGCTTTATACCAACCACTCATGACTATAATCAGATGCTGTTTCAGCTGTTGTGCATCAATCTTACAAATAAAAGAAATATAGCTTGGAAAAAAAGGGTTGTCTTTTGTAGCTTCTCTTAACTGCTCTATCGCTTCGAGCTTTTTATCTGCTGCTTGTTCTCTAATAGGCTGATAGTTTTTACTTATAAACGGAATACATTGGTAGATCAATTCTCTTTCAGTGAGATTATTGATATATTCGCTAAATGCTTCTAGGCTGGAAAAATCCTTTTGATGGAGTAATTGAAGTAATGCCTTCCACGTATTATTTTTTTCTACATAATCTAATTCTGCTTGTAAATCGACAGAAAGACTCGTTCTTACATCTTTCCAATAACTTGTTGGCCTATCTAACGAATTGAGTAGCCGGTTATTCGTGATAGCTGCTATGCCAAGTGCACACTCCCATAGTAGTGAATACTTCATTTCAACTTGGTACGTCTCTCTTTTCCGACCAGTAGTACTAAAAACTTCCATTCAACAACACCTCTATTTTATTTTCAGTTAACTATATTCTAAATTATTAGAATTATTAATTCAACGTTTTTCGAATATTTATTCAAAAAAACTCGACCTCTTTTTTATAAAGGTCAAGTTTTTTCCAAAGATTAGTTTCTTTCTTTGCCGAAATAACTATTGCTAGCAAACAAGGACTTATTTTTATAGATGATTATACTGGCAAATGCAAGAAGTAAGCTTGATAGAACAAACACCATTCTTACGCCTAATAAATCAGTAAGCATTCCCATCAGCAAAGACCCAATACCAAAGATTCCTGTACCAATTGCTCCCAATGAGGTATATACCTTCGATAATTGTTCTTTTGGTAAGCTCGTTTGAATGACCGTTTGTTGAGGAATACTTTTTATTTGTGTAAAAATGCCAACACCAAACGATAGAACTAGCGCGAATACAGGAATACTATTTAAACTAAATAATATGGTAAGAAGAAAACTAAAGAATGCGCCTACTAATAAAAAGCTCCCTATTTTTCTTTCCACTAAGGAAGCATATTTTATACAATAGAGGCTTCCTAAAATTAGTCCTAAGAAGAAGGCTCCATTAATAAAGCCCCACCATTTTTGTTCCACTTCTAAAGCATCACTAACAAATACGTATAAAACAGCCGCAATCCATACTGTTCCAGCAAAACCCTCTAAAAGATCAATGGAGGCAATTTTTCTTAATACCGGAGTATGAAATAGTATCTCCCACCCCTCTTTGATTTGTTCTACTTTTCTCGCTGACTTAATTGTTTCTGCATAGACGGTTTCCAAAAAGCATAGTAAGAAACTGGAAATAATAAACAGACAGCTAACAAACCAAATAAGTTGTTGTGAGCTTAAAATTAGGAGAAACATACTTCCAACAAACCACATTGTTGCTTGAATCAATTGGGTCACCGTTTCTGCAATTCCGTTCGCTTTCATTAAATACTCAGGTTCAACGTAATACGGTATCAAAGTTTGTCTTATTGGATTTGCACAACCATCAAGAAATGCAATGAATCCTATGACGATAAAGACCACAAAGTAATTTGATTCATTTAACCCTGTTAATGAAAAGCCTAATAATATTAGCAATATTGTCTTCCCCAATTGAGAACCCGCCATTAACCAGTTCAACCTTACTTTTCCGACGAGAAGGGGTGTTATTATACTGGAAATAAACATACAAGTTGTAATGGTAAAAGGGACAAATGATGCAGCTGTTGCTGATCCCTTCAAGTCATAGATAATACTAATAACACTTACAATATAGAGAACATCCCCTATATTCGCAAAAGATTGCCCGATCATTAATAATGAAAAGTTTTTATTATAATTCATGTTTCATCCCCCATTATTTATTAAAGTAAATTTAGTTAATGGGAGATTATTAAATTGGACAGTTCACTTTTGTACATACTCCTTTAGAACGGATAAGCCAGGGGATAGAGGATTATCACAAAATTTTCTTACATCTATTTTAACACCCAATAGTATATTCGGTTACCTCTTTTTAGATTTTGCTGTTTTTGATGATAAGATAGATAATTTCTCTATTACTTTTCTTGATTCTAATAAGACGCCACATATTCTTACCGCCACTTCCTCGTCATGCAAAAAAAGAGCACTTTTCCTAATGCCCTTTCTCATCATTCCATATACTATTACTAAGGTTAACTATTTTTAAAGTGACCATTTAATCAATAATCCTGCATGTGCTAGGCCTCCACCAAAACCATATAATAAAACATTATCACCGGCTTTTAATTTCCCCTCTTTCACACCTATAGCCAATGACAATGGAATAGTAGCTGCAGAAGTATTTCCGTAATGAACAAGGCTAAAGATTGTTTGTTCTATTGGAAAATTACTTTTCTCACAAATCGATTCTATCATTCTCAAATTTGCACTATGTGGGACAAACCAATCTATATCATCCAAGGACAGGCTTCCCTTTTCCGCAACAATTTTCATACCGCTCGTAACTGTTTTAATAGCCCATTTATACACTTCTCTCCCGTTTTGAACAATGCAGCCATTTCCCAGTAAATCGATGCCGTTCATTTGAGTAGCCAGATTTGTGCAATATAGATGTTGACCACCCTCCCCTTCAGACCCTATATGGGAAGAAATAAAGCTTGGTTGATCCTCCACATATTCTATAAGAACCGCCCCTGCTCCATCGCCAAAAAGGATACAAGTCGTGCGATCTGTGAAATCCGTAATTTTTGATAAAGTTTCTGCACCTACGACAAGGACTTTTTTATTTAATCCCGCTGTAATCAGCCCATTTGCAACATACAACCCATAAGTAAATCCTGCACAGGCAGCATTTAAATCAATCGCACCAGCATTCTTTATCCCTAGCTTAGCTTGCAGATTGGATGCAACACTTGGCGTTGTATAGTCAGGAGTCATCGTACAAACAATGATTAAATCAACATCATCAATCGTTTTATCGTATTGTTCTATCAAATTACGTACTGCTTTATAGCTAAGATCACTCGTATACTCTTTTTCATTTGCTATTCTCCGTTCCTTTATACCTGTTCGTTTCACAATCCATTCATCGTTCGTATCAACCATTTTTTCTAAATCATTATTTGTTAAAATACGTTCTGGAACGTATGAACCTATTGCTGTAATACGTGCTTTAGAAGCTGACATTCACATCACCTCATTATTCATTTCTTTATATTTTAACACCAATTACTATTACCTGGTACTAATTTATACTCAAACTATTCCCTCTGTTTAAAAAAATGCTATTCATCTCCCTTTAGAATATGTATTTTTGCTTTATTTGGTTTACCTATTTTTCATCAAAAATCCCTCACCTTATTATGAAGATGAGGAATCCTTCTCTTTCTGTGGACGTGGAATACCCACACAGCATGATGAATTATACTAATACCATAAAATTTTAAGGAAAAAGGCTAAAAAAGACTCTATATCTGTAAATAGATTCTTACAAATATAGAGTCTCACCCATACAGAAATATTAATGAATCCTAATGCGTTCCTGAAACATCCAATGTTCCTACGTCATTCTGCTTCTTTTGAAAGGTAGACTGCTCTATTCTCTGTGTCAATTGTTCAAAAAATAGGTCTTCATCTAAGGGAATGTCCACCCAACGATCTGTCCATGCAGATAAATGCATGGCATTTGAAATCGTTAATCCATCGATGCCTTCTATCCCTGGTGCGATGAGCTCTGCTCCATTTCTAATGGCATTTGTCCAATTTTCGATAATGCCAACATGCTGGGTGTTGTCTCCTTCAATCGGAATGTCGCATTTCCAACACTCTGGACTACCAAATCCTCCTTTAAACTCTCTATTAAATACTCTTTCTGATACGCGCAATCGCCAAAAAGTTAACTTACCATCTTCAATAACAATCTTGCCTTTATCACCTGTCACTTCTAATCTATTTGTTCCTGGCGCTTCGCCAGTAGAAGTAATAAATACACCTGTAGCTCCATTATCATACTCTACGTAAGCGGTAACATCATCTTCCACTTCAATATCGTGATATTTTCCAAAATCCATAAAAGCACGTACTCGCTTTGGCATTCCACAAATCCATTGCCATAAATCAAGTTGATGTGGATCTTGATTTAGCAGGACACCGCCTCCTTCACCAGACCAGGTTGCTCTCCAGCCACCAGAATCATAATAACTTTGCGGTCTATACCAATTTGTTATAATCCATACCGTTCTCTTTAATTCTCCCAGTTCTCCTGAATCCATTAAGTCCTTTACTTTTCGATATAATGGATTCGTTCGTTGATTATACATAATACCAAATACCTTACCACTCTTTTTAGCGACTTCATTCATTTCTCTTACCGCTTTTGTATATACTCCAGCAGGTTTTTCAATTAAGGTATGATAGCCAGCTTGTAAAGCTCTAATTGCTAGACTTGGATGGTCATAATGTGGGGTAACAATCATCACTGCATTAAAAGCATTGGAATTAAAGAAATCATCCACATTATGAAAGCGTTTAACTTGTTCTCCAAATTTCTTTTTTGCCCATTCTAGCCTTTCCCCACTTATATCACAGACTGCCGTAAGCTCTGCATGAGGAATTTTGTCTGTAACCAAACTTTCAGCATGATTTGATCCCATTGCTCCGATGCCAATTATTCCGATACGCACTTTATTCATAAGGATCCTCCTCTTATTGAATCTTATTTATGATATTTTTTATTGCTCGTACAGCAACCGCAAATCTTTTTTCTCCTCCAACAGGTAAATCATAACCAGGAGAGTCTGGAGTAAGCAAAGAAAAATCAGAATAATTCCATAAATGAGGTTCTAGTGATAAAAAGCCATCATAACCTGTTTTATATAATTCCTGTAAAATTTCTGATACGTTTCCGTCTCCTTTCCCTGCAGGTACCACATGATGATCACTGTAAACGGCATCCTTCACATGAATATATGCAATATAATCTTTTAGCAGCATAAATGCCTCTGGATAATTCTTGGCATTACATTGCACAAAATTTGCAAAGTCAAAAATTCCTTTCACATATTCACAATTCAATGTCTCTAATAGATCGAAACATCTTTCTGGCGTATCTCCATAAATGCCGGATTCATTTTCATGGAGAAGAACCACATTTTTCCCCTCTGTAACTTGAATAAAGCTTCTCCATCGGTTTATTACTTCTTCTCTATAAACACTTGGATCCTCTCCTTTAGGCATAAAAAAGCTAAACATCCGAATATATTTACATTCCATAATCTCAGCTATCTCTAACGTATGCTTAAACAACTGTAGATGTGGTCTAAAATCGTCGGTAATATTGATTTTGCCAATTGGAGAACCAATTGCGGAGAGCTTAAATCCTCTCTCATCCATTTGACGTTTTATCTCTTGTACCTCTTCTAACGTATGATGGACAAGTAATTTTCCATTTACTCCTCTCATCTCTATAAACTTAATATCGTGTGATTCTAATACATCCATCTGCGTTTTTAATTGATCATTTATTTCGTCAGCAAATGCAGACAATATAAATCTACTCATTCTATTCACCCTCACATCAGTTTTATGAAACCACTAAAAAACTGCCATTTAATCATAATTATTGGTGACCGACTTTTAAATTAAGCTATTTCATTTGTTTACAAATAAATAAATCCTTATTTAGCTTGAAGATATTATACTTTTTAGTGCCCTCTGTTTATAGTTAAGTGACTACCAGTAGTTCTAACCGTATTTTATACTATCTACTGTCCTTTCTTCTTTGAACTTATTGCTTAATTTATTGCAAATATTGCTTTTTCGTTTTGTAAGCGCTAAAGTAAGAAGAAGAAGTATAAATTAGTCAACAAAAAAGGAGAGGTGAAATCCTTATGAAAGAAATCCTACATTATAGTAGTGATTACTTTACCTTGAACCACACAATCAATGATTCTCCTCATAATATTGATACACATATACATGACTGCTATGAGTTGTTCTACTTTATTTCTGGCGGTCTTACTTATTATATTGAAGGTCAAGTTTATGAATTACATCCCCATGATATCATCATCACAAACGCGAGAGAGCTACATAGAATTGTTTTCCATTCCAATGATTGTTATGAACGAAAGTATATTCACTTTTCCCCAGAATACATATCCTCTTTTCAAATAGAAGAATATAATATGTTTCATTTTATTGAACGTAGAAAATTGGGTTATTTTAATAAGATTTCTGCTAAAGATGTACGAGAAGCAGGAATTGATAAGATGTGGGCGCAAATGGAAGAAACAGCACTTAGTCATTCTCCTGAAAAGATAATCTTAATGAAAACCTATTTCATACAGATGCTCATTAATATGAATAACATCTTTATGACATATAATAATCCTTTGGTGACTAGTCAAAGTTATAATCAAAAAGTGGTCGCCATTTTAGAATTTATCAATAAAAATTTAGACAAAAAAATTACATTACATTTATTAGAGACGGAGTTTTTTGTAAATAAATATTACCTCTGCCATATTTTTAAGAAGAGCACAGGATTTACGGTTATGGAATATTTAACATATAAAAGAATTATGTGGGCGATGGATTTGCTCCTGTCGGGTGACTCGGCACTGGATGTAGCTCATCGTGTTGGATTTGGGGACTATTCTACCTTTTATAAGGCATTCAAAAATATTACTGGTTCTTCTCCTAGACAGTATTGTAATCAATAAGTTCCTTATAAATTAAAAAAGAAGGAAGATTTACATTCGCGAAATCTCCCTTCTTTTTATCAACTATGTTCTTCTGTAATTGTTGAAATCTGCCATGTTATCCCAAATTTATCTTTCACTTGTCCAAAAGATGGGCTCCAAGGAGTTTCTTGAAGAGGCATTACTACTTCTCCACCATCTAAAAGTTTATCATATACTTCTTTTGTTTTTTCTGGATTATTTAAGAGAACTGCTACATCCACTTGTGAACCAACTTGGAATGGTTGTCCAGGGAAAGTATCAGATATCATGAGAAATGTATTTCCGATTCTTAATTGTGCATGTAAAACAAGATTTTTTGCTTCCTCCGAAAGGGGAAATTCTGGGTTATCAGGCAGATCGGCATATGTTTGTACGCCAAGGTTTTCAGCTTCTAATGCCTGTTCATAAAATGCAACTGCTTCCTTGCCATTTCCATTCGTTCGTAAATACGGATGAATTCCTAAAATCATAAATACACCTCTTTAACTTTTTTCCATGTATCTTCCTCTCATTATTCTTACCAAATTTCTTTCTAGATAATCTTCCCCATTCTATTCCTTTACTTACTGTTTAGAAGGCTTTCTGCCTAATTCCGCTTATTTATTTTATCCAATACTTTTACCAATAATTGTCCTCGTTCATTTAATGATGATATAACCATAAACTCATCGTCTTGGTGTGCATTTCCTCCCCTTGGTCCTAAACCATCTATTGTAGGAATTCCCATATTTCCTGTGAAGTTACCATCTGAACCACCACCACTATAGGTAGATCCTAAATCTATATTCCATTCAGAAGCAGCATCTCTCATGAATGAAAGTAATTCATTCTGCCTTTCATCCGTTTTCCATGCTGGTCGAGTAATCCCTCCGCTAATTTCAATACGAGTATTTGGAGTTTCCGTGAAGCTGCAAATTTCTAAAATTTTTGCTTGAGCAAATTCTCCCTGTTCCTGTGTTTCAAAACGCAAGTCAATTCCTGCTTCTGCGAAGGGTGCAATTGTATTAACAGATTGACCACCGCTCACTAAACCTACATTTACATGAATACCTTCCTTTTTCGTCAACTCATGTAATGCAACAATTTTTAATGCAAGCTCTTGTATAGCACTTGCCCCTTTCTCTGGTGCAACACCGGCATGTGCTGATTTTCCGTATATTTTCACAAAGAATTTCCCGCCACCTTTACGGCCAGTAACCACATTTCCAGCTAGATCAGCAGGCTCCATAATAAACACATACTGTACTTTCTTTGCAGTAGCTACTATCAATTCTCGCGATGAAATGGAACCTATTTCTTCATCTGTATTAATAATTATCAAGACATTTTTATATGCATCATTATTTTGCGAAATTAAGTATTTTAAAGCATACAATGTCATTACATGACTTGCCTTCATATCGAAAACTCCTGGACCTTTTGCAAAATCCCCTTCCACTGTAAACGGACGTTTGGCAACTGTGCCAGCGGGAAAAACGGTATCAATATGTCCAATTAGTAAAATGCTTGGATTTGTTGCCTCTTCATGCTTTAAGACGATATTATTTCCTTTGTCTGGTATTTCGTGTACATCTGCAATAAAACCAAGCTGGGCAAATTCATTAATTAAAATGTCTCCTACTTTATCTACTCCTGCTTTCTGATAGGATCCACTATCTATATTTACGATTCGCTCAAGCAAGTGGAGCATATTATCCTTTTCTTTTTCAAAATAGTCTTGCATTCCTCTACCTCCCTATTTATCATACAAATCGATATTTTATCTACAATTATCAATTTATCAGAAATATCAAAAAATAAAAACATAACAAACGATTATTATAGACTAAAAAGGCAAAAGGAGAGAAAAACTTATTTAGTTCCTCTCTCCTTTTGCTATATACTAGTTAAGAATTGAAATCATATATTTTTCCTTTAATCAAATACCCTGTACTTTCCGCCATATTTGTAATATGGTCAGCAGTTCTTTCCAAATAGCGATTGATAAATAATAATTGGACAAGCTGATTCGTTTCTTCTGGATGCTCACTTAAGTATGCTGTCAGTTTCTTATATGTTTCTAAATAATAATCATCTACTTCATCTTCTAGCTTACTAATTTCTTTCGCAAGGACAATATCTTCTTCTATAAAGGATTGAATTGCCTTTTTCAGCATTTCAACAGATATTTCCTTTATTTTTTCTAAATGAGTGATATCTAGTAGCGAAGTCGGTTTTCCTATCTTGATCGTTGCTTTGGCGATGTTTACAGCAAAATCTGCAACTCGTTCTATTTCAGAGGAAATTTTGATAACACCAATTACAACACGTAAATCTCTTGCAACTGGCTGCTCTTTCGCCATTAACCAAATCGCAAAATGATTAATTTCAGATTCAAGGTTATCAATATCCGTATCTTCCTCCATCACCTTTAAAGCAATTTCTACATCTTGTGCTTTTAAGGCATCAAACGACTCTTCCAAAGAAACAATCGACATTTCACCCATTTCTCTAATTTTTCCTTTTAACTCTTCAAGTTTCTTCTCAAAATTCTCTCGAATGACCATTATTTCCTCCTATTATCCAAAGCGACCTGTTACATAATCTTCTGTGCGCTGATCTCTTGGTGTAGAAAAAATCTTGTTTGTTTCATCATATTCAACCACTTCACCATTTAAGAAAAAGGCTGTTTTATCGGAAATCCGTGCCGCTTGCTGCATATTATGTGTAACAATAACAATCGTATATTCTTTTTTCATTTTTGTAATCAACTCTTCTACTTTCAAGGTAGAAATCGGATCTAGAGCCGACGTCGGCTCATCCATTAGAATGACATCTGGTTTCATTGCAATGGCACGGGCTATACAAACACGTTGCTGCTGTCCACCTGACAAACCAAGTGCAGAGGTTTTTAGACGGTCTTTTACTTCCTCCCAAATCGCAGCCCCTCGTAAGCTCTCTTCCACAATTTTATTTAATTCTTTCTTATTCTTTATTCCTTGCATTCTCGGACCATAGGCAACATTATCAAAAATACTCATTGGGAATAAATTAGGCTTTTGAAATACCATACCTACTCTTGTACGTAATTTTATGACATCATTTGAAGCATATATATTTTCCCCATCAATGACGATATCTCCTGCAATTTTTACACCATCAATTAAATCATTCATACGATTAAGTGTTCTTAGGAAGGTTGATTTTCCACATCCAGATGGTCCGATTAAAGCCGTTACCTTTTTTTCTTCAATATCAAGAGATACGCCAAACAGTGCTTGCTTTTCCCCGTAAAATAAATTCAAATCACTCACACTAATTTTCGATGTACCAAGTGTAGCTTCTTCTTGACCGACCTGTAAAAATGCTTTCCCAGTTTTCTTTTGGTTTTTTTCCTTTACTGTTGTAGTCATAAACATACTCCTTATGAATTAGTAGTCTGCTTTATTCAACTTTTTGGATATATATGTTGCAATAAGGTTGATAGCTAGAATTATTACAATTAAAACAATCCCGACTGCAGCAGCTAGTTCTATATCTCCAGACTCTTGTGTTACTAAAAACGAATGAACGGTTAATGTTCGTGCAGAAGAAAGCAAGCCCTCTGGCATTGCTGCAACTGTTCCGGCAGTCAAGAAAATAGCTGCAGACTCCCCAACAATTCTCCCGATGGAAAGAATTATTCCGGATAAGATACCTGGCATCGCACTAGGTAAAATAACCTTATATAATGTTTGTAATCTCGTTGTACCAAGGGCTAAAGATCCTTCTCGATAGGTTGGAGGAACTGTTTTTAAAGATTCCTCTGTAGTTCGGATAATAACCGGTAAAACAATAATTGCTAATGTTAAGGAAGCTGCTAAAATAGACATTCCTAATTTTAAGGTTGTTACAAAGAATACTGCCCCAAATAAGCCGTAAATAATCGAGGGAATACCTGTTAAGCTTTCTGTTGCAAAGCGAATTACTTTTACCAATCGGCCTTGCTTCGCATATTCTTGTAAATAAACAGCCGCTAATATCCCAATCGGTGTTGCAATAATTAAAGAAATGACAATCGTATAGATGGTTGTTACAATCATTGGCCAAATTCCGCCACCACCTGTTGGGGAATAATCGCCAAAAATAAACTCGAAGCTAATTAAATGTGCACCTTTATAAAATATATATCCTACAATCATTACGAGTACGGCAACGGATAAGATGGCAGAAAACCAAAGAAGTCCATGCAACAAATTATCTTTCATCTTTCTCATCTTATTTGCCACCCTTCGAACTAATTTTTGCTAAAACAAAATTCAAGATTAGAATAAATGAGAATAATACAATCCCTGTTGCAAATAGCATTTCTTGATGCGTACCAGCAGCATAGCCCATTTCAAGAGCAATGTTAGTTGTTAACGGACGAATACTATCTGTTAAGCTTGTTGGCACAATCAAACTATTACCAGCAACGAGAATTACTGCCATTGTTTCTCCAATTGCTCGCCCTAACCCTAATACAATAGCTGTCATAATCCCGGATTTAGCAGCTGGGACCACGACTTTAAAAATAGTGCCGATTTCCGATACTCCAAGTGCAAGAGATCCTTCACGATATGTTCTTGGTACAGCGCGAATCGCCGTCTCTGCCACTGTCACAATCGTTGGCAGCATCATAATTGCTAACACTAAAATAACAGCTAATAAGCTTTGACCCTTTACTAATCCTAATGTATTTTGTAAAAATGGAACAATAATTGCTAGACCAAAAACCCCGTATAAAACGGAAGGAATACCTGCTAAAAGCTGAATGGCTGGTGAAACAATTTTCGCTATCCGCTTTGAAGCGATTTCTGCGAGAAAGATTGCCGTAAACAAACCAATCGGAACGCCAATAATAAGTGCTCCAACTGTTGCATATAGGGATGCAACAATCATTGGCCAAATTCCAAATTCCCCTTCACTCGGCACCCAGTCGACGCCAAAAAGAAAGTCAAAAAAACTAAATCCTTCCGCGATAAATGGATGAGCTCCTTTATAAAATACAAATCCAATAATTAATAACAAACTAATGACGGAAAGAAGAGCACAAACCAAGAATACTCTTGCTGACACCTTCTCAAACAAATATTTTCTTTTATTTGCCTTGCCCATCTCTGAGGCTTGCTTTTCAGTCGTTTGAATAGACACTTTGTTTTCCTCCAAGATTACTTCTAAAGATTTGGTTTTACTTTATTGGGATAACCCCTGCTTCTGCTGCAATCTTTTGACCTTCATCACTTAAAATATAATCGATGAATTTCTGTCCATTCGCAGTTAGATCTCCTTCTTTATAAACAAACAAAAACGGTCGTGATAAACTATATTTTTTTGCTAATACATTTTCAGCCGTGGCTTCTACACCATCAATATCGATTGTCGAAATAGTATCATCAATATATTCAAAGGAAATAAAGCCAACTGCATGTTTATTATTTGCAACGGTTGTTTTAATATTTCCATTCCCACTTGCGATGATAGAGTTTCTAATTAATTCGCCTGAGCTATAGCCTACAATCTCCTGGAAGGCATCACGTGAACCAGATCCATCCTCCCGAGAAACAACCACAATCTCCATGTCGTCTCCACCAAGCTGACTCCAGTTCGTCACTTCACCAGTGAAAATTTGCTTTACTTGTTCTAAAGTTAAATCTTTTACTTTATTGCTCGGATGAGTGACTACTACAATTCCATCATAAGCAATTACAACTTCCTTTAATTTTTGCATTTCATCTTCCTTTAAATCCCTGGAAGACATCCCAATCTCTGAGACACCACTTATTGCATTTGTAATACCTGCAGAAGACCCAATTTGATTTATTTCAATTTTTGTATTATCGTGTTCATGGTATTTTGCCGCTAATTTCTCAGCAAGCGGTCCAACGGAAGTAGATCCTGAAATCGATATTGGTTTACTGTCATTTGTCGATTGTTCTGTTTCTGCATTACTTGCACATGCTGATAATAAAGCAAGTATAGTCAGGAACATGAATACCATTTTTAGTTTTTTAATTATGACCATGATTTACCTCCAAAAGAATAGCAACTTTTCTTTGTCATATCTTGTCTAATAGTATGATAAATCTCCAGTGTAAATATTCCATTGACTCTATGTAAAGGTTTTGTAAATTACGTTAAAAACAAGATAGTGTGTGTTATTTTTTGTAAAAATAATTTTAATAGATAGATGATAGTAAAAATTTTAGAAAACATCTTACAAAACTTTTCAAAAACGAACAGATAATATACCTAATCTTTTTCTCTGTATAATTTATATTTAAACTGGTATAACTTTCTAAAAAGCAGCGTTTAAGATTATAATAGGCGAAGATGTATTATTTTATGTAGGTTAGGAGGTTGCAAAATGGACAAACAAGGTCAAGAAAGATTTTTATCCTTTATTTTACAAAGAGTACAAGAAGGAAAGGAAGAAGAAGCGAAAGCCATATTAATGGAAAACTTCCGAAAACAAAATGAAGGCACTTTTTCTCAAAGTGATATTGCAGAATTTATTCCTAAAATGATTACTCTGATAAGACCAGAAAAATTAGAAGAAATCCAAGCAATTGTAAAGCAGTTTTCCGGGAACTTCGGAAGTAAGTAAGAATGTAGACTTTCATTTAAATAGAGCTCACAAAACAGAACTATCTCCAATGCTTGTCTTTTTTATCCCACTTATCCTTTTATTGAATATGATATTGGGTGTAAAGTGAATGGGCGGTAGATAATAAATGAGTGGACATTTTAAAGAAATATTCGGATCTACAATCAACACGATTGGTACTATCCAAGCTGCTATTGGAAGTACCCCTTCGTTCCACCTTTCTAAAGAAACGAATTATCAACTCCGGTTAGTTGGTAATGTATTACAAGGAACAGGCAGCGCATTATCAGCTGACGGACAAGGAACGATTTCATTAGAAATGCTAGGAGATGAAATTCAAGCAATTGGAAATTCAACGGTTGTAACCGGCTTAATTCTTTATAAATTGAGTAAGATCCCAACTGAACAAAAATTAATTATTACGGGTAGCTGGATTCAAGCATTAGGTAGCTTTGTCGGACTTACAGATGAATTTTTTGACCATACGGCAGATGGAAGAATCGAAAATATAATTGGTGGTTTATTACAGGGGATTGGAAATTCTTTGCAGGCAGTGGGTGGAACGGAACAATTAAAAGGTATAAGTAGCCAGCAAAACCTCGGTACCATCGGAAGCTGGATTCAAGCGACTGGAGCTGTCCTTTCGCTCATTGGGCAAATAAAAGAAGAAGTTGAAGAGGTCGCCTTAAATATAAATGAATAATTAGTGCTGGTAGTAGAAAGAGAGGAAGAAAAACTCTTCCTCTCTACTGGATTTAACTACTATTGCACGCAAACTTTAATAGATATATATTACCCCTGAACATCACGTTTGGGAAACCCTTTCACGCTGGCAACCATTAATCCCGCTCCAATAATTATTAGTATAAATAATGGAAGAAACGTAGCATCCTCAATAGGAACTTGTGGAACGTGACCAAATGGAGAAAGTTTGCCTACCCAATTTGGAAATTGAAATAAGTTTCCTAAATATAAAACGAAAAAGGAATATAAAAAGTAACCCCATATCCAGCTCGTAAATCTCGGGAGAAGTCCATTCAGAATGGCCGCAAACCCAATCATTACAATCATCGCCGGAAAATACACGATGGCAGCATGATAGATCATACTAAATGATATTCCCTCTTCTATTACTGCTACAGCTGCAGACCACAAGCCAATCGCACTAAGAGATAGCATCACAAAACCATTTACAAGTGCAAGCACTACATAAGAGCCAATCAGCTTTTCCCGCGATATTGCGCGAACCAATAAATGCTCTAATCTTCCCTTTTTTTCCTCCACACGAAGTTTGTTCATCGCCATAACAGGAGGAATGGTTGCAATTAGGGAAAGCACAATCATTAATGTCGGAATAAATTGCTCTACGATCGATGTTCCTTCTGCATGTTGCAGCATTTGTTGATACATATCATTGCCTTCAAAAAATGATTCCAAATCACCGAATATTGAACCATAGGAGGCACCTAAAATATATAATCCAATTGCCCAAGCTATAAATCCTGTACGCTGTAAGCGAAATGCTAATCCAAGTGGACTTTGTAAAAAGCGTGATGCATATCTTCTACCTGATTTTGCAGCTATAAATCCTTGTTCCAAATCACGAATACTATTTAGAAAATTTGCTAGCACGTATAAGATGGCAGCAAGAGCCAGCATCAATAAGATGGCTCCCCAATTATTTGATGAATAAACCGCTGCTTTTGATACCCATCCTAACGGTGATATCCATGTTAATGTCTCATTACTTACATCTGTGACTGCTCGAAAAAGATAAGAAAGAATTAATACAGCAATAGACCATCCAATTGTCCCTCGAGAATTCTCTGATAGTTGGGCAAACACCGCCGTCACTCCTGTAAAAACGAAACCTGTTCCTCCTAATGCTGCTCCGTATAGTAACGATCCTTCAAGGTCCATGCTTTCAATTCCAAGAGCATATAGTCCAAAGCCGATTAATAACGCTAACGCAATAAATGTTCCACTCGTTACGATTAATGTAGCATTTAAATAAGAAAGACGACCCGTTGGCAGGGAACGAAGAATTTCAATACGACCATCTTCCTCATCTGCTCTTGTATGGCGGGTAACGAGCAAAATGGCCATTATCCCAACAATCACAGCCGTCATAACGATCATTTGATGTGCTGTCATGGCTCCAATTGTATAATGATCAAGATCTCCTGTCCCAAGCATCGCAGTCATTGCCGGGTTTGTCATTGTTTCTGTAATAGCGTCCCTATCCTGTTGTGTTTGATATAAACCATCTAATGCAGGAGGAGTAATTAAAGTAAAAAGAACTAATCCTATTAGCCATAATAGAATTCTTATCCGATCAAGCCGGAGAATAAATCGTGAAAGGAGACCAGTGTTAGCAAATCGATTTCGATTCATTAACGTACACCTCCAGTTTCTTTCCCTTCTCCTTTATCTTTCCTTTCATAATGACTCATAAATAAGTCTTCAAGGGTTGGTGGTGCGCTTTCAAGCTTTACAATCCCAAACTGACTAATATATTTGATTGTATTATCCAGTTCCTCGGTATCTACTTGAAAAGACATACCTTTATCTGTATCTTTTATTTCGTATACCCCTGGTAATTCATGCAAGGATCCAATAGCTTCGCTTGTCTCCACAAGCATATATGTTCTTGTTAAGTGACGCAGTTCTTTTAATGTACCACTTTCAATGATTTGTCCCTGTCGAATGATTCCGACCCTATCACATAATTTTTCTACCTCTGAAAGTATATGGCTTGATAGAAGGACGCTTTTTCCTTTCCTTTTTACTTCCATAACACACTCTTGAAATACTTTCTCCATCAGCGGATCAAGTCCGGAGGTTGGTTCATCTAAAATATATAAATCAGCATCTTGCGAAAAGGCAGCAATTAGTGCAACCTTTTGACGGTTTCCCTTCGAATAAGTTCGACATTTCTTTGTTGGATCCAAATCAAATTTTTTTATCAATTCTTCTCTTCTGTTAGTTATATTGTTTCCTCGTAATTTAACAAATAAATCAATTACTTCCCCGCCAGTTAAATTCGGCCATAAATTGACATCCCCAGGTACATAAGCCAAGCGCTTGTGAATGTCCACCGCATCCTCCCAAGCATCCTTGCCAAATAACTTCACATCGCCTGCTGTTGCCTTTAAAATGCCAAGCAACACGCGGATTGTCGTTGATTTCCCAGCTCCATTCGGACCAATAAATCCAAATATTTCCCCACTGCCTACTTCAAAATTAACCCCATTAAGTGCTGTAAATCCTCCAAACTTCTTCGTTAAATTCCGGACTTCCAATACACTCATCGTTTTTCCCCCTCATTTATAAAAACTATTTTTCAGTAAGGTAGAATAGGTCTCCCATTCTTCAAATATTCTCTCCGACTCTATCAAAACTCAGTTATCTATGGGATCAATTCCTACTATATACTTACTACGCGGGAGATAATAGATTTCATATTTCTCCTCTTTGAACATTTCTATATCAAAATTCGTATTTGTTTTAAATACTTCTCCATCCATACTTTTATACACATAATCGACTGCTCCACCATACATTCCCGATGGATAATCTACCTCATAATCCGCTAAAACAATAACCTTCTCCACAGCCCCACTTTCAAGGTAATCTTTTGAATCTGCTATATTATTAATCCATTCAATTCCTAAAAAGATATACGCTAATCCTAAAAAGATAATGGTAAGGAAAGTAGCTGGCACTATTAATTTCTTTGGTTCTGCTGCCTTTTTAGCCAATAGGAGATAGATACTTCCAATCAGAACAATCAATCCAGCAATTAAAAACAAGCCTCCCCAAGTTGAATAGACGATAACATCCTTTAATAAAAAGAAGATGAAGGGATAATGCCCTTCTGTCAAATTTTTAACAAACAGCATATCTGTAACAAGCAAGCTAAAATATACCCAGATTACGAATAATGCAAATACTGCTATGAAGACATACGCTTGCCATTTATCCCACCAAGTTTCAGTTTGCTCTATGCCTTGTTTGTTCTCTCGCTTGGTTTTCGCGGTCATTTTTATCCCTCCAATTTTTTATAATAAGGGATTACGATTTACTAGAACAGAAGGTTCCGCTTACCTAATTTTTTGAGTAAATAGTCTGATATAAGGAGATGTTGTATAAGTAAAATTTCTTTTTTCCTATTGAAACAACAACAATCTTTTAGAAAACAGCCAAAAAGAAGAAGAGGCTGGGACATAAGTATTTAAACCAACAATAAACACGAACTATAATGCAAAATAATTATATTATAGTTCGTATTTGTTTTTTTGAAAAATGTTTAAAAACGAAGTGAAATGGAGCGGAGGACGCTCGACTCCTGCGGGAAATAGAGGAAAGGCTGAGACCCCGCAGCGCAGTGAGGAGGTCACTGAAAAAGTATAGATTTTCCAAATTAAATAAGGATTTATTTATATGAGAGCAAATATTAAGTTGGTTTGGAGAGGCGATAGCTCGACTCCTATGGGAGCAGCGAGAAAGTCCGAGACCCTGCAGGAACGCAGTGACGAAGCGGCTCGGCGCTCGCCCCATGGAAAGCGAGCTGTCGCCTCGGAAAACAAATGAAATACCTAAATTTAAAAGTCAGCCACCAACAATTATAATGATATTGCAGTTTTTCAGTGGTCTCGCAGTGAGGAGGCTCAGCTTCCTCTCCGACGCATCGTGCGTCTGTAGCGCAATGGAACGACTTAGTTTTTACAGTTAACTATATTTTTTAAAAAATAAAGTAGCTTTATTTAAGAGCTGGATTAAAGATTGTTCGTCTTTAAAGATTAGTTATTTAGTTTTGTCCCATCCTCATAGATTAATTTACAATGATTATTTCTTGGAATAGGATTTAACTTATTCCTTTGCCAAGTCTTCTTTTTCCGAAAATCTAAACGGTCATCTTCCAGCTCGACAAAGCTAGCCAATTTTCCTTCTCTTTATAATCAGGCATTATTCTTCCAACAAGCCTCCAAAAGGATCGGTCATGATTAAGATGAACCATATGACACATTTCATGCACAACAACATAATCAATTACTTCAAGTGGAGCCATCGCTAATCTCCAATTAAAGGTTAATTGGAAATTAGCATCACAGGTTCCCCAATTGGTTTTGCTATCTGTAATACGTATCGATCGGGGCTTTGTTTTAAAGTTGCTTTGATAGAAGGAAACTCTCTCTTCCATTAAAGCCTTACTTCTCTGATAATAATATCTTCTCAGTAATTGTTTGATTCTTTCCTTATCAAGATGCTTTACATAGATATGCAGGATTTCTTCAGAAAACGCAACTCTTTCTTGCGTAATAGTGATATCCTGGATAATTTGAATAGGATAGGAATTACCTAAATAAAGAAATCTTTCATTATTCTCATATGCCTTTTCCTGTGGTCCATCCATTCTTTTCTTCATTTCTTGTACTTTACTATGGATGGAATCCCAGTTTCCTTCTAACACATGAATTATCCGTTCATCAGGCGTCTTTTTAGGTGCTAAAATTTCTATATTTCCATATCCATCTATCTTAATCCCAATGGAAGTTCGATTTTTATACTTTACATCAAAAAGGATGGTTTCCCCTAAATATGTATGTATCATAGCTTCACCTAACTGCTCTTACCCCTATATTTAATGGCTAGTCCTTTTAAAAAGTTTCGAGCGAAATTATCTAAACATACTTTATAATTTTTATGCCCTTCTTTTCGTAAAAAGGCGCCTAGTTCCCCTTTTGATACATTTAATCCAGCTTTTTTAAATATATCTATCATATCATCAGTTGTTAATGACAGCGCGATTTTGACTTTCTTTAAAAGGATATTATTTACACTCGTATTGTTTTTTATTGACGATTCAGGTGTATTTGGTTGTCCTGGTTTCGGCTCTTGCTTTCCCCTTTTATAAATGATAAAGCCATTTAAAAAGGAATCTAGCATACTATTCGTCAATTTTATTTGATCATCATTCTCTGCTTCTTCATCTGACTTTTTAAGTATTTTAACTACCTCAGGTACAGATATCTCTTTCCCGCCAAGCTTAAATATTTCTGCCATTTCACTATTTTTTATTTCTAATGCATATCTTAATCGAATTAATATATCATTATTTTCCATTGTTTGACCTCCAATTTACAAAACTACTTATTTTTTTAGTTTATCTTTTTTCTTATTGCAAAGACAGCAGGCTAGGACATTTACTTTATCTAAAATAGCTTTGTTTATCATAATATGGAAAGCAAATGCTAGTAGTTGTTCCTTGATTTTTAGAGCTTACGAAATCAATCTTGCCATTATATTTCTCGACAATATTAAAGCATATCATCAAGCCTAAACCTGTTCCTTTACTTTTTAAAGAATAAAAGGGGGTGCCAAGAGCTGCCAATTCTTCCTCCGACATTCCTTTTCCATGATCGATTACTTTTATTACAACAAACTCTTTTTCCTTTTCAGCCGTTACTATTACTAATTCGCCATAATTAGAAGCCTCAATCGCATTTTTTATAATATTTATGAGTAATTGCTTTAATTCGATGATGTTAGCCGAGATTGTACAATCACCTGTAACCTTTAATTCAATCCGATTATCATGTAATAGACCATAGGAATGGAGCAAATCTGTGACACTCTGTAGAACATCCTTAACATCTACTATCTCTGCCGCTTGTTCTTGCTCTGGTTTTGCCATTGTTAAAAATTGTGTAATTACCTGTTCAGCCATATTTAATTCATCTATCATCAAAGTAAAATTGCGTTTTTGATCGGAGGAAAATGATTTATCCTTTTCATATAATTGCAAAAATCCTTTCACAACAGTAAGAGGATTTCGAATCTCATGGGCAACCGCTGCTGCAAGTTGACCAGATGTCTTTAGACGCTCCGATTGCTGAATTTGTTCATAATATAATTGCTGCTTTTTCATTCGCCCATTCGTTAAATAAAAAATAAAATAGATGATAATTTGGCTCGCAATAAAGTTTAAAATGTTTCCAATTAAATCCTGTTCTAAATAACTATATTGGGGCTTCTGATTCGTTAACATAATGTAACCAAATAAAATTAAAATTAATCCTCCATTTAAGTACAAGGTAAAATAAAAAAGCTTTGAATTAAAAAATAAGATGGATAGGGCCGGTATAAAACATAATAAAATAAAATTAGACCCCGTATCTGGATAAAAAAGAAACAGGGAGTAGAAATAAATGGATGCTAATCCGATGATACATATTCTAAGAGTATCTGTTTCTTTTTTAGGATAAAGCAATAAACACAAAGACAAACTGAATGCCCAGATAAGTTGAACTATAAACCCCCATCCACAATTGCTTAATCGTGGATTATCAATAAATAACCCACCAAGGATAATAGCTATAATAGCCCAAACGACAATATAGTAAATTTTTATATTAAAATTATTTTTAATCTCCTTCATGGATACCCCTTACGTTCTTAATCTTTATACACACTTTAAAATATATCATTTTTTTTGAATCAAAGGGGTAAATATGACTATTTTTTTACCATATTGATAGGTTTTCTTGGTTTTACTTTCCATTTAAGTACCGATGTCAAAAAACTGAAAATTATTTTTACCGCGTTTTTTTGCATTATACATCGCATTATCTGCAAGCTTCATTATCGTATCAAGATCATTTCCGTCTTGAGGATAAAGAGAAATTCCAATACTAAATGTTACTTGATTAGATTCCGAAATAAATAAAGGCATATTGTCGATTATTTTTTTTGCTAATGATAGACAATCTGTTTGGACAGCATTTGGGAGGATGATGATAAATTCATCTCCACCAAACCTTCCAACTACATCGTCTTCTTTTATACAAAGTTTCAGGTATTCACTAACTTGCTTTAACAAAAAGTCACCTTTAGCATGTCCGTAAGTATCATTAATTTGTTTAAAACCATCTAAATCGACAAACATAATCCCGAAACTTTTATTGTTTTGTTTCGATTCTTCGATTACTTGATTAAGCCGCTCCAGCAGACTTCTGCGATTTGGAAGCTGAGTTAAAGTATCTAAATAGGATAAATCCTTTAACCTTTGGCTATTTTTTTCCTGATCCGTTACATCTCTTGCGATTACTTCTCTAGCCGGTTCCCCATCGAACAGAATATAGGTTGATTTTGCTTCAATGTATCGAACAGTTCCATCTTCGTCATATAAATTAAAATGATGGATTTTAAATTGCTGATCCACCTCATATTTTTCACTAGAGAATCTTAAGCTTTCATAAGATTTATCATTCAAAATTTCCTTCCAAGGCAAATTGATCAATTCAAATGGTTCCTTAAAGCCAAACAATTTAGCTCCTGCTTCGTTCGAATAGACGATGATTCCTTTTCGATGAACGTAAATAGCTTCTGGTGAATGATCAAGTAATTTTTGATACTGCTTTTCTTTGTCTACTGACTGACGAATGACCTTTCTAAGAAGGGCCATAAGTAGGATGAACAAAAGAAATTGGAGAATTTGAACTGCAATCGTGACAATCATTTCCCACGTTTCTTTTGAAGCTTCAAATCCAATGAACAGCTCCATTATTGCTAAAGCTACTAATATAAATAAAAGTACATTTATTTTTTTTATAAAAAAGCTCATATTGATTCTCCTAAAAGTAGACCTTTACCTGAGTAGATTTCAAAAATTTCCTTTAGTAGAATCTCCTTACATCTACAGAAAAAGAAAATTGATTCAATCCATTATATTAACAAAAACAGAATAAGTAAAACTTGCTATATAATCAGGGAAAATACTGATTCAACTAATGCATTTAAGCTTGTTCCTGCTCCCTTTTCATACTTACTCTATCGGAAATAAAGCAAGAGGATAAGAATGTTTACAAGCAAATACATATTGGCTTCTCCTTAACCATCTATATTTAAATATTATCTTCATATTTTTACCATTACCTGTATTATTATCCTTTTGATTGATTTTTTTCATCCTAATTTCACCCGATATCTTTTTCCATAAAAAACCATACCAAATCAATTCCATTCTATTTATAGCTATGTTATCTTAATTAAGGTGATTAATTATTATGATAATAAAAGAGTTATTTTCTAATCTTGCCATATTGGTATCCTTACTTTTTTTGTATAGTCAAATAACCAAACAGAAGCCTTTAAATCGTCAATCCTCGTTAAAGAGGAAAATAACAATTGGGATTGTAGGAGGTATTTTCGGAAATATACTCATGCATTATAGTATTCATATTGGAAATATCATTATAGATCTTAGACATATTCCAATTATGATTTTAGCTTTTTATGGAGGAGCAATCCCTGCATTTATTTCCATGCTTTTAATCATTATAGGTCGATTATTTTATGGCATTAATTTGGCATCCTTTTTGGCCATTGCTCTCATTTTTTCATCTACTATTGGTGCTGTATGGTTTTCTTGTTTTACCTTATCTACCAAAAACAAAATCATTTTAACCCTAAGTTGGAATAATTTTGTTTTTACCATATTCGCCATCTATCTAATCAATGACTGGAATATTCTCCTTGTGTTAATTCCAACCTATTGCATCATTTCCTATCTTGGTGGATTTATTGGATTTTATGTCATAAATCATTTAAGATCGATTCAATTATTGTTTGAAAAATATAGAAATGAGTCCACAATAGATGGTCTTACAGGATTAAATAATTATCGGAATTTTGACAAGCTCTTTAATTCGTTAATAAATCAAGTTACTGTTAAAGAAGAAAAACTTTCACTCCTTTATATTGACATTGATTTCTTTAAGAAAATTAATGATCGATATGGACATCTAAAGGGAGATGAAATACTAAAAAGCCTTGGGGAGATATTACAAAAATGTACCAAGTCATATGATGTCGTCAGTAGAAATGGTGGAGAAGAGTTTACCGTATTATTATTAGATTGCCCTTTGGAAAAAGCAAAAGAAATGGCAGAAAACATTCGAAAAACTGTAGAGGAATTTCCTTTCTATGCGTTAGAAGAAAAAATCCACCTAACCGTTTCAATAGGAATTGCTTGCTACAATGAAACTACTCTCAAAGCAGTAGATATTATTGATGATGCCGACAGAGCCCTTTATTACGCAAAAAATTCTGGAAGAAATAAAGTATGTATAGCGAACCAGTTTACGGAAAAATAAGATCCCAAACCTAGAATGAATAGAAGTAAAAATGGAAAGAACGAATCAGCTATTTCACGATTCATTCTTTCCACTTTTTTAATCACATAGTTTTTATTAATTTATTTCTAATCTTATAAGTCTCCACTTAGTAAAACAGAATTTTTCATATAAATATTGAAATATATATAACATTAACGACAAAATTGAAAAAACATACATAAGTTGTATTTTTTTCATTCGTACTAAAGATGCTATACCAAATTTTGTTAAGAAAGGCACTGCAGTATATGTAAACATTCCATCAAATAGCATATTTAATGCAAAATATCTAAAAAACTTGCCATACGTCCATTTTAATATCCATATTGAACCAACAAAAAAAGGACCAAGCATAAAAGGAATTTCTCCTGATAATCTAGGATGAAGGGTTTCATACCACCACCACCATTTTCGCTTTTTAGCTATAACATTGACTAACTTCACCATTGATGCAATAAAGACTCCTGCTGGCAAATAACGCTTGAACGTTTTCTTCCCTAATAACGGCGCAGTAACCCAAGGCAATATCATGGACAAGGACAATACTGTCTTGGAATATCTCATTATTTTCATCCTACACACCCTTTAAACATTCATTAAGAATATTATTCCCCAAAAATTGCTAATGTTTACGTATGGGATGAATTCTTTTCTTTCATTTTTTATTCAACTATTCCTATATAGGAAAACCTTGTAGCATATTGTATAATAGACTTTTATCCAATCGTTTAGACGATTCAATGATCTAATTCAATTAAGAAAGGGTAGTCTTCAAGTTAGCCCCAAAATTGAATTACGTTTTGCACAAATAATAAAATTCGAGTTAGAAAATCTATTCTAAATTTAGTATGATATCCACATGTGATATAAAAGAAGGGGTTAAAAAAATGAGCGTATTAAACGTACAAAACTTAAGCCACGGTTTCGGTGATCGTGCGATATTTAATGATGTGTCTTTTCGACTTTTAAAAGGGGAACACGTTGGACTTGTTGGGGCAAATGGTGAAGGGAAATCTACTTTCATGAATATTGTGACCGGCAAGCTGCAACCTGACGAGGGGAAAGTACAGTGGTCACGAAAAGTTCGTGTTGGTTATTTAGATCAGCATGCCGTACTTCAAAAAGGGACTACGATGCGTGAAGCTTTGAGTACTGCTTTTCAATATCTTTTTGATGCAGAAGCAGAGATTAATGAGCTTTATGCAAAAATGGGTGATGAAAATGTTGATATCGATTCATTACTTGCAGAAGTTGGAGAGCTACAAGAAACATTAGATAGTAATGATTTCTATCAAATTAATTCAAAAGTGGAGGAAGTGGCTCGTGGTCTAGGATTAGATGATGTTGGACTTGATCGAGATGTAGCTGATCTTAGCGGTGGGCAACGTACGAAAGTTTTGCTGGCTAAGCTATTACTAGAAAAACCTGAAATCCTCTTACTAGATGAGCCTACGAACTATTTAGATGAACAGCATATCGAATGGTTAAAGCGCTATTTACAGGATTATGAGAATGCATTTATCTTGATTTCACATGATATTCCATTTTTGAACAGTGTTGTTAACCTGATCTATCACATGGAAAACCAAGAGTTGAATCGCTATGCTGGTGACTATGACAACTTCGTAAAAATACATGAAATGAAGAAACAACAGCTAGAATCTGCTTACAAGCGTCAACAACAAGAAATTGCAAATTTAAAAGATTTTGTTGCTCGCAACAAGGCAAGTGTCGCAACCCGTAATATGGCAATGTCCCGTCAAAAGAAACTAGACAAAATGGAAATTATTGAATTAGGGAAAGAAAAGCCAAAACCAGAGTTTAAATTCAAAGAAGCTCGCGCAGCTAGTCGTTGGATTTTCACGGCAGAAGATCTTGTTATTGGCTATAACGAACCACTTTCTCGCCCCCTAAATTTGAAAATGGAACGTGGACAAAAAATTGCCTTCGTTGGTGCAAACGGTATTGGTAAATCCACTCTGTTAAAAAGTATTCTTGGATTAATCACCCCAATTTCGGGTACCGTAGAACGCGGTGATTATCAACACATTGGCTACTTCGAGCAAGAAGTGAAAGAGTCCAACTACAATACATGTATTGAAGAAATTTGGAGCGAATTCCCTAGCATGAATCAGGCGGAAGTTCGTGCTGCTCTTGCAAAATGTGGATTAACAACGAAACATATTGAAAGTAAAATCGAAGTCCTTTCTGGTGGGGAAAAAGCCAAAGTTCGCTTATGCAAAATTTTAAACACAGAAACGAACTTATTAATCCTAGATGAGCCTACCAATCACTTGGATGTCGATGCAAAAGAAGAACTGAAACGTGCATTAAAGGAATATCGCGGAAGCATTTTAATGGTATCCCACGAACCTGATTTCTATCGTGAAATCGCGACAGATATTTGGAATTGCGAGGATTGGACTACGAAGGTGTTTTAAGTAAAGATGAAGGGGTACCCATTGCAATTGGGTACCCCTTTTAAAATTTTAATAAAATATTATTTTTTCACACGACATGTAAAATCCAGGCCAAACATAATAACTGGGTTCCTATACTTTATAGTTAAAACTCTAGTACTGATGGAACTAGGTTTATTCGTCTGTTTTATAAACGGTTCAAGCGTGTTTAGGTGGTAGGAATTTTGTTCTTTACGTGTCATAATTCCTTCTACTTTTTAGAATATAAGGAGAATAGGAGAACCATTCCTCTGTTTCCTACTCATCACTCACCAGAAGGAATGGTAATCGGTGCTGATGTACATAACGGGACTCCAAAATTAGGAGAACCATCGGCATTCCAATTGAATTTTTGAATTCTAGCACTTCGTCGCTGGCTTCCTCCTTCTGATTCGGAAATAGCATGATAAACAATCCAATCTTCTGTCCCGTCAGGAGATTGTGTAAAACTATTATGGCCAGGAGCAAATACCTTATTTTCGATACTTTTCTTGAACACAGGCTCAGTAGATTTAAGCCAAACTTCGGGATTCATGACATCCATATTCTCAGAGATTGTTAACATTCCCAAACTATAATCATCAGACCAAGTGGTACTAGCAGAATAGATTAGAAACAATTTATTATTCCTCTTTAACATTACAGGTCCCTCATTAATCGCCATTCCACCTTGCTTTTCCCAATTATACTCAGGTTTTGATAATAATACGTTGGGACCAGTAAGTGTCCACGGATTTTCCATCTCAGCTATATATAGAGCTGATCCATACGCAGGAAAGTTACCATATCCAGCATATACAAAATAAAGACAACCTTTATGTTCAAAAATCGTTCCATCTAAACCAGGATATTCTGTATTTACATATCCTCTGTCTAGCCAATTCCCGTCAAACGGATCTTCCGCCGAATTCTCTAGCACAAATATCTTCCTTGATTGATCATCCCCTATCCCGTCATTTGCCGTGAAATATATATACCATTTCCCATTTATCCGATGAATTTCTGGAGCCCAAATATTAGCACAATTGATTCCTTCACTCGGAGCAGTCCAAATCGTTTTACAATTTCCTTGTGCCATTCCACTTAATGTTGGCGACTTCCATAAATCAAGCCTTGTCCTTTTTGTGACCATAAAATAGTAAGTATCTTTATCCTTATACACCCATGGATCTGCCCCAGGTTCTAGAATCGGGTTATAAAAAGTTGATTTCCCCATAACTTCCTCCTCTTACCACGTTTTTAAACTAGAAAACTACATTTCAAATAAACTTTTAATAAAGCCTTTGAGTTAGAATTCGAAATAATGAGAGCTTTAGTGTAAGGAAAGGTTGCATCAGAAAGCGTTTACAAATTATAAAAAGGCGAACGCTTGAACACTTTCTGCTTTAAATAGATATAGCCTCTCTTTTAATAAAACAAACTAAATGCTATCACATGATGCCATTTCACATTATGGTGGCTTCTGGATTTCAACAGCTGCCTCAAAGAAGAAAGAGTAAGCTCTGTTTCTCCATTGTATCCCTCTTTGTTTAGGACCTCGTTCCTCCACCTTGTATAATCTTAGCCGCTTATGATATTTCTATCTTAAATAATCCTCGAATTCTATAACATATCCCTTCTCTCACCTAAAGTTACCCAATATATTTATTCTCTACCGCCTCTTTCTTTTCCTTTTAAAATTAACAGGGAGTATATGAATAGGCTACACTTTTTTAGGTCAAGTAGATTATGATTCCCCCTTTTCTGAAGGCGTCATATAACTTGAGAACCCTATTGAATTTTAAGTCACAGTGACAACCCGAAATTTGTCGATAACTATAGGTATATCTGTAACTATCATACGTAAATGGATTACTCAATTTCGATTTAAGTGAGGTATTTTCCAATAAAGTTCGTTCATTTGTCCTCCCAAAAAATATATGCGGTGTAATTGTATTCATTTTTCTTTACAATGTTGCCATCACAATCACTTAAAAATACAGCATTGCAATCTTATTAACTCCCTGTCAACATAATTCAAGGTATCACTATGACAGAGAATCAATATACTCGCAGATGAAAAAAATCAATCATGATGAGTATTTAGAATGGTGGAGGATAACAATAGCGAACTCACTCAGCTTGCAGAAAAGAAAAATGACATGATCTCCATGCTTGAAAGTAATCGACAAGTTAAAAGAAGAGCTTCTTCCATTTCTTAACTTTGATTGCTAACGTCCGAAATTCTACATCGTCTCATCAATATAATCAATGTAAAAGAAGACGGCACACCGGTTATTCATTACCGATTTGCCGCCCCGACATTTGTATAGAAGCATGATTTCCCCTTATCGGGAGCCTGCTTCTTCTTTTTGTACAACAAAAATAGAAATCCCGTATTTCTCCCACCTCAAACCCGCATTCCACCGTTCCAGTTAAAATAAAGATTTCCGACTGAACCCCCATTTTGAGTAATTTCTGATTCAAAAATGACCGTTTTCCGCCTGTTTTTTCGCATTTCTTTCACGTTTTTTTGGGAGTGAAAATAAAGTCTACCGATTTTGAGAAGAATAATAAGAGGAAAAATGAATTGGGGAGATAAGATAGAACATGGAGAAATGAGAGAGAAAAGATGGGAAAAAGACATTGGGTCTCTTATTGAAGGGATGCCTGAGTAAACTATTGAGAAAAGCCTGATATATAAGGGATAGAGGAGAAAAGAGTAAGGAAAAAAGAAAGAAAAACTATTGATTTTGTATTGAATTTCTATTGAAAAAGAGAAGAAAAAATCCCGGGTTCCTAATGAGGAAAAACCGGGATAATATTGAATCAGAATCGAAAATCGGAAATGTTTATTTTAACGGAAGTCGGTTCTGAATCGGAAATGTTTAATATGGTTGGGTGGTTTCTATTGTTTGGTTACACTTTTAAAATCATCTGCGATACTACCTCAACATGTGTTATCATTATAGCCTAATAGATTTTCGCAAAAGTATGGAATTGCGTAAATGTATGCCTCTAAAATAGTACTTATAATAGCAGATTTCCTGTGCATTCATATGGCATTAAACGAGATTGTGACAGTATATTAATTAAATTTAGTTAAACTTTTATATTTTGCTTGTAAAAAATTGAGCTCTTCAAAAGAAATTTTAGATGTATCATACCAACAAGAAATCCCTTGAATCAAAACTTTCTTTTTGAATAGGGCATTTCGATTTGTTCACCCGTGTATTTATCGCCATACCATTCCCATCGGACAACACGCTTTTCGAAATTAACATTTTTTGCGGGATTATTAATATACGTAGCCGTCATATGATCTTCGTGTTGTTCAATTAAACAAATGTAATATTCCTCCCCCAATTGAAAAGCGGCTGTAAACTCATTATTTGTTAATTTAATGGATTTATCCCCACTACTAAGACTTTTCACTTCAATATAACGTTTTCTTCCATCAGGCATAATACTTTCAACATCGTAGCCCAGATTTTGTTTTCCTACATACCTAGCTCTATTACCAAAATTTTTTTCCAGTTCAACGCATTGTTGTTCAGCTGTATACCATTTGGATACAGTCATCTTCTGGTTAACAGATATACTTTCAGATTTTGCTGACTGTAATTGTTTCGATTGAAGCGATGTTCTTTCAGACTCTAGATCACTAAAGTCTTCTTCATCTTCTAATTCATCATCATAAGCCGAGTCTTCTTCCCAAATAACTACATTATAATTCTCCTCAATCCAACGCTTCTCGGAATCAGATATTTGAGAATCAATATAATCGATAAAGTCATCTGGCAAAATAATATCCTTATTAACATCAAGAAATTTGATAATCTTCCCTCCGCTTTCTTTTAATAAACAGTCCTCTATTTTTATTTCTTGATTTTTAATCATCTTTGCGTTTCTTGCTCCTTTAAAGAGAAACACATAAATCTTGGCTAATAATCCATTTTCTACATTATCTATAAAAGAACGGTCCTTCAAGGCCTCAACCCAATCTTCTAAGGCAAATTCTTTCTCCGCATATTCATTTAAAAGGTTGGCTAATTCTGGCATTTGATCAATTAAATCCGTTAAGATGCTTCGTTCCCTTATATATATTGAATGTTTCCGTATTAAATTAAACTCTGCAGTTTCAAACCATTTTGGTAGCTTATAACAATCCTTTGGGGAGACCAATTCCCCAGTCTCTAGTGGAATCCAAGACTCACTTTGTAATTTTTCTTTTATTAATTGATGGCATAAAACACTGTATTTTGTGAAGTTAGTCTTTCTTCTTATCATATCAAAAATCAAGGCATACTCTGATTTTTCGTGTTTTACAACTCCTTGAAGTACTTCAAAGAGCAGCTCTGAGATATGATTAAGGGAATTTTTTGTCTGTTCATCAAACTCAAGGTGCTTTCTGGATGGATCAGTCGAAAAATCTGCATTGATTTTAAATGGAAAGCCTGTCTTTTCAAGTGTTGGCAGATAACAGTGATACACAGCTTTTTTATCATCGCACTCCACTATGTACCCATTATCGTCTACAACAAAAGCGATATCATATTTCTTATTATTTTCATGTTTTGAAAAAACCAAATATTGCAATGGTTTATCTTCATTATCAACGATTTTTAACCATTTACCATTCAGAAAGTCCTTCTCTGATACTCTATTTATTTGGTATTCCCATTTCTTCCCCTCTAAATAAATAGACACATCAGAAATATGATTTAAAAAAATAAAATAACTTTCATCTAAAGATTTCATTTCTTCAGTCAAATAGTTTAATTTAGCATTTTTGAAAATAAAAACGGTTTGATAGCCTTTATTTTTAAGACTTTCTACCTCTTGAACAATGTGGTCCTCCAATTCATTTTTATCAATTATAAATGGAATTCGAATCAGAGGAATATCCTTCTCAGGTATACTTAGCACTTGAGAACATGTTGCCCTTGAGAAAGTAAAATAAGTATCATTTGAATAAATAATAATGTCATTACTTAAATAACTTGTACTTTTAAATCCGACGCCCCTATAGCCAATTGTTACTCCACGCTGTTTATGACTGGCACCGGAACGACAAATGCTCATAATATCTTTTTCGTTAAAAGGTCTACCATTATTTGCAAAAAATAGATTTCCTTTGGTATTAAAGAGTTTAATTTTATTTGATTGGGCATCATCTGAATTTTGTAGGAGTTCAATCAAGATTCGTTCCCCATAACTTTCTGCAATATATTTTTCCATAGCTCCCATATCTTTGAATAAATTAGGTGAATGGACTGCCTCATTTAAGAAGTCATTACTAATCTTTTTAATTAATGTTTTAATCATTCTTGTTCCCCCCTTTAAGAAAACCTGATATCAAATAGATACCAGGTTCCACTTTTATAAGTAATCAATCAGAAATACTGAAATCCTTGCCTTACCTTCTTTATCATGAATATGGGGCAAATAATTTAAAAACAAGTTTGCCATATCGATTGTTAATTGATTATCATATCTAAAATAATACTCAAGCGGTTCCTCTATTGCTTTAGTCAAACTAACCTTTTTATTATTTAAAAATCCCTCATACATTTTTTCTAAGTCATCTATGTTATTTTTATATATACATGGTACTATATAAGCATTAGTAAAATTTTCGGACATGGCTGTGGAAAACTCAAATTGTCCTTCTGTAAATAATTTTTCAGCCAGCTCACCATACGTTCTTAAAAAATCAATGACATATTCACCACCCTTTTTATCCGCCAAATCACCAAGGACATAACCAGAAAGCCACTTTTTTCCCCATTCATCTAATTTTTCGTATTGCGGATTGTCTAAAAGGTGCACCCACATATCGATAGCCATTTCTTGATCAAGTTCCAATACTTTTATTAAGAGATTCTCTAGTCGATCATAATTTTTTTCTAAGTTTTGAACTAATACATTGAAACTGTCTAACAAAATATCCTTTTTGTTGCTCATATGTAAAAACCTCCCAAATTTTAAATATCATAATAAAAGCAAAATGTTCTGATATCATCATACCAAATTATTCCTTGTAATTCTGTAATTACTTTTTGATTCCTAACTTAAAAGGATTAATGCAAAATACACCAAGCTTAATTTTTCCCGCTTCTGCTTTTTGAAAGCTTCTTGGATGTGTATACCAATTAAATTTTTATTGTTAAATCCGTACTTTGGCCACTGATTATAATTAATGGCCATAAATACTCCTCTTTATAATCTATACTAGAGATTTTGTTCTATTGATTTTTTCTTTTAAGTCAACAATGCCATATGGTCTATCACCAACTTTTAAATGTAAGGCTAGATGACAATTGGGACAAACCGGACGTAAATCATTAATTGGGTCCACTTCATACTCTTCGTTTATTTCAGAAAGAGCTTTCAGATGATGGACATGAATTTCCCCTTCAAACTCGTCTCAGTAAATCTCTGCAAAATCAAATTTGCAAACTGAACAGTGACAACCATAGTGGTCTATACATTGTTGTCTTGCTTTGTAATTTCTTTCATACGCATTAACCAGAACCTGTTTCTTTGCTCCTTCTTTAAGCTTAGGAGATTCTTTTACGGCAATTCTTCTGCCATTAGTGTCATTTGCTTTCTTTTAATCAAACCATCAATTTCAGGCCAATATGAAACATCAATTTCCTGTTTCGATTGTGAAAATCTAGTTAGACTACCGTCAATTTTATTTAGTTCTGATATGCTAATAGGTTGAAAGATTTTGACCGTGTTTATATCAAATCTATAGGCTCCATAATATTGTCCCTCGATTGGACTATCATACTTTCAATGATCTGAAGATTCGCCGATGCAATAATCAAATTATCAAATTGAGAGAGTACTAGAGAATCTTCAGATGTATTCATTCCGGTTTTCCTAAAGTAATACAAGCCCTCACGATCATTAATAAGGTTTCCTAGGAAAAAGTTCTTTTGAACATCCTCTATGCTCATTTCAGGAAATTCTTCTCTACTATTCATTGGTAATATTCTTATGGATAGCGGCACATCATTCTTCGAAGTAGGCCTTGGCAAGTCAATATCAATATGTAAATAATCTGCAAGCTTTTACCATTCTGTACATTCCCTAATTTTCTTAAGTTCTTCAGAAAACACCTCTTTAGGAGTAAGTTTCTTTGCTTCAGGAAAATACTAAGTGTAAAGTTTATAAAACCCTTCTCCCGCCACATTTACTCCTTTTGTTACAACCTTTACTGATAGAAAAGGTAAAGTTGATTACTGCTGTTTTTTCAACCTGTTGGAGCATAGATTAACTCCTGCAACAGGACAAACCTACTATTTTTATAGAATATTATACTACTTTTGATATATCTTTCGAAGTTTCGTGGAAATTTGTTACAATAAAATGTAATAGTGGCGAATTTGTGAGGATGAATTTAAAATCTACTTTAAGCACTTGAAGTAGTGGGTGCAGTGCAGAGATTGAGGTCGACAGATTCCTTACTGGTGAAGATTCAAGAAAAGAAAGTTGGTACTGTTATGGTTGATATTATTATGGCAGGTTTTGGGGTTATTTGTATCTTTGGTGTTCTTATTATATATAAAAAGAGCAATAAGAATAAATTGCTAAAGGATCCTACCTATATAGAGTTAATTAATTCAGCTAGGAATTTCCTAAGTGAAATCGAAATTAAAAGGAAAATATATTTAAATTTTAAGTCACAGTGACAACCCGAAATTTGTCGATAACTATAGGTATTTCTGTAACTATCATACGTAAATGGATTACTCAATTTCGATTTAAGTGAGGAATTTTCCAATGAAGTTCGTTCATTTGTCCTCCCAAAAACTATATGCAGTGTAATTGTATTCATTTTTCTTTATAATGTTGCCATTACAACTTAAAAATACAGAATTACAATCTTTTTAACGCCCTGTCGACATAATTCGTGGCGTCACTGTGACAGAGAATTCATAATAGCACTTTTTGACTAATTTTAGGAATATATATCCAAGAAACAGCAAAGATTGAGTGAAATAACAAACAATAAATAGGACAATATTATTTTCTAATACTAGAATCAGTAGATTTCAATATGATATATTTAGATAGAATATTCACTGGAAAAAGGAGGTAAGCACATGATTTCCACCACCATTTTGATCGTAGAGGATGAAAGCTTCATTATTAATATCTTACGTCTTTACTTAGAGAAGGAAGGCTATACTGTTTATTCCTCCTTCAATGTTGCCGATGGTTTACGACTGATAGAAGAAATTCCTCCTGATATTGTTCTACTCGATATTAATCTTCCAGATAAAAATGGGTTTGAACTTGCCAGGAGATATCGTGAAATTTCTGATGGAATTCTCATATTTATTACTGGTGAAAATACCAAAAGTACGATCATCGAAGGCTTTGAAATTGGCTGTGATGACTATATTACTAAACCATTCGACCCCCCTGAAGTCCTCGCCCGCATCAAAGCAATTATGAGAAGAACTGGTACGTTCACTTCAAACTCCTCACATGTATTAAACCTTGGTGATTTAATCATAAACTTTTCAGATAAAAGTATATACAAAAAAGGTAAAGAAGTGGATCTTCATACAAAAGAAAGAATGCTGTTATTTTATTTAGTTGAGCACCCGAATCAAGTTTTTAGCGCCGAACTGTTATTTGATCGTATTTGGGGAATCGATTCAGAAACAGATTTAAAAACCGTTTCTGTTCATTTAAGTACACTCAGAAGTAAAATCGAGGATGACCCTAAAAATCCAGAGTATGTTCGTACAATTAGAGGATTTGGATACAAATTTTCAACGCAGGCAAAAAAGAAGGTAAATAATGAGCAAACGGTAATCAAGAATGAATTTTAAGTCACAGTGACAACCCGAAATTTGTCGATAAATATAGGTATATCTGTATCTATCCTACGCAAATGGATTAATCAATTTCGATTTAAATAAGGAATATTCCCAAATGAAGTTCGTTCATTTGTCCTCCCAAAAAATATATGCGGTGTAATTGCATTCATTTTTCTTTACAATGTTGCCATCACAATCACTTAAAAATACAGCATTGCAATCTTATTAACTCCCTGTCAACATAATTCAAGGTATCACTATGACAGAGAATCAATATACTCGCAGATGAAAAAAATCAATCATGATGAGTATTTAGAATGGTGGAGGATAACAATAGCGAACTCACTCAGCTTGCAGAAAAGAAAAATGACATGATCTCCATGCTTGAAAGTAATCGACAAGTTAAAAGAAGAGCTTCTTCCATTTCTTAACTTTGATTGCTAACGTCCGAAATTCTACATCGTCTCATCAATATAATCAATGTAAAAGAAGACGGCACACCGGTTATTCATTACCGATTTGCCGCCCCGACATTTGTATAGAAGCATGATTTCCCCTTATCGGGAGCCTGCTTCTTCTTTTAAAATCATCTGCGATACTACCTCAACATGGCTTGAGAGGACAGAATGAATGTCATTTGAACCTGCCAGTTCTCGGAAACATATCTACTGCGTTTTTGGGGCTATCGGTAGACGGAAACATATCCACTCAGTCAAATTACCTTCACTGGACGAACCACGCTGTCATCTTCATCATTAATCAACTTTCCTTCTAAATATTTATCAAATATTCCAAGAGAAAGAAAGGTAACAACTCCGTCATTATTTTAAATTTCCAATTCTATTGGCTTTGACGAAAGGAAAATCAAATGCACTTTTATATCCTCATCCACACCGATAAATTCCTTTACTTTCTAAGGTTCTGAAAGTATTATGTCATATCTCTGCCTGCAACGATCATAATACCCATATAACATCAAAATCACCATAATATATTTCCCAATCACCGAAAATCCTTTGGTATTTTACATCTTTTTCATTAATCTTTTTAGAGTATGGGATAGGTTTGTACGTAACGAGGATTAGCATAATAGGGCGGTCTAGGTCCTATTAACGGCATTGACCACGTGTAAGGGTTGTTATTATAGAGCATCTCTACTTTTTCATCTAGAAAATTCACTAGTAATAATTTGACTTCAGGGCTATATTGAAACAAGCGAATAACCTCCTCTTAAATTTACCTAATACACCTTATTCAGCAACCTCTTATAAAGAGCAAGTACTTCTTTCATAAAGCTTTAAACAATTTTGGATTGGAACATGCACTAGGTACGCCCATGCAACATAATGTAAAATGGTATTTTCTATTAATGCAAGGAGGTCTCCAATGAAACAGTATGAGCAAAAAAATCAGAAGAGAATCACCGATGGAAATTATCCAATATATCCAAATTACGGGGTAATAACTCGCTATGAAGAAATTCCGATTAATGTCCCTGAACAACGTCAACTTCGACAACCGGGCGTTGAAAAACTGATGGTTCCCCGGCCTATTATTGAAAATCCAGAGTACAGGGGAAGCGGGAAATTAACAGGGAAAGTCGCCCTCATCACAGGTGGGGACAGTGGGATCGGAGCAGCTGTAGCAATTGCGTTTGCTAAAGAAGGTGCTAGTGTTGCCATTTCCTACTTGGATGAACATGAAGATGCAAGCAGAACAAAAGCACGGATCGAACAACTCGACCAGCGTAGCATTTTATTGCCAGGTGATGTCCGAGAGAAAATTCAATGTATCTCCATCGTGGAACAAACGATCCAATCATTCGGACGATTGGATATTCTTGTTAACCACGTGGGTATCCAGTTCCAGCAGCCAAGTTTACTCGATATCACTGACGAGCAATTCGATGACACCTTTAAAGTTAATATCTATTCTCATTTTTACACAACTAGAGCAGCGCTTCCCTATTTGAAACCAGGCAGCTCAATTATTAATACATCTTCGGTTACGGCTTTTAAAGGTCCTTCACAATTGATTGATTACACATCAACGAAGGCAGCGAATATTGGCTTTACTCGTGCTTTGGCCAATAATCTTATAGATAATGGAATTCGGGTCAATGCTGTAGCACCAGGATCAACCTGGACTCCACTCCAACCGTCAACATATTCTGCAGATCAGGTCGCTATATTAGGTTCCAGTAATCCGATGCGGAGAATGGCCCAACCATTTGAGCTTGCGCCAGCATACGTCTATCTTGCCTCTGACGATTCCAGATTTGTTACTGGCCAAACCATTCATGTTAATGGTGGAGAGCTAACATCATCATAAGAAACTATTCGACCAGTAAGATTAGTTAATCTTGATGCTTGATAAATTCCATTAAATAAGTTAATAATTGTGGGTACAACTTGTCAGTTCCTTGGTGTTAGGGATTAAGTGTTGCGTGTGGTAACCCCACTTTTAATCTAAAACTATGGGGGTGGCAAGTTTTTTGCATTTATAGCCCTTTAAATCAAGGATTATTAACTTTTTTAATATAAAAGTTTTGACATTACGGTATGTTATAAAGGAGGCGAATTATGATTCTCTCTAAATTTGTAGACGAACTACCCATCCCACCTATTTTAAAACCTCGATGGAAAGATCAGTTTTATACTTATTACGAAGTAAATATGACTGAATTCAGTCAATCACTTCATAGTCAGTTAAATGACTCAACTGTTTGGGGGTACGAAGGTGGATATCCAGGACCTACAATTGAAGTCGAAAGTGGAGAAAAAGTGTTTATTAAATGGATTAACAATCTTCCTGATAAGCATCTTTTTCCAATCGATTATACGGTTCATGGGGCTCATCGGGACGTGCCTGATGTAAGAACAGTCGTGCACGTACACGGTGCTTGTGTTGAATGGGAAAGCGATGGCTACCCAGAGGCTTGGTTTACAAAGGGATTCAAACAAGTGGGGCCATATTTTAGAAAGCAAATCTATCGATATGATAATTGTAATAATGCTTGCACGCTGTGGTATCATGACCATACGATTGGGATTACGAGGCTAAATATTTATGCAGGTTTGGCAGGATTTTATCTTATCAGGGAAAATCGGGAGCGTTCATTGAATTTACCGAGTGGAAAATATGAGATTCCTCTTATGATACAAGACAAGACATTTAATGAGGATGGTTCTCTTTACTACCCGAAGCAACCGGAAAAACCGATTCCTGAATTAGAAATGTCGATTATTCCTGAATTTATTGGGGATACGATTCTAGTAAATGGTAAAGTATGGCCTTATTTAAAAGTGGAACCACGTAAATACCGATTTAGGCTTTTAAACGGATCCAACACTCGTTTCTATAGGATTAAGCTTGATTCTGAACAACTTATGTATCAAATTGCGACTGATGGAGGACTGCTAGAATATCCAATTGGTATCAAGGAAATCATGTTAGCCCCTGCAGAAAGGGCAGATGTAATCATTGATTTTACCAACTTAGAAGGGAAGAATATTATCATGAAAAATGATGCCCCCGCTCCTTTTCCAGGGGGGATCAAACCGGATCCAAATACGGTTGGTCAAGTGATGCAATTTAGAGTAACTCTTCCTTTATCAAGTGTTGACACTAGTACAATTCCGGCTTATATGATACCTGTTCCAAAAATAAAGGAACAGTCAGTTACGAGGATAAGATACCTAACATTAAATGATAATATGGATCAGTACGGTCGTGAATGGATGCTATTGGATAATAAACCATGGGATGCACCCATATCAGAAAATCCAAAATTAGGGGCAACCGAAATATGGTACCTCATCAACGTAACTGATGATTCACACCCAATTCATCTTCACTTAATTGATTTTCAAATACTTGACCGAAGAAATTTCGATGTTGATAAGTTTAACAAGGAGAAGGTTATCGAATATACAGGTCCGGCAATGCCACCGGAACCACAAGAACGAGGATGGAAAGATACCGTTCGAGCTAATCCGAAGCAAGTTACTCGAATAATCATGCGGTTCGGACCATTTACCGGGTTATATATATGGCACTGTCATATCTTGGAGCACGAGGATTATGAGATGATGAGACCGTATATTGTTATCCGATAATAATCGATGGCTCGAGAGGACAGAACGAATGTCTTTCGAGCTGTCGGTTCTTGGAAACATATCCACGACATTTTTTACACTATCGGTAGGTAGGAACATATCAATCAATTTTCCATTTTTTGAGAAACATGATATGAGGGAATATATCCATCTTAAGCTAAATTTACATAAATCTTATCACATATTAACTTAATCACGCTCCTAAATTTAAGTATTATCACTACTCATTTTTCTAGTGAAAACTATAATTGCTATAGACATAACTATAACAGCATATCCAATTACCCACCATAAATGTGGGAATATATGATGATAGTCACCTGAAATTGCAGCCCGTCCTGCATCAACAGCATGTGCAAAGGGAAGCAATTCAGCAATTTTCTTAAAGGGTCCTCCAACAAGGGCAAGATCAAACCAAGTACCTGAAAGCCATGCACTTAAATTTGTCAGTAAAGCTCCGCATACGCCACCTACCTGCTTATCGGTGAACAAACTGCCACAAAGTAATCCAATAGCAATAAACAGTATTGCAGCTGGAACTAAAACTATAACTGCTAGTAAAACATTTAAACTAATTGTCAATCCAAGAAAGAATGCAACAGCAAAGCACACTCCAACCTGTAAGATTGCCATGGGTAGTAAGGGGAGTGTGTACCCAAATATGAAATTACTGGACATAAGCGGAGATGTGAATAAGCGTAACATCAATGAACTAGTTCTGTCTTTTGCAATCAACATGCCGGAGAAGAGTGAAATAAATGATAGTCCGAAAACAGCAATTCCAGGAGTCAATTGTTCAATTACAAATAGCTCTACAGGAACATTCGATTGAATAGCAGAGAGTAACAAGAGTAAAATAACGGGAAAGCCTATGCCAAAAGCTAAGTTAAGTTTATCCCTCAAAATTTCTTTACTATTCCTCGTAGCCAATGCTAATGTCTTCATACACTAGCCCTCCCTTCTCCTGCAATGGCAATAAAGGCATCTTCAAAACTTTCGGCGCTTGTTTTTTTAATCAGTTCGTCAGCTGTACCAACTTCTTTTAACTCTCCTTTTGTCATTATCCCTATACGATCTGACAAAGAGACTGCTTCCTCTAAGTAATGGGTGGTTAATATTATCGTGACCTTACCTTTCATTTTTTTAATAATAGTCCAAAGTTCTCTTCTTGCAATTACATCAAGTCCAAGAGTGGGTTCATCAAGAAATAATAACCGTGGTTCTGATATTAATGCCATTGCAATACTAAGACGTCTCTGCCAACCACCTGATAATGTTTTAGCTCGATCTTTTGCTATGTTAGACAGACCAAATGAAGAAATGATTTCATTTGATTTTTCTTTGGAATCTTTTCTATCATACCCATATATTCCGGTAATAAATTCAAGGTTCTCTCTAACAGTCAAATTTGGAGCGATTGCAGTTTCTTGAGGAGAAACATTAATTAATTCTTTTACCTTGAAAGCATCTGAGATAATGCTGTTTCCTAATACTAAGGCATCACCATTTGTTGGTTTTACAAGACATGATAACATTTTTATAGTTGTAGTTTTACCAGCACCATTTACTCCGAGCAAAGCAAATAATTCTCCTTGATTAACGCTTAGATTAAGAGCATTAACTGCAACTCTCTCCTTATATTTCTTTGTAAGATTTTCTGTTTGGATTGCTATCATTCCTCGCCCTCCTTATCTTTATTTAGCTTTTTGATTTCTTCCGCAAAAATTAAACTATCTTTTTCGTTATGCTCAGGATAAATTTCTTTTGATCTCCCATCAAGAATTGCATCTGCAATCTTGTCGAAAACACCCATCCGTTCAATTGCAATACCTTTTTGAGCGTCTGCAAGTAGTATCAATGTATCCCCAGATTCAATGCTAAACATATCACGCACTTCTTTTGGTATAACAATCTGTCCTTTAGGTCCTACTTTAACTGACCCCATGTATTTACCATCCTTTTCTTTATCACTCTTCATAACATAACCTCCAAATCATTTTTATAATTTTATCTACCAACTCGTTTTACTTGTATAACAAGTTATACTAATTATACTTATAAATAATTCCCTTGTCAATAATTATTTGAGTAGGCCGACATTCAAAGAGAGTTTTCTTCTCACTCGGCAGCCTTCTAATCTGAGTTATATTTCTATATCAATCTCAACATCCGATTTGAATTCAACGGTGAGTTTATCATCAAAAACTGTTACCTTTTCAATAAGCCGCCTTACTAATTGCTCATCATATTCCTCCAACTCGCAGGATTGCTCATTCAAGAAATCAGTCATTTCAGCGATTCGTTGCCTTTTTCCTTCTCGCTCTGCATTTTCAACAAGTGCTTTTTGCTTTAATTCTTGAAGTCGGTAAATTTCATCAGCAACATCTTCATAGTCATTCTTGGACTTTGCTTGGACAAGAAGCTGTTGTTGTAATTCTTCCAATTTGCTATCAATGTCATCAGTGATATTATCTTTTTCTTCATTAAATACAGTAGCTATGTTTTTCTGTAGCGCCTGGATGAAGGGTTCTTTGTTAGCCAAAAGTTCGTTAATAGCCTTAACCACTGCTGTCTGCAATGTTTCCTCGTTTATGGTAGGGGCAGTGCATTCAGACCCTTTTTCCTCCAAACGACTGACACATCTCCAAACAATAGACTTGTAACCTCGGTTATTCCAGTGTACTCGTCGGTAAATATCACCGCATTGCCCGCAGTAAACAATACTTGATAAGGCATACTTACTACTATAAACTCGCTTTTTACCGCCCTTGCCGCCGCGAAGATTTGCTCTTCGAACCATCTCTTCTTGAACCTGCATAAAAAATTCACGTGGGATGATAGGCTCATGGCTGTTTTCTACGTAATACTGGGGAACGATGCCGTTATTCTTGACCCGCTTTTTAGAAAGGAAATCAACTGTGTATGTCTTTTGTAGTAGGGCATCACCGATATACTTTTCATTCTGCAGTATCTTTTTCAGTGTTTCCGGTCTCCATTTTGCTTTGCCTGCTGCTGTAAGAATACCGTCTGCTTCAAGTCCTCTTGCTATCTGCAAAAGGCTGGCTCCCTCTAGGTACTCCCTATAAATCCGTTTAACAACTTTAGCACCCTCTGGATCAATCACTAATTGCTTGTTTTCATCCTTAGTGTAACCAAGGAAACGCTTGTGGTTGACTTGAACCTCACCTTGCTGATATCGATACTGAATACCTAGCTTAACGTTCTGGCTTAAGGACTGGCTCTCCTGCTGGGCAAGTGATGCCATAATGGTAAGTAGGACTTCACCCTTAGAATCCATGGTGTTGATATTCTCTTTCTCGAAGAACACAGCAATGTTTTTATCCTTTAACTGCCGGATGTACTTAAGACAATCCAACGTGTTTCTGGCAAATCGGCTTATTGATTTTGTGATGACCATGTCAATATTGCCTGCCATACACTCCTCAATCATGCGGTTAAATTCATCACGCTTTTTCGTATTGGTACCAGTGATACCGTCATCCGCAAAAATACCTGCCAATTCCCATTCCTTGTTCCTCTTAATATAGTTTGTATAATGCTCAATCTGAATTTCGTAACTTGAGGCCTGCTCATCACTATCTGTTGAAACTCGGCAATAAGCTGCCACTCGTATTTTGGGTTTACTCTCACTATTTTTATTATTTCCGATTCGTTTAATTGCTGGAATTACTGTTACATTCCTGCTAACTGCCACTGGTTACACCTCACTTTCTATCAAACTGTAAGCATATTCTGCCTGCTTATATGGATCGTCATATTTTTGTACCAGAGGTTTTGCTTTGAACTTTACAGGATAAGTCGTTTCCGGCACATCTTTGGGCTCCCATATCCTTCCGAGCTTTTCTGCTCGCTTTCGTTTTTCTAACCTTGCTTTTTCAAATGTCTCCTCATCAATAATTGGAGGGTAGAATTCATCGCCAAGGTAATGCTTGTTCTGCAACATCTTACTTACTGTGGCATGGTAGCAGTCTATCCCAGCTTGTTTAGCAGCATCCTTCAAAGAAAGTCCTGCCAAATATCCTGAATATAATTCTTTTACCTGCTCTGATGATTTTTCATCCACAACAGCCTTTCCATCTTCAATTCTATATCCATAGGGTGTGTGCCCCATCTAATTCACCAACCTTTCCTTCAATGTGATTCCACATTTTAATTCAAATCCGACTTCCTCTCGTGAAAGGACAATAATCTTCTCTACGTATTCTTCAAACAGCTCATCCCCATAGGATGTGAGCATTTTGGACTTAGTGGCAAACTTAAGTAAATGGTCAACCTCGTCTACTTTTGCAAAATTGCCATTGACAGAACGAGTAAGTTGATCCTTTTCAGCAAGAAGTCTTTCTCTTTCTGCTTCCAGTGAATTCTTTTCTTTATTAAAAAGAGCAGGTTCCAGATATCCTTTGGCCATTAAACCCGTCAACATCTGGCTCTGCTCCATGTTATTTTCAATCTTAGTCTCCAACTCTTCAATTCTGCGAAAACTTGCCGCATTGTTCTGGTTACGTAACCCATTCAAAAGTGGTCTTAATATGAATTTCTGACCGAAAATGAGTTTATTCATCATCGTGACAAATGCAGTCTTTATATCTTCATCTCGTATGAACTGCATGGAACATTCCGTTATATTGCTTATATGCTTACTGCAACACCAAGCAATGTATTTTCTTCCAGATGAATGAATCCGTCTTTTAAAGGTACTGCCACATTCCGAGCAGATGATTTTACTGGAGAAAGAATATCGGTTTAAATATTTGCTGTTGCGCTTTTCGATGCTTTTTTCCTTTGCTCTCTGATTGAGAACGGCATCTACAGCTTCAAAATCTTCATGGCTGATAATTGCCTCATGATGGTTTTCTACTAGATACATATCTTTCTCACCATAATTGGTGTGCCTATTAAAATGGCTGTCCGTATAAGTCTTTTGCAAAATAACATCACCAGTATATTTTTCATTAGTCAGAATCCCTCTAATCGTAGTAGCTGTCCAACGACCACCTCTTTTTGATGGGATACCCTTTTGATTAAGATCATTTGCAACTTTCTGTGTGCCTTTGCCCGATAATACCTCTGCAAAAATATACTTCACAACTTCAGCCTGCTTGGGGTTTACTATCATTTGACCGTCATTATTTTGATAACCATATGGCGGGTAGGAAATTTTAAAGGTTCCGTTTTGAAATCGTCTTTGAATGGCCCACTTCGTATTTTCTGAAATGGAAATTGACTCACTTTCTGCAAGCCCACTTAAAATGGAGAGCATCAACTCGCTTTCCATTGAACCCGTATTGATATTTTCCTTCTCAAAATAGATATGAACCCCAAGGCCTATCAGTTTTCGAACCATCTCCAAGCAGTCTGTAGTATTTCTCGCAAATCGGCTGATGGACTTTGTAATAATTAAGTCAATCCTTCCAGTTTCACAGTCTGATAACATTCTAAGCAGGTCAGAGCGGTTTTCCTTTTTCGTGCCACTGATTCCCTCGTCATAATATAAGCCTGCATATTCCCATTCTGGATTCGCCTTTATATAAGTCTCATAATGAGCCTTTTGCGCTTGCAAGCTGACTAGCTGTTCATTACTATCTGTTGAAACTCGGCAGTAGGCAACCACTCGTGTTTTTGGCTTAATAAAAGAGTTGGCTAGATTCCCTTCTATTTTCGTTATCTTTTTCATCCTCTCACCTCCTTCTTGGTAGGTCACATATTACCTCTGAAACCCTTATATATCAACGATTTCATGGCATTATCTCTGCTAAAAAAGGGGAGAAAGTTTGGCGATTTAGTGCGTCTATCTTGTGGAATTCTATTTCAGTTATTAAGCCTTTTCCGAGCATCTTTCTAAGTAATTTTTCTGCCTGGATATAATCAAACTCACGCTGTAGCTGTTCCTGTGATACTTTCTTTAATTCAACGCTTTTGTCTATAATCTCATCTGAAATCTTTGTAATTTTTTTATCCTCGTGCTGATTCACTAGGAATCACCTCCTACCTAATAGCCGTGGGAACAGGTCGAAGTTGAGGATTTGTAAGAATTAATTTGAATCAGAGCATAAAAAAAGAGCCTGCAAGGGAAGAACCCCCACAGGCTAGATAAATTAATTGTTTAATAATTTATTTAGGAATCTCGATGATTTTTAACTCGCTCAATTTGTTAATCATACTTAATAAATGCATCCGTAAAGCCTGCCTTTTTAGCCTTGGCAAGCTGTGCCTCAGCATTTGCTTTATCCGAATATGCACCGATCTGCACACGGTAATATTTCTTTTTCACTGGTTCTGCTGGCTTATTTTCTGTGATTAGTAATTTCTTCACATCCGCTCGAAAGGTGTCCATACTCTTCCCATGTTTAGGGAACCAGTGCATCACATCCCCATGGTTACTGGCAATGCCTCGTTTATAACCTTCGCTGTGACAGATGATATCTTTTTCGCTAAATCCATAGAGTTTGCAAAGATGTACACAAAGCTCCACAGCTTCCTTGTAAACAGCAGAAAAATACGAGGCATCGGTCAATCCGTCCTCGCAAATTTCAAATCCAATATGAGTATTGTTCGCAGCTCCGCCAGCATGCCAACCTCGGTGATTCCAAAGTAATGTTTGATAGGTAGCAATGGAACCATCTGCTAATTTACCAATGAAGGCATGGACACAGACTTCACGCCCTCCAGGTTTGTCTTGATTCCAATGGTTGTTATACTGGTTCTTTCCTAGCAAGCCATCGTCTGGGCCAACGTAGCGCTTCAACCATGGGTTGTTTGCACCAGTCGAGTGAACCATAATACCCTTTGGCGTTATGATTTTACCCGCTTTATAGCAGGCATTGTTCGTAAGTAATAGTTTGCGTAACTTCATTAAAATCACCTCTAATCAAATATTAAGTCAATCATCTTCCACCACCAGGCTTAGGCGGTTCCCCATCACGTCCATGTAGTTGCTGTAAAACCGATTTTAGGTTTTCTGGAATAGGCAGTCCAATATGTCCAGCGTTCTCTAAAATGGATACTCCTTCATTACTTAGGTAGAAAAAGATTACTGCTGTTCGTAAAATGCCACTATTTTCTCCAATACTAACCAAAATTTGTGTATCGATAATATGAGCGATGCCTACCATTATAAAGATGAGTACCTTTTTGAAAATCCCCTTAGCACCGATTTCGCTACACAGTTTTTTGTTTGCAATTGCACAAAAGACACCTGTCAGGTAGTCAATGATCACAAAGGCTACCAGTGCATAGAGAAATCCGTCATAACCGCCGAGAAACCACCCAAGAAATCCACCGACTGCGGCAATAGCCAGCTGTATCCAATTCCAAATTTCTTTCATTAAAGACACCTCCGTTTCGTGTATTTCCATATAGAAAAGCACCCCTGCAAATGACAAGAGCGCTGAATTTTATTTTTACATTATTTTTATTAGGTCATGAATTTGTTGCATCACATCTGCCCTAGGCCTTCCTGTACCAATAGGTAGCCATGTGACAGATGGTATATCGAACGCATGGGAAGAATCAAAACTATTAATTATCATAATAATCGCATCAATAGCTTTACGCATTTCAACGATATGGAATGGCCAATTCTTAACAGTGGTCTTTCTTGCGATGATCTCCTCTTTCCAAGTTGCAGGGGACATATTGTAATAGCTACGTACCCTGTTTATAGCAGTTCGAAGCGTCTTAATATGCGCTGCCTTTACATGTGTCACATTAGCGGTGATGATTTCAAAAGGTAATGCTAAAATCGTGAAGGTACGAACAACTTCTGTGCTTGCTGACTCGATATCACTGTCAAGGCAACGAAAAGTAACCGTATGATTTCCTACAGAAAGCGGTTCAGCTTGGTAAATTGTCTTGACCCCATTACCAAGATAGCCGCTTACAGAAAACCGCTCAGGATTGTCTACGCTGTTTTGCCATGAACCAGAGTCAATCCTTACCTCCACTATTTGTGTTTGTCCATCTGGTTCAATTCCTGTTGTGATCATAAAACGTGGTGTAGCATTATAAGTAAAATTGCCAGACATTGGACAGTCCACTATCGGTGCTACAGGCGGGCTGTTTTTCTTTACCGCGTTACTAACAACATAGGCAGACACTGCATCAAGTGCATCTGTGACGCTGATTCGATAACGAGTATATCTACCGGCAACCTGTGAGGCATTTACCTGAAGAGTGCCTGAAGTCGCATTGGAAATAACTGTCGTCAGTGCTTCATAAGCAGACCAATTTAGTCCATCTATCGAAGTGGCCTGTTGAATAACATATTGCTTGATGGAGCTGGTTCCAGGTACCGTTCCACTCCACGAAAGGTTTATTGTATTTACTTCATAGATAGGAGGGTTTGCGGCAAAAATAGTCGGCGGTATTGGTAGTATGTTTTTACGAACAGTATTACTGGTAATAGTCCAGCCTGAGTAAAAATCCTCTCCAGCTGTACCACGGGTTCTTATTCGGAACCGACGATAATGACCACGTGTAGCAGGTGGACTGACATTTAAAATACTGCTTGTTGCAGAAGTATTGACTATCGCCAATGCCAACCAAGCACCCCAATTGCTATTATCTGGCGAATCACTATATTGTATTTCGTAGGAAGTGATGGGATTACCTGCGCCACCAGCTGCTCCACTCCACGAAAGAGTAACGTTTCCTTCAGATAATGTTGCACTTACCGTGCAGGCAGTCGGTGCTGCACAGGCAGTGATGTTGCAATAAATGCTATTACTGATTTTCTCTATTGAGTAAACATCAAATGTGTCAATTGTCCAAATACCAAATTGTGTATATGTTCCTGGGGTCCTCGATACAATTGGATTATAGCTACCACCGCTTGCTGCCAATGTCAACATGGTCAACACATTCCACGCACTCCATGTGCTGTTATCCGTGGATGTGCGACTGGCAATTTGATACCCCTTAATTGGACTGGTACCGCTAGACGCTCCGCTCCAAGTAAGTGTGATAGTCTCATTACTATATGCCGCAGGGGAGGCAACAGCAGTCGTTGCTGGCTTTGGTACCGTATTCCTGCGGACGCTGTTTGTGGATACTTTCCAGCTAGAGTAATAACTAGCTCCTGCTGTACCACGGGTTCGTACACGAAATCTTCGGTAATTACCTCGCGTTGAGGGCGGTGCTACTGATACACTGCCACTTGATGCTGTGGTGGTCACAGTTGTCAGAGCAGTCCATGCTCCCCATGTGATGTTATCGGCAGAATCACTATATTGAATCTCATAACTAGAAATCGTATTATTGATGCCCCCAGAAGCACCACTCCAAGAAAGAGTCACATCCCCTTCCGCAAGTGTCGGGGAAACCGTACAAGATGTCGGGGCTCCACAAGCCGTAGTAAGCAATGGAGCACTTAGTACCGTATAGCTTGAATTGGTAATCACACCAGAGGATAATGGTAATCGTCCATCAGATACCACTTTGAATGTGACTGGCTGGGTTGCATTACCTGTAGTAGAAGCACAGGTCACCGAAACATATCTAATCCTTGGTGTGGTCCCTTCCCAGTTATCTCCGTCTGCCGCTTTAATACGCACTTGTGAAGAAGATCCATTTACAGTCATAGTGCAAAGCAATGCATAACCACTACGAATAAAGGAACCTGATGAACCTAACGCAGCGGATATGGTGAAGTTGTATGTCATCTGGCTATTATTAGGTCGGCTTTTAGTATAAGTAATCGTGTAATAAACGGTCGGGCTGGAACCCGCCTGCAGAGTGATTACACAAAAGAAAAGCTGTGGAGATTTGACTCCCCCTACCGGGTTCCCCAACGGTCTCCATCTCTTGCCGTGATTGCAGAGTGGCAAGGAGTACAAAGAGCCATCAGATTACTTCTATCGTGAGTCCCTCCTCTTGCAAGAGGAAGAATGTGATGGACTTCATTTGCTGGGGTTAGCTTTCCTTGTCGTTTACATTCCTCACAAAGAGGATGAGCTGCAATGTAGCGGTCACGTATTCTTTTCCAAGCACGACCATAACGCTTACGGGTTGCTGGGTCACGGTCATACTTTTCATACCGTGCGGCTTCCTTCTTGCTATGCTCTTCACAAAAGCGCTTGTCGGTTAGCTCTGGGCAACCAGGGTAAGAGCACGGTCGCTTAGGTTTCTTTGGCATACTGCACCTCCTTTTGCCCATAGAAAAAGCCCTCGCAGGAGAAATGCTCCCGTGAAGGCTTCTGTTTATTAATATTCCATACTACCATTATATAACTTTCACTACGGACAAACAGTGTCATCGTATGCCAAACTGTGCCAAAGTGTGCCAACTTTATATGGGTATTCGGATTATCTTATGGAACTATTACTTTACTGGTAATAGAAACACAAAAATGCTTTTTTTGAATTCAAGCATTTTTGTGAAAATTAGTTATTCGAATGTAACTTTAACAATATCTGGTTCTCTTCCTTGCTTAGTAAAAACGATATCAGCCTCGTAGTCATCCTTCCATTTCACAGATATTTTGTCGGGCAATTTTGTTTTCACAACGCTTTTATTATCATATTTAATTCTAATTGTAGGGTCGGGGAAGTCCTCTATTCTAACAACCTCAATTGTGTTTATATTGTTAGGCGAATGACTGACCGTTAATTGAGTCTCTTTGGGTTGCGTAAAAAATAACCATGCTGGTATTATAACAACTATAAGTCCTATTATAATTACAGCAAAGAAACAACCAATTCCAGTTAAAAATTTCGTTTTTTGTGCATTCACAAGATGATCGTCATTTTCATTACACATCCGTTCTATCTCCCTATTAATTTTTGTGTCCTTCTATATAATCAGATATAGTTAGTTGATTCTCTCCACCACCATCATAATTGGAAAAACCATATTTATTGTTGGGAGTATATTTATTATATTCTATATCTAAATCGTGAAGAATTCGATGGATATATACAACGGGGGTTGAGTCATAATTCTTTAAACTGATTTCAGCTAATTGTATAATTCGTTCAAAATCTAATCCCATAGAAGGAGGATAGGAATCTTGATTATTTAAAAATTGTTCAATTTCACTCGACATACTTTCCTTGGTTGATTTCATATTATCCCAATCTATATTTTTGTATTTCTCATTAGACGTTATTCCATTAAAAACTTCATGATATTTTACAATAAAATTCGATAACTCCTTATTTGAAATTTTTCTAGGGTCTTCATCATCATGTATCTTATTGTCTTTCTCATTGTAACTACTTACTTCTTGATTTCCATCTGTATTTGTTATATTTCTTGAGTCTTTTCCTTCTGTATCGCTAGAGTGCTCCATACCATCTTCTTGTTCCAAGGCACTATTTTCATTAGTTATGTCGTCTAATTGATTACTACCTCCCATATAGCTTTTAGTAGTAGCAAAATCTTCTTTACTTTCTGTGATTTTTTCAAGTTCAGTTTGATCCCTGACTAATTTAGTATCATCAGATGGATTGCTACATGACGATATTCCAATTATTAAAATAATTGCAAGGGTTGCGACAATAAAAAATCTACTTTTTTTCATTAGTACAACTCCATTCTTTTTAATGTGCTATTAATTTCATTTTATCACAGTGATTAAAAACTCTTTATCTAATTTAAAATTTGTTAGAAATTTATTTGAACAATATATGGAATTAGATTATTGGGGAACAAATATTAAATAAATATTGCTACAAGGACTAGCAAATAAAGTTATCCGCTAGTCCCTTTGCAATCGAACCAAGTAAAAAGTAGAAATTTGGGTATGAACTTTTAATCCCTTTCCACACTATTCTCCGACTATCCTTTTTTATTTCGGCACCTTTAAATGTTGCAAAGCGGATGAATGGAGTCTATGCACGGTTCTCATAGAAACATTAAGATTGACACAGATTTCTTCCCAGTTAAGAAAGTTAATGTATCGGTAGCGAAGAATCAGCTTCTCATCCACATTTTCCATCTGGTTAATTGCTTCACGAATATCTGATTTCAGCTTTATTAATCGTTCCACCTCTTGTTGTATCTGTTGCTCCAAATCTACTATTCTAATCACATATTTTTCAAAAGGTGGATCAGTACTTTTTGTTTTACTGACTTTTTCCTCAAGAACAGGAGATGAAACACTTCTTGAGAGTTCCCTTAGATTTTGCAACTCCTCAAGATCGGAATTAATTAGCTCATTTAAGCGATAAGCTTGTTTCAAGAATTCCTTTGCCGTCATCGCACCACCTCCTCATGTAGCTTTTGAATTAGCATCTCAGGATCGAGGGATGTCAGGGTAGTGAAATACCCGGAATGAAAGAAACGCTCAATCTCACCTTTCGTATATCTAGCAGAATCATTGCGAGGGTATTTTGCTAGTCTTTTCAGAGCAAAACGATAATCCTTGACCGCCTGTAGAATAATGGCATTTGCCAGTTTATCAAATGCATCCATCATACAACACCCCTCGCTTTCCCCAGATTTGCTTTGACAGCGTTAATAAGATCGGACTGTGTCTTTTCCTTTCGTTTCAAGGCCCTCATCACATCTTCATCAATCGTGCCTTTTGTAATAATGTGATGGATAACTACGGTTTCATTTTGACCTTGTCTCCAAAGTCTCGCGTTTGTTTGCTGATAGAGTTCCAGACTCCAAGTAAGTCCAAACCAGATAAGCGTTGAACCACCACTTTGTAAGTTAAGGCCGTGTCCCGCAGATGCAGGATGGATAACCCCCACAGAAATATCGCCGTTGTTCCAATCCTTGATATCCTTGGAAGTCTTAATTTCTCTGACATTGAATCTTGTCTTAATACGCTCTAAATCGTGATTATACCAATAGGCAATAAGCACAGGTTTGCCGTTAGCACCTTCAATTAAATCCTCAAGAGCATCTAGCTTGCGGTCGTGGATAATATGAGAGTTTTTATCATCATCATAGATAGCACCATTTGCCATTTGCAGGAGTTTGCCAGAAAGGACGGCTGCATTCATGGCATCTATTTCTTCATCAGCAAATTCAAGAACCATCTCTTCACGAAAGTGATCATATACGGATTGTTCCTTGCCATTCAGATACACGGGCACTTCATTGATAACGCACTCTGGCATTTTCAGAAAATCGACTGATTTCATGGAAATGGTGATATCCGAAATGAGCCGATATATGGCATCTTCAGCACCTGGCAATGGTTTATATGAAAATACGATTTGCTGATTACGTTTATCCGGTGTAAAAAAGGAATTGCGGTAGTGAGTTATGTATCTGCCGAGTCTTTTACCCATGTCAAGAATACGAAACTCTGCCCACAAATCCATTAACCCATTACTGGAGGGTGTACCCGTAAGACCCACGATCCGTTTTGCCCTCGGCCTTACTTTTAGTAAACTTTTAAATCTTTTTGCACCATAGGATTTAAAGGATGATAGCTCATCTATTACCACCATGTCATAGTCAAAAGGGATGCCACTTTTGTTTACCAACCAGTCCACATTTTCTCTATTTATAAGATAGACACTTGCAGGTTTTCTAAGAGCCGCCAATCGCTCCTGTTTTGTGCCGATGGCTACCGAAAACTCCAGTCCTTTTAAATGCTCCCACTTATTTATCTCAGCTGGCCAAGTATCCCTTGCTACTCGAAGTGGGGCAATGACCAGAACCTTTCCAATTTCAAAACTATCAAGACATAAATCAAATATAGCCGTTAGAGTAATGACGCTTTTGCCAAGACCCATTTCTAAAAACACCGCAGCGATGGGATGCTTAAGTATGAAGTTCGTTGCATAGGTCTGATATTTATGAGGATTGTATTTCACCAAGTATCCCTCCAATCTGCTTAACATCATCAATGACATAGCAGGTAAAGCCTAACTTCTGTAATTGCTTTATTCTTCTAATCTGTAACAGGCGAGGTTTCTTTCCGGGAGCCTTTAATTCCACAAAAGCCATCTTCCCATATGGTAAAAGCACTAGGCGGTCTGGCATCCCATCTAAACCCGGACTAACAAACTTCGCCGCAATGCCTTCCATCTTTTTTACCTCAGCCACCAGTTTCTTTTCTATATTTTTTTCAAGCATAAATACCTCCCATATAAAAAGGCTCGGAACAAGAAAACAACTTTGACCCAATTTTCCTATACGCGCGCGTATGCGTGTATGCACAGGCTACTATTACTTCTTTTTACTATTTATAAATAAATAGGATACTTCTTGTTCCACTTGTTCCGAACCGTTGATTTTCCTTATCATTACTAACTTTAGGGAAAGAACCAGTATGGGAACAAGGTAAGGTACAACTTAGCGTTGTTCCTCGACTCGGGAATAAGCTCGTTGCTTTCCGTAGACAGGAAACGTCACAACACCATTCTTGTTCCCAGTGTACTTGTTCCACTCACTGATCTTTCTCATAATGGCACCGATGGCATAGGAATCTGATGGTTTTAGCATTGATGCCTCTTTACCGAAACACTCACACCAAATTTCCATATTGCAAACAAGGGTTCTTTTTACTGTTCCAACACGGGTGCCGCCGCCAAATTCGCTACCGCCGAGGAAATTTCTACGCTCGTACAAAGACATTGTGTCCCAATCATCCGGTAAGAGCGTATCCAAGTAGGTACGAACCAGTCCTTCTCGTTCATCTGTTTCCATAGCATCTGCCTGTTCACTGGTTGCCATGGTTACATCATCACCTTCAAGGTAGAGTTTTTCGCCCTTCTCATAAAGAACTAGAGCCTCTGCCCAAATCTGCTGTACTTCCTCTTTGGTCATCTGCCAAGCTTTCTTTCTACTGTTACCGCTAATGCGGACTGGCCAAAATCTGCGGTTACCCGTAATATCCCGAAGAAATCCGCTTTCTGCATTGGTAGAACCCACAATTACGCATTGACGGGGATGGCTTTCGACGTTGACCCCATAACTGGCACGGTACTTATCATCCGCCCTCGAAATAAAGGACTTCACAATCTCCACATCCGTCTTACGCATTCCTGCAAGCTCACCGAGTTCCAACAACCAATATCCTTGAAGTTTTTCAGCACCTGATTTATCTTTCATATCCGTAATGGTCAAACTGTCTGAAAACCAATCTCCGGCAAGCTTAGCAAAGAAGGTTGACTTACCGATACCTTGAGGACCGTTTAAGATTAGAACACTATCAAACTTTGTACCTGGTCTATAAATACGGGCTACCGCCGCAACCATCGTTTTGCGAATAGTTGCCTTTGTGTAGGAATTATCCGTTGCACCGAAATAATCAATTAGTAGATTATCTACTCGACTAATTCCATCCCATTTTGGCAGGGAGTCCAGATACTCCTTAACAGGATGGTAGGCTCGTTCAGCCGCTACCGCTAACACAGCATCCTTGGTCTTGGTAGGAGAATAAACTCCGTATTTGCTGCTTAAGTACACCTTAAGAAGGGCATTGTCCGAATCATTCCAACCAGCCTTGATCTGTTCCCAAGGCAGACCACCTTTGGCATCTATACCATCACGGTGGCAGTTGAAAGCGATATGCTGTAAATCTTCATCATGACGAATAATCAAGACGATGTTACCCAGTGTGTCTTTTATCCGACCTTGCTTATCTAGTTCCAAACCTGTCTGCCAATCCTCATCACTAAACTCTTCTTCAGCCTGAGCCTTTCTTTCCTTTGCAAACTCAGCTTTTACCGCTTCATCTTTTATAGCAAACTCGCACATTGCCACAAAAGACGGCATCCTGCCAGGAGCCGTAGTAGTGGAAGCTCTATCATCTAAAGAGCCGAATTTATGAATACGAACGAGATCAAAAGCATTGAGGAGCAGGCCGCTTGCTGGGTCGGTGGCATGGTGGCTGTAAGCGAATTTATCATCATAAATTATTACACCCGCACTACTGTCAGCTGGAATATAGTCATAGCGCCCTTCCATAGCAGATGCTTCATAAACTGTACCTAAGAATTTCTCTATTGCTTCACGAACGGAATAGGCGCGACAGAAAGTTCCTACCACACCTTCCTTTAAAAGAGGATCTGCTTGTTCTTTAAGACTGCGATTAATAACTTCAGACTGCCTGCTTGATACGGGCCAAGTTGTTGTATCTCGCCAGTTTTGATATTTTGAAAGATAAATATCTGGGTCAAGTAATGCTCCATCCTGCTCTTCGTAGACAAATTGACCGTTAGAGGAAGTGGATGGCCAATACATAAGGCGATGGGCTTCATATGTCGTATCATCGAAAAGGTCAATACCGATTTCTTTTGCCACCATACGTCCAACAGCTGCATATTCTTCTTCGCTGATCTCACGAGCAAGGGGAACAATAAGCCTGAGTCTTGGATTTTCCGGTGTGTGCTTATGGGTGGAGTAAACGCAACATTTGAAATCAAAAAGCATACTGATTTGTTCCCAAATATCTGGTCTACCGTAATCCATATCAAGGGTAAGCAAAGAACGGCAGATAACATTGCCCTTCTTTCGCCTTCCTTCTTTTAAATGTCCTCCGACAAAGCCGCCCACGTCTTTGATATCATCTTGTTGACCCTTTTTTAACTTCCGATATTCTTCTACTGTTTCCGTGGTGCGTTGCGTCGTCTTTACACGGGAGCAAAAATCCTCCCAGGAGATATCTTTGTTTTTCCATTTTCTATCCATCCGGCTATTGCCCACTGCAATTTTCATAAGCTTTCAACCTCCTCATGCTCCGGGTTAAAATATCTGACCGTTTGTCTGCGTTTCTTGGCAACTTCAATCTCCCTTGCCATACCGGTTGAGATGGTATTGCCCAGCACCCACACCTCGGAGCATTTGCCCATGAGCACAATGTCCATGAATATGGCAAGCTCCCGTTCCTCTGGGTTTTCATCATCCATAAACTGAGGAAACATAAGATGGGGAGCAATCGGGATACAGTTTTGGTCTAGAGCAAACCTGCAAAAACTGCGAGCCTTTTCAACGTTTCCTTCTACATCACCGGAATAGGGAGAACAGATATATACAAGCGGCTTAAAGGCAGATTTTTTCTCTGCCTTTTCCTTTTTCATTATGTTGGTCAGTGCTTCATGGGGAGTTGGATCATGGTATCCTTCATGATTGAATTTGTTGATTCCCATTACACACCCTCCATTTCTATCTGTGGCAAAATACCGTCTGCCTTCATCAGTTCGTAAATGAAGAGTCTGCCTTTTTGAGTCCAGTATGTATGGACCTTTGTATGCTGTTGCCCGTTACTGCCAAGATAGCTATGTGTCTTGGTGCTGGTGTAACCTTTTTCCGCATACTTCTGATATAAAAGCCAGATGCCGCCTTGTTTAAACTGGACACCCTTTTTATTAAGATAGCGATTCATCCAAATAGCTGACTTGCCGTAATCTTTGGCAATTGCTGAGGTGGAAATGAGGTCTTTGCAATTTAAAACTACATCGTAATAGGAGGCTTTCGGTTTCATTTCTGCAATTTGCTGATTCTGAACGGCAATCGTACCTTCAAGCACTTTATTTTGTTTCCTTACTTGAGTTAGTTGTTGATTAGCAATCTGAAGTGCCCTTGCCATGATTGCTTCTGGGGAATTCCATCTTCTTTCTATTTCAAGAAAGTATTGGCGACACTCTTTCCCTTTTGGAGTACGCTGTATCATACATAGCTCTTTTGCCATATCAATTGTTAACTGATGGTCTATGCTTGGTCTGCCTCCAGTACTTTCGCTCAAAAATGAGCTAAAGTCTGACCCTTCCTCAAATCCGTACTCACACATTCTTGGAAACCAATCTTTATAAGCGGTCTTTACTTCCAAGGCTTCATGTAAATCACGACCGAGTACGGTTGGTCGTTGATTTTCATAATTGATTTTTACTAATTCGTCCATACGAATTACCTCCTGCAATATAGTCAGAGAGGAAACCCCTCTACCTAATAGCCACAGTAGGTAATGAATGTTGAGGATTTTGAAAAAATAAATTTGGAATTCTGATTATCGTGCGGAATTTGCATATGTTAAAATGGATTTAAAGATGATTCAGCAGTTTTTTACTTCAACAAATGGACAGTTGAAAAAAGTTTACTGAACTTTTTAGCTAGAAGAGAGGGTAATTATGAATCAATTATTTTCGTCATTGAATAAAGCAGGGTTGATGTTTAAACGGCGTATAGACCAAGAAGTTGAGGTTTTTATTCTTCTTGAAACTAACGACAATGGAACAACTGAAGTGGATGTTAATACATTCGAAGCGCTTTTTGAAGATGTAAAAGGGAATCCAACATATGAAGCCTTGTCTGGTTCTCATACTTTTAAATTGGAAGAAACGCAATATACTATGACTGCTGAAGAAATGGGCTATCAAAAGTATTTTGACCAATGGAAAGAGCGAGGATTATTTAATTTTTAATCGACAAACGGGCCAGATTCTTGAATAAGAGAAGGAATTATTAGAGAATAAATCGAAGCCTTAAGCTATTCAATTAACGGGGAGTTAGTTGTACAAGGTCATAAGGTGCTATTAAATTGAGGTGTTATTAATGATATTAGTGAGTTCTTGTTTAGCAGGGTTAGAGGTAAGATATAACGGTACGCATAGTTTAGATCATAAGATCAGTAAACTAATAGAAGAGAAAAAGGCAATACCTGTATGCCCGGAATTGCTTGGTGGATTTTCAACCCCCAGAGAACCTGCTGAAATAATAGGTGGTAACGGGGAAGATGTATTGGATGGGAAAGCTAAAGTAGTCGAGAAGTCAGGTAGAGACGTTACGGAACTATACATAAAAGGAGCATACACTACTTTAAAAAAAGCTAAAGATGTTAATGCAACAGTAGTTGTTCTTAAGGAGTATAGTCCATCCTGTGGAAGTTCAATGATTTATAATGGTGAATTTATAGGGGAGAAAATTGCTGGGAATGGAGTTACAACTGCTTTATTAAAAAGAAACGGTTTACGAGTAATTTCAGAAGAACAGTTTGCCGATAATTTCGATAAGATAATATAATTTATCTTCAATTAATAAGCGCATTACTTCAATTTTAAATTGACACAATAAAAGCAATATTGTTAGGAGAGACCAAATTATGAAGATAGGGTTAGCACAAACTAGGTTTCCTGAATCTGCAACAAATGGAATAAAGATAGTTAAGCAAATGATAAATGAAGCTAGTCAAAAGGATTGTAATCTTATTTGTTTTCCTGAATCCATTATTCCGGGATTACGAGGGGTTGGCTATAAAGTTGAGGATTACAATCACGGTTTTCAAAGTGAAGCTTTAAAGGAAATCTGTGATTTTGCTAAACAATTAAAAATCGCAGTTATTTTACCCATGGAATGGAAAAATCAGCACGGATTTCATTTGGTTGCCTTTGTGATTGCAGAAAATGGTGAAATACTTGGCTATCAGACAAAAAATCAGATTGACCCTGAAGAAGACATTTTCGGTTACGTTCCAGGTGAGAGTCGTAAAATGTTTGAGATAAATAATGTGAAATTTGGTATTGTAATTTGCCATGAAGGTTGGAGATATCCGGAGACTGTTCGATGGGCTGCTCGACAGGAAGCGAGTATTGTTTTTCATCCCCAGTTTACGGGTGACGTAAACAATCCTGAATTTTTCAATAATGCCATGGTATGTAGAAGTTTAGAAAATAATATATATTTTGCTAGTGTTAATTATGCTTTAAAAAATCAGCAGAGTACATCTTCTTTAATCTCACCTTCAGGAGAACGTTTGGTTGTGGCTAAATCAGGTACTGAGGAGTTGTTAGTATACGATATTGATCCAAATCAAGCCAATCTGTTACTGGCAAAAAGATTCAATCCCAATTTATTTTAAATTCTAAAAGATTTTGACCAACGGTGCGTTAGTATAATATGTGAGCAATAATTATGATCTTCAACAAACGGGCGCTTTTGTGGAACAAACAAGATAGCACGTACTAATCATTAAATAAGTGCTATCTTGTTTTCTTTGTTAAAAAATTGAAGGTATTTTAACATCTTTCCACACGATAATCCGAATACCCAATAATTTAATCTTTTTGATAAAACTGACACTCATAGCCATCAGCGCTAAGTAACAGACCATTTGCCCATGTTGGTGTCCTAGCCATCTGTTCACAGATAGCGGAAAGTGACATTCCCATATCTGCCTCGATGATAATTTCATCGTGTACATGAGCCACAATAGAACAATTCTTTAATGTCTGCATGGCATGACACAAAATGTCACGACTGATTGCCTGAACAATATTCTCTACAAATTTGGGTCCATAGCTATCGATTCTTTTCCATTTCTTCGTCCCACCGACCCCTTCGTAAGTAACCGACTCACTGCCAAACATATTCTCTCCCATACGAGGTTTCACATAGGCAAGCCGTCTACCAGAGGGGAGGACAATAAAGAGCATTCCACTTTGATAGATAAATTTAATGCCGTGTGTCTCTGTAGGAGTTTTTTGCTTAACACAAGTTTTTACTGCACGGTCAACATCCCACCAAAGTTTTGTGATATTGGGATTGGATTGTCTCCAAGCCGTTACAAGGGGCTGAAGTTCCTCTTCTTCAATTCCCATCTCCAAAGCACCCATTGATTTTAATGCTCCAACAGATCCACCATAACCGAGGGCAAGTTCGGCTATTTTCCCTTTCTGACGAAGGTGACCGTTCACACCATGCTTTTCAACAGGTACATTAAACATCTGAGAGGCACTGGCACAGTAGATGTCACCGCCGTTTTGGAATACATCTATTCTCCATTTTTCACTTGCAAGCCAAGCAATGACGCGAGCCTCAATCGCTGAAAAATCTGCCACAATGAACTTCATACCTTCTCGCGGTATAAAAGCAGTACGGATAAGTTCCGACAGTACCTCTAGGATTGAATCATAGAGTAAAGTAAGAGCATCAAAGTTTCCGCTTCGAACTAAAGCACGAGCCTGTTCCAAATCGGGCATATGGTTTTGGGGGAGATTTTGCAGTTGAATCAGCCTGCCAGAGAATCTTCCAGTTCTGTTGGCTCCGTAAAACTGAAACATTCCTCTTGCGCGGCCGTCACTACATACTGCGTTCTCCATTGCTGTGTATTTTTTCACCGATGATTTTGCAAGTTGCTGACGAAGTTCTAAAACAGTGCCTAGTGGTTTAGTTGCTGACTTTAACATCTCAGCAACTGCTTTTTTACCAAGAGTATCTGTTTTTAGCCCATTGTCGGCAAGCCAATCTTTCATTTGTTGCACAGAGTTTGGATTCTCTAAATTGGTTATATCCTGCATTAAAGTCATTAGCTTTTCACGGGAATGTTCATCCATCTCGACAGCCTGTTTTACAAAAGTCATGTCAATGGCAATGCCGCGATCATTGATTTTCTGGTCGAAATGATATTCCTCCCAGATGGCCTCCGGTACTGGAAACTTAGATAACTTCTGCTGTATTGACATTTCGGCTTCTACATCACGAAGGTTGTATGCTTTAAAACGCTCCCATTTATCCACGTCATGTTCCGGCAGATTACGAATTCGGCCACCATTTGATTTAGTAGGGGAGCAAGGTGTACAGAAATATTTAATAAGGTCTTTGCCCTCTGTCAATTTTTGCTTTTCTAAACCTAAAACTGCACCGACCCCCTCTAGCGAAAGCGGAAGTCCCATATATGCCGACCAGATCATGGAGCATTTCCAAGATGTAGGATCAAGATAATTTGTAAGGTTAAGCCATTTTGATAGACACACACGTTCAAACATTGCATTAAAAGCCCACTTGGTGACAGAATTATCCATAAGTGCGTTTATAATTTCATCTGGGATTTCCTCCCCACTGGCAAGGTCAACCACCTGCACTTCGCCGCCATCCACCGAATACCCAAATAGTAGAATTTCAAAATCATCACACTCGGCATAACGGTAAACTCCAGACTTTTGAAGGTTGGCACTACTAAATGTTTCAATATCAATAGAAATAGAATTCATATATTACCGCCCTTTCCAATGCAAACGAGGTGGCAGAAGAACAACCTCCACCACCTCGTCTGTATTTATTCCTTATGCTAGAAAATCATCATCATCAATAGTTGTGAAGTCATCAGCTGCATTGGTTCTTCCGCCTAAAGGCTCTCCATCGCTTATCTTCTGGATGTTGCCAAGTCCACATGCTACACCCTTATTGCCATTAGAGTTAAAAGCATAGAAATTTAGGGATACTCTTGCATAACAACCGCTGTAAACCTCGTTGCGATCCAAGATAGGTCTGACTGCTTTATCTACTATTTGGGGTGGAGTCTTGCTGTTGGCATTTACAAAATAATGCCCTTTATAAGCCTCATCATCACGTTCTACATCACCATCACGAAGTGGTAGTTTAATAGCCGCCTTATTCGGCTTTTTACCACCAAACTTTGCAATGCCCTCTTCAATGGCTGCATCTACTGCAGCATTGATAGCATTGATAGTTTCCTTATCTGTCTTGGGAATCAATACAGATACGCTGTACTTTTCCGCACCGCCATTGATGGATACCGGTTCCCAACCGTGAAAATAGCTAAGACGTGTGTTGACGCTTGTAACAACCTTTGTTCTGTTTTGATTATTCATATTCCAATTCCTCCGTTATCTCGTTAAATTCGTTTTTTACGTTTGATATATTCATAGCTGACCGCTTATCCGAAAGCGGAACCAGCGTTGGCTTACCTGGTGGCTTATGTATGAGACCACCGAGGATTTCTTGAAATTTCGATTTACCCATCAGCTTCTGCATTTCCGTAAGGGTAATAAGACTCTGACGATAGATATTCTTATAGCCATTTGCCTTGGCTGCTTCAGCCACAGCCTCTTCGTCCTTATATTTACGAATAGACCTGCCCTCGACTACCTTAAAGCCGTGCCACTCTTTCCCGTGATTAACAGCAGCATCCGTCGCATAAGCAATGATTTCATTTGCCCACTTTGTAAGGTCGGACAATTTTGAAAGAACTTCTTCAATTTCAGAGTCCGTAAGTAGTGGTGGCAATTTAAACTCCATCTGTGCTAATTTCATCTTTTCTTCTGCTCTTGCACGGCATTTAACAGCCGCTCGACAGAATGTACATCATTCACCTGGAAGGTAGTTACCTTCACCTTCATAAGCCTTCTTCGCCTTTGGTCTAAGCTCGTTTTCTGCCCAGTCTTTTAATTCATTTACCGGGATTGTCCATGTGCTGACATTTTCCCTGCGGGGTTGGAAGATGGTCATGGAAACCTCCTCGATATCGTACAAGCTATAGTAGATTTCCAAAGCACCAAGGGCATACAATTTCATCTGCGGATTATCTACCGCATCTACCAACACACCCATGCCATACTTAAAATCGATAATGTGAAGCTTTTTGTCACCAATGATGATGCAGTCACCAGTTCCGAACCCCTGGGGTACATAGCAAGAAAAATCAAGACGTTGTTCAATAAGTATTAATGGGTCCGTACAGCTTTGCCTTGCCAGTTCAAGCTGCTCCATTACAAAGTCCACATAAGCATCGCTGTGTTCTTCCATCTCATCCGTGTTATAAGCCGAGACTGGACGTTTACTTCTCATGTGAAGTGCTTTTTTAAGTTTATGTTCACAGAGGGCATGGGCGGCGGTACCTTCAGCGGCTGCATTGGATTCAATATTTTCAAATTCCAGTTCCAATCTCGCAGACGGAAGGCAATTAAGCCATCTATGGGACCCCGATGCTGAAAGTACTGCGTGATCACCCATTACCTAGTACCTCCGTATCTTTCAACATATCTGCATAATGTTTTGGGTCAACTTCGCTTAATTTAGAGCCACCGTATTTTGGGATAATTTCCCTCACTTGGGCAGTAAGACCGACTTGACTCTTTTCAGCGAGTTTTGCCCTGACTTCCTCCAGAGCGATCTCCTTTTTCTTTGGCGCAGGTTCTTTTACAGGTGTAGTCGGTTCTTTTGCTTCGACAGGTTCATTGCTCGCCATCGCATCAGCAACCGCTTGTATGCTGTCTGCCAAAGAGCGCATATCAGAAACCACATCAAGAAGAAGTTTGATTTTGCTCATGGTTTAATCCTCCCTCCTTAATCTCACTAATGGCGAGTTCCTTTACGGTGTCACCCGGGACAAGGATAGTCAGTTTCTGCTTATCACCAAGTAAGAAACGTAGGAAACGCTCCCTTATAGTGACATTACGACAGGAGACAATCCCGCCAGACTGTGGAGTTTTTGAAACACTGATTTTCAAGTTGTGTTTCATGTTCTTCACCTCTTTCTTGAGAGCGTTTATGTACTGCCCTCTATCTATTAGCCGTGGCAAGAGGGAAAAGTTGAGGATTCTGGAAAAACTTTTTTGAAATTCTTCTTGGCTGTATCTAAACGGTGTGAAATGGCACTTTTACTAACACCCTCACGCTCTGCATACTCTGTTACAGAAACACCATCTAGGAATATAGCAATCAGTAACTCTGCTTGTTTTTCCTTGAGGGTCTTGCGGATAATTTCACAGAGATATTCATACTCTTCTTGTTTCTCCCGAGTCACTTCATCGGTGTTATCAGGGAAATAGTCCATATGATCCGTTGCATCCTCGGATTCATCATCTTTGCGGAATGGTTTCTTTGGCATCCCTCTGTGTCTATCAAATTTATGCCAGTTATTGTACTCGGGCTTGTTAAAACGCTCGTCCATAATCTCCTGTGGCAAACGGCGAGTCACGGTTTCCTTATCTTCGGCACAGGATAGCCTGTCCTCGTAATCTGTATCAATCATTAAGGTGAAGTCCTCGTCTGGTACCTCTAGATAGATAGATTTGTTTTCGTGCTGAATTCTAATTTTCATTTTGCATCCTTTCCGCCGGACTGCATTGGCGGCAAAGGATACAAAAATAGGTCTGTGCCTCGAAGTACACAGACCCTTTGTCCTGAAAATGAGCGCAACAAGGTAAGGTACTTCTATTGCAACGCATAACAATCCTAAACGGACTGAAACGTTACAATATGTATCCTTTGCCTTATTGCAAATCAGGCATTTGATATTTTTTTGTAGACGAGGAATGGTCTAATTCTTGCTAACTACGAAGGACCTTTCCTTCATCTATCATTATTGTAGGTGAGAATTGGACAGCCTTGGCGGACACCTCATGCCCGTTAATTTCAGGCTCAAAATGACGCTTTTCCCAACAAAAACACCTAAAAACAACAAAAAAAAGCCATACACAAACCCTTAAAAGGATTCATGTATGGCTCACATATTTTGCAACTAAAAAACGGACATCCCGTGTCCGCTTTTTCAAAATATATTAAACTTTTATAATGGCTCTGCCCCATGTATTTGTAAAAATGCTCTAATCTCATCCATCGATTTTGCATATAGGTGAGTCAATGCAAAGTTATACCAAATATGACTATTGTTATTGAAGTTCAATGAAAATGGTGAGTTGCGAATTATATGACTGCTAATATTTGGCGGTAGATGAAGTCCAAGGCAAATCAATACAATGGAATTAATAGATCCCGGTTCCTCACCATTAACGATACGTCTTATGGTACGCTCGTTGACCAATATTTTCTCTGCTAATTCTTTATAAGTTACTTTTTTCCACTCACGTACTATTTTGAGAGAGCTGGTATAGCTATTTGGCAATTCATTATAGATTCGCATTTCTTCAGCTATCGTTTCGGCTAGTAATTGAGCCTTCTTTTCTGGAGCCGCATACTCAAAACCATTACAATACTTTATATCAAAATCTATATTTGATGTCTTATCACGGTTGAGGAAACATTCAGTATAGTATCTTTCCCTACACCCGGATTTGACTGATAACTCGAAAACCAAGCAGCACTCTTCCATATGGGTTCGTGCGTAGTCTGTAAGTACCGTTTGTCCGAATATATCCTGTGTTAAATATTTTGGATGGTTTAGCACAAAGTGAGAATCTACATATATATAACTTCCGTCTCTAACTAGAGCGGCCATTTCTGGATTGGTTATGCTTTGGATAGCAGCATCCTCTGCACCTATAGAAAAGGTCTGATTTCTTTCAAGCGCACCCTTCTTAAATCTATGCGGCTTGACGTAGCGACCATCTATATAAGTAAAAGTTCCGATTGCTTCCTCATATCCAGCATCAATCATTCGGATTTTAGCTGCTGCCCGAGATACGCTGAAGAACGTTGCTAAGGCGTCAATAACTGGCTCCATTACATCTATAAGTTCAGATGTTCCCAGTTCTGAACTGAATTGCTTAATAAATTTGAACGCTTGGGTTTTAAACATGGCAAGTGGCATTTGTATCTTTGGAGCGAGGGCATTCGCCTGCCATTCCATCCAGTCAGTTGCATCTCTTGTATTGTCTTTTATACCCCCGACTACCTGACACTTGATTCGTGTGGCACTACTATTATATAACCGCTCCAATTCAAATGCTTTTCTATGTTGATCCCAATGAACACACTCATGCACAATAGTGTTATTGACTGATCCTAGATTACGAAGAAAGTAAGCTTTAGGGTCCACGATTATTGTGCGGCCACTCACACGGGTCTGTACCATTTCATCGCTATCTTCATCATAAAAATCCGCATCACAGTCGTGAAAGTATATCTGCCCAAAAACAGAGAAATCCTTTGTAATCTCTCTCATTTCTACTGTAAGGTCCATTTTTTCTGCCAACACCTGTGGCTCAACTGCCATTGGTTTTTTTAATGCTTCAGGATAATGTCTTCTAAGGAAGTCTGTGGCAACAGATTCTAGTTGTTCCTTATGGATGATAGGGACAAGGGAGTCTGACATAGGTTTCGGCTGCTTATTTTTGCTAGTATACTCAGTTATATTGGAGATTGTAAAGTCATCCAAATTGCAATCTAAATCTCCTGAGCATTCCAGCATAAACCATTGCCGACAATTTTCTGATTCATCATAACGATGATTTGATTCACGGACTTCGAATTCAGCTTCAACAGCAACATCAAATTCTATTTTCATGTCCGGTAAGTCATTAACAGATACGAACTTTACTTCTATATCTGATAACTCAATGCCGCCGATGTTTTGAACTCTGTATAGCCGTAAGTCTAAGACATCGTAGTTTTCTTCGGTGAAATCCTGTATGGCAGCAAACATTTTATTATAGAATCTTTCTGCCACATATTCTTTAAATTAACGATTACCTGCCATACTCCCCCACATCCCCTTTATAAATGAAGTAGCCCTATATCCATTTTTTCATTAGCTAAATAGTGCGAGTACATCAATTCTGCGGGCAACAGTCTTATTTGTATATTCTGTAACCCAAGAGCATCTAACATTTCTATATTGACGTATCCCTTGTCAATAACGCTATGTTGTTCGGTTGGCATCAAAAAGCAGTTCTTCACATCTTGAATCCCGTGGTCATTAACAAACTTTCTATAGGCCAACTGATAGAGATACTGCTTTGTAATATCGCCAATACCGGGTTGTCCCCGTAGTTCTTTTCCTTGCTCAAGTTGAATATTATAATACTTAGCATCAAATATGATGAACTGATGTAAGTTATTCATCTTATGGATCGACACAAGGTCTGGAATGAGGGTTTCCTTGGCTATCTTTTGAAATTCAGAACCATCTTGCTTATAACCATTCCACTTTGGTTTTTCTACTAGTGAAATGAGCAAGTCATTAGGATTGTACCCATTAGTTAAAGAGATTTGGAGTGAGCCGAGTGGGGTCTGTAATTGATTGTCCAGCACTTCCGCACACACCTTTTCCCATACTAGATTAAAACTATTTGTACCAAACATTGTGAAACAATCAATATCCGCAAGGGTGCTACTGTGTGCAACATAGGCATATAACGTCTTCAGTAACAGCTGCTTCCTTGTATTAAACTGCAAATTCAATTCATTTTGTATACGATAAAGTATATAGTCAGTTTCCCCGAAATCATCTAGTTCTTCATCAGAAACTTCAACTGGCAATATGTCAAACAAATCCAGTAAGTCTGCATCTTGTAGTTCTTTTGAGCAAATACTTACAATAGATTCGTGGAGTCGTTTAAAGTAATCGAAATCATCATTAATACGTTTTTGTGTAAACAGTTCCGTGTAATATGGTCGATTATTACTGAGATAAGTAAATGTCTCATTAATTGTCTTGTCCCACAGTATTTCACCAGAACCATTAGTTTCAATTATATCTTGTGTATTCGTATATGCACCGTTTTCGTAGTAGTCATGCATCAAGAAGATCATAACACCCAGTAAGTTGAAAGCACTGCTTTCACTGTTATCATTATACATACGAATGATTTGCTCTTTGGCATTATACCTTTCAAGGACTTTTATGATTTGCTTTAATTCTATTTTGGGAGCAACATTACTTATATATTTCGGATAGCATTTTAAGACGCAACCGGAAACCGTGATAACACCCACAAATGTGAAAACATAAAGAAACTCATTTTCTCCAATCTCAACATCGATTATTTCGATATCTTCATCGATTAGGTCAGTCATGTCCTTCTGCACATCAGTTGCTTTTACAGCTTTCAAGACACCGTATTCCTTCATTTTTTTTATGATAGCGACTGTCTTTTCGGATGTATAATCAAAAATGTTTCGCAAGTTTTCCTGTGTATATCGTTTCTGTTCACGCACAAACCTGGATTTCATTATTTATACTCCTCTGGAGATTCAGCAACTGTCGCTATAGCCCTTGGAAATTTATCTCTAATCTCCTTACAGAAAATTTCCACACCCCGCTTATCAAATTCCTCGCAAATAGAAGAATATTTAGTTGTGTCCATACATCCATCAAATAGAGAGGCTCTTTTCTGTTTTGCAGCGTCATCAAATAAATACATTAGAACTTTACTCTTGAAGGCAGAAATAAATATATTAGTATTAATTTCATTACCCGCATTTGGAACTACAATTTTTCTTGAAAGGAAATAAGGGCCTAATAGCTTATCTTCATTAATTTTATAAGAGGAAAGTGTATTATTGATTGCCTTACGCAGTTCATTCCATTCTATAGCTCGATGATAGACCCCACTACCCATTGAAACAAAATTCCCCTTAATGTCATTCTCATTATGATTTATACCAAGGTAGTCAAAATTCCATCTACGCTTGAAGGCCGTATCCATGGGGAATACTCCTTGGTCAGCACTATTCATAGTTGCCCATATAAACATATTATCTGGTATTTTGATTTCAGAGTACTCTTGTGGCTTACCACCTAATTCTTTTGATAGATATTTTTTAATATCCTCAGATGCTTGAATAGCATATTCACTAACATTATCCTCATCACGGTCTAACAACTGGAATACATCACCAAACACAGCTGCAACATTTGCTCTATTGATTTCTTCAACCATTAACAAATATGGCTTAGGATTATCTGTCTGAGCATTTTTAATTGCTTTAACGTACGTCCTCATAAATGGGCCAGGAACGTATTCATAAGCAATTTCACTAGCAGACCTTTTATTTGATATCAGATTCACATATGGCCTAATCGCTCGACCATGATTTCGTTCAACGCTATTATCACCACTAGCATCAGAGCCATCTTTTTTCTTAGTTTTAAACTTGTCATCATTATATAACCCTAGTAAAAGTGGCAGACGAGTTAAATCGCCATCTTTAAACTTGTCATATAGCAAATCATATTTTTCTTGAGCCGTCTTATCATCCAATAGGACAGATAAAACACCCTTCTCATCTTCGTTTGCAATCAGATCATTTCCTGAATCCAACATCGTAGGCTTGTAAGTTCCCACAAAGTTAGCATACGAATAGTCGGGATGGAAAGTCACACGCTCGTACTCACCTCCATTTTTAAGTAAGGTATCCTTATCTTGATTTAAATCATAACTTTTACCTGTTCCTGGAGCACCAAAGATAATTCTATTATGATGGAAATCAGACTCTATGCCTGTCTTGTAATTAATCTCTTCGTTTTCAACCGGCATGACTTCATCAGAATTCCCCTCTGCATTTGCCACATAATTTACATGGAGCTCAATATTTATTAGTATCCCGTTATCGTCGTCTCTTGAAAAAACAATATCCGTTAGTTTGGGTAATGCAATCTTTCTAAACAAGGTTTTAAAAACAGATTCTTCTGCACGTACGTAGTACCGAGAAGAATCTGTATGCTTAAGTAAAACACAAAAGAAATCATTTTCAGCCATTGCTTGAACTTCATTATAATTGCTGTCCCAAAGTTCCAAATCAACTTCTTTATATTTATGAATTGATTGATAGGAATACTCTATCTTCACTTGTTCCAAGTATTCTAACAAATTATTCTTATCAAATTTATACTTAACATCTTGATTATCAAATGCAAAAAAATCATTATAAAGTTGTTCATTTCGAGTAGGTCCAACGAAAAGTTTTGCCTCACCTGAACCTCTTTCATGAACCAGTTTTAATCTTCTGCTCACAAAACTACTAGGTAAAGCTTTTACAACTATAGGATCATACATCTCATTTTTCCTCCTGAATTAATGTGGGGTAACTATCTATAATTTTCCCCATAATTTCCATTAAAACATCTACAACTATAGAATTACCTGCCTGTTGGTACATCGAAGTATCTGATACAACAATGTCGAAACTATCGCAAAAACCCATCAAACGTAAACATTCTCTAGGTGTCAATTTGCGCAGTCTCCCTTCCGTAGTAACATAATTATCCACACCAGCACGATGCATTTTATGCATAGTAGTTAGTAAAGGTCTAGCTATTTCCAAATCTGTTTGAGGCTTAGAATAGAAACTCTTGGTTCCCGTTGCCATCACATATTTCCGTACTTTTTCCGATAAAAAATATTTTTCCAAATCCTGCATTGTTTTCTCTTTGTCATGGTTTTCTTCGACAAAAACAAAATCGCCATGCCAATTAAACTGTTGATTTTTCTTCTGACATAACTGGACGGTACCATCAATCTGAGTAAAGCGTTTAGTAAGATTTTTATCTTTTGTAACAAAATCAACACCTTTTGTAGGTAAATAATACTTACCTGATACATTATCTAAAAGAAAATCTTGCATAGTTTTTTCTAATTCAATAGGCTCAGGAAACGAAAATTTTTCTTCTAATTTCAAATCATTCCTAAATCCAACCACAAACACTCTTTCACGATTCTGCGGAATACCATAATCTTTTGCATTTAGTACATCCTGATACCAAGTATAATCTAAATCAGCGAAAACTTGTTGCATAGTTTCCCATGTTCTACCATTATCATTGGTAAGTAGGGCTTTTACATTTTCATAAATAAACACTTTAGGCTTGATTTCTTTAACTAATCTAGCATACTCGTAAAACAAAGTACCTCTTGTATCTTCAAGTCCTCTTTGTTTTCCAACTAGACTGAAAGATTGACAGGGGCTACCGCCAACAAATAAATCCACTTGATTCGTATACTGTGTTCCATCAAGAAATGAAACATTCCAATGGAAATCTTTTTCATCAATATCATAATTAGCCATATAACTTTGTTTCACTTTATTTTGACTTTCTTTACCAGCATATAGATTATCAACATATTTTTTCTTCTCTTCATAATCTTCAATGCTATCTAACTCTTTAGTTATATGGAATGTATTAATACGCTCATGCAACATCGAAAGGCTCTCTGCAATTGCTTTTATTCGCTTAAAGACTTTTTTAAATTCCCTTTCCTCTGACACTAGATACAATTTAACTAATTCTTCATATACTGAATGCCAGGATATATTATCCTTACTTTCAAGCAAGACTTCCTGGTCCAATTCTTTCAGCAGTTCTACGGGATTATCTTTTGTAAAATCGCTAATAATTTTTATACCATATCTTATTGCTATAAAAGTTCTATCAACACCAACTCGTTGTTCAAGTTGTTGTAAAAACTGATTGTACTCTTTTAGCCTTGTTTTTTTCACTTTTTCATCTTCGCAAATTCTGAGTAATATTGTCTTTTCTAGTTGAAGAAATGATGTATCAACATGAGTAAAGAGTTCACTTTCTTTATCAAACTTTATAACTACTTTATTATAATCATGAACAAGTTCTTTAACATAATCCTCATCTTCAGAACTTTTTATATTTATTTTTCCTATTGTATCTTTTAGAGAGATTATCTCACGTTCGATACTATTTATGTCTATATCAACAGACTGAGATAATATGTCCACATCGCCGTTATCACATGCAAAAACAATTTTATGGTCTAAATTCATTCTTTCTAATGCATGTTCTATTGCACCAATTCCGCTAAAACTTGTTGCTAATCTTATCATGTTTGTTCTCCTCATTTGTACTAATCTCTACCACATCACCAATATCACATTGGAGCACTTTACATACTTTTACGATGGTCTCGATAGAAACAGTTTCATTTTTCCCCATTTTAGCTATTGCATTGCTACTAATTTTTGCAGCATCTTTAAGTTGAGTTTTATTCATATCTTTATCGATCAATAACTTCCAAAGCTTATTATAATTGACTGCCATTTAACTATCACCTCTCAATTTAAAACAACGGGTACAACGAAAACATATACTCTAGATAATACAATAAATTCTTTATTTTATCAAAAAAATATTTATAGTTATCAAGATTTCATAAATAAAAGTTGATGATAAAAACTAGAGAAAAAGTGCCTGTCTCTCAGTATGTTAAAGCAACACTGCACCGGGGGTCAGCACTTCTCATAGAAGTATAACTTCAATCCTATAGAGTCTATATATAAAAGCATAATAGCCCTTACTAGCATTTATCTGTATTAATTAAATGAACTACTAGGAATCTTATTTTTAATAAAAACAATTTATTTCTCCCATTGATTGTAATCTACTAGAAAATATATAATAAAATGGTTTCTATTTATAAAAGAGGAGAGAGTGTATGTATATAGTTAATGCAGTGGATAGTTTTTGTGATATGAAACTTACTTCAACACGTGGGAATGGCGAAAAAAAATTATATCTTTCTCAAGCCGACTCACTAGATTTTGCTCAAAACTACTTAGGAATAAACATTGCAAATGGAATCAACTTCTACAGCTATAATGACGAAGTACGTGCAAGAACTATAGGTTATAGAGGTTATATTAAAAGGTCTAATTTACAAGATGTATTCAATAGGTCTTCTACGGAATATCTAAACACTTCTAAGTATAGAACTAACTTAAGCGCACTTAGAGCTTCAAATCAAAACTTTCTAAACTCTATGGCCAATACGGCATATTTTCAAATTGATTGTAGTATTTCTCAAGGACGTATTTACATTGGATCACAAGACCCAAATTGGTTTGCAATACCATCATTCTGTATTCCTCGAGAAAGCCAAGTTAGAATTATTAATCTTAATAATTCTAATGAAGTTGAATTTAATATTCTTTATTAATTTTGAAGAGGCTGGAACAGTTTTCAGCAACTAAAAAGACCGAACTATTATTAAAAATGCTAACACTGCGTTCTATAATAGTTCGGCTTTCTGTATTTAGAAAGTAAAAAAGTGAATTGAACTTTCCGCCTTTGGACACAGATAGATTAGTTATATCCACAAACCCCACGAATAATTAAACCAGTTAACTCACCCCATCACCTTAAGGACAGTTGATACATAATTACATCCACTCTATCTCCGCACCCCTACACACATTTTTTCAGTCGATATGTTTCCTCCATAAATAAAAACAAGGATTTTCAAGGTTAAAAACCACTGCCAGTCATCGGGCAGAAAATACTCCAATCTTGAAGAACATTTATTTATAGGCTTATACCTCTATTTTTCAATCAGTGACATCAAGGCAACACATTCAACATGCGCCGTATGCGGAAACATATCCACCGGCTGCAAATACTCTACCTTATAATCCTTGGATAAATAATCAATATCCTTCGCCAAAGTAGATGGGTTACAAGAAACATACACAAACTTCTTCGGTTTAACCTTTTTAATCGCATCTAATAACTTACGATCACAGCCTGTTCTCGGTGGATCGACTACAACCACATCAGGACGCCACCCTTCTTCTACCCACTTCGGCAGCCAGTGTTCTGCTGTTCCTGTTACATAGGTTGCGTTTTCGATACCGTGTTTATCTGCATTTTTTTGTGCATCTGTAATCGCAGCTTCGATCGTATCCATCCCTCGGACTTCGCTTGCGCCATCTGCTAGCCATAAGCCTATTGTTCCAACTCCGCAATACGCATCGGCAATCTTTTCTTTCCCTGTTAAAGCAGCTGCTTTTTTGACTTCATCATACAGCTTTACTGTTTGCATAGGATTCAATTGGAAGAACGCTCTTGCAGACAGCTCGAAGTTTAAATCTCCTAGTGTTTCTTGGATAACCTCTTCCCCACTTAAGTGAATTGTTTTTTCTCCAAAAATAAGGGAAGTTTTGTTGCCGTTTATGTTTTGGACTAATGATTTCACTTCTGGTAATCTTTTTTTGATTTCGGCCATCACTAGTTTTTTTCTTGGCATTTCTTTTTGCGTTGTAATCAGTACAACTTGAACCTCTCCAGATTCAAAGCCAGCACGCGTAACAATCGTACGAACGATTCCCTTTTGCTTGCGTTCGTCATAGATTGAAATTTGGAATTCTTCTAAGATTTTGCGAACTTCTTCTGATACTTTGTTCGTTAACGGATGTTGTACCATGCAATTCTGAATTGGAATTAGACGATGGGAATCAAGTCCGTATAGACCTGCAATGATTGCGCCATTTTTTTGCTGTCCCACTTGGAATTGGCTCTTATTGCGATAGTTCCATGGATCTTCCATTCCGATGGTTGGGCGAATATCTAATTTATCGATTTTCAGCTTTGTATGACGTTCTAATGATTGGATAACGATATCCCTTTTTTCCTGTAGCTGCTGGTCATAGGCTAAATGCTGAAGCTGGCATCCACCGCATTGCTCGTAAATGGGACATGGTGCCTGTACGCGAAAGGGGGAAGATTTTCTTATCTTCTTTACCTTTCCTTCCGAAAACTTAGGCTGAACCTTTGTTGCCTCCACTACTACTTCTTCTCCTGGAAGAGCACCTGGCACAAATACAACCTGTCTTTTAAAATAGCCGACTCCTTCGCCATTTATGCCTAATCGCTTGATTGTTAATGGAAAGGTTTGTCCTACCTTCAACTTTGCCATCGTGTTTTGCTGTTTATCTTTCATCTATAATAACTCCTATTATCTTCTATTAAAAATTTACTATTATCTTTCTTCATTCTGTCTTCTTCATATACTAATGCTTCTGCGATAAAATATCCAGTTTCTATTATGAGTAGATGTTGAAATAAATTCCCATCTAATAGAAAAAATACATTCCTTAGGTAAATAGCACTGCAAATAATTACATGATTTAGCACTGAGTTAATAGTAGGTTAATAATACTTTTGTAGACTAGGGTAGTACGAAAAATTACTTTGTTGAGGTGATTCTTTTGAATTTTAAAAAGTTAACATTTGGAATGATGACCGCTTTACTTTTCACAGGAATGTTAGTTGGCTGTTCTGACCAAAATGATGATCAAACAGAAGATAGGGAAACTGAAACACCAGCAGAGAATGAAACAGAAGAATAAGTAAAGAAATATAAAAAACGCAAAGAAGCTGATTTACCATTCCAGTTTCTTTGCGTTTTCTATTTGGATATTAATTGACTTGATAAATAGAAACGATAGAATACTCAGCAGAATAACACACAAATTCAATCTTCATCTGAACTTGTTTTTTGTTTCATGGCAAAATAGTCTTTTAGCATCACCTGATTTTCCGCTATATCTGCAAGTGTGTATTGGTCCAATACTTTGAAAAATTGTTCTAATGCATTGTTCAGGACATGTTTTAACGAACATACCGGCGTAATCACACATGCATTTTTATCCTCAAAGCATTCAACCAAATAAAAATTCTCTTCCGTTTTGCGAATAAGTTCTCCTATATTGATGTCAGCTGGATCCTTTGCTAAGCGAAAGCCACCGCTTCTGCCTCTAATTGTTTCGATATATCCTAGTTTTCCGAGATTGAAAATAATCTTCATTAAGTGATTTTTTGATATCTGATAAACTTCGGATATTTCTTTTATATTTGTAAGTTTGGACGTTTCTTGTGTTGCCAAATAGATTAATACTCTCAAAGAGTAATCAGAATAATTAGTTAACCGCATAACTCTATCTCCTTTTGTTATTTTTACGGTTTTGATAGTGAAAATGTGAACATTTTGTTAAACATGTTAAAAACAGTGAAAAAGATGTATTTAAAATCTTGCTTTTATGTTGACAGACTTTTATCATAAAAGATGTATTTAAAATATTACTTTAAAAGAAGGTTATAAAAATGCTATCACAAAAAACAATGGAGATTATTAAATCTACTGTACCAGTATTACAAGTCCATGGTACACAAATAACTACTGTTTTCTACAAAAATATGTTTTCGGCTCATCCTGAACTTCTGAATATTTTCAACCATGCTAATCAAGCAAAGGGACGTCAACAAACCGCTCTCGCTAATACCGTATTAGCAGCAGCACAAAATATTGATCGACTCGAGACCATTATACCAGTTGTCAAACAAATCGCCCACAAACACCGCAGTTTAATGATTAAAGCAGAGCATTATCCAATTGTTGGTGAATTTCTATTAAAAGCAATCAAGGAAGTTCTAGGGGATGCTGCTACTGATGAGATTATCCAAGCTTGGGCTGATGCATATGGTGCAATTGCACAAGTATTTATTGATATTGAAAAACAAATGTATGAAGAAAGTGCTACTAAAAGTGGTGGTTGGTCTGATTATAAGGAATTTAAAATTATCAAAAAGGTAAAAGAAAGTGATGTGATTACTTCCTTTTACCTAGCTCCAGCAGACGGAAGCTCTTTACCAGCCTATGAAGCAGGTCAATATATTACAATCCGTTTATCAATTCCTGGAGAGAAATTCTTATTTAATCGCCAATATAGCTTATCAAGTGCAAGTAATAAAGAATATTTCCGAATCTCTGTCAAAAAAGAAGCGTCAGTAGAAAATCCGGATGGAAAAGTATCTAATTATCTACATAGTGATATAAATGTAGATGATACGTTAGAAGTTACTGTACCTGCTGGCGATTTTACGCTAATAAAAGAAGAAAGCCCTATTGTTTTTATCAGTGGTGGTGTTGGTATTACACCATTTATGAGTATGGTAGCAACAATTGCCGAAGAGCAGCCAAATAGAAAGGTAAACTTTATCCATTCTGCAAGAAACGGCGCTATCCAAGCATTTAATGAGGAGTTAATCAGTATAAAAGATAGAATCACTAACTTCCAGCTTTCTTATATTTACGAAAATCCAACAGAGAAGGATAAATTAAATCCTTTCTTTAAGAAGGCTGGCTACATTGACTCAGAATGGCTAAAAGAAAGTGCAATCGTTGCAGAAGGGGATTACTATGTTTGTGGACCAGTTCCATTTTTACAGACAGTAGTAAAAGGCTTGAAAGACAATGGTATCGATGATGCGCATATTCATTATGAATTCTTTGGACCATCATTAAAATTATAAGCTAGTTCATATAAAAGCGAATGTGTTTTAATTAAAAACGCAAAAAAGGAAAGCCGAGTTTTTTTCACAACTAGCTTTCCTTTTCTATTAATGAATATCCCGTTTTTTAAAGTTTCCGCCCTTTACTTCTGAAACATCGTAAATAGCGACAAACGCTTTAGGATCTAATTCATGTATTATTTCCTTCATTTTTCTTTCTTCCATGCGGCTGACTACACAGGTGATTTCTTTAAATTGTTCGTTAGAATATCCGCCTTCCGCAAGCGTATAGGTAGCACTACGTCCTAAGCGATCACGAATCGTTTCTACCATTATTTCCGGCTCTTCTGTAATAATTTTAAATGTCTTTGATCCACTTAAACCTTCTTCTACAATATGGATTACTTTAGAGGCAATGAAGTATGCGATAGCGGATAAAATAGCTCCTTGGAGGCCAAATACCGTAGACACGAAAATAAAAACAAACATATTTAAAAATAAGATTAAATCACTTGTTCCAAATGGTAATTTTCTTGAAAGCAATACAGCTAACATATCAATTCCATCTAATGCCCCACCGTTACGTAAGGCTAAACCCATTCCAAAACCAATGATAATCCCACCAACAACCGTTATCAGAAGGGTATCTCCTTCAATTATTGTTGGAACATGATGCATTAAACTTGTACTGACAGCTAAAGATAGTATGCCGATAACGGAATATACAGCAAAACTTTTCCCTATCTGTTTATATCCTAAAAATATAAAGGGAATATTTAATATTCCAATTAAAATCCCGAGGGGAAATCCAGTTAACTGAGAACCAACGATACTTAAACCTGTAACTCCTCCATCAGAGACTGCATTTGGAATAAGGACTGCTTCTAGTCCATACCCTGTGATAATTCCACCAATTATCACTAATAGTGCTCGTGAAGCCATAAGAAGCTTCTTTTGTTTTTTCTGTGTTTTCTTCTGCAATTTACTTTCCTCGTTTCAAACTATTTAAATAATCAGCTTATTTAGCTTATATTTTACCATAATTACTATTATTAAACGACTAAAGGAAATTCACTCCCTATTCAATACTTCTCCACAAATAAAGGGAAGCATAGCTTAAATATGGATGCCATTTTGGAAGCATTGCCTCCATTTCCTCTTTTGTTGGTTTTTGTTCTAATTTTAAGAGTTTCTTGATGGCATTTTGAATACCGATATCTGCTAGGGGAAAAAGATTATTTCTCCCTAAACCAAATAGCAATACATTCTGAATTGTCCATTGACCAATACCCCGATAACGTAGGAGTTCTGCCATAATTTCTTCATCCGACTTTTCATATAGGCTGTCTATATGTAAATTACCCTTCTGAATTTCTTTTGATAGATCTATAATATACGCTGCTTTTCTCGTACTAAATTGAAGGGCTCGCAACTCTTCCACCGTCAATTTTGCCACCGTTTCAGGCAATGGATAAAACCAAACACCATTTTTTTCAATCCCATAAGCAGTAACAAATCTTTGTGTTAAAGTAAATGCGAATTTAAGGTTTAATTGTTGATGAATGATACATTTCACAAGACTATTATATGGGTGAAAATCCAACACAATTGGCGTGCCATAATGTGTTTCAAAAATTTGCTTTAAATTTGTTTTTTGAAAATGTTCATGAATGGCATGCAAGGATAAATCCCACCTGAAAATTCTACAGATTTCCTTCTTAATGAGCTCATGTATGGATGTGTCCACCTCATCAAGCTCTACCAGAAAGGTTGGGTTATCCGTTGTTCCAGTTGCTTGTACTTTCACTACAATCGGTTTTTTATGTATACGAATTGGTACTTTGACCCATCTTTCTTCCTTGTTCAGGACATGCAATGGGTCCAATGCTAGCCGACTTAATACCAAATCAAAATTATATGGTCCTGGAATGTTAATTGTATGCAAATAGCATCACCTGTTCTCATTTTACTTTTATTATAGCATAATTAGAGGTGTACAAATCCATTGAAAAGCCCAAATGGAGGGGAGCTCTATTCGGGCGGGGAAACACTATTTAATGGAATATTCCTTCATCCATTTCTCTTTTCATTGTTAAATCATCTAAGCTTTTAAACGTATAGCCTCTTTTTTTCAAGTCCTTAATTGCTTGTTCCAATGCATCTGCATTATCTTTCGAGACAGTATGAAGCAATAAAATACAGCCCGGATGAACTTGTTTCATAATATTATCATAGCTATATTGCCAGCCTTTTTGCTGATCTGTCTTCCAATCCACAAAAGCAAGGGACCAGAATACTTGCGTGTAGCCAAGTTCTTTCGCAAGCTTTAATGTTCTCTCACTAAAAATCCCACGGGGAGGTCGTAAATAGGTCATCCCTTTTTTCCCTGTTAGTGCCTCTGTCTCTGTTACCACTGATTCAAGCTCCTGTTTTAGCTTTTCATCACTTACTTGTGTAAAATCTGGGTGATGGTAAGAATGGTTGCCAATAATATGTCCTTCTGCTGCCATTCTTTTTACAAGATCAGGAGCACTTTTCAAATAATGACCTGTTACAAAAAAGGTTGCTGGCACTTTTTCCTTTTTTAATATATCTAGTATCTTACCTGTATAACCATTTTCATAACCATTATCAAAGGTTAAGTAAAGTACCTTCTTTTCGCTTGTATCTTTATAGTAAGCACCATATTTTTCAAGTAATTCATCTAATTCCTTTCCCGCTTCTGCCGGCTGCTCATTTACCCCTTTTTTAAATCCCCAGCTTAGCGGTTTATTGGATACATTCGCTAAAACAGGAAGTGACATGAAACAAAGAGCAGAAAAGAAAATAAACGTTTTGATGGCCAATTTCAATGAAATTCCTCCTTTGCCTTACATTCCTTTTGTTATTTTCTGTAGGCTGGAGGAATTCATTCTTGGTAATAAAAAACAACGAAATGGTAGAGAAAAAACGGCTAATATACAGCAGTTTTTCTCAAAATTTATTTATATACACGCTCTTTAAATTGTGCTAATTTTTCTAAGGAAGACATTTCAATATCTTTATGCAGTGAATTGCCATGGGCATCCATAGTAACTACGGCTTTAAATCCTTCTACCTTTAAATGCCACATTGCTTCTGGTATGCCAAATTGCATAAGATCTACCCCTTCTACTGACTTGATGCAATCTGCATAGTATTGAGCCGCTCCTCCAATGGCATTTAAATAGACGCCGCCATGTTCTTCTAACGCCTTTAATGTTTTTGCCCCCATACCGCCTTTTCCGATAACGGCTCGTATGCCAAATTTTTTCATGATGTCCCCTTGATAAGGCTCTTCTCGAATACTCGTTGTCGGTCCAGCTGCTTTAACCTGCCAATTTCCATCCTTATCTTTTAGCATTACTGGTCCACAATGGTATATAATTTGCCCATTTAAATCAATTGGCGCATCATTTGTACTTAAATACTTATGAATAGCATCTCTGCCTGTATACATCATGCCCGTAATTTCAACTACGTCTCCAACTTTCAATTGACGGATAGCCTCTTCACTGATTGGTGCCTGGAGTGTAATAACTTCCTCTGTAGCAGCTGCTTCATCCTGCTCATCAGCTTCTGCCTTAAAGTTAATTTTATCCCCTTCTTGGTATTGCCATTCCTTGATTTCACCTGTATCAGGACTTACAGAAATCGCTAATCTGCGGAATGCCCAGCAATTATAAGCAACAGATACAAAGAAACTTGCAGGAATCCGGTTCATCACACCAATTTTACAGCCTAAAAGTGTTGTTTCCCCGCCAAATCCCATTGTACCTATTCCTAATTTATTGGCATTTTCCATTATATAGTCTTCAAGTTCTGCTAATTCTGGGATATCGTTTGTATCATCTACCGAGCGAAAAAGCTGCTCCTTCGCTAAATCATAGCCAGCAGAGCGGTCTCCACCAATTCCCACACCAATGAAACCAGCACTGCATCCTTGCCCTTGTGCCTGATAAACTGAATGTAGAATACATTTACGGATTCCGTCTAAATCGCGTCCGGCTCGACCTAAACCTTCTAATTCACTAGGAAGACTGTATTGAATATTTTTATTTTCACAGCCGCCACCTTTTAAAATTAAACGAATATCGATATAATCCTTTTCCCATTGTTCAAATTTAATGACAGGTGTACCTGCCCCTAAATTATTTCCACTATTCTCCCCTGTAAGAGAATCAACAGAATTCGGTCTAAGCTTACCATTTTTTGTGGCAAGTTCCATGCTTTCGTAAATAGCTGCTTTTATTTCCAGCTGATTGACAGCAATTGGTGTCTTAATTTTAAAAGTTGGCAACCCTGTATCCTGGCATATAGGTGAGACTTCCTTATCTGCCATACCAATGTTTTGCGTAATCGTTGCTAAGCTCATCGCAGAACGCGTTCCAGCATTTTCTGACGCTGTAGCTTTCGCAATTGCCCGTCGTACATCTTTCGGAAGATTGGTCGATGTTTCTACAATTAAATCGTAAATGCTCTTCTTAAGATTTTCAAAATACATGCTTCTCCCCCTCATTTGAAAAATGCAAGGAATCCTTGCAAATTTTATTATTGCATTCAAATAACTCCCTATTAAAAATTATACTCTTCTCTCCTTCGTTAGAGAAGTGATTTGCAATCGTTTACAGAAATATCCCAAAAATCTCTATTAAAAATGCTTGGATGAATTTTTCACCCAAGCAGCTCTTTATTACATATCTCTATGTTTAAATTCATTACATTTCGATTCAATTTCGTCTATCATTTCAATTAAACGATCAATATCTTCTAATTCTGCTTCTTCTGGATCAATCGCATCTAGTACATCCATAAACATATTTAATCTTGTCTTTAAAAAAGTAACTTGCTCATTTTTATCATTAATAGAACTCCCCAATGTATTCTCTCCTTTCAAAACTTCCTAATAATCGTATCGAATTTTCTCCAATTCGGCAACCTTCCTTATTATAGCTTTACACATGTGTTATCTTTTTACCCCCTTATTCCATTGTTTTACTAGTTGACTGCAATTGAAATAACGACTAAAAGGAGCATCTAGCAATACAATCTAGATGCTCCTTTCCCCATATACGCTATTCCATGTTGCCTTATGAAAGTACCGTATCTGTTTTCATCACTTCTCTATCTGCTGTAGCAGGAAGCTGTGGCTTTTCTTCTAAATCGGATGATTCAATAATTTGATCTTTTGTCATGATGATTTTTTTTGTAATCCGTTTATACTGGTTCATTGTTTGAAAATAAAGCTGTTTGAAATCATCTGAAATCTCTTTTAAATCCTTTGATCGTTCTTTTAAGGTAGATTGAATCTGCTTGTACAATCCTTGGGTCTCTGTCGCAATTTCCTTTATTGTATCAGCAGAAATACTCATTCTATCCTTACAATTACTCTTGAACTCATCAGGATTTTCTTTATAGCTTTGAACAAAACGAGTGCCTGTGTCCTTAACATGTTCTACCTTCTGGATTGTTCTTCTTCTTGTGGCTGGATCAATAAGAGAAACCGTGACACCAATGACACTTCCAATTACTAAGCCTGTTACTATTTTATTTCCTTGCTTTGTTGCATTAGACATATCATCCATCTCCCTTCTTCTCATTATTTGTTTCTTTTCCCCTACAAGCATCATTTAAAACAGCTGTTTTCTAAAAGATTTCAATAGGAAAAAAGAATTAGTTGAAAAAAATTAGCAGCCGAAATACGCGTAGTCTCCTATGGAATATACGCAAGCCCCATGGAAGGCGAAGTGTTTTTCGGCGGCGAGCGATAGCAACAAACTTTTCAATAAAAGCCTAAAACAAAAACATTTGACAGATAGGATTTTTCCTTTAATAATGACAAGGGGCCATTTCGTGGCATGATAATGATAAAAATTGCATTCTATACCTTAATTGTACATAGATATAGTTTAACTATTCTTTTAAAGGAGCTTAAAATGATTACAGAAAAAAATATAATTACTCCAAGCATTGACCCTTGGGAAGCTTATATGGATATGGAACAGCATGGAAAATTAACTTTATCCAATATTGAATTCACCACAACCACCTTATGTAATATGCGCTGTGAACATTGCGCTGTTGGTTATACGCTCCAGCCCAAAGATCCGAATGCCTTGCCAATTGATTTATTGTTGAAAAAACTGGATGAAATTCCTCATTTGCGCTCTCTTAGTATTACAGGCGGAGAACCAATGATGAGTAGAAAATCTGTGGAAAATTATGTCGTGCCGCTTTTTAAATATGCACACAGTCGCGGCGTAAAGACACAGTTAAATTCCAATCTAACACTAGGACTTGATCGTTATGTACCAGTAATTCCTTACTTAGATGTATTGCATATCTCCCACAACTGGGGAACAGAAGGGGAATTTGCAGAACGCGGCTTTGCCATGATGGCACGAAAACCAACGTATGAGCAAAGAGGCAAACTATTTAACAACATTATTACAAACAGTAGAGCATTAGTAGAAGCAGGAGTCGTAGTTTCTGCAGAGACGATGCTTAATAAACGTACCCTCCCTTATTTAGAAGATATCCACCGACAAATTGTCGAAGAAATGAAATGTCAAAGGCACGAGATTCACCCAATGTACCCATCAGATTTTGCTTCTGCTCTAGAAACTTTGTCTTTAGATGAAATTAGAGACAGCATCAACCATCTTTTAGATATTCGTGATGAAAATGTGTGGATGCTATTTGGTACACTTCCATTTTATCCTTGTAACAAGAAGGAAGAAGACTTACAGCTCTTAAATCGCCTTTATTCTAGCAAAAATGTTACGGTTCGCAATGATCCAGACGGACGTTCTCGCTTAAATGTAAATATTTTTACCGGCGACGTTATTGTGACAGACTTCGGCGATACGCCAGCACTTGGAAATATCCAACAAGATAATTTAGAGGATATTTTTCAAAAATGGCTGTCTACTGATTTAGCCAGCTCATTAAATTGCCATTGCCCTGCTGTCAAATGCCTCGGTCCAAACGTACTTGTAAAAAATAGCTATTATCAAGATGTTGATTTTACTACGAGAAAAGCATTAATTAGTAGATAAAGGAAATCAGTGCTCATTTTTGAAAGAATGGGCACTTTTTTAATTAGTTTTGAGTATGTAACAGCTTTTTGAAAACTACTCTCTGCTCTTCCTGTTGCTTTTTTGGCGTTCTTCCTCCATCAAAACTACTTCCCCCCCACCATTCATTCCAAAATCTCCCCCCCCATAAAAAAAGACTGACAACCAATAGTCAGCCTTTCCTTTCCCTATTTATTTCGGTCTTTCGCTCGCCAAAAATCCAAAGGAAACATGATCCTGTACTGGAATCCATGCACCAATTCCTTGAGAAGTTACATTCTTAACGACTATTGATTTCTTGCTTCCTTTAAGCATGATATAAACTTCTCCATATGTCACTTTCCCTTTTTCATTGACAGCAGGAGCATATCCATATAAATATCCCAGTCTTTTAGGAGGAATATTATAAACTTGATCCTTCTTAGTCCCTGTACCAATTACTGTTTCAAAAGCAAGAGATAATCCTGAATTCTGTGTTGCTTTCACAAGCATCATTTTCTTTACTTGCTCCGCATTAGGCACCTTGGCAGTTAATCCACCTCTTATTGTTTTCTGTGATTCTTGTACATAATGGATTTGATATGGGGACTTGCCACCACGGTTATCGTAAAAATTAGTATTTATTTTTTGATACTCCCAATTCGGTGCTGTCTCTGTTGATTCATAGTTAAGGGGCCATTGTCCTAAATATACAATCGCTTTATAGCCGAGAGCAAATGGCGTACTATTCACCGTGGACTCATTCAGCATCCGGATTAAATCTGGATTGTCGATTTTCACCTTAGAAGAATTAATAAGTTTTTGCGTTAATTCACTAGGCTGTAGCTTAGGCACATCCTGAGTCGGATTAGGATACGTATTTTCCTTTGTTATATTCATAACAGAATTGGGTATGGTAATAATTTTGGATTTCGATAGACTTTCCTCTTTTTCTTTCTCTTTTGCTTTTTCCGCATAAGTTAACATTGGAAGCATTAAGAAAAAAGATAAAAGCACAATCATAATTTTCTTATACATAGCAAGTGAACTCCCTTCAAATAATCATCCATAACTATGATTATTTTTTTCGGAGTTCGCCTAGATTATCCATTATTACATTATTTTTTTTCTAACTTCTATTTCACTACAAATTTCCCTGTTAATTTTGAGCAATAATGATGGAAAAATTGGATGGAAGGACCGAGTCCAAAAGCAATAATGAGGGTACCAAGTCCAATTGGGCCATTTACTAAAAAGGCTAACAATAACGCAAGTATTTCTCCAATTAACTTGGCTGTCATAAGATTTACGCCAAATCTTTCTTGAATAGTAACCATAAAATGATCGATTGGATTTAATGGAAATTCCGATTGTAAATAGAGAGCTATGCCTAAACCAATAATAATTAATCCTGTAATAAGTAAAAGTAATTGGCTCGCAAATATAAAATAATGAAGCTGATTGACGAGATGTGCCATCCAGAAATCAACAAAAAAACCTAAAATAAATACCGTTGCAAGTGATAATAAATTGGGCTTTTTGCGTAAAAGAAAAGCATTAACGAATATAAGGACGATTCCTACAATAACAATCCAGCTTCCTATAGTAAGTCCCACTAGATGAGATAGTCCTACATTGAGTGCATCCCAAGGACCTGCTCCTAGGTTTGCCTTAATAGTCAACGTAGCCCCAAATGCTAATATAAAAAGCCCACCAACATAGATAGTGCTTCGAAAAAACCATGACATTCCCCTTTTTACTCCTTCCTCATACATGCTTTTATCGTTACTTTCATACATATGCATAAGAAATAAGAAACTTGTCCAAAATTCGCAAAATAAAATAATCAGAATATTTACATTTCTCTATTTTCACGGTATAATAAAGGCATCAAATAAAAGGAGGGTAGCTATTAGGATCGCTTGTATTTTAGTAAAGGAGGAAAATAAAAACCTTTGAATATTCATCAATCAGAATTTTATTCAACAATAAAAGGAAAAGAGGTTGGTGATCCGATGGAAGCGACATGATAGATTCCCTATACATCATTTAAATCTACAAATACTTAAAAAAGACTAATATGTATAAATAAGAGGTGAAATTTACACAAGAAAGCCTAGCTGCTGTAAAGAAAGCGGCTAGGCCTCGTTATTTCTCCTACTTTAAAGCAAATAAAATCCTATTCCCATAATCGCATAAGCAGCTAATAATGTTGCTCCCTCAAACCAGTTCGTTTCTCCGTCATTCGAAATACTCACCATTAATAACACCGCTGTTACCATACTAATAAGTTCTGGCAGGGTAAATACTAGTGACATTCCGCTCGGGAAAAATAAAGAGATCAGCACTAATAATGGAGCAACAAACATGGCAATTTGCAGCGTCGATCCTATTGCGATTTCCACAGCAATATCCATTTTGTTCTTATAAGCCATTACAACCGCTGAAGCATGTTCTGCTGCATTTCCAACGATAGCAACAATGATAATTCCGATAAATAACTCTGACCATCCAAAGGACTCTGCTACTACTTCAAAGGTATGTACTAAGTTTTCGGACACATAAGCAACAGCAAGTGTTGCGATTGCTAAAATGGTGATGCTTTTTTTCACAGACCATTCTGGAGTTTCCTCATGACCATGCTCCGTTTCACCATTCTTTTCAACTTGATAAACTCCACGATGGGTTACAAGTTTAAAGAATAATGCACCTAAATATAATAAAATCAAAATAATAGCTATTCCAATACTCAAAGAAAGTGTTTTTCCTTCATTCATATTCATCGTAAATACTTCTGGAATAACAAATGCAACGATTACCGCAAAAATTAATAGACCAGAATTGTGACGAGCGTCAAAAACGTTAAATTGCTGTCTCTTATACTTTAATCCCCCGATAAAGAAGGACAAGCCTGCTACAAGCAATAAATTCCCTAAAACGGATCCAGTTAAGGATGCCAACACTACTTCTGTTAAACCTTCACGTAATGCAAATATAGCAATGATTAATTCTACTGCATTACCAAAGGTTGCATTTAATAATCCGCCAATTCGAGGACCAGCAACAATCGCTAAGCTTTCTGTCGCTCTTCCCATAAAACTAGATAAAGCAATAATTGTAAGACAGTAAATAACAAACATAACAATGCTTGACCAATGGAGTAACGTACCAATAATCGATAATGGAACCCCAATAAAAGCTGCAATCGTAAATATTTTATTAACCATTTTTTCGCTTCCTTTCTTCTATCACTTTCATATAATTTCCCATCTAACTGGTGGCTAAACTTATTATACAGCTACTTTGCCCAAATATAACCAATTCTCTTGAAAATGTTTCTTCCTTTCTTTTCGCAATTACCTTTCTTATTCCCCAAAAAAAATCTATTGCAATCCTGTTCAATCCCATTTAACATCTTTTAGGGAGACTAAATATTAACAACAGGTAAATCATGGGGAGAATAATATGAACAGTAAAAAATTTGCAGTACTAATTAGCATTGTCAGTATTTCTGGATTTAGTCAAGGAATGCTGCTTCCATTAATAGCAGTCATTTTTGAAAATGATGGTCTTTCTTCTAGTTTAAATGGCTTAAATGCAGTGGGACTCTATATAGGGATTCTTCTGATTTCTCCGTTTATGGAATATCCATTGCGTAAATATGGCTATAAACCTGTAATTGTTTTCGGCGGCTTGATTGTCATCCTTTCATTAGCCCTTTTTCCACTATGGAAGGCCTTTTGGTTTTGGTTCCTCCTTCGTTTATGTATCGGAATTGGTGATCACGCCCTTCATTTCGCTACACAAACATGGATAACGACTGCGTCACCTAAAGAAAAACGGGGACGAAATATTTCTCTATATGGGGTTTTCTTTGGTATTGGATTCGCAGTGGGACCATTATTAACACCATTAATCAAAATTAATGAATCCCTACCTTTCATTCTTTCATCCATTATGTGCTTTATCGCTTGGATCTTTATTTTATGGATTAAAAATGATTTTCCAGAGCAAACGGTAGAAACTAATTCCTTTATCGATACGATGAAACGCTTTTCCAGTGCTATGAAGTATGCTTGGATCGCCTTTCTTCCACCGCTTGCCTATGGATTTTTGGAATCAAGCTTAAATTCAAGTTTTCCAGTGTATGGTTTGAGAATCGAATTAACAGTTGTCCAAATTTCCTTTTTACTTACTGCCTTTTCCATCGGTGCAATAGTCTTTCAGCTTCCTTTAGGAATGATTAGCGATAAGTTCGGCAGAAGACAGACACTTATAACCATTTTATTTATCGGCACTGTCTGCTTTTCTTTTGCCAGCGTCCTGGAGACTTATTTAATCGGGTTAATTATCTGTCTTTTCCTTGCTGGAATGTCAGTTGGGTCTACCTTCTCTTTAGGAATTAGCTATATGACTGACTTAGTTCCATCCAATCTACTACCTACTGGAAATCTTCTATGTGGTATGGCCTTTAGTGTCGGTAGTTTAATTGGCCCTTATTTAGGAGGAGTATTTATTCAATATTTCCAGCATATTAGCTATTTTGTAGTGATAGCTACCATCTTAATAGCTGTTTGCTTGGTCATTTTTATCTTTGGAAAAAAAGAAAGAAAAAACCATCGTTTGGCAGAAGCAAAATGATGTTCAGCACATACAATATGTGGTAGTATAAACACATACACTAAATATCAAAAAATTATTTCTATTTGTTTTTTCTGCTGTCACCTTTTTAGGTGGCAGCTTTCGTGTTTTTTAAGGGTATTGAACTTGATTCTCTCTCTCAATAAGAATATTGAAATCAAAAAAATCTAGTTACTAAAGGAGGAAATGAGAATGTCCACAGAAACTGAATTAAAATCTTTCGTACAATCAACTTTAGAAGTGAAGCCATCTTTGTTTGCAAAACTAGCTCCCCATCTCGAGCTTATTGCTGCGGGAATAAGTGGAATTTTTATTTTGATCGGATGGATCTTAAACCACTTGGATTATTCGCATCTATCTATCTCTTTATACTTGCTCGCTTTTGTGATTGGTGGTTATGCCAAAGCAAAGGAAGGTATCGAAGAGACAATTGCAAATAAAGAATTAAATGTGGAAATGCTAATGATCTTTGCAGCGATTGGCTCATGCCTTATCGGCTATTGGGCAGAAGGAGCCATACTAATCTTTATCTTTGCTGTAAGCGGTGCGTTAGAGACATATACAATGAATAAAAGCAACAAGGAAATATCTGCGCTCATGAATTTACAGCCTGAGGAAGCAGTAAAAATACATCCTGATGGTCGCGAAGAAATAGTTCCTGTTTCCTCTCTTACCGTCTCAGACACTATTTTAATTAAACCAGGTGAAAGAATCCCGGTTGATGGTAAAATTGCGAAAGGAACAACTGCCATAGATGAAGCAGCCATTACAGGCGAATCGATTCCGTTAACAAAGGAAATAAATGATGAGGTGTTTGCAGGTACGGTAAATTTAAGTGGATCTATTACTGTGATACTTACAAAACATGCAGATGAAACACTATTCCAAAAGATTATTACATTAATTCAATCTGCTCAAAGTGAAAAGTCGCCTTCTCAAGCATTTATCGAAAAATTTGAAGGCGCCTATGTCAAAATAGTGTTGTCAATTGTTGTCCTACTTACGTTCCTTCCTCATTTTTTTCTAGGTTGGTCTTGGAATGAAACGTTCTACCGAGCAATGATTTTCTTAGTTGTAGCATCACCTTGTGCATTAGTGGCAAGCATTATGCCAGCTACCCTTGCTGCGATATCAAACGGAGCAAGAGCAGGAATCCTTTTTAAAGGTGGGGTTCATCTAGAAAATCTTGGCCATGTAAGAGCAATCGCTTTTGATAAAACAGGAACGTTAACAAAAGGGATGCCTGTCGTAACAAATGTGATTGTTCATGACGAATATTCAGAAAAAGAAATTATCCAATTAACAGCTAGCATTGAAAGCCATTCGAACCACCCTTTAGCAAAAGCAATTGTTCGATACGCTGAGCAGAAATATAAAGAACCTTTAAAACAGCCTGAAAGCATTCAGGATAATTCCGGCTGGGGTGTTACTGCAAAAATGGATAATGCAGAATGGCGAATAGGGAAAGCTGCTTTTGTAGGAGAAAAAGAAGCAAAAAATTTCCAGAATGAAATATTTAATCAGTTATCAGAAGAAGGAAAAACCGCTGTATTTGTCCAGCGAAATGACGAAATAATAGCGTTGATTGCCTTAAAGGATATAGTCCGAAAAGAGTCGAAAAAAGCAATTGAACACTTAAAGCAAAACGGTATTTATACTGTTATGATTACAGGAGATAGCGAAAAAACGGCCAAAGCCATTTCCAACGAAAGCAATGTTAATGAATATATTGCTGAATGCCTACCAGAAAAGAAGGTAACTTCCATTAAAGAGTTGAAAGAGAAATATGGTATCGTTGCAATGGTAGGAGATGGAATTAATGATGCGCCAGCGCTTGCAACAGCAAATGTAGGGATTGCGATGGGAGAAGGAACAGATGTTGCCTTAGAGACCGCAGATGTCGTATTAATGAAAAATGATTTACCACGTATTGCAGAAGCGATTCATCTATCCAAACGAATGAATCGAATTATTAAACAGAATATTATCTTCTCTATCTCTGTTATCATGCTTCTTATCGTTTCGAACTTCTTACAAGTCGTTGCCCTTCCTTTTGGAGTGATTGGACATGAAGGAAGTACAATCTTGGTTATTTTGAATAGCTTGCGGTTGTTAAAAAGTTAATACAAACAGCTCTAAAGAGACGAATTTCAATATGGATTCGATGGAGCAAAATTCATCAGAACGATACCCTTAAGGCTCTTCTTATAATACTTTAAAGAAAAGTTCCGCCTGTTAATCTAAAAGAACTCCCATCATAGTGAATACTATAATGGGAGTTCTTTTAGTTAGTGATAGCCGTTTTGCCCGTTGGCAGATCCAGATGTTTTATGCTTCGGCTTGCTTTTTCCTTTTTGTTTAGTACCGCCATCTTTTTTTGTATGCTTTGTCATTCTAAGTTCCCCCTTATTTAATGTTTTCCCCTCTAATAGTTTGTTCCGATTGCCTCCTTTTATAAAGGTAAAAAACGGATACCATTAACAAGGCTCTTTCTTTCTCTCGGTGAAGTAGGCATTAATTTCGCCACCTAATATAATGATGATTCCTGTTATATAAAACCAAATCATTAGAACAATAATCGTTCCAATACTTCCATATGTCGCCGAATAATTACTAAAGTTACCTACATAATAGGAAAACGCTAAAGAAGCAAGAACCCAACCAATCGCTGCGAAAATGGCTCCGGGAATAGCAGAAATACATCTAAGTCTCTTATTGGGAGCAACCCAATAAAGAGCAAGAAACACAATAAATAAAATGATTGGAGAAGCAAGAAACCTTAATGTGTTCCACATCGATAAGAATTCTTCTGTTAAGTCAAATTGGGAAAATAAAAACATCCCTATTTGTTCTCCAAACACAGGTAACAGTAAAGCTACTACCACTACTGCAATCATCCCAAGCGTCAATAAAATAGACATTCCCCTTGCAACAATAAAAGATCTAGTTTCTTCGACATCATAGGCTTTATTTAGTGCCTTTACGATAGCATTTAATCCATTAGAAGCAGACCATATTGTTGCAATAATACCGAATGATAAAAGACTAACATTTCTACTCAACACTTGATCGATATTTGTTTCAATCGTATCCATGATATCTCCAGGTGCAAAACCATCGACTACTCCTAATAAGTCTTCCTTTGATATCGGTAGATAGGGTAGGAGCGTCATAACAAAAATAAGTAACGGAAAAATAGATAAGAGAAAATAATAGGATAACTGTGCTGCAAGATCAAATACACTATCTTGTTGGATTTTCTTGATGAGAACCTTTATAAATGGAATGACCTCTCCCATACAAAATCACCGTCCTAACAGTTCTTTTATGTATGTCTATTGCCCTTTAGAGCCCTATTAAAACATATGGCACATATAAAAAAAGGCATCTACTAAGGAGAAAAGGATGAAAAAACTGCGCAAACATACAGGCCTAAATGATAGATTGAAATAGCGATTTCCATATCATTTAGGCACATTTAAACCTTTTCCCTCGAGTATTACTCCCCTTATATTTTAGTAACAAATGCTAGGAGAATAATTCTCTAAAAAGTTATCTTCTTTCTGATCCTGTCTCAGGTATATATTGTATGCTAGAAACAAGCTTCCTTTCCTGATTTCTCGAGTCACCATTGAAAAAAGCTTCCTTCGTATCGTGAATGATGCTTGCTACCACTGGTGTTATCCCTTTTAATTCCTCCAATTGCTTCTTTACAAAAACTGCATCATCCGAAATTTTCACCGCTGTTCTTTTTATTTTTTCCGCAGTACTATTAAGGCTAGTTGTCATATGCTCATAATCCGTTACCACTTCTTTTGCATGCTGCATATTCGTTACGGCATTTTGCCTTGTATGCTTGTCCAATAGACTTATGGCTGTTCCAATAAGGCTCCCGATAAAAAGTCCTTTTGATATACTCATTTTCATCCACTAGTTCCACCCTTCTTTTTTTATCAATGAAGGATGGAAATGATTTGATTACAAGCCATACTTATTTTTTATATCTTGTAACAAACCTTCACAGCCATCCTTCACTAACGCAAAAACTTCTTCAAAATTGCCAGTATAATACGGATCTGGTACTTCTTTTCCCACAGCATGGTGCGTATAATCCATTAAAAGTCGAACCTTCGTATCATCCAACATTTCATTTAGCTTTCTAATGTTTGCAATATTACTGTTATCCATTGCAATGAGATAATCATAATCTTCTAAATCCTTTTCCTCTAATTGACGAGCAAATATGCCCGTATCCTTAATTTTATTTACTTTTAAAATATCTCTTGTTCCATGATGAGGCGGATTTCCAATATGCCATCCACCTGTACCAGCTGAATCGCAAACAATCTTTTCTTGCAATCCTTCTTTTTCCACTAAATCACGAAATACAGCCTCAGCCATTGGGGAACGACAAATATTTCCTAAGCAAATAAATAAAACATGTACTTTCATTTTTATTTTCCTCCATTTTTGTATTTACATACTTGATTACTTTTAAAGTAATTATAACCAATCTATTTGGGCGATTAATACTCTATATTGACATTTCTATGTTTGCATGAAAAGATGAATAGAACAACTTTATTGTCCAAGAAAGGGGAAAAGGTATGAATTTAGATAATAAAACGACAGAAAACGTAAATTTCATGATTGAAAAAATAAAAGAAAAGCTAAAGGTTCTAAACATCGGTGCCATTAAATCCACACATTTTGATGAAGATCTTTATGATGACATTAAAGAAATTTATGAACATGTCATGAAAAGAGATTCTTTTAGTCCAAATGAAATGCAGGCAATTGCTGAAGAATTAGGAAACTTGCGTAAGCAATAATTTACCTATAAATAAAACAATAATCAGTGGACGCATCTCACTGATTATTGTTTTTTGCCGGTTCAATTTAAACTTACAAGAGAGCAACAATTGTTTTTTGCCTTCTCATATATAGCTTATACAGATCAAGCATCTTGATCTGTAAGTATCACAGGTCCTTCTTTTGTAATGGCAATCGTATGTTCATATTGTGCAGAGTGCTTGCCATCCATCGTTCTTGCTGTCCAACCATTGTTATCCATTTTCATTTTATAATCACCAACATTAACCATAGGTTCGATTGTGAATACCATGCCTTCTTTTATACGTGGCCCTTTTCCCGCTAACCCAAAATGAGGAACTTCTGGTTTTTCATGAATTACTTTTCCAATGCCATGGCCGATAAAGTCTCGTACAACAGAAAATCCTTGTTCCTCTACATACTGTTGAATTGCGAATCCAATATCTCCGATTCGATTTCCTGGTTTTGCTTGTTCAATCCCTATATACAACGCCTTTTTTGTTACATCCATTAATTTCTGCAGCTCTGCTGATACTTCTCCAACCGCATATGTCCATGCGGAATCGGCCAATGCTCCATTATAATTAACAACCATGTCAATTGTTACAATATCCCCTTTTTTCAGTGGTTCTTTCCTTGGAAAGCCATGACAAATCTCGTCATTTATACTTGCACAAGTTGCATATGCATAATCACGATACCCTTTTTGTTCGGGTGTTGCCCCTTTTTCCGCTAAATATTCTTCTACCTTTTGATCAATTTCAAAAGTAGTAATTCCTGGTCTTATCAGCTTAGCAATCATTTTATGACAACCAACCAGAATCTCGCCTGCCTTCTTCATTTGCTCTATTTCCCGTTTCGATTTTAAAACAATCATTTTCAATCCTTCTTTCTATCTAAAGTTAACACTAGGGATTAAAAGTTAGGGTTTTATCTATTTCCCCTAATATATCCTCTTCCTATTTGCGGTTTTATTAAGCATGCTACTTATAAGTGAGAATGTAATTTACTGCAAAGGAGACAAAAGTACAATGGTTCTCCTTAAGGTTAACACAAAAAAAGAGCCTATACCTACTCCAACTCATGATAAAAGATTATATTCTCCCTATCATGAAAAGGTGTACGTATAGACCCTGCCTATCTTACTTTCCTTATTTATTTAAAAGCTTTAGAGACTCTCTAGTAAATGCTGGTATATCCTCTGGCGTTCTACTTGTCACTAATTGATCGCCACACACGACTACTTCTTCATCCTTAAAGGTTGCACCTGCATACTCCATGTCCACTTTAATGGATTTATAGCCAGTAGCATTTCTACCCTCTAACGTTTTTGCTGTAATAAGCAATTGTGGGCCATGACAGATTGCAAAGACTGGTTTCTTTGCATCCATAAACGCTTTAGTAAAGGCCACTACTTGATCATCTGCCCGAAGCTGATCAGGAGAAAAGCCACCTGGGATAAATAAAGCATCGAATTCATCTGGAGTCACATCTGCAATCCCCTTATCAATTTTTACCGTCGCTTCTTTTTGTTTTCCTTCTACTGTTTTACCAGCTTCCAATTCAATTGTTACTACTTCATGTCCAGCTTCCTTATATGCCTTAGCTGGTTCTGTGTACTCAGAATCCTCAAACATATCAGTAATTAAAGTAGCAATTTTCTTACTCATATATAGCATCTCCTTTTCTTATTTTCTATATGTAACGTTCCCCATAGATAGAAAATAAAACATGCTATCGTTCTTTTTATGCTTCATTTCTCCTTGCAAAATCAACAAAGCGAAACTTATCTGGTCGATGTCGAGACTCTGTAAATTGAAATAAAGTGGCATTTTCAAAATAGATATAGTTTTTTACAACAACAATGGAATGAAATCCTTCTAAATCAAGCAAATTATAGTCCTCTTCTGTCGGTTCTTCCACTGTAAATTCCTTTTTAGCAAAACTAATTTTTAAGTTCAATTCCTTCTCTATATAATCAAAAATAGAGTTTCTACATATTTCTTCCGTTAATCCTGGCACATACTTCCGAACGATATAATCCTTATCTAGAATAATCCGTTCCTGATTAATTTCTCTAACTCGAAAAACTTCCCATATCGAATCTTCTTTCTTAAGCTGCATTTCTTTTTGTAAAAGCGAGGATGGCTGTGTATTCATAAAACGCTCAATAATCGTTACAGAGGAATGTCCCATTTTATCAGCCAATTCCTTAAAGCTAACCAATCCTGAAATGGGAAATTGTAATTTTTCTAAATCAAGAACTAAGGAACCCTTCCCTCTGAGCTTTTGGATATATCCTTTTTGAGATAAAATATTTAAAGCCTTACGAATGGTTTCTCTAGATGTATTATATTGCTCTGCTAATTCATTTTCAGATGGTAAAATAGTATCTGGCGGGTACTTCCCATTTCTTATCGCAGCTTCAAGCTCCTCAAATATCACATAATATTTATTCAACACGTAATTCACCAACATTTTCAAATTATTCGTTACCATTCTACTCTTTTTCAGACAAATTGTCTAAAAAGGATTGAAAAACAACTAAAAAAATGTTTCATTTTATGTAGGAAAGGGTAAATACTAATGAGACATTTCAATATTATGAACAAAAAATGAAATTCATCTCTCTATTTAAGCATAGTGGATAGAACAATTCGTTCTTTATATGGAACTTTTCATCTATAAATGCTATGATAAATATACATACCGTTAAGAGTGAAAGTGAGTGAGCGTATGATTGGGGATCGTGTTAAGCAGCTACGTTTAGAGAAAAGAATGTCCTTATCGGAATTAGCAGAACAAGCAGGAGTGGCAAAATCATATTTAAGTTCTTTAGAAAGAAATTTACAATCCAATCCATCGATTCAATTTTTAGAAAAAATTGCAGCTGTTTTCAATATACCAGTTGATCATTTGATAAATGACCATCAAAACAAGGATGACTTAGATTCAGAATGGTTAAAAATTGTAAAAGAAGCTATGGATTCTGGTGTATCCAAAAAAGAATTTCGTGAGTTTTTGGAATTTAATAGATGGAGACTGGAACAAAAAAATAATTCCATGCCTAAATATGATATAAAGACATAAAAATTCGAAAGAGATTTTTCTACATTGAATTTCTCATAATTAGCTCATCATACTAATTGTGAGAAATTCAACGTAGACATTCTTTTTTGCCTTTAACATTATAAATCTACTTTTATACAAATGACTATTTCGGATTTTCTGAATTAAGTAATCCTTCTCACTTCGCAGAAATGCTCTTACTTCTTGCAAATTCATTCCAATATTTTTGGCTTCATTAATTAATTGAATCCATTCTGAATCCAATTCTTCGGTAAAAAGTTGACTATTAATCACTTAATTCTTCCTCCCCAAAAATACATTTGTATTTTGGCAGTCCGGCCATCATTGTATAAAACATTAGATCCGTGACTTTGCGTCCCAAACTTTCGTATTGGTTTGCCCTTAACATCATAATGGTTTCACTTGTCCTTTACTGTTTTATCATTATAGCGTTTTTTACATTTAAAAGATGCAGTAATTTGTCATAAAATTAGGACAAATTACTAAAAGATTTCTTGCTGTTTCTACAAAAAAAGTTATCTCCCGCGAATTTTATCGAAATAATCCTACAAACGCATTATTTACTTCTTTTTATATGCCTGCATTACTAGTTAATGTGACTTTCTATTATAGTATTGTGTTGTATAGCTTTTTATCACTTTTTTAAACGAATAATTAATATGAATTTGTTCATATGTAATCGCGTCAAAAAAAGGATATTCCGTTAAATCATTTTGACATATAGGACAAATCCAATTTCCTAGTTCACTACTACTAAATGACGGTCTAAAGCATTTATCACAATTTTTCCTATACATTTTTCACCCTCTTTATTTATTTAGCTTTATAAGTGAAACTTCCATCACTGGAGTTTTGCCACCATCCCCTACTGAAGGTTAGTAGAACAATCGGACTTTACGGACCGTTATAACGAACTCCTTACATCATTGTGTTGTAGTATAATCGATTAGTTCTATAAACATCTAAACCGTTCTTAGTAAAGAACTTTTTTTATTAGTATAGTGCAAATCTATCATTTTCAAAAATTCCAAAAACAGCCATTATTTCTCTTTAACGAACAAAAATCGTTCGTTTTCTCAAAATTACTCTCGTTTTCTAGCTTTTTTGTATTTTTTATTGAACGATACGTTCGTTATAATGAAATTATACTTCTATATGTGGTAAGGAGAATATTCATGTTGGTTGGAATAAAGATAAAGAAGCTAAGATTAAAAAGAGGTTATTCTATCAATGAACTTTCCGATAGATCCGGTGTCTCGAAATCCTACTTAAGTTATATTGAAAGGGGCATTCAAAAAAACCCCTCCCTTCAAGTGCTTACGAAACTCGCCCACACCCTTGATACCAATGTAGAAGAACTACTAGACAATAACAATACAGTAATTGACGGAATAGATGAAGACTGGATGAGTTTAGTAGAAGAAGCTATAGAGGATGGGGTTACCAAAGAAGATTTTGCCGGTATTCTTGAATACGTTAAGTTCAAAAAAAGACAAAAAGACTAGTAACGCGAAATGCGCAATGGAATAAGCGCAGGTACCACACAGAATGGGCTTCGGCTTTCTAGAAGAAGAAGCTCATTTCTAATAAAGTGCAACTAACCAACATGGGACATTTTATACTTTCCTCACTATTGATTAGTGGCACCGTTCGGAAATGGGTGAATCTCCACCTATCTTCCTCGTATTCTATTAAGCAATCGGTGGAGAGTCTTACTGGGGTGTAAATACGGGATAAAAATAGACTAGTTAAAGCAGAATTAGCATCCGATTTTAGGCGGCATTCTACTTTAACTAGTCCTTGTATTATTTATTTAACTCGACTGCTATTCTAGAACCAACTTCTGCGTTATTTTTAACTAATGCAATATTAGCTACTAAGCTTGTACCTTCTGTTAGCTCTTTTACTCTACTTAATAGAAATGGAGTTACCCTTTTACCAGTAATATTATTCTCCTTCGCCTCTTGTAATGCTTTTTCAATAATATCCGTAATATATTTTTCCTCAAGCGCATCTTTTTCTGGAATTGGATTAGCAATTACAACCCCGCCATCTAGTCCTAACTCCCATTTTGTTTGAATCATATCTGCTGCTTCCTTTGCAGTTTCTACAGAAAAATTCACTTCAAATGGACTAGTTCTTGTATAAAAGGCTGGAAGAGATTTTGATCCATAACCAACAACCGGGACACCATATGTTTCTAGATATTCTAACGTTAAACCAATATCTAAAATTGATTTTGCACCAGCACACACAACTGCTACACTTGTTTTAGCAAGCTCTTGTAAGTCTGCAGAAATATCCATTGTTTGTTCAGCTTCTCTGTGAACACCACCAATTCCGCCTGTTACAAACACTTTGATTCCTGCAAGTTCTGCGCAAATCATCGTAGCAGCAACCGTTGTTGCACCATTTTTCTTGCCAGCAATCAGATAAGGTAAATCGCGTCTGCTTGCTTTTTCAATATTGTCACTTTTAGCTAAAAATTCAATCTCATCCTCTGATAAACCAATTTTAATTTTTCCTTCTATAATGGCGATTGTTGCAGGTACTGCTCCATTTTTACGAATAATATCTTCTACTTCTTTAGCTGTTTCTACGTTTTGAGGATAAGGCATACCGTGTGATATAATAGTTGATTCTAATGCGACAATCGGTTGATTGTTTTTCTTTGCTTCCAATACTTCTTTTGAAAATTCTAGCCATTCTGTTTTCATGTTCATGCTCCTTTTAACGAAAGTATTTTCCGAAAATTTCTTGTAGCTTTTTATTATTTAATAAAGGGTTTACTGTCTGATTTGATTGCAATGTTATAATCGAACAAGCAATTCCAATTTTGCATGCATTTTCTGTGTTTAGCCCTTTGATATGCGAATACATGATGCCTGAAACGAGTGAATCTCCTGCTCCTGTTACATCAATCACTTCTGCTTCTGGAGTTAAAATAACCCCTGCTTCACCAAGTTTTGTAAAATAGATCAGGCCTTTATCTCCTCGAGTTATAACGACTTTTTCTACACCCTTGGCAATAATTTTTTCGGCAGCCTTAAAGAAATCTCCCTCTTCTTTAATTTTCATTCCAGTAAGTACCTCGGCTTCATCACTATTTGCAATAAGCCATGTTACTCCCTGTAAATTATCGGGCAATTTTTTGACCTTAGGTGCGGATACAGGGGTAATACATAATGCCATATTTTCTTGTCTACATCGAACAATAATATGCTCTAATACATCTCCTGAAAAATTAGTATCTAATATGACTAGTTCCGATGCTGCTATATAGCCCCATTTTTTATCAATTGTATCTTTATCAATGCTGTCATAGATAGACATATCCGCTAAAGCCACAGCGAGCTCACCATCTGAATCTAACAGCGCTGTATAGGTACCAGTTCTATTTAGATTAGACAACAGAGAAGGAGTGATATCCGCATAGTGCTGCGTATTATCTAATAACCATTCCCCTTCATGATCCTCTCCTACAATAGTGAATAAAGAGGTATCGATACCCAGTCTACCTAAATTCTCTGCAATATTTCTTGCTACTCCTCCAGGTGACTGACTGGTTGAGGCTGGATTGGATGTCCCATACTGAATCGTTTCTTCTGCTTGAACCTTACGATCAATATTGGCTCCGCCTATACAAATAACTTCTTTCTTTTTCGGTAGTACATAAGCTCTTCCAAGTAATTTTCCTTCTTTTGTTAAAGAAGAAATATACCCTGCCACAGCAGAACGGGACAGCCCCAGTTTCTCAGCTAATTCATTTTGCGTAACAAAGGGATTTTCTTTAATTAGCCGAAGGATGTACATCTCTTTATCATTCACTTCCATTTCCCCCTCAGGTTAAAGTGAAACTAACAATAATATAATGTGTAAAAACTTGTACTCTTGCCTAACAAAACTTTTGTTTATATTATAAACTTTTGTTTATAGAAAGACAATAATTTATTCATTCCTGCAAAAATTTTATCTATTCGTCTTATAACGAGCATCCTTCTTCCTAATTACAAAAAAACAGCAACAGAAAGACTGTCATTCGTTAGTCTTCTGTTGCTATTCGTGGTTGAATTAAAATATCCACTCTTCTATTTTGCGCTCTTCCTTCAGCAGTCTTGTTACTGGCAATCGGTTGAAACTCGCCGTAACCTTTAGCACTAAATGATTTCGGATCAAGTTTTTTATTTTCAAGGAGTAATTTCATGAAATTTAACGCTCTCGTTACACTTAGTTCCCAGTTTGAATCATAACGAGAATTACTAATTGGAACATTATCAGTATGCCCACTTATGATTATACTCCTTGGAGGATCCATCACCAGTAAATTGGCAATTTCTGAAACGATTTTTCTATCCTTGCTTCGTAAATCTGCACTTCCTGAAGCAAATAGGACATTATCTCTAATCGATACATGTAAGCCTTCCCCAGTAAGCTTCGTATCAAGCTTATTACCTAATTTATTCTCATCAATATAAGCATTTACCTTTTTCTGAATATCTTCCAATTCCTTTTGATCTTGCTGTTTCTTTAATTCCTTTAATTCCTCTTCCGAGAGCTCCTTTGATTCTTCCTGTTTTTCTTTATCATCTATATTAATATCTGATTCTTTCTCCTCCATGGATGGTGTGGGGCTAGGATATTCAAAGAAACCTGTCCCTCCCTGTAATTCTCTATTAAATGCATCTGCTAGTGCTGAGAATTTTTTTGCATCGACAGAACTCATTCCATATAATACGATAAACAAAGCTAACAATAACGTCAGAATATCTGCGTACGGAACCAACCAAGATTCATCTACATGTTCATCATGATGAACTCTCTTTTTTTTCTTCTTTTTACTCATTCGCATTCACACTACTTTCATTTTCCTCCAGAAATTTTCTTCTTTCTGAAACTGGTAAATACGATGCAAGTTTCTGTTCAATTACTCTAGGTGCTTCTCCCTCTAAAATAGAGAGAACTCCTTCTATCATTAAATATTTTTGGCTTGCTTCCATTTGTGATTTTCTTTTCAACTTATTTGCAAATGGATGCCATAAAACGTATCCTGTAAAAATTCCCATTAGAGTAGCGACAAACGCAGCACTAATAGCATGTCCAAGTGCTTCGGCATCTGACATATTTCCCAATGCCGCAATAAGTCCAATTACTGCACCTAGCACTCCTAATGTAGGGGCATAAGTTCCCGCTTGTGTAAAAATTTGTGATCCAGTGCGATGTCTTTCTTCCATCGCCTCTATTTCTTCTGTTAATACATCTCTAATATACTCTGCACTTTGTCCGTCAACAGATAAAGATAAGCCATTTTTCAAAAATGGATCTTCAATTTCATCTGTTTTTGCTTCTAAAGCAAGTAAACCTTCTTTTCTAGCTAATTGTGCCCACTCTGAAAACAAACGGATTAACTCTTTCGTATCCTGTATTCTTTGTTCCTTAAACAGGATACCAAATAACTTTGGAACTCGTTTAATTTCAGAAGCTGGAAAGGCAATAACTACTGCCGCAACTGTACCGACTAAAATAATAAGAATAGCCGCTGGGTTCAATAATACGATTGGGCTAACTCCTTTAAAAACCATCCCTACTCCAACAGCAATAATGGCAAGTATAATTCCTATCAAGGATGTTTTATCCATCTTGTTCACCTATCTTATTCCAAAATTTCGTTTCTAAGTCTTACCCTTTTTTTCGACAAATCTCCTCTTTTTTTTAGTTTTATTTTATGTAAATTTTGTTAACTTCCTGATTTATGCCAATAGTCCTGTTTTTTTCAAAAATAAGGGCGATATTTTCTCACCTTATGTTAATCATTCTATCCTTTTAAAAGATAAAAATCGAATAAGCAGTCCATCTTACCAAGTAAGCAAAAAATAACCTTTATTAGCTAAACCCAAAGACTTACTTAGGAAATAACCGTTCCTCTACCTTCTTCTGATAATTAGAAAAATACTTTGAATGATTAGTCCCTGTTCGCTCTTTTATCATTTTATTAAATCTCCATAATTTTTCATTATATTTTCTTTGCAAATCCACTTTCTCTTCTGATGTTTCACAAGAACGGATTAAATCTTCCATTGACAACAATTCCTGCCTAATCTTATCTTCCCCTAAAGAATATCCAGCATTTCTCAATACCCGATAAGCCATTCGCAATTCTTCTGGTACGGAGGCTAAGCTATCTTTTGGAAGTGGTTTACCGAACCCAGGAAGATTGCTAAACTCACCATTTTGGTACGCTTTTTTAATTTTGTCTTCTGAAACAAGAAACGAAAAATCCATTCCCAACCCCTCCTGTTTTATATGCCTATTTTCATTATATATTTTTCCATTTACTTTCGTATAGGATAGACCATTTTTATGAAAAATAGAAAGGTAAGAAAGGGGTGTTATCAATGGCACGTGGAGAACATTTTAATCATAAAAAGAAACATCATCCTGGACCGCTTCCAAAAGACACAAGAAAGCATACACATACAGAGGATGCTCCTGGAGATGAAGAATTTATTGTAACACAAGAAGCATTTAAGAATCGAATCGAAGAAGAAGAGTAAGACAAATCAACATACGGCGTTCAAAAAAAGAGAATGGACGCCGTTCCTCTTATTTCCGAAAAGCTAAAAGAAACACAGTCCCCCTCATTGAACACTATATCCTATTACCAGCCTCAACTCATGTTATACTAGAATGTATCGTATTATCCATAAAAAGCTTTTCCTTAAGTTGAATAAACAGTAATCAACCAACTTTTATTTAAAATCAAGAAACGGCCAAAAATTTATTGTTAGAAGGTGTTTAAATGAAGTCGCTTGTTTTATGTGAAAAACCAAGTGTTGCAAGAGAAATTGCAAGAGTACTTGGCTGCAATAAATCAAATAAAAGCTATTTAGAATCAGATAAATATATTGTTACTTGGGCTTTAGGCCACTTAATTGAATTAAAAATGCCAGAGCACTATGATCCTAAATATAAAAATTGGAATCTAGATGATTTGCCAATAATTCCACAGAAGATGGAATTAAAGGTCATGAAACAAACAAGTCATCAATACAAAGCCATTGAACAATTAGCAAAAAGAAAAGATATTAAAGAATGTATTATCGCAACCGATGCAGGACGAGAAGGAGAATTAGTTGCAAGATGGATATTAGAAAAAATCCATTTTAACAAACCAACTCAACGCTTATGGATTTCGTCTCAAACCGACCGTGCAATAAAAGATGGATTTAAGCAGTTAAAACCAGGGAAGGAATTTGATCGCTTATACCAATCAGCTGTATGTAGAGCTCAAGCAGATTGGCTAATTGGATTAAATGTTTCAAGAGCCTTAACTACTAAGTTCAATGACCCATTGTCTGCTGGTCGAGTTCAAACACCAACCCTCTCCATGGTTCTAGAAAGAGAAAAAGAAATTCAATCCTTTGTTCCGAAAGAATATTGGACCATCACTGCAAACGTAGACTCGCTGCAAGCAAAATACGAAAATAACCAGGAGCGAAGAATCTTTTCTAAAGAAAAAGCAGAACAGATTGTGGCTAAGTCAAAGGGAAAGCCCGCTACTGTAGAATCCCTTATTATAAAAGAAAAAACAGAACATCAACCATTGCCTTACGATTTAACCGAGTTGCAGCGTGATGCAAATAGACGATTTGGCTTTTCTGCCAAAAAGACGCTAAATTTATTGCAAAAGCTATATGAACAGCATAAACTAGTCACCTATCCTAGAACGGACTCACGTTACTTAACAACAGATATGAAGGCTACCATGTTTGATCGCTTAGAAAGTATTGCTGGCGCATTTAAAGAAGAGGTCCAACCGGCCTTACGTAATAAAGGAAAAATCGAGGCAAATAATGTGTTCAATAACAATAAAGTTTCTGATCACCATGCCAGTGCGACACGTTAACCTGAAATTCTGATAGAAATATCAGTTGGGATGGTTTAGTAGAAAACTGAAGAATCCTTGAGGGGAATGAAAGCCGTCATGCTGTGCTGAAACCCTCACACTAATACTCCCCTAAGCAGGGAAGCAGACTATGGTGGAACTGTTTAAAGCGGGGTGAAGTCGGCGAAAGTGAACAGGAATTAAGAACTGTCACTTAGAGTAGTCGGGTGGTTGTAATATATGGTGAGAATGTGTTTATACACTGACGAACCTCTGAATGTACGAGTCTATAGGTGGTTACGGTATCTGTGATGATAACGTAGTACCAATTTGGTACGTTAGCGGAGTTGAGTAAGAATTGGCGTTATGAAAGACTCTATACCGAGCGAATGACGGTATTAAGCTAACAGGCTCAAAGGAGGCACCTAAGTATTGCGTTAACGGGAATCTTTGGAACGTGGGAAGCCAAGAACTGTATCTGTCATGACAGAAACTCATAGTCGAGGACAGTTGTAGACGAAAAGCCAGATGAAGCTACTTAATCTTGGTGAAAGTAGTGCCACAGTACCGATGAAGCAGTGATAATAAGCTGTAGAGGGATAGGCACAAGTCAAGTAAGGACAAGTTGATTGATTCAAACTATGACTCTGTTTTTCGGGTAAGACAGGGAAAGCAACATCCTTCAAAGGAGTTGTCCCAACAGAGTGGCGAACAAATACAGGTATAATGATTACTATGAGATGACACAAGTCTTTGATGACTTGTATCAAAAATCGAAAAACAACTTTTCGTTTCGTAATCTAATGGACACCATCTCCAGTGAAAATAATATTCGATTGGCATTTAGAATGATAAAAACTAACACTGGAAGTCAAACAGCGGGTGTTGACAACATTACAATTAAAGACATTAAAGACAAGGGTTTGGACTCTTATATTAAAATGGTTCAAGCAAAGTTAAATAACTACAAGCCTGATACTGTTAAAAGAGTCTATATTCCAAAAGCAGATGGTAAGAAAAGACCATTAGGGATACCGACAATGGTGGATAGATTGGTACAACAGAGTATTCGACAAGTCCTTGAGCCAATATGTGAGGCAAAATTTCATCCGCATAGCTATGGTTTCCGACCAAACAGAAGTACCAAACATGCAATATCTCGTATGATGTCCTTAATCAATATCGGAAAAATGTACTATACAGTGGATATTGATATAAAAGGATTCTTTGATAATGTAAATCATACAAAGTTGGTTAAACAAATGTATGCATTAGGTATTCAAGATAGGAAACTAATTAGCATAATCAAAGCGATGCTAAAAGCCCCCATACAAGGAGAAGGAATACCAAAGAAAGGAACTCCACAGGGAGGCATTTTATCCCCTCTGCTATCAAACATTGTCCTTAATGAACTTGATTGGTGGATTTCATCACAATGGGAAACTTTTAAAACTATAAAAAAGTACAAGACTTATGCAAGTCAGTACAATCAACAAAAGAAAACAAACTTGAAACAAATGTACATTGTGAGATACGCCGATGACTTCAAAATAATGTGTAGAAATTACAACACTGCCAAAAGAATTTATACCGCTGTAAAAGAGTGGTTGAATATCAGATTAAAGTTAGAAATAAGTGAAGAGAAATCAAAAATTATTAATCTGCGTAAAAATTACTCAGATTTCTTAGGAGTCAAAATAAAAGCCGTCAAAAAGGGAAAAACATTCGGAGGATATGTAGCACAATCTCACATTTCAGGCAAAGCAATGAAACGAATGAGCGATGAAATCCGAAGTCAGGTTGAGCTAATTGCTAAACAACCTGAATCTTCCCATGTGACTAAGCTGAATAGCATGATTTTAGGTTGGCATGAGTATTATAGCTGTGCTACCTATGCTAATATTGACTTCTCTAAATTAGCTTTCTCTTTGGATAAGTTTATGCTCCACAAACTAAGAAATGTAGCGAACTATGGAACACCTAAACGTAGCGAAATATCGCCTTTGTATAAGAAATTCTATGGAAATTCGAAAGCAAAAACGTGGAAGATTCACAAGGTTTTCATCTATCCAATCGACCATGTTCAACACAAACCAGTTATGAATTTCAGCCAAGACATATGTGATTACACCCAAGAGGGGCGAAACAAATCCTCTAAGAAATTGGAAAACAGCACTAATAATAACATCATTCAACTCATGAAAAATTATAATCCATATGAAACGGCTGAATACAACGACAATAGAATTTCAAGAGCTTCCATGACAAAAATGAAATGTGAAGTAACAAAAATTGAACTTGCTATAGACACGCTACATTGTCATCACGTCATACCAAGAGAACTTGGGGGAACAGATGGCTACCAAAACCTTAGAATTGTTCATAAAGATGTCCATAAACTTATTCATGCAATTAAACCCGAAACAATAGAAAAGTACAGCAATCTCATTGAAGATAAAAAAGCTCTTAACAAGCTAAATAAACTTCGAACTCAATGTAATCTTGAACCGATCAATCTTGTAACTACTTGATGGAACGCCGTATGAGGGGAAACTTTCACGTACGGTGTGGAGGAGGGGAAAATGAGTACACTTAACGGATAATGCCGAAGTAGAAAGTTACCTATTCCTATTCATTCCAACGGAACAGCCCGTTTTTTTAAATCGCTTAGATAATGAGGAAGTAAAAATTTATGATTTAATCGTAAAAAGATTTTTGACATTATTTTATCCAAAATACAAATATGAAACGATTTCTACTATGTTAGACATCAATGGAGAAACATTTGTTGCTCAAGAAACGAATGTATTGGATTTAGGCTTTAAAGCTTTAGATAACCGTAAAACAGATTCTGACAAAAAGATTCAGCTTCAAAAAGGAAAACAATTAACAGTACAATCCGTGATAATGGAGCAAAAATTCACAGAAGCTCCATCACGCTTTACGGAAGCTGATATTCTAGGGAAAATGGAGAAATTTGGACTTGGAACACCTGCTACACGTGCAGAAATTATTGAAAGACTCCTTTCCTCTGAAGTGTTGGAAAGACAAAATGGGAAATTACATTCTACTCCTAAAGGGAAACAATTGATTAATCTTGTTAACGATGATTTGACTACTCCTGACTTGACAGCGAAGTGGGAAAAAGAGTTAGAGGATATAGCAAAGGGAAAAGCAAATGCTAAACAGTTTATGGAGCAAATCAAGGATCAAACCAAACGATTTGTCCGTGAAATTAAACATAGTGATAAATCATATAAAATGCAAAATTTAACGGGCTCTAAGTGTCCTGAGTGTGGTTCCTTCTTGAAGGAGAAGAATACAAAAAACGGAAAAATTCTTGTATGCTCCAGCCTAGAGTGTTCTTTCAGTAAAAGAAAGGATCCTAAGCTATCAAATAAACGCTGTCCGCAATGCCATAAGAAAATGGAGATTCATAACGGGGTAGCTGGAACCTATTTCCAATGCAGAAACTGTAATGTTGTAGAAAAAGCGACAGATCGTAAAAAAACGATAAATAAAAGAGAAGAACGAAAATTAGTTCAAAAATATAGCAAAGACGAAAGCTTTGGAAACAGTTTAGGTGACTTGTTGAAAGCCGCTATGAAGAAAGACGAAGATTAAATAGTAAATCCAAACAATCACACGATATATGATTGTTTGGATTTTTTCTATCTATTATGAAACTTTTCTAATAAAGTACTAGCTTTTAATTCCAAGGTAGAGGAAACTCGCCAATTTGCTTTTTCAAAAACTTCTCCCTCCCCAATACCAACAGCAAACATAGGTGTTTGCAATATTCCGCTCAAGCCTGCTTGCCCATCCTCTATTGCAGCACAATTAGCATAATCAACCCCTAAACAATCCGCAGCTGTTAAAAATATTTCTGGATCAGGCTTTCCTTTTTTTAGAGAATGAGGATCTACGATGCATTCGAACCAGTCGCTAATTCCAAAGCGATCCAAAAGATACGGAGCATTGGAACTAGAAGACGCAATTCCAAATTTTATACCGGCATCCTTCAATTCTTTTAGAAACACATACATTCCTGGCAACATATTTTCAACAGTAAATTGACTAATTAGGTCTTTATAGTAATCACTTTTCTGATTTCCTAGTGCTTCTTTTTCTGATTCTGAAAAAACATTATTTGTTCTTGCCACTAAATCATCAATAAGAATCTTTCTTGGTACTCCCTGATATCTTAAATTATCCTCTTTTGTAAATGGGGCTCCGATTTCCATCGCCATTCTTTTCGTTGCTTCATAATAGTGAGGGACAGTATCTGCTATAACTCCATCAAAGTCAAAGATAACTGCCTGTAATTTATTAGCCATATAATCCTCCTTGAATAATCGTCACGTCTATTCTAACAAAAAATACAGCTTAGTTGTCACGTTCCTCTAAATACCATCAATTATTATCCTAATGTTACGATGAATCAGTTTATTTATTATTCTAAAAAAGCTACAATAGAAGCAGCATCCATTCCATCCTTGGGATTCATGCTCATACATAGAGCTAATAGCTTAAAGAAAAGGAGAATGAAAATGAGTACATTTCAAGAAAATCTGCAAAAATATGCAGAACTTGCCGTAAAGGTCGGCGTTAACATCCAAAAAGGACAAACACTTGTTATCAATACATCTATTGAAGCTGCTGAATTTGTTCGTTTAGTAGTGAAAGAAGCATACCAAATCGGTGCGAAAAATGTCGTTGTTAACTGGGGTGATGATGTCGTTACTCGCACAAAATTTGAATTGGCACCAGACGAAGCATTCACCGAATATCCGGAATGGAGAGCAAAAGAAACAATTGCACTTGCAGACGAAGGAGCAGCCTTCATGTCTGTTGTATCTTCAAGTCCAGACCTTTTAAAAGGGATTGCTTCTGAAAGAATCAGCAATTTCCAAAAAGCTTCTGGCACCGCTTTAAGCCAGTTCCGTAAATATGTACAGTCCGATAAAGTAAGCTGGACAGTAATTGCTGTTCCTTCAAAGGCATGGGCAAATCTTGTTTTCCCTGACGCTCCAGAAGATTCTAGAGTAGAATTACTTTGGGATGCTATTTTCAAAGCAATCAGAGTGGATCAGGAAAATCCAATCCAAGCTTGGGAAGAGCATGATAAAACACTTCATACAAAAGTTGATTATTTAAATGGGAAGGCATATAAAAAGCTTCATTACACAGCACCAGGTACAGATTTAACAATCGAACTTCCAGAAGGACATCTATGGTGTGGAGCAGGCTCTATTAATGAAAAAGGGTTTGAATTCATGGCAAATATGCCAACTGAAGAGGTTTTCACCGTCCCTCATAAAACAGGTGTAAATGGAACTGTATCAAGTACAAAACCATTAAGCTATGGTGGTAATATTATTAATAATTTCTCTGTTACGTTTAAAGATGGACGTATTATGGATGTGAAGGCTGAGGAAGGAGAAGAAATTCTTCGCCAGTTAGTAGAAACAGATGAAGGCTCTCATTATCTTGGAGAGGTTGCTTTAGTGCCACATCGTTCTCCAATATCACAATCTAATATTCTATACTACAATACATTATTCGATGAAAATGCATCAAACCACTTAGCAATTGGAAGTGCCTATGCATTCTGTATTGAAGGTGGGAAAAAGATGTCTAGCGAAGAATTAGCAGAAAAAGGACTTAACGAGAGCATTACACATGTCGACTTTATGATTGGTTCAGACAAAATGAACATTGATGGTATTACAGCAGATGGTACTGTAGAAGCCGTGTTCCGTAATGGTGATTGGGCTTTTTAAGCACCAGCCTCCCGAAAAAAATAGAATGAAATAAAGGATGCCTCATGGATTGGTTACGATTTATAGCCATTCCATGAGGCATCCTTATTTTTGAAACGATAAAAAGCCTATTTTACTAATCGAATCGATTTAATCTTTTGCGATAAATCTAATTGGATTAGTAGCTTATAATTTCCTGCTAAGTATGTCGCAACATACCCATCATCTTTTGTAACATATTCCTCAGGCTTCCCTAATGTATCTTGAATGGCCTGCACCGATTCTTTTAATCGAATTCCAGGGATTGAAATGGAGGTAACAAGTTCTGTTCTCTTATCATAGTAATATGTCACCTCTGGAAGATCTAATTGATTGTATTTCTGATTATAATCAGCATCCGTATAATTCGAGTTTATTTTCTTTATCTCTTTTATATTAGTACCAATTGGATATTGAGCACCTATTAACATACCTTGTTCCGCTAAATTTAGTAAACTTGTCGTAACACTTAAATTTTTATATGGAAAATAAAACTCTTCCTGTTCAAGCCAATTTTTAATGATTTTCTTATTCTCAATTGAAGTTCCATCCACTTTTAATAATTTCCCAGTAGTTGGCTCAAGCATCCATGTATCAAATTCCATTATTTCATTATCTTTTTTTCTTAATGTCTGTATATAGTTTTGTTGAATATTTTTGATATTTTTACTGTATATTTTCATTCCATAATCTGTCAAAACATCCAATTTCTCTTCATGAATAGTATAGAAATAAGCCATTACTTTATCTGCTTCTTCCCCTTGAAAAACAGCAGCAATATTTTGCTGATTAACAAGAAATGTTCCAATGTTTTTTTGGGACAAATTAAAAGTCATCGGATTTGGTAATTCCAGCTCTTGTTTCACCACCTCATTTCCGTACTCTTTTGTCCATAAATAAAAGGAAAAGTCTCCGGTTACAATCGTATCATCTTTTTTTCCAAACTCATTATCTTCGACTTGCTGATACTTCCTTTCCCCTTCTCCTACAATAAATACCTGATACGCTTTCTCTTTGACTTTCATATCTATTTCAAAATAAGCATTTTCTTCTACCCACTGTAAATCTTTCTTAATAACGACATGTTTTTTGTCCATCTCGTTCTTTTGTTTTTCTGCTAAATAGGAATTCACCATGGAAGCCACTAAAATTCCTGCAATTATCATTATCCCTACCCATAATAACCAGATATATTTATTTCTTTTCATTATATTTCTCCTATTTTTCAAACACATCTATTCTCTCTATTTGGAGAATAAATATCTCGATTACGGTAAATTATTGCCTTTATCATTAAAGAAAATGGCACTCTCACCATAAGTTATTTTATTTAAGGCTAACAAAAAATAGTACTCACATTTTGTTTAAGCCTGACACACACCTATTTATAGTACCAAATTGCTCTCCAATCTACAAATCTAGCTTTTTCCAATTACTTTCCTCTCATCCTCCAAGACCATTCATACACAACATATGGACTATTTTTCTACAAGTTCCATTTCACTTCTATTGACCCACCTTGCGGCAATCTAAATAAATATGAGATGATTAATAAAAATCATTTCACATAAGAAGGTATCCCATAAGGAGGTAAAAAATGAAGCAATTTCATCTTATTGTTAGCGGAAGGGTGCAAGGAGTTGGTTTTCGTTATTTCGTCCAAACATTAGCTTTAGAAAACCATGTAACTGGATGGGTTCGAAATAAAGCAGATGGTACTGTGGAATGTATCGCCATTGCTCCGCTCGATACACTCCATGCTTTCGTGGAAAAAATAAAAAAAGGAAATCGTTTCATTAAAGTACAGCATATAGCGATAACGGAAAGTGAGCCGAAAGAACCATTTTCGAATTTCAAAGTAATCTATTAATCAAATAGGCTTCTCCTTATCCCTCTTCTCCCTATTTTATCAGTAGCAGAAGCTTGAAATTAAACATTTTTCATGTAAGAATAATTATATTTTAATATCCAATAATGGAAAACAAAAGTGATATTTTCAGGAGGATAATATGTGGAAAGAATTTAGAGCATTTGCAATAAAAGGAAACGTAATTGATTTAGCCGTTGGGGTAGTGATTGGCACAGCATTCAGCAAAATTGTCAGTTCTTTAGTGGAGGATTTAATTATGCCTCTCTTTGCTCATTTTGTTGTTGGAGTAAATTTTTCTTCATGGACTTATGCTGGTATTCATTATGGGAATTTCATGCAAAGAATTGTTGATTTTTTCATTATTTCTTTCTCGATTTTTCTCGTGGTTCGGTTAATAAGTAAATTTAAGAAAAAAGAAGAAGTCAAAGAAGAAGCTGTAACAGTAGATACAAAAGAAGAATTATTAAAGGAAATTCGCGATTTATTAAAAGCAGAAGCTGTTCGTGAAAAAGAATAATGAAATGAAACTTTTTAGAGGTTGTTTTCGTAGTAAATTATAAATCATAAATCAATACGGGAGTGAAGAAAAAATGTATGCATATAGTCCAAGCAATGAATATATGCCCTCTGTTTTAAGGACTTTTGCCCTTTCACTAGGAATAGCTTTTATCGGCACGATGATTGGTAATTTCGTACCAACCTTCTTATTCTTGCCATTATCTATTTTAGAAGTTGTTCTTTTATTAATTGCCATTTTTGCGAGAAAAGGAAAATCATTATCCTATGGTTTCTTATTTATCTTTACGTTTATTTCAGGAATTACTACCTTTCCAATCGTATCTTATTATGTATCAACTGTTGGAGGAAATGTAGTTATTAATGCATTAGGAACCACAACTGTTGTATTTGCTAGTGTCGCTATTTACGCGACAAAAACGAAGCGAGATTTCTCTTTCTTAAGAGGAATGTTACTGGCTTCCTTAATCGCTTTAATTACTATCGGGATTTTTAATATCTTTTGGCCATTAGCAACAGGCGGTATGCTTGCATATTCCTTCATTGGTGTGCTTGTATTCAGCGGCTATGTGCTATATGATTTTAATCGAATGAAGCATTATGGCGTCACAGCAGATCAAGTTCCTTTAATGGCGCTTAATTTGTACCTTGATTTTCTAAATTTATTTATAAGTATCCTACGTATATTCGGCATACTGTCCAATAGAGATTAAAAAGGTTTGAGTAAAGAGGTCCAAAACCTCCTTGCTCAAACCTTTTTTGCTAAAAAAACGACATTTATCCCTTTAAAAATAATCTTCCAAACGACTTTTGATTTGTCGAATCATTTCCTCTGGATTATCTTTTACAACAAAAGAGAAAACACCTCTATTTGTGTGCAAGTAAAGGATTTTATAGCAATTTGGGGATGGTTTAAATGAAATGTCATGTATCGCATTTAACGGAAATGTTTGCTCTTCACTTGTAACTCTATCACTCCATAAAATAAGCGTTTTTTCTTCTTCTTCGATTTGAATATGTAAGTCAATCTTCCTTGTAATCACAAAATAGGAAAGGGAAAATATTTTCATTTTTACCTCCTAGCATCTATCCCTTGATAGTATGAGGATACTATATAGACAAGGAAAAACGGAAACCTATCCTCCCTGCAAAATCAGACAATGATATTAGACAAGATATCGGAAATTCCCCATCATTTCCTGGAAAATAATTTGATATTTCGACAGCATCTAATATCGATTTTTTACCATTCGAGGAATCTTAGTCATTTAAACAATATCTCTTCGACAACTTCTTCCCCTATTGTTTAGAGATTGTTCCATATAAAGAAAATGGGATTTCTCGATTGATCATCCTAAACTTCTATATTTTTTTGCAAGCTCTTCTGTTTCTTTCTTCCGTTTCTTTCTTGCCTCTGCTCGTTCTTTCGCAGACTCATATAAACTTTTTTCTTCTTCCGTTTGCGGTATTACTTTAGGAACTTTTGTTGGTTTTCCATGTTCATCAATAGCAACCATTGTTAGAAAACTGAGTGCACATAAATGCCGTTCACCGGAAATTAAATCTTCCGCAGTTACTTTAACAAAAACCTCCATCGATGAAGATCCTGTATAGGTCACAAAAGCTTCTAAGCAAACAGCATTCCCTTCATGAATCGGATACAAAAAATCGACAGAATCAGTCGAAGCCGTCACAATTCCCCTTCTTGCATGTCGCATCGCTGAAATGGCAGCTGTATCGTCAATATATGCCATTAGCTTACCGCCAAATAAAGTACCATAAGTATTCGTGTCAGTTGGAAAAACAATGCTTGTTTTTACCACAAGGGACTCACTACAAAATTTAGACTCTTCCATATATCCTCCTTGCATAACCTTTGGGAGTTTGAATTTCCATAACATATCTACCTTCATTATTATATGCTACTTTATAAGGGAGAGTCTAATTTTCTTTGGTAATCTATTATCGAAAAAACGAATTTTTCTTCCGCGCTTTTAGTAAATCACCCATCCAACCTCTTGATTTGAGAAAGAAATAAACTACGACAGTAGACCCAATAATAATTGCTAAAGAAAATAGATAGCCTAACTTCCATTCTAGCTCAGGCATTATTTTAAAGTTCATTCCCCATAGTGCACCCCATGCCATAATGGGAGTGCATAGTGTAGTAAACACTGTAAGAGTTTTCATAATTTCATTTCCTCGATGTTGCGATACAACTTCTTCAAAATCGACAAGATTATTTAATTCCTTCTGATATTCTTCTACCAAAATTAATCCTCTGTCAATTCTTTTACTAATGCGCGCATATTCTTTTCCCTTTGTAATTTTCTCTCCAAATGCCTCTTCCAATGAATATCTTATTTCTAAAAAGGGAATCATGACATTCTTCCAAATAAGAAGTTCATGTCTAGATTTATATACTTTATCTAATGTCTTTATACTATTTCTCTGTTTTACATCCCAAATCAATTCATCTAATTGCTGTTCATAGGAATCAATATGATACAAAATTTCTGTCATTATTTTTCCTAAAATAACCATAAACCCTTCAATCGGCGTTTGCGCTCTCTTTATTTCCTGGATAAAGTTACTTCTATCGATATGCAGGCTATTATCTTTGTAATCAAAGGTGATTAGCGCTTCATTGGATAAATAGAAATGAAAAATTTCATACTCTTCCTTCTTATCTACTTCCCGATGATATATAAGGGAGCCACTTAATGTTTCCTGATCTTCTACTGACGTATCAATGTGAAGATAGTTCGTTCGTTTATCTTTTATTTCACGAAACCACGTATTTATTAACGGTCCTTTTTCTAACGAAACTTCTCCAACATCCTCTTCTTCTAACAACTGATACCAATCCCAGTTTTCTAACCGGTATTTTTTCATATTTATCCCCCTTACTAGTTTTCTATTATTATTCCCTGATCATAGTTTATAAAACTCTCAATGGGGTAAATAAAGGAATAGTAGTAAAACAAGAAGGACCAGTAAAATAATAGGAGGGATTCTCTCATGTTTGGAAAAAATTCAATGCGTACCTTTGCATTATTAGGAGCAGGTGTAGGAAGTTTTTTTCTTTTCACAAATAAAGGAAGAGATATGTTTAATCGCTTAAAAAACAAATTCAATTCTACGCAAAAAGACGATTTACTTTCTAAAGCAGGAAATCCCGCTCCAGATGATATTGGTGACAATAATATGGTAAATGAAGGTGCCATGTATTCGGTAAATTACTATAATAAACAAAGAAATAATGAATTAGCAGAAACATAAGTCTATTATGACAAGATTTGAATTGCGACTATGTATGATGATGCCTACTATGAATGGATTCAAAGCTAATATGTTCTTAGCTAAACTTAGTGAGGCTATCGAGTATTCGAAAGGAAACATCAATGCACCATTATCCTGTGACGAATCAGTGAGCAGATCAACTTTCTCCCACTGATTCCATTTTCTTTTTACAAATAAGCAATGTTTTTATTCATGACCTTAGGCTTTAATTGATCCTTCGCTCGTTTCATTCTTGTTTTCACCGTGGATAACGGTGTTTTTGTATGATTACTAATTTCTACTAATGTTTGATTATGATAATAGAAAAGGAGTAATGGTTCTTTATACATATTAGGAAGTTCTCCTAATGTATCAATCATTTCCTCTTTATCACATTTGCATAGTAATGTTTCCTCTGGTTCCAAAGCAACAGACGTATCTCGTGCATATGTATAGACAGTCTCTTCCCAAAATTTCTTCGAGGATTTTTCCTTTCTCCAATAATCTCTACATTTATTTAAGGCAATTTTATATAGCCAACTTTTCACTTTCTGGACATCCTCAAAGTATCCAAATGATGTATAAGCAGAAATTAATACTTCCTGATACAAATCCTCTGCAAGTTCTTTATGTTTCACGAGTGATACTATATAAATATAAATTGATTTTCCATATTCTTTCACTACTTGTTCAAATAATTCTTCTTGATTTTCTTCCGCTAATTGCGTTTTATCTATTAGGGATTCCATTTTCTTTCATCTTCCCCTTCCCTTTTTACGATTCTACATAATAAACGTCTTACAACATTCGAATCCCTACACAATTTATCAAAATTTTTTAATGAAGTTTATTTACAGGTGTTAACCATATCGAAATCCCTATTTTTTTGCAGATCGTTAAATAATGTAATGAGGCTAAAATGACTGCCCCTAAATTCATGCCGATCGCAATTCCACTCATCTGAAGCTGACTTAAAGAACCTAAATAATAGATTGCTGCATAGGAGAAAGAAGTTGACCAAATACTATGAAAAACTGCATCCTTTAGCAGCCCTAACCCTATTAAGTATGCTTGCATTGGAATGGTAAAGTAATGCAGCAAAAAATACGGCCATAAAAGCTGAACAATTATTGCTGCCTGAGTGGAATGAAAAAAGGTCATTGTCAATGTATCCGCGTAAAAATAAAATATTCCAACAGCAATAGTACCGTAGATAGCGGTAATTATCATTACTTGTTGCAATAGTTTTTGCAGTTTGGAATAGTCTTTTTGGACATATGCTTTCGAAACGGTCGGTATCAGCATTGTCATAAAGCTATGGGAGATAAAGGCTGGGAAAAATCCAATCGTCATTGCTATCCCAGCAAGCATTCCATACTGCTCTGTTGCGTTCGCTGCTGTAATTCCTGAAGCCACTAATGCACCTTTAATTAAAAATGGCTGAATAGCATGGGTCAGTGCATGAAATATTCGAAGTCCCGTTGTCGGAATAGAGACAGATAATAAATCTTTCCAAATTACCTTTCCATTCATGGTTTCATTCTTCCCTTTTTTAATCCGCTGATACTGTACGAAAAACATATGCATTAAGTACAGTAAGACGACTGTATCACTTCCAACGATTGTAAAAAAGGCAATTAATACAGATGTATTAAGGTCAAAGGAAAACCACTGAAATAAGAAGACCAATAATCCAAGCTGAATGATTTTTTTCAAAAAATTAGAAGCGGCAATTTTCCCCATCTGCTGTTTTCCCATAAAATAACCTCTTGCAATAGAGGTGAAGGAAATAATCGGCAGCAGGAGAATGACTAGCCACTTTAATAGTGGATGATAGGAATAAAAAATAGGGATAAAAGGTATGATGATAGATGCGATGATCGTTAGAAAAATAGTAAATATAATGGTCCACTTTAGCACTTGCTGAAGCATGGATAAATGATACTTTGAATCTTTCTCTGCTATAAATTTTGAAATAGATGTTGGCAACTCAAAGGTAGCTAGCAGGACGATGAGAAAAATAGTAGGCAACACTGTCATGAATAGGCCTAGTCCATGTTCTCCAAGTTCCCTGGCCATTATCATATTAATAATAAATTCAATACATTCGCCAAAAAAAGCTGTTACAATTAATAAGAAGGTCCCTTTGTAAAATGAACTCATGAATCTCTCCCTCAATCTATCTTCTACAAACGTAAATGTAAAAGACGTGTGTTTATTTTTCTCTTCTTTACCATCATATGAGACAAGTTCGAAAAATATTTTCCTAGTTTGTCTTTTTCTCGATAGAAGAGAGAGAAATATCTTATTTAAACGTTTGATTAAGGGAGTGTTCCTAATATGAAAGGGATTTGGCTTTCTTATTCTACAAGGGAATGCTTAAATGCATAAATGACTGCCTGTGTTCGATCTTGTACTTGTAGTTTGCTAAGTATATTACTAACATGTGTTTTTACCGTTTTTAAAGCGATAAATAAATCATCGGCAATTTCCTGATTGCTTTTGCCCTCTGCCATTAATAGAAGAATTTCCATTTCTCTCGCGGTTAATTCTTCATGCAGAGGAGTTGCTTTCTTTTCCCGCATTTTTGTCATCATTTTATCGGTGACTTCTGGCTCTAGCACAATTTGGCCTTGAAATGTTTCGCGCACAGCTCTTGCTATTTCACTAGCCTTCGATGTTTTGAGCATATAGCTAGTTGCACCAGCCTGTAAAGCTGGATAGACTTTCTCATCATCAAGAAAACTAGTGACAATAATAATTTTTGCATCCTCCCATGCTTCTACTATTTGGCGTGTTGCTTCTATTCCATCCATTTCTTCCATCACTAAGTCCATCAAAATGACATCTGGTTTTAACGAGAGTGCTAGCTCTACTGCTCTGCTGCCATTTTCCGCTTCTCCCACCACATCGATATCTGTTTGCGCAGATAAATAAGAGGAAACGCCAATCCGTACCATTTCATGATCATCAACAAGTAATACTCTAATCATTTATATCCTCCTCCCCTTCCAAAATCGGAACTTTTACTTCCAAACGTGTTCCTTTATTTTCCAAACTGATTAACTTTAATACCCCACCTATTTCTGCTGCTCTTTCATGCATGTTTTGAAGTCCATAAGAGCCTGCCTTTCTTTTATCAATATTGAAACCAACTCCATCATCTATTATTCGTAAAATGACAAATGATTCTCTTTGAATAAGCTGGACCTGTAAGGAACTTGCCTTTGCATGTCTTAATGTGTTGGATACAGATTCTTGAAGAATCCGAAAAAGATGATCTTCCATTCCTTTATCCAAATCAATATCTTCTAATTTCCATTCTATTTCTAAGCTGACCTTTTGCTGTAGCTCCTGCAATAATTCAATAATTCCTGTTTTTAATGATTTCCCTTTTAATGCAGCAGGACGTAAATGAAGCAATAAGGCTCTCATTTCTAATTGAGACTGATGAATCGTTTCCTCTACTAGCTGTAGCTGCCGAGACTCGTGATCATTTGTTTTCGGTCTTGTTTCATTAATCGCTGACAATAGCATGGATACTGCGAATAATTGCTGGCTAACCGAATCATGTAGCTCTCTTGCTAACCTATTTCGTTCTGCAATAATGATACTTTGCACTTTCACCTCTTCATCCTCTGCTTTCTCTTTTACAAGCTTTTGTGAAAGCTTCGTTTGTTCTACTAATTGATTCTGCAATTGAATCATCTTATAGCTCAATGACTGTAATTCCTCTGTTGAACCAATTGGCTCAACAGGACGGTACTCCATTTTATCCATCGTATGTAGAGCTTGTTCCATGGAACGAATTTGTTTTTTCCAGGAAAAGCCGGACAAATAACCAATTAGAATACCTAATGTAATATCGACACTTGTTATAAATAAGACAAACGGAACATCCATTAATTCTTTTTCCCACAAAGCTCCCCAGTTTTCTGGAGGAAAAACAAATAAATAACAAATGGAAAAGAATACAAGTAAAAGAAGGGATATACATACTCCCCACAAGATTTGTCTAGTTATAATACTCATATTCTTTTCACCTCTAAGCTACCAGCAATAAAGGAAGTGAAAATCTTCACCCTTGTTTCTGCTTGATCAAAATTAGCAGTCCGGATGCTTACATTTTTATTCCAAGCATTCTCTTCTTCTTCTCCAAATATATGATAAGAACCGAAGAAAATGGAGTGATTAATGCTAACTTCCATATCATAAGGGATATACAGCTTTACATCTCCTACAATATTTTTGATCATCATAACCGTTTCTCCTTCTGGCAAAACGGTATAGCTAAGATCAACCATTGTATTCGTTATTCCACATTGAATATTAATATCATGCCATTCATATACATGATCTGGCGTAATATTGCGATTATAGATTGAATTAGTAAATAAGGGCTCCTTCTTTATGATTGGCTCCTGTGTAAATGGTTCTGTTTCCTTATCTTTAATTATCGGTTTAATCACATCAGTAGTATTCTTCTTTTGGAATAATTGAAAAAAATAATAGGCAAGAATCGTAAATAAAATTATTTTTACGGTAACCATATTTAGGATACTAACGATCAAAATCAGTAAACCAACCCAAAATAGGATTTTTCCGACTCCGCCTTGCAGAGATTTCTTTGAGATATACATCATACCAATGGAAACAAGAAGGGAAAAGATTAGTCCTGGATTAAAGACAAAGATTTCTAATAATAAAAACCCTCCAACCACATATACCCAATTCGCATAATGATCTTTTAGTTGTTTAAACATTGGCTATTCTCTCCCTTCTTTGTTTTATTATGGTGAAAATCTGATTGTTTCTCCCTACAAAAAATAAATGGCTAATACTAAATCATTAAATTAAGACAGACTAAAAATGACAATACACGTTGAATGAGTAGGTTGCTTTCCACTCCAATCACCCGTTTTACAACGTGGTTACCTACATAATTTATTAAAACAATCTTTGAAATTTTATTTAATTCTTTCTGTTTGTCTATATCAAAAATAAAAGGGGCTGGCTTTTGTAGCTCCAGCCTCTTTTAGGATATCATTTTTTTATAGAGAAATGGTATCATCTTCTTTTTTTAGCATATCTTTCTCTAAAGCTGCTAACTTTTCATCCATTGTTTGTTTATAGTATTCTGTATTTATCTTTTTCTCTAGTTTTTCAATATATTCTTCCATTTCGGTAAAGCGCGCTTGATTTGTTGGGCTTGCTTGTTTTTCTTCTAAAACTTTATTCATTGTATGATGTGCCTTTGTGATATTTTCCTTTGCCATTAGCTCCATTTGACGTATCTTCATATCTTTTAATTTATGCTTCATATCCATGTATTTTTTTTCGATTTCATGCAATTGCTGCTCGGTATTTCTCAACGATTCCTTTAAACGGACTACTCTTTCTTCATAATGAGTTTGTTCTAGTTGAGCAAAAGAAGAAAGCTCTTCTTCTTCCGCTTTACGAGCAACCTCTGCCTGTCTTTTCCTTTTTTCTGCCATTTCTTCTGCCTGGCGTAATTCTTTTGAGAATTCCTCTTTTAATTTATATTGTCTTTCCACTAATTTCTTTACTTTATCTGTCTCTTTTTCACATTCTCTTACGTATTGATTTAAAAGCGCAAGCGGATTCTTTTCTTCCTTCTTATCCAATAAATTATTTATATCAGCCAATACAGTATTTTTCATTCTTTCTAATAAATTCGTCATGCCTAATTCCTCTCCTTCTCTTATTTGTTTAGTTCTGACCATTGCTTTTCAAAATTTTGAAATGGGTCATCTGATGATTTTTTTGTGATAATAGATTGTTTGTTGTTATTCCATTTTTTATAAACAAGATACAATATATATGCTGCTGCCAAACCAATAATTGCTGGAAGGTTACTTGCAGTTATAATAAGCATGATAATTCCAGCTATCCCCCACCCTACTTTTCCTGCTGTACTTGTCGCCTTTACATATTGCTTAAAAGCGAAATAAAGAATGGCTGTACTAATTACTAAACCAAATAATGGACCTATCTGTGATAAAAGGATAATAGAAGCAGCTGCTCCAATAATAAATAAACCAAATTTTTTCATTTTGTATTTTCGCTCCTTTCTTATCTACTATGTTACCTTTCCCTTGTTTTTTTCATAACGTGCCTTAGCTTGATTTTCCTCTACAACTTTAGTCTTAGAGGGAGCTAATCCAAAAAAAGCATAGAAAAAACTGTTCGCCATGACCAGTTTTTTCTATGCTTCCTGTTTATTTTTCCGTCTCGGTTAAAAAGCTCTTAGAACGTATTCCAGACCTTCTTAAAACAAAATCCATATCTACTTTTACATCTCCTGAAGCAAATTCTTCACTCCAGTTATCTTTTACTTTCATAAAAGAATTAAAATCTTGCCTTCTCATTACTTCTCCGAATCCAAAAATATCCGCTTGGTATTGTTTTTGGACCTTTGTAATGGTATCTGTTATTTTTTTTGAAAAAGTTTCATTGATTAACTTTTCATATTTAGCAATCGTTCCAAGCTTTTCCACGTTATTATAACATTGAGTTCCTTCAATAAATCCTTCTGCTTTTATACTTACATGAAAAAAAGGCTTACCGTTCTTCATCTTAGACGTTACTTCTGTTTGCGATTCTGTTACTCGAATCGCGCTAAAGTCTCCCTTTTTGCATTCGAGTGTCAAAGAAGTAGTCTTTATATCATTCCTCGTCCATAAATAATTCCTAGTATCCTCTAAGCTCAGAAACCCCACTAACTTACCATCTTTAAAAATCGCCAGTGAGTCTACCACAACAATTGCATCAGGGGTTACCTTCTGAATATTTTTCATACTCATCCCCTTTTCAACATCTCCTTTTAGCCTTACGGTAGCAAGCACTGGTTCTTTTCCTTCCAAATTAAGTTCAGAGATAAAATTAATAATGTTCATTCCAGGGTCTCCTCCCCAGTCTTCCATCAAATGATCCAATTGTGGAGATAGCTTTAAAGAAGATGCCTTTCTATAATGGGCAGCTATTTTTAAAATATCTTCTGCTTTCCCATCTTTAGCGATAATAATGTTAAAGTCATCTCTTATCTCTCTATTTCTTTCCAAAAAATCAATAAAATCCAGTCTTCCTGCACTTGCTACTTCCTCACTGATTACGAGCACTTTCATATGAGAATATATTAAAATCTGTGCATAATATTCATTAAAAAGATGGGTAATTTCTGAGATAGAATCCCCTTCAATCCCTTCAACTACCGTAGGCGCATTCCCAGCTGAAGATTGGGTGTTTAATTCAGCAGCATTCAACGCCTCTACTGTCACTTTATACTTCCCATCCTCCCCTTTATCAATTGCCATCCCTGCTACTAATTTAATTTCTGATAATTCCTTTCTATCCCAACAGCCTGTTAATAGAAATAAACAGTTTAGTATACATAGAAAGACAGCGATTCTTTTCACTTTTTGTCCCCACCTTCATGCTTAGGAGGAGACGGAGATCCTTGGGGCTTTTGCTTATTTTTTATATTCGGACTTAAATAGGATGGTCTCTTACTAATTGCCCACAGTGGAAATCGGACAAATACATCTTTTTGATCTTCAACGATAAATGGAGCAACTGGAGCTAAATATGGAACTCCAAAAGAACGAAGGGAACTTAAATGAGCAACCATAAATACAAGCACTAAAAGAACACCATATAAGCCTAATACTGATGCAACAATGATAAGAACGAATCGAATAAGTCTCGATGCATTTGCAAAGTTATAATTCGGGAATACGAAATTAGCAATCGCCGTTATCGCAACAATGATAACCATAATGTTTGAAATAATTCCTGCTTCAGCCGCAGCCTGTCCGATAACTAATGCACCAACAATAGAAACCGTTTGACCTACAGCCCGTGGCATCCTTACCCCTGCTTCTCTTAAAATTTCAAATGTAATCTCCATAATAAATACCTCTACTACTGCTGGAAAAGGAACATCTTCCCGTTGAGCAATAACACTTAATAGTAAAGTGGTTGGTAAAAGTTCTGGGTGAAAGGTCAATACACCTACATAAGCGGACGGCATAATTAAGCCAATCATAAAGGACAAATAGCGGATCATCCGAACAAAGCTACTCATAAAATAGTTTTGATAGTTATCTTCTGGAGATGTAAAAAAATCAGTAAGAACAGCTGGAACTATTAATACAAAAGGGGAGCCGTCAATTATAATGACAATCTTCGCATCCATTAAATAAGTTGCTACTGCATCTGGACGCTCTGTATTCATAGCAAGTGGAAAGACCGTCAAGCTTTTATCTATAATTAATTCCTCGACATTTGCAGACTCAAACACGGCAGAAATATCAATCTTATTTAGTCTTGAACGCACCTCGTTTACTATTTTTTCATTTGCAATAGAATACATATAACCCATATAAACATTTGTCCGCGTTTCGTTTCCAAGCATAAATTTCTCAAAACGCAAATGATGGTTTCGTATTCTTTTTCTTATTAAATTTATATTGGTTGAGGCATCCTCTACAAAAGAGTCTTTTGGTCCCCTTACTACTGTTTGTGTAGTAGGCTCTGCTACCGCTCTCCCTTCACTGTTTATATAATTTAAACTAAGCGCCTGCCCAACTCCTCTGAAAACAATCACAATTCTGCCTTCCAAGAGAGAAGAAACAATTTCATTCACCGTTTTCAATAATTTATATCCTGATACCCCAAAGCTTCTTTTACTTAGATTATGCAAATCTTCTACTGTTTCTATGACAATATCTTTATCCACTGAATTCTCTAACGTATTTCCTAACATTTCTTTTAACATTTCTGTATTAACTACTGTTTCTAAATAGTAAATACGTCCATCGCTTTTACCTACACGAATGTCATCAGACTGCAAATCAGCCGTATTCCCAAAGGTTTTATTAATTTCTAATTTTAGCTCTTCAAATGTTAATTTATCTAAGCCTATCTCTTTTGCTTTTGTTGGAACTACATCGGAGGGTATTTCTTTTTTACTATTTATAGACAGTATCTTTTTAAAATAATTCATGCTCTTATCTCCCTCGTATAGTAAGTTTATAGTCCTCTTTCGAGGTAATTTCCAATTAAAATATTGTTCTTTGATAATTCTATAGATGTTAGTTCAGATAGTGGGGGGCTAGCCCCCCACTATCTGAAAAAGTTTTCCAAAGGGTGGACTTTTCGTGATGTCCCTAGATAATGGTCTTAGGATCATTTGGGGGATTTCTATCATCTCCTGTAGCTTTGACTACTACAAAAGTCTGTCTCCCCAGTCCTTGTTCGAACTTCTAACCCGCAGGCTGTTCCCTTTGGCAGCCCATGCTGGAAGTTGCAGCTTCCAGGCAGCTCATGGACCAAAGTGAGTTCTAATACGCGAGGGTGATTGACCGACAAGTACACTGGGGATATCCCGAAGAGTCCTTCCCTTGATCCTAGATTGAAAGGAGGTTAGCCACCATGAAATTATTTGTTGGAATAGACGTTAGCTCTCAAGATATGAAAGCTTGTGTCATGAATTTTGAAGGAGAAGCATTAACTGCTCTCACTGTTGACAACAATTTGACTGGGGCATCTTATCTGAAAGATCAGATTGTCAAGATAGCCCAAAGTAACTCAATTTCCGAGATTCAAATCGGGATGGAGGCCACTTCAGTCTATAGTTGGCATCCTGCTATGTTTTTTCACGAGGATGAATCTCTTAAAGAATTTAAAACAACAGTCTTTACTATTAATCCAAAACTAATTAAAAAATTTAAAGAGTCATATGTTGACCTGGATAAAACAGACCAAGTCGATGCTTGGATTATTGCAGATCGCTTACGGTTTGGACGTCTTCCACTAACGGCGGTGATGCAGGAACAATTTATTGCTCTTCAAAGGTTGACAAGAATGAGATATCATCTCGTTCACAACCTAACGCGAGAAAAGCAATATTTTCTGCAACACTTATTTTATAAGTGTAGTTCCTTTACGACTGAAGTGGATAGTTCGGTTTTTGGAAATGCCATGTTAGAGCTATTTCTTGAACAATATAGCTTAGATGAAATTAGCTCAATGGATCTTCAAGAACTTGCGAATTATCTTCAAGATAAGGGCAAAAATCGCTTTACTGACGCCGAGTGTGTGGCGAAATCCATTCAAAAGGCTGCGAGATCTTCCTACCGATTATCAAAGTGTGTGGAAGATTCTATCGACCTATTATTAGGGACTTCAATAGAGTCCATCCGTAGTATAACTAAACAGATTAAAGAACTTGACAAAGCCATCCAAAAGCTTCTAGAAGGTATCCCTAATACCTTACAGACGATTCCAGGAATAGGCCCAGTCTATACCGCTGGTATTTTAGCCGAAATTGGACAAATTGATCGCTTTGATAACCAAGCTTCCATTGCCAAATATAGTGGACTTACATGGTCCAAGAATCAATCAGGAAAGTTCCAAGCTGAGGAAACCAAAATGATACGTTCAGGAAATAGATTTCTTCGTTATTACCTTGTTGAAGCTGCCAACTCGGTTCAACGAAATGAACCTGAATTTCGGGCATACTACCTGAAAAAATATCGTGAGGTTCCTAAGCATCAACACAAAAGAGCACTCGTCTTAACGGCAAGAAAACTTGTGCGGTTGGTCGATGCGCTGCTACGCAACGATCAAGTCTACACGCCAAGAAGGAAGGTGAATAACTAAAGGATAAAACATCCTAAATCCTTCAATATTTTCCAGTAAATGGTTTAATATCTTACTGGGTTTCTTAAGTATTGTCTTTTTTAGGTATTGGTTGGCTTACAATTTCCAATTCCTTAGATTTTGGTACTTGACATATTACCGCAGGACTTTTTTCATTCCTTTGTTCCTTCCATTTTTTTATTAACAGTACAAACACAATCAAAATAGGAAATCCAAATTGAAGTGGAAGATGGAGTAGAAATATACCTACATGTAATCCTTCTACCAAATGATCGGAAAAATCTATCGTAATAAAGATTGAAAACATCGCTACTATACAGGATACCGGCATTGCAAAATAGCGAAATGGAATCTTAAAAATATACTCTATTCCTTTTAAGCCTCCATATAAAAACACTGAACTTTTGATCAATATTCCTAGCATCATAATAAACACAACTAACACATCTATTCTTTCAAGAAACTCACCAATGCTAACAAGCCTTGCAGCAATCAATAATGGGAAATTTGCGCGGGTTGCAGTATTTTCTCCTAATGTAGCAATGATGAGAAAAACAGAGGACAATAAGATTACACTAGCAATAAATACACTTATTAAACATACCTTTCTAGCCGCTTTAAAGTCTCCTATATTTGCTAAAATAACCGTAAATGCTATAAGCTCTCCATAAGGAAATGCAATAATCGAAGGTATGGTCGATTTAATAACTTCCATTATTCCACTGCTAAGAATTGGCTGTATATTCGTAAGATTTATTTTGCCTCCAGCGTATAATAAAATAAACAGCAAGAATACAAATACAAACATATAGGGGCTAAATATCTCTGCCGTTCTCCCTAAAACCTCAATTCCTAGATACAATATATAGCCAATTACTAACATGAGCGTAAATATCGTAAATTCGATAGGTGTTGCAGGAAGAATGGCAGTTGTGATTAGTTCCCCAAAGTCTCTAATAACCCTTGCAGAAATATAGATAAAATAACTTACTCAACTTTCGCAGAGTGATATCGGCAAATAAGCCTTGATATAATTAGGAAGGCCAGCGATCCACTGTTCAAGTTGACTTTGAATTATTTTTTTGATTTTCTTATTCGTTTGTTTAAGTGCATCTTGAAGAAGCTCGATCAATTGCTGTAATGCGACAGCCCAATCAAGTTCATTTACTTCATCGCATAATTCGTAAAACAGACCACCTATTGTGCGTTGATCGGTATTACAGCGATTCTGCCACGACAGAACGATAAAACGAGAAAACACAATCGTTGTATGGCAAATAAGCGCGTCATATGAACGGCTTTGGAATTCTTTTTCAAGTTTCAAAAGAGATTTGGCCGCCTTAAAGAATACCTCGATATCCCAGCGCATTCCATAGATTCGGACGATCTCCTGTTCTGAAAGAGTGCAGTCTGTGCTGAGGATGGCAAGCCAGTCGCTTTTCTTATTTCTGTTTTGAATGAATACCACTTTAATTGGTGTTCCATTAGCCATCATCGTATGGATGGAACGAAGAATTCCTTTCTTGGATTGAATGGGTCCAGCTAGGTGGTATAGTTGCTTTAAAGAAACCATCTCCCCGTTTACGTTATAACGTTGTTTTGTTTCTTTGACCATACCAATTACGTCTAATCCTTGATCCACAATAGACTTTACAAGTGGTGGCAATGTAAACCAAGAATCCATAAGGACATAACTTGCATCTATCCCATTGGCTAATGCACGTTTAATCATGTCAGGAACTTGTTCAGGCTCAGTTTGTAATGCATTTTCTCGACGCTTGTATCCACAAGTACGTTTATCAATTTTTTCAGAGATACCATTGATTTGAGACTTTTTTGAACTGACTAAAGAAAAGTCAATTGGCATAAATGTATAGCCATCTGACCAGCCCAAAGTGAGCATACGAAACCCCTTAAAGAAACGCATTTTCAGGGAAGCATGATCAAAACAACGAGCGAGAAGCTCTACCTTTTTACTACGATTTCGGTCATACGCAGAATCATCGATAATCAGTACTTTTGGACGCTCTTTATTCGTAAGGCGAGTCACCTTTTGAATAGTAAAAATGCTCAACAGTAGTAAGAAACGGCGCCAATTAAAAGTTGATTGGTTTAAAAAGCGATAGACGGCATCTTTGGCTGGAAACTGATCGGCTTTCTTTGAATCAAGAAGTGAAAACCAATTTTTGTGCTGGAAAATCAAACAGAAAACAAGCTGAAATAAGTAGGAACAGCTGAAACCGAAGGATTTTTTAATTCCTGCTTGGCGCAGGTGTTTATTCATTTCAAGCTCAGAAAAAACCGAATTAAGTTCTTTTGGTAGTTGATTGTTTTGGCTATTTTGGTCTATCATATAGGGAGCACCTCTTCTGTATGGTAGTGTTTTCTCTACAATTACACTATACCAAAGAATGAGGTGTTATTTCATTTTATTAAACACTGTCAAGCAACATATTTAATAGACCATAGACGCAATACAACTAACGATTTGCACTTATTTTTTTGGTGCGAAAGTTGAGTAACTTAGATAAACAAGAGCAAGAATAACTGCAACTTTTCGAGAAAAACAATATTCGATTATCTCATATATATTTTTTCCCGGTAGCAATGACATGAAATAAAGATAAAAATTCATAATAAGTAAGCCGATAAACATTCCAATTAAAACAACCAGCCACGCATCTCTCTTGGCTTCCATTCCTATGCCAACTACGATAGAGCTTCCAAGAAGGAAATTGATAATCATCGTAAATATTTGTGTTAAAGATAGTTTTTCTGTCAACATAATCATTCAGCACCTTATTGGTTATAATTTTCATCCAGTATTTAAATCAGCTATTTCATTGCTAGTTGGCATTTAAGCATCACTTCATCCGAAATGGTATCTTCTTTATAATCAATCGCACTTTTTATGAACCGTGTTCGCTATAATCTCTATTAACCTTTTTCCTAGTATTAGATTTGTTCCAATGCTTAATCATCATAATAAGCACCATTAGTGATGGTAAGCCAAATTGCAGAGGAATATGTAGTAGGTAAGGATTAGACTGCAACCCTTCATTCATATGATCGGAATAATTCCGAGCAATTAAGGTTGTAAAAACACCAACCACGCATACCATTGGAAAGGCAAAATATCGAAATGTTTGATTAAAAATATATTCCAAAGCCTTTAATCCCCCATAAATATAGATACAGCTTTTCACGAGTGTTCCTAGCATCATACAGAAAACAACAATTGCATCTATCCGCTGCAAAAAATTGCCAATTGATACAAGCCGGGCAGCACTCAATAATGCAAAATTGGAGCGCAAGGCAATATCATGTCCTAGAGACAAAACAATCATCATCGACGTTACCAGCAAGGCTTGATATAAGTACACTATAAATAATTATTTTCTTGCTGTATTTGGCATTTGAAACATTGCTCAATATGTAGGTTAGAATAATCAATTGGCCATAGGGTCGAACAATTTCATAGGGAAAAATAATACTCCATAGTGGCTTAAACCCATCCTTTAATATTGGTCGAATATTGGAAAAATCGAAGTTATTGCCTGCATACAAAAAAATAAATAAAAGTAGGATAAAGATAAAGGCATATGGAGTAAAGATCTCTGCAGTTCTAGCAAGAACTTCCAATCCCATATACATAATATATCCCATCACAATGACAAGCATGATTGTCGATACTTCAATTGGTGTTATAGGAAGTACCGTACTTGCAATTAACTCTCCAAAGTCCCTAATAATACGACAACTATAGTAAAAAAAGTAAGTGGCATAAACAAAACTGAGGCCAATGGCAACTGGCCGCGTAAAACAATACTCAAACAACTCAAATAAATTTTTCCCCGGTGCCAAAGTCATCATATAAATAAAAAACATGGTTATAATTATGCCTAACCCTAAAGCAATCAGAAGAACAATCCATGCATCCTCCTTCGCTTTTAATCCAAGGCCAATGACAATCGTACTACCAATTTGGAAATTAAAAATTACTGCAGCCAATTGAGTTAACGAAATATTTTCTTTTAACATGCTGTTACACACTTCCTTTTAGAAAAGCGCAAGCGCCTTGGTTCCTTATGTATACAATTAAAAAACATGTACTTATATATACCTTGTGATGTTCTAAGTTTGCTTTCCAAGACTGTGTAGTTGTACCCTTCTTCTAAGAGTGAAAGCACACTAAAAATTAATCCGCTATTTAAAAGTGGTCTCTTAATCTAGATCAAGTGATCCTTCCATCAGTCGGTTTTTTCAGAATTTCCTCTTCCTTCGATGTCTCTTTTTGTTGGGATAGGATTCGTACTTCCAATAAATCTACCTTGCTTCTATTTATTAGACTGTTACCTTACCGAATTAGCCTGAATACTTTGAACAAAACAGAATCTTTTAGCAAATACACTCAAATAATTAGATAATGTTCATCCTAGTATCTTCTGCTTTCCCTTTTTTTATTTTTCCATAAACGAAAATCCACAATGACAGACCAAACGAAGCCAAATATTGCAGTAAATACAATTGTAATTGCACCTGCCCCAACTTCCGCCTCATAAATTTTTTTAAAACATTTCATAAACCCTTCATGAAACACAATAATATCTAAGCCAACGGTCAAAATACCCATAGATGTAAATATTAATAGATAAGCAAAAGTTACCATTTAACCCTTCCTTTAAGTGCTTTGTTTATTAATGGTATTATCTTGTGAAATTTCTCCATTTTTATGCCTAATTTTTCATTTTTTATCTAAGATTAGTCTGTTTAGGCTTGCCACCCCTTACCCTTTTGCCAAATAAAAAAGCTGTCATCTACCCAATTTTTTGGATTAATGACAGCTTTATATTGAAATGGTATTATTTCTTTTTTTCTCTCATTTGATAATCAATGATTTCCCCATGATAAAAGCTTTTACGTGATAATCTTAAGTTTAGCTTTTTAGCCATTTGCTTCAGTTCTCTTTCTTCTCTTTCTGTAACTAAGCTAACTACCACTCCTGATGCACCAAATCTCCCCGTTCTACCGGAACGATGAATATACTGTGTCTGATCAGTAGCTAAATCATAATGGACCACATGCGTGATATTTTGAATATCAAGCCCTCTAGCTGCCACATCTGTTGCTAGCAGCATATTACGCTTTCCATCTCGGAAATCTTTTAATGATTTCTGACGCTCCATCTTATTCAAATCAGAATGCAAAATACTCGTTTGAATATTTTTATAGGTCAATTTTTCATGAATTACATTTAAATTGCCAATATCTTTTACGAACACAAGAATTTTCGCATTGTTCAAACGAGAGATTGGCTCTAAAAGTTTTACCTTATCTCGATATTCTGCTTGAAAATAAATATGCTCCACTTCTGCTGCATCAATCACCTTATCTTTTTTCACACGGATAATTTCTGCATCTTGAACAAGTTCCTTGGCAATATCTTCTGTATGTTTTGGTAAGGTTGCAGAGAATAAGACAACTTGTCTATCTTTTAAAGTGGCTTTTACAATTTGTCGGACAGATTCAATATGCTCTGATACCAATAATTGGTCCGCTTCATCTAGTACAACTGTTTTTACTTCGTGCATTTTCAATTTTTTCTGTTTAATCAGCTCTAACGCTCTTCCAGGTGTACAAATAACAAGATGAGGGTGTTTTTTCAGCTTTTCTAATTGTCTTTTTACATTGGCTCCACCAATAAACGAAGCCGAACGAATACCGCTACCCTCTCCCCATTTTTGTACTTCTGCCAAAATTTGCATAACAAGCTCTTGAGAAGAAGCAAGACAAATCGCCTGGATATTCTTTGAGTCCGTATCAATTTTATTTATAACTGGCAATAAATAAGCTAGTGTTTTTCCCGTTCCTGTTGGGGATTCAGCAATTACATCTTTTCCCTCCAATATAAGTGGTATGGATTGTGCTTGGATAGATGTCGCGTGTTTAAAATTCGCTTTCTCCCAGTTCTGCTGTATAAATGGTTTAAATGTATTCCAAAATTGCTGTTCTTTCATTTCGTTCTCCTTTTAAAAAAGTTAGACGAATTGCATCTAACTTTAAAATATGTCTTCTTATTATAAATTATTTACTGAAAAATTGATATGAAACCTTTTTTATTGAGGTAATATATATTTTTGATGGGGTGCGCTTACTTTGGATCACCCTCAATAAAAAAGGGGAAGCGTCCCTTAAGAAGCTTCCTCCCTCAACTTATATTAACGTTTGTTGTTTACCAACAGTTTGAAAAATATCGACTCGGTCTTTAATTTTCTTCATTTTCACATCTAATTCATGTGCTGCATCTGCTGCTTCCTTTAATTCATTAAGCAAATGTCTAGGAACATCTTTATCAAATTTATAATAGATTTTATGCTCTAGGCTTGCCCAGAAATCCATCGCGATTGTTCTAATTTGAATTTCGACACATACTTCTTGCATACCAGTACTTAAGAATACAGGAATACTGATGATTAAATGTAAGCTTTTATAGCCATTGGCTTTTGGATTTTTTATATAATCCTTCACCTGTAGGACCTTAATATCATTCTGTTTTTCTATAATGTTAAAAACTTCATAAATATCCGATATAAATGAACATGTAATACGGACTCCAGCAATATCGTGTATATATTTCTTCGCGTTTTCAATTGAAATTGCATGTCCTTTCCGATGTAACTTCTGCATGATTCCTCTTGGATCCTTAATGCGCGATTTTATATGTTCAATCGGATTATGATTATGAATAAATTGAAATTCTTCATTTATAATTTTTAATTTCGTATTTATCTCGTCTAGAGCAAAGTTGTATATGATTAAGCTATTTTTCCATTCATTTAGTTCATTTGATAATTCATTTAAATCAAAATGATTATCTTCCATATATGTTTTGAGGTGTTTTACGCTTTCCATCTACTAGTAAGTCTCCTTTGGATTCCGATAAACCTTTTCTGCGTCTACTCCGATACTCTTTAAAAACTCAATAATTTGGTCAATTGTTTTCATTTTCAACATCCACCTTTATATAATTCGAGCTATTTTCGGGTGTTGACTTGCACCGAATATATTTATATAGTAAACCAAAATGACCGGTCAGTCAAATATCATTTATATCCAATACTATTTTTTATTAAAAAAGAAACAGTACTCCCTTTAACCTTTATATACAAGACATTAAGAAAGGGAAATACTGTTCAATAAGCTTAATAGCCTTACTGACCAACCGGTGTATTAGATGAAAATTCCGTTTATAAAAATACTATTCTGCTGCTTCTGAAAACTGATTTTGATGTAGTTCATAATAAAATCCTCTTGTTTTCAATAATTCATCATGAGAACCTTTTTCGATAATCATTCCCTTATCTAAGACAAGGATCATATCTGCGTGTTTAATCGTATTAAGCCGATGGGCAACAACAAAACTAGTTTTCCCTTTCATCAAGCGCTTTAAAGCCTCTTGTATTTTCACTTCTGTAATGGTATCAATACTGCTTGTGGCTTCATCGAGAATAAGAATGGACGGATCAGCTAGGATTGCTCGTGATATCGATAACAATTGTTTTTGCCCCTGACTTATTCCATTTCCATTTGCAGAAAGAATCGTATCATACCCATCTGGGAGATGTTCAATAAAGCCATGAGCATTCGCCATTTTTGCTGCATCCTCGACTTCCTTATCGGTTGCGTTCAGTCTGCCGTATCGAATATTTTCCCGTATCGTTCCTTCAAATAAATAATTATCCTGAAGGACAAATCCCATATGTGAACGGAGGCTTTCTCTTTTTATTTTTGTTATATCATGACCATCCACCAATATACTTCCAGTTGTTGCATCATAAAATCTCGTAATAAGCTGGATAATCGTAGTTTTTCCTGCTCCTGTTGGTCCAACAAAAGCGATTGTCTCGCCAGGATTTACTTTAAAGTTAATATCCTTCAATATTTCCTTATCTGTCTCATAAGAAAAGGAAACTTGCTTGAATTGAACTTCTCCCTTTGTCTCTTTTATTTCGCTTGCCGTTTTCTCATCTTCTTCTTCTCTTTCCTCATCTAATACCTCAAATACTCTTTCCGCACCAGCAATTGCAGATAGTAAAGTATTAAATTGGTTAGATAAATCATTCAATGGCCGAGTGAATTGTCTTGAATATTCTACGAAAATAACAATTACTCCAATTGATACAGCACCTGACTTCAGTGCTAACAGCCCGCCAACTCCAACAATAATCGCATAGCTAGCATTATTTAACATATTCATTAGCTTTGGAATAAATCCTGAATATACTTGTGCCCAAAAAGCAGAATTCTTAAGTTTATCACTTTTTTCTTTCATATCATTAATCATTTTTTTCTCTAGGGAAAATGTTTTTATGATTTTTTGACCAGAAATGGATTCCTCGATAAATCCATTTAAGTCACCTAAGTTCTTTTGCTGCTCCTTAAATAACACACTCGTTCTGCTTGTTATCCATTTCATCCCCAAAAACATTACTGGAACAATTATTAAAGTCAGAACCGTTAACAACGGGCTTAGTATAAACATCACCACTACGGTCCCGATTAAAGTGATTATACTAGAAAAGATTTGAATAACAGAGCTATTTAAGGTGGAGCTTACGTTTTCAATATCATTGGTAACACGGCTCATTAGTTCCCCATGCTGTTTTTTGTCAAAATAACTTATCGGTAATTCATGAAATTGATGAAATAAATTTGCTCTTAGCTGAAAAACAGTTGTTTGTGATATTCCAATCATCCAATAGCTTTGTAAAAATAATGCAATGGAATTAAGAAAATAAATACAGCCAAGGAATAGTAGCAGTCCTGTAAATCCATCTAAATTTCTATTTACAATAAAACGGTCAATAGACATGCCTAATACATATGGTCCCAATAAACCTAATGCACAGCTTAGTGCAACCATCACTAAAACAAGAATCAGTAACCCCTTTTTTTGGGCAAGATATGCCCATAACCGATATAAAGTTTTCCCCATATTCTTTGGTTTTTTTCCTTTTTTAACAACTGTAGCATCTGGCTTTATATCAGGTTTAGGATAGTGAAATGGATCGGTTAGTTCCCTTTGCATTCTCCCACTCTCCTTCCCCTAGCTGTGATTCGACTATTTTTTGGTAAAGCTTGTTTGTTTTATATAATTGATCATGGGGAGCAAAGCTTACAATTTCCCCATTTTCTATTAGCATCACCCGATCTGCCTTCATAGCAGTAGATACTTTCTGGGTAATGAGCAGAAGCGTGCATTGATAAGAGGCGACTGCATCAAGCAGTTTTTTTTCTGTCTTCAAATCTAAAGCACTTGTACTGTCATCTAAAAGAAGAATACTTGGTTTTCTGACAAGGGCTCTTGCAATGGAAAGACGCTGTTTTTGTCCACCCGATAAATTAACTCCCTTTTGCCCAATTCTCGTATCGTATGTATTGGGCATTAACATAATTGTTTCATGTATTTGGGCATCCTTTGCAGCTTGCACCACCTCATCAAAGGTAGCATTGGGATTTCCCCACATAATATTTTCCTTAATCGTTCCAGTAAAGAGCATCGATTCCTGTGGTACATAGCCTATTTGCTTTCTTAGTGCATTTAATGAGTAGGAATCGATCCGTTTATCATCAATTAAGATCGTTCCTTCTGTTGGTTCATACAGTCTGGGAATCAATTGGAAAAGTGTTGTCTTTCCTGATCCTGTCGCTCCTAATATCGCAATTCTTTCTTTTGGCTGAATGGTAAATTGCAAATTTCCAATGGTGTTTTTTTTATTAGAAGGATAACAAAAGGATACATGTTGAAAATTAATTTTTCCTTTAATTTTTGAATTCCTATTTCCTTCCGGATTATCCGTATCCTTTTCTTCTATATCAATAATCTCTTGAATACGATCTGCTGAAGCCTTTGAGCGGGAGATAACCATTACTAACATACTGACTACAGAAATAGAAGAAGTTATCCTTAATGTGTAGTTAATAACCGCGACTACCTCCCCAATCTGAGCTTCACCAGTATTTATTTGCCCAGAACCAATCCAAAGTATCGCAATAATACATAAATTCATTGCAAAAAGTAAAAGCGGTACCGTTGTTTCCATGATTCTTAATGCTCTTTGTGTAAGATTTTTTAGCTCTTCACTTGTTTGTGTAAAACGATTTCTTTCGAATTGCTTCCGTATATAAGCACGAATCAATCGGACAGCTGTTAAATTTTCAAGCATGACACTATTAACATGATCCAACTTCTTTTGGACAGATTGAAAAAGCTTTCTCCCTATTTTGATTACCCAAATAAACATAATCACGATTAATGGAATGGTCACTGCCAGAATTAGTGCCAGCTCTACATTAACTAGAAAGGACATAACGATTCCGCCTACAATTAAAAGTGGTGCCCTTAATAAAAATCGCAATCCCATAAATATGGTGTTTTGTAATTGGGTAATATCATTAGTTAATCTCGTAATCAAAGAGGAGCTTGCAAAAACATTACTACTTGAAAAGGTAAAATATTGAATGATTTGATATAGCTCATTCCGAAGACTATAGCCAAAATTCTGACAAACATGGGAAGAATAAAACGTATTTATGATTCCCGCAGCAAAGGCTACAAGGGAAAATACAATTAGCAGCCCTCCCCAAATTAGGACAACTTTTGTATCTTGATGAGCCAATCCATCATCAATAATTTTTGCCATGATTAATGGTTGAACTAATTCTACTGCAAGCTCTGTTAACATAAGAAAAAGAGCAATTGTTATACTTAGTTTATATACTCGAAGTCTACCAAATATTTTTGACATTATTCCCTCCAGCCTTTGTCCTGATTGGTTGAAATATCCGTCCTTTCCAACCATCGATGAAATTTCTTTAGGTTTACTAAACATTATTTTTATCATACCTCTTTTTAGTCAGTTAGAAAACACTAATTTTCATCCTTCAGAAGAAGATTTCGGGAGTATTTAGGGGGAATTTTTCGTTAGATTGTGCTAGAAAGACATTGTTTTATTTTATTGGTGACGTCTCCACACGCAATCAGATTATAATTATCCAGTTACAGATACTTTTGTTACCACTCATTACGGTATCTATTCTGAAACAAGATGTAGAATTTTTATCTGTTACTCTTTTGATTGTTTATTTAAAGAAGAGGGATTAGAGAGTGGCTCTCTGTTACCTTGTCACTCCTTTTCTCTCGCTTTCGGGCTTAGAGAGCCGCTCTCTCTTTTCCTTTCTACACTTAAACACTTATCACTAGCAATCCCCCTACTCACTAAAAAAAGAACGACGTTGCCAAAATAGGCTCAGTCGTTCTTTTTTTATTAGTTTGCACCTGTCAATGACCATTTATATAGTTCATTATGGAAACCGAAAATCTTTGGTCCTCCAAATGCTACATCTTTCGATACTGCTGCAAAGTCATAGTCAGAATATAATGTAAAGATTGGCAGTTCTTCACTCCAAATTTCTTGAAGTTCATTATAAATCTGTTTACGTTTTTCTGTATCTGGTTCTTGTTTTCCTTTTTCAAGTAATTCGTCTACCTTTGGATTGTTATACTTCGTGTAGTTGCTTGATCCACTTGAACCATATATCGTAGTTAAATCTGGATCAATTGTATTAGTAAAACCAATTAACATTAAATCATAATCTCCAGCTTTCGCTTTTGACATAATAGTTGGGAAATCATACGTTGTCGTATTAAGCTTTAAGCCAACCGCTTTTAGATTTTCTGCAATAATATTTGCTGATTGCTCACGTACTTTATTTCCGATTGGTACAACGAATTCAATCGTCTTATCGAAATCCCATCCGGCTTCTTCTAATAGTTGCTTCGCCTTTTCTGGATCATATGTGTATGTTTCTAGATCTTTATTCAGGTATGGACTGATAGACGTATAAGGTCCGTCTATAATTTCTCCTTCCCCTTTCAGCAATTGATCAACAATCTTTTGACGGTCGATTGCATATGCAATTGCCTGTCTCACTTTTTGGTCTGACATTGTATCCATATTAAAACTCATGTTTTGATATCCATACGTTTTCTCTGTTTTTGTGGTTACATTATCAAAGCCTTCTACTGTTTCAAAATCTTGAACTGCTATTTTCCCGATACCTCCGGCTGCATTCATATGAATCTCCCCTGTTTGTAATTGGGCTACAAGGTTTGCAGCTGGCATGATTTTCACGAATAATTTATCTAATTCTACTTCTCCTAAATAGTAGTCATCATTTTTCGCATATTCGATATACTGATCTTTCGCATACTTAACAAATTTGAAAGGTCCATTGGTTACAGTTGGACTCATCATGAAAGGATCTTTTTGTAAATTTTCTGGTGCTACGTCCTTTAGTATATGTTCTGGTAGAATCATAAATTTTGATCCTAACTGTTCTTTTACCATATTCGGATCAACAGGTTCCTTTGTTTTAAATTGAATTGTCTTATCGTCAACAATCGTTAAAGAAGGTATTTCTGTTACACCGTCTGGAAGTTTTCCATTTACCGTTAACCCGTCTAATTGGGTTAAATAAGCTCCAACAGCTGTTTCAGTCTTTGGATTGGCAACTAAATTCAAAGTAAAGGCAACGTCTGCTGAGGTAACTGGCGTGCCATCTGACCAATTTGCATCCTTATTAATCTTTATTGTAAATGTTTGATTATCCTCTGTCTCAAACGATTCTGCTAGTTTTGGTGTGAATTCTAGTGGTGCCGTCATTTCTAGGAAAGTATCAAACATAAACTTTTCTAACCATGCTGCTGCAATATCAGAAGAGTTTATTGGATTAAAGCTTACTGGAGCATTTACTAGGCCGAGATACATCGTATTTTCTTTTGACCCTCCACTTGTTGATGCTGTATTATTTGCACCAGCACATGCTGAAAGCAACAATAATATCACAATGGAAAACATGCTAAATATTGTTTTAAATTTTTTCATGATTTTTCCCCCGTCTATTTTCTATAATGTTAGTAAATAACAAACTCCATTATTTAAGGCTCTTCGGATCCATTGCATCCCTTAATCCATCTCCCATAAAGTTAATAGATAAAACGGCAAGTAATATCATTACTCCAGGAGGAATCCATAACCAGGGCTGCGTTGCTAGTACTGTTATAGATTGAGCTTCGTTTAACATATTTCCCCAGCTTGCTGTTGGAGGCTGAACGCCCATTCCCAGAAAACTAAGGGAGGCTTCCATAATAATGGCAGAAGCAATACCAAATGTAGCATTTACTAAAATAGGTGCAATACAGTTTGGTAGAATATGCTGAAATACAATTTTAGGCGTTGAATAGCCTAGGGCAACACCCGCTTTTATATAATCCATTTCTTTAATTGTTAGAACACACCCTCTTACTAATCTGGCGATTGACGGCCAACCAAGCAAGCCCAATACCAAAATAACGTTAAAAAGACTAGGTCCCATTATACTTACAAGGACTAAAATAACCATTAAATACGGAAATGACATAAATATATCTGTAATACGCATGATGACCATGTCTACCCATTTTCCAAAGTATCCTGCAATCGCTCCTAGAATGGTACCGATGGCAACATAGATTGCAACTGCCCCTACTCCTACTGATAAGGAAACTCTAGCAGCATATAATAGGCGACTAAACAAATCCCTGCCCACTTCATCTGTACCAAGGATATTCACAGCAGAAGGAGGTGCCGCAAATTCTCCATCTACCGAATATGGATTATGTGGTGCAATTACTGGAGCAAAGACTGCAATCAAAACCATTAATGAAAAAATAATCAGCCCACCAACTGCTAGCTTATGTTTAAAAAAACGCTTTGTAATTAGTTTCAGGTAACTTTCTTCATTCCCCAACTGTTCTTGAACAGGAATCACCACATTATTTACTGGTAAATCCGTATCCATTTTCACATTAGGAATACTCATGTTCACTCCCCCTTAGTTATACTTTATTCTTGGATCCACAACAGCATATAAAATATCAGTAATCAAATTAGAGAAGAGTACAGCAAGTGCTGCGATAAAATTTATCGCCATTAATGTTGGATAGTCCCGTGATGAAATGGATTGAATCGTTAATTGCCCTAAACCAGGCCATTGAAAAATTTGCTCTGTTACTACTGCCCCACCAATTAAAATCGGTATCTCCATCCCAATAATAGTAATAATAGGAATAAGCGCATTTTTTAATCCATGTTTGTTGGTAACGATAAATTCCTTTAATCCCTTCGCTCGAGCAGTCCGCAAATAATCCTGCCCCAATACTTCTAGCATGCTACTTCTTACATAACGGACTGTACTTCCTGCAATGGCAGTCCCTAATATAGCTGCTGGCATAATAAGGTGAAATAATGTATCAGCAAATCCACCGTTGCTACCAAGTGTAAACATCCCACCTGTAGGTAAAATATTTAAAACGAGAGCAAAAACATAAATACTTCCTAATCCTAAGAAAAAGTTAGGAATAGATACACCTAAAAAGGAAAAGGTAGTTGTTAAATAATCAATCCACGAATACTGCTTGGTGGCACTTAAGATTCCAATTGGAATGGCAATGATATAAGCAATAATTAAGGCAGTGCTCATAAGAAGTAAGGTTGGCCCAACTCTATTTAGCACTAAGTCCAATACTGGTTCATACGTGGTATAAGAAAATCCAAAATCTCCTTGAAGAAGATTTCCGAGCCATCTAAAGTACTGAATGTAAATAGGATCATTAAGTCCCAATGCTTCTTTCTTCGCATCGATATCTGCCTGGGTTGTATCTGGATTAATATACATATCCACAGGGTTACCTGGAGCTAGGTTAATAATGAAAAAGTTAAAAACAGTTACTCCCAGCAACACTGGAATGGCAATTAATAATCTCCTAATAATATATTGAAACAATCAAATCTCCCTCCTTTAATTTAGTGGAAAATGGCAGGCGACTGAATGATCTGTAGCATTCAATAGCGGCTCCTTCTCCTTACAAATAGCTTGAGCCATTGGACATCTTGTATGAAATCTACAGCCCTTTGGTGGATTTGCTGGACTTGGAACATCTCCTTCCACGACAATCCTTTCTCTATTTCGAAGATGGGGATTAGGAATAGGATAAGCACTTAACAATACTTTCGTATAGGGGTGCTTGGGATTTTTAAAGATTTCTTCTGTTTTTCCAATTTCAACGATTTTTCCTAGATACATAACAGCTATTCGATCACTTATATATTTAACTGCTCCTAATCCATGCGCGATAAATAAATAGGTTAAGTTAAATTCCTTTTGCAAATCTTTTAATAGATTTAACACCTGTGCTTGAATAGAAACGTCCAATGCTGACACTGGTTCATCACAAACAATCAATTTCGGATTTAGCATAAGCGCTCTAGCAATGCCAACCCTTTGTCTTTGACCACCAGAAAATTCATGAGGATATCTACTTTTATGAAATTTAGTTAATCCTACTATTTCAAGTATTTGGTCTACCTTTTTGTTTGCCTCTTCTTTCGTGGCAAGTCGATGGGCAATTAATGGTTCTGCCAATAAATCGCCTATTCGCTTACGTGGATTAAGAGAAGAATAGGGATCCTGAAAGATTATTTGCATCTCCGTCCTAATTTTTCTTAATTCCTTATGCTGAATTGTCGCCATATCCTTTCCTTCAAATAACACTTTTCCGTCTGTCAGTGGATCAAGCTTTACGATTGCTCTTCCTGTAGTGGATTTCCCACAACCAGACTCCCCGACAAGGGAAATGGTTTCACCAGGATAAATCGAAAAATTAAGCCCATCCACCGCTTTGACATGACCAACTGTTTTCGATAAAATCCCCTTCTTAATTGGATAGTATTTCTTTAGGTTTTGAATTTCTACTAACGGTTGTAGTTGTTTGAATATTCCGTCTTTTATAGGTAAAGTTTCTATGCTCATACAGTAACCTCCCTCTCTTCATTTGACATACTCTCTTGCTGTTTTTCCTCATATAGCCAACAACGAACTTTATGATTTCGTTTATTGTCTATGCTAATATGGGGAGGTTTTTCGGCAATGCATTTTTCAGTCACGTAAGGACATCGTGTGTGAAACCTACAGCCTTTAGGCATTTGCTGCAACGTTGGAACAGAACCGGGAATGGAATATAGCTTTTCCTGAGCATCATACTCTAGGTGTGGGATAGAGTCGATTAAGCCTTTCGTGTAAGGATGCTTCGGCTCATCAAAAAGAGTAAAGACATCTGCTTCTTCTACTACTTGTCCCGCATACATGACAATTACTTTATCTGCCATTTCTGCAATTACACCTAAGTCATGTGTAATCATCATAATAGCTGTCTCTGACTCATTTTTTAAGCTTTTCATTAATTCAAGAATCTGTGCCTGTATCGTTACATCTAATGCAGTAGTTGGCTCATCTGCAATTAATAGCTTAGGTTTACAAGATAGCGCCATCGCTATCATTACCCTTTGTCGCATTCCTCCAGAAAGCGCATGTGGATATTCATCTATAATTACCTCCGCTCTCGGAATACCTACTTTCTTAAGCATTTCTACCGCATAGCTTTTAGCTTTCTTAGCATTTAAACCCATATGTAAACGAATCAATTCCACCATTTGATTACCAATTGTAAAAACTGGATTTAAAGAGGTCATTGGTTCTTGAAAAATCATAGATATTTCATTTCCTCTAACCTTACGCATTTCTGCTTCTGTTAATTTTGTTAAATCATTTCCATTCAGATTAATCGAACCGTTTTTGATATATCCATGTTTTCCTAGCAACCTCATAATGGATAAAGAAGTTACACTTTTACCACATCCAGACTCTCCCACAATACCAATGGTTTCACCTGGTTGAAGCTGAAATGAAACCTCCTCTACCGACACAACCTCTCCCTTATCCGTCCGAAAAGCCGTTTGCAGTTTATCCACTTCTAAAATATTCTCCCCCATACTTCCCCTCCTAAATATAAAGCGTAAGCGCCTGGTTATCAGCGTACAAACTGGAAGAACACCGACTGAGATAAAGGAAACACAGTGAACGTTAGTGAACTGATGTTGACTTATCGTAGGGAGGTGATCAGAAGTTTGCTAGCTGATAGGCGCTGGAGCTAGATTGGTCTCTAACTTAGAATCTTAATCCCTGTTATTTCGTAAAGCGTAAGCGCCTGGTTATCAGCGTACAAACTGGAAGAACACGTTCTTTCGATAAAGGAAACACAGTGAACGTTAGTGAACTGATGTTGACTACGCAAAAGAGGTGATCAGAAGTTTGCTAGCTGATAGGCGCATACTACTTAGAGAATGCTAGAATCTAATTCTAGTTTTATATAGTAGAACTATTTACTAAGGCCTCCGTCTTTTCTGCATTCGTATAATAATCTACCAAGCTTAAAAATATTTTAGCTGTATGAAGCAATGCCCTTTCATCAAAAGTGAATTTTGGATGATGATGAGGATACACAGCATCAATTTCTTCATTTCGAGCTCCAACCGAAAAGAAACATCCAGGACGATTTTGCAGATAGTAAGAAAAATCTTCTCCACCCATGCCTGGTTTTTCTATTTTTACAAGCTTGCTTTCTGGTAAGACGTCGATCAAACACTTTTCTAAAATATTCGTTTCATCTGCTGTATTAACAGTAGATGGATAGCCTTTTGCATAATTAAATGCATATTCTGCATGAAATGCTTTACATACACCACTAATTAGCTGCTCCATCTCTTCCTCAATCAGGGACCGGACATCCTCATCGAATGTGCGGACTGTTCCAGTTAGTTCAGCCGTATCTGCTATGACGTTCCCTGCATTTCCTGCATGGAATGAACCGATCGAAATTACTGCAGGCTTTTGCGGGTTAACCCTTCTACTCACAATATGTTTTAACTGATTAGCAATTTGGGCACCAACTGCAACAGAATCAATCGTTTGATGTGGAGAAGCACCATGTCCCCCTTTTCCTTGGATTTTTAATTCAAAGGCGTCACTTGCAGCTGAAACAGGTCCTATTCCATAAAGAACACTTCCTAGTTCAGCACCAGAAGCTAAATGAGCACCATAAACAACATCAACCCCATCTAAACACCCATCTTCAATCATCGCAATGGCTCCCCCTGGCGGCAATTCTTCAGCATGCTGATGTAGCAGCACCACATTTCCAGCTAAGTCATCCGCATTCTCTTGTAGAACCTTCGCTACAGCTAATAAGGTAGCGGTATGCCCATCATGTCCACATGCATGCATCACACCCGGTACCTTCGATTTAAAATCAACGTCTTTCTCATCCTGAATAGGCAATGCGTCAAAGTCTGCTCGTAAAGCAATCGTTTTTCCTGGCTTTGCCCCATAAATTTTGCCGACAACTCCGTTTCCACCGACATTCCGTCTGACCTCAATACCGAAGCTTTCTAATAAGTCACCAATCATTTTACTTGTATTTACTTCTTGAAAAGACAGCTCTGGATTTTCGTGTAAATATCGTCTCCACTCTACCATTTGGTCATACATTGCTTCGATTTCTTTGTACCATTTATCTAACATCTATTAATCGCTCCCATCCCATTTATTTTTCGAAAATGCCTTTTTATCGAACTGGTTCAGCAAGATTTTCTTTCACCTGTGACGATACATAATTATCGACAATACTTAGGAACGCTTTTCCAGTATTAATCATTGCCCTTTCATCAAAATCGAACATTGGATGATGGTGAGGATAAGCTTTTCCATCTGCTACCTGTGCCCCTGTATGAAAAAACATACCCGGCTTTTCAAGCAAATAATAGGAGAAATCCTCTGCCCCCATAATTGGTACAGAACGAACTAACATATTCTTATCAAGTGAATCTTCAATGACCTTTTCAAAAACCTCTACTTCTTCCTCATGATTATAAACTGCAGGGTAACCCTTAATATAATTAATTTCACAAGTAGCCTGCATACTTTCGCAAATTTCATTTGCCATTAATTTAATTTCTTCTTCCATAAATAAACGCAAATCTTTATCTAGCGTTCTTACAGTTCCTGTCATCACCGCAGTATCGGCAATTACATTTTTAGCATTTCCTCCATGGAAGGAACCTATAGACAATACAACAGGATTTAATGGATCAACCCGTCTACTAGCAATATATTGTAACTGGCTTACTAATGCAGTACCGATAGCAATAGCATCCACCGTTTCATGAGGAGCAGAACCATGTCCGCCCTTTCCTTTAATCGTAATTTCAAAAGCGTCGGCTGCCGCCTGGGAATAGCCTGGTTTATAATAGTACTTTCCTAATTCATTTAGAGAAGATAGATGGGAGCCATAAACAACATCTACATCTTTTAAACAATCATCTTCAATCATCGCCTTTGCTCCACCTGGCGACATCTCTTCTGCATGCTGATGAAGCAATACAATATTTCCTGTAATACTGTCTCTATTATCTTGAAGAACCTTTGCCACTGCTAATAAGGTAGCAGTATGTCCATCATGCCCACATGCATGCATGACACCAGGGACTTTTGATTTATATGGTACATCCTTTTCATCTTGAATTGGTAGAGCGTCAAAATCAGCACGCAATGCAATTGTTTTTCCAGGTTTCGCACCATAGATTTTTCCAACAACTCCTCTACCGCCTACATTTCTCCTTACCTCAATACCGAATCCTTCTAAAATTTCAGCAATCATTCTTGGTGTTTCCACCTCTTGGAAAGATAGTTCCGGATACTGGTGAAAATGTCTTCTCCATTCAACCATTTGATCAAACATCTGCGCTAATTCACTATGCCATTTTTTTAACATACTACCCCTCCTAATAATTTTGCTCTTAATAAGGCATACCTCCTGAGAAGAAAAAATGGAGCTTAAACCAATACTTCATTTCAATTTCTTTTATATTAACGGTAATTTCCAATAAAGTATAATAAGAATTTTTAATCATCAAAATATTCAGAATTAAATTTATAACTGCTACATTTTTATCAAATCTTTCTATATAAAGGTTGTTATCGTTTACAATTTTCTTTTCTTATAGACGAAATGACATTCCTAAATTCTATAAAAAAAGGCTGGCACAAAACTAAATAACTAATCTTTAAAGACGAACAATCTTTAATTTAACTTTTAAATAAAGCTACTTTCTCATGATAGTTATCTATGTTTTAAATATAGTTAAGTGTAAAAACTAAGTCGTTCCATTGCGCTACAGACGCACGATGCGCCGGGGAGGAAGCTGAGCCTCCTCCCATGCGCTGCGGGGTCTCAGCCTTTCCTCTATTTCCCGCAGGAGTCGAGCGTGCTCCGCTCCATTTCACTTCGTTTTTAAACCTTTTTCTAAAACAAAAACGCGAATAATCATGCGGATTAATCACATAATTGTTCGCGTTTATTACTAGATGAAATGTTTATGTCCCAGCCTCTTTCGTAAATTCCTATAAGACTTTACTTAAGAAGGATATTGTTCGCTCTTCCTTAGGATTACTAAATAGCTGTACTGGAGTATCTTCTTCTACAATATATCCTCCATCCATAAAAATAACTCGGTCGCCAACCTCTCTAGCAAATCCCATTTCATGTGTTACGACAATCATTGTCATTCCTTCCTTTGCAAGATCCTTCATTACTTCCAATACCTCTCCTACCATTTCTGGATCTAGGGCAGATGTAGGCTCATCAAATAACATAATACTTGGTTCCATCGCTAAAGCTCTTGCAATTGCTACACGCTGTTTTTGTCCACCTGAAAGGGAATCAGGATATACTTTTGCTTTATCCTCTAAGCCCACTTTCTTTAATAACGCCAGTGCCTTTTCCTCGGCCTCTTCCTTCGATACTTTCTTTACCTTCATTGGAGAAATCATGATATTTTGCAGAACCGTTTTATGGGGAAATAAATTAAACTGTTGAAATACCATGCCTACATCCTTACGAACTTCATTAATATTAGTTGTCTTATCGGTAATATTCTTCCCTTTAATGTGAATGGTCCCATCTGTTATACTCTCTAATAAATTGATACAACGTAGAAAAGTAGACTTTCCAGATCCAGAAGGGCCAATAATAACAACTACCTCTTGAGGGTTAATCGTTATACTAATATCCTTCAATACTTCATTATTTCCAAAAGACTTTTTCAATTTATCTACAACAATCATTCTGTTTTCAACCTTCTTTCCAAACGAGTTAAGAAGAAGCTTAATGTTAAAGTTAGAACTAGGTATATAACAGCTACTGTTAAATATGGCTCCCAAACTCGATTATATTGCCCCATCATGAGCCTTGCATAATACATTAACTCCGGTGCAGCTATAACCGCTGCTAAAGAGGAATCTTTAATCAAAACGATAAATTCATTGCCAAGTGGTGGGATCATTCGTTTTACTGACTGTGGCAGGATTATGTAGCGCATTGCCTGTACATGGGTCATTCCTAAAGACCTTGCAGCTTCCATCTGTCCGCGGTCAATAGATTCAATTCCGGCTCGAAAAATCTCTGCAATATAAGCAGCCGCGTTTAGCGATAATGCGACTATTGCTGCTACCATAGCATTTGTAGTGTTCAAGAATAACGGGATGAACCCAAAATGAATAATTAAGATTTGTACAAAAAGGGGCGTTCCACGGAAAACCGCAATATAGCAGCGAAACGGAAGGGAAATCCACTGATTTTTTGCTATTTTACCAAGACCAATTAATAATCCTAAAATGGTCCCAAACACAATTGCATATAAGGATAATTGAATGGTTACTAATATACCTTTTTTAAATAAATCAGCATATTCCCAAATTATCGTGAAATTAAAATCCATTACTTCTCCTCCAAAAAACAGTATTACTGCTATCCATTTACTTTTTAAGTAATAGAAAACCTCAAATTTCTTTAAAAAAAGGTACTCAGAAGGACCTTCCCTCACTTAGCTACAATATGGAAGAAATTTGTGCTCCCTAATTGTTCAAGCGGGGAAATGCCTATTTTTGAGTACCCTTCCTCATCTGTAATATTTCTATTGTTGTGCTTTTAAATTTTCAATATCTGGTTCCTGACCAAACCATTCTTTATATATTTCTGCATATTTTCCATTATCTAAAATCGCATTAAGCCCTTCGCTTAAATCCTCCACAATTTCGCTTCCTTTAGGGAACATGAAACCATAATATTCAGATTCGAATCCTTCCTTATCTTCAATAACCGTAAAGTTATCCTGTGGATTATTTTTAGCATAGGTTTCTAGTACTGCATTATCTGCAACAACTGCATCTGCACCATTATTTTTCATTTCAAGAATAGCTAAATTATTATTCTCAAATTTTTTCACTTTCTCATTGCCATTTCCTAATAGTGCATCCACTGCATCTGCACCTGTTGTTCCTGCTTGAACTGCTACTGTCTTATCTACCAAATCAGCAGCTTTTTCAATATCCGTTCCTTCTGGAGCTAAAATTTTATTAGTACTTTCAAAATAAGGAATAGAGAAATCATAAGATTTTAATCGGTCATCGTTAATCGTAATGGCAGATAAACCTACATCTGCTGTTCCATTTTCTAATTCCGCAAAAACAGGATCCCATCCAACATTAACAATTTCAAAATCATATCCTGCTTCTTTTGCAGCAGCAGTGAAAATATCCACATCAAAACCTATAATCTTGTCTTTATCCATGTATTCAAATGGTGCATAGGCCGCGTCGGTTACTACTCTCAATTTCTTTTTGCCTTCTTCATCACTATTTGATTTTTCTGAGCTTGTACCACATGCAGCTAGAACTAGTACTATCGACATAAATAAAGCAAATAAATACCCTTTTTTCTTCAATGTAATTCCCCCTCTTTTGATGTAAAATTTTATATTTATATAATATAGAATTTTCCGATAATAACAGATAAAAAAACTCTTCCATAACCAATCTTATCTTAATATATCTATCTTTTGTAATGCATTTATTATAACTTTTTGTTAATTTATATACAAGAAAACTTTTTAAAATTTCTCAAGATTTGAATAATAGACATAAATTAAAAGAAGAAGCCCCTTTTCAAATAAAGATTTGAAAGTTGAACTTCTTCTTTTTCAAAAAATTTTCCTATTCTTTTCCCTGCATCCTCTAATATTTCTTTGCTATAGCATTATCATTTCCGCGTTAAATTATTGAAAAAATTCTTCGTAAATTGCCTTTACCGCTTTTTTTACGACTGTTTCTTTCACGCCGAACATCATACTTACTTCTGATGATCCTTGGTTTATCATTTCAATATTTACTCCTGCTTCTGCAAGTGCTTTAGATGCACGGGCATTTGTACCAACATTATGACGCATGCCTTCTCCTACAAGCATGATAAGTGCTAAATCATGCTCTACCTTTATCTCATCTACATGTAATTCATCGGAGATTTTTGCTAATATTTCTTGTTCGCTTTTTCCAGTTAATTGATCCTGACGCAAAACAATTGTTAAATCATCAATCCCAGACGGCATGTGTTCATAAGAAATATGATACTCCTCTAATATGGATAGGACTTTTCTTGCAAAGCCAACTTCACGATTCATTAAGTATTTACTAATATAAATAGAACAAAATCCCTTATCATTAGCAATTCCAACTACCGGTCCATTTGTATTGCTTCTTGATGCAACAATTCTTGTTCCTGGTGCTGAAGGATTATTCGTGTTTCTTACTTGTACAGGAATTCCTGCACGGTAAGCCGGTATAAGTGCTTCCGCATGGAATACAGAAAATCCAGCATAAGACAATTCACGCATTTCCCGATAGGTTAACTCCTTTATTTCTTTTGGCTGTTTAACAATGGAAGGATTGACGGAGTATACTGCATCAACATCTGTGAAGTTTTCATATAAATCCGCCTTCACTCCATTTGCAAGAATCGCACCAGTTATATCGGAGCCGCTCCTTGAAAAAGTAACAACTTTTCCTGATTCGTTGTATCCAAAAAAGCCTGGGAAAACAATAATGTTCTTTTGTTCCCTTAAAGTGAATAGTCGATTATATGATTCAGCAAGCACCTGAGCGTTTCCAGGATGATCACTTACAATTAAGCCCGCTTCTTTCGGACTAACATAGATTGCATCTAATCCTCTATCTTTAAAAAAGTGTGCAACTAATTTTGCATTATTATCCTCGCCACTAGCTTTCATCGCTTCCATAAAAGCATCTTTATCAGCGGAATTATTTATTAGTTCTAATAAATCTCGTTTTATATTTGCTATGATATCACTGGAAAGATCCAATTCTTTGGCAATATTTGCATACCTGGCTAACACTTCCTCTAAATAAGGGGAAGGGCTATCCCCATTTATGACAGCTGTTGCGCATTGGATTAATAAATCTGTAACCTTCGTATCTTCTTCATATCTTTTTCCAGGTGCAGATACAACAACAATCCTTCTCTCCTTATCTGCTTTAACTATTTGCAATACTTTTTCCAATTGATTCCCCGTAGCTAATGAACTACCCCCAAATTTGACAACCTTCATTTCGACAACTCCCACTAATTGTTAAATAGTAATAATTTTCAAAATTATTCACTATCGCTATTATCACTATTTCACACTAAATAATCAAGTGCTATCCTTTCTAAAAATACATTTGTATACTCTAGAAAAACAAATGCATTTTAATTATTTTTCACAAGAATTCCAATAAAAAAGTATGAAAATCCTCCATTGGTAATTTCAGTTAATTATTCACTCCTTTGCAACTCTACAACCACTACATTACAGTCTTTTCTTGATAGATACCTCTTCTTCTTTTATTAAACATCGAACATCTGTTGGAAAAAAACATCCAAAATACTTTCTTTTATGTAAATTTTACGTTAAACTAATATTTAGTTAAGCGAAATTGTTTGTGCTGTTTTTTACAATCTCCTCGTCCTTCCTTTCGAATTCTCTTTCCATCCTAGATGGAGGAGGCCTTTAATGAAAAATTTTCTACTATATTAGAAAGAAGTGTTTTTACAAAATGGAAAACCAACAATATTCAAAACGCAATTTAGGAATCATGTGGTTTGCCAACTTTTTTATAAGTGCCTGTATGACCATGGTTCTCCCATTTTTATCGCTTTATATTGAATCCTTTGGTCAATATTCGCCAGAATTTGTTCAACATTGGTCAGGACTTTGTTTCTCTGTCACCTTTGTAGCAGCGTTTTTATTTTCGCCAATCTGGGGAAAAATTGGCGATAAGTTTGGCAGAAAAACAATTCTTATCATCTTGGCAATCGGGCTTGGTATATCGATATTTCTTATGAGTTTCGCTAATTCTGTATGGGAAGTTTTTATTCTTCGGTTCTTCACAGGATTTTTTACTGGCTTTATCCCAATGTCTCAAGCATTTATCTCCACTCAAACACCAAAAAAAGTTGCGGGAAAAGTGTTAGGAACATTACAAACAGGAAGTATTACAGGGGCATTGATTGGTCCATTGCTTGGAGGCGTCTTAGCAGATAGCTTCGGCTATGGAGCGACTTTCCGATTTACCTCACTTGCAATCTTTATTTCTGCCATTCTAGTATTTACGACGAAAGAATTTGTTCTCCCTGTTCAAAAGGGTACGAAAAGCAGTTATACAAGCAAAGAGGTATTAGCCCATATTCTTAAGAATCCTGTTTTCATCACCGTACTACTTATCTCGGCTTTTATTCAAATTGCCCATTTTAGCATCCAACCAATTCTTTCTCTATATGTCAGTGACTTGCACGGACCTGAGAACATTGCCTTTTTCGCTGGATTAGCTTTCTCAGCAGCAGGATTAGGTAACTTGCTAATGGCAAGGAAATGGGGAGAAATGGGAGATCGCTCAGGTCATCTGAAAGTACTTGTTATTCTCTTATTTATTGCTGGGATCATTTATTTTCCAGGGGGATTTGTTAATCAATACTGGCAATTACTTATTATCCGCTTTATTCTTGGTGTAGCGATTGGTGGAATGGTTCCAGTACGTATAGCTTATATTCGTCAAGAAGTACCAATTGCCATGCAAGGAGAAGTAATGGGGTATGAAACAAGTCTCCGTTTTCTCGGAAATATTATCGGCCCTGCTCTTGGTGGAATAATCGCTGGTAATTTTGGTTTCTCCATGGTATTCTTTTCAACCAGCTTTCTCTTATTAGCAAGCGGTATTTTTCTTTTTGCAATGATGCATCGACATCCTAAGTTATCGAAACAGTCGATTTCTTAACATCCCAATGTAGTATGAGTAAAATGTTTGTGGGTAGAAAATAATTTACCCTCTGGTTTGGTTGGTGGTCGTTAGACCGCCAACCAAACGCAAGCGCGGTAGTATGAGCAAAAATAAAGAAAAAGGGACTTTCTTTTTGTATAGTAGTGTTTGCGGACAAAACATACAAAAGGAGAAAGTCCCTATGAAACAAAATACCATAAAACTACCTACATTAAAAGAAATAGAAAGTGATTTATTTAAAACATTACAGGAAACTTTTTCGGAAGTTCTCGAGGAGCTGTTAACTGGGTATGACAGAGAAATAGCTGAACAACGAGATAAAGGAAGATATCAACTCAAAGATAAGAGAGCGATTCAGATGGACACCTTATTTGGATCTGTTTCAATTAAGCGAAATTACTATTGGGATCGTATCGGCAACAAATATGTCTATTTATTAGATCAATATTTACAGTTTGAGGGCGGTAAAGGATTTAGTCCAGTTGTGGAAGAAATGGCGATGGAATTGGCGGTTACTGGGCCATCATACAGACATGCATCTTCTACGTTAGAAAAATTACTTGGATACTCTGTAGCTAGTCATGAAGCGATTCGTCAACATTTATTACAAACAGAAGTTGTACCGAGCTTGCCAATCGAACCAAAAAGAAAGGTATTATTTATCGAAGTAGATGGCTTATTTATTAAACGGCAAGGTGGTAAGAAGCGCGGACGAGAAGAAAAGATCGCAGCTATCCATGAAGGTTGGTCTATGAATGGAAAGAGAGCCAGTCTTGTGGGAAAACGGCATTTTATTCATAAAGCAGAAGCACCTTTCTGGGAAGAGTTAGAACAATTTTTAATGGATACGTATCATTACGATCCAACTACTCATCTTTTAGCTATCAATGGGGACGGAGCTAGTTGGATAACTGCGTGCAGAGAGTATTTTCAAAAGAAAGCTTTTTTCACGATAGACAGATTCCACGTAGCTCGAGAAATCCAACGTATTTTTAAAGAACATCCTAGATATAAAGCGATACGAAAAAAGCTAGCTAAGTATGATGGAGAGGGATTATTAGTAGAGTTAAATAGTGCAGTGGCGACCCTGGATACAGAGAAAAAAGAAGAACGATTAGAAGCATTAATTAACCAGCTTTCTCCATATCCCGAGGCACTTGGAGACTATAGAATTTGGTTACAGGAACAAGGAATAGATACGAGTGATATGCGTCCGATGGGCAGCGCAGAAGGAACCATGAGTGTGTTTGCCAAGCGTCTGAAAAACGGAAGGGCATGGAGTGAAAAAGGAATAGATGCATTTATTCGATTCATGGTTGGCTTAAAAGATGGATTAGATATTAAAACACTGATCGGAACAATGACGAAACGATTGGAAGAGAAGGAATCAAATCATATAAAACCAAAATACTACCGTGAAAAACTAACCAAAACAGCAGGACAGGCAACAAGACAAAACATTGCCTATTTGAGTCAAACAACAGGAAAGCCACTATATCATGCGTTAAAAGCATTACAAGGATTTTAAAAAGGATTGTCGACGTTTAACTGTAAACTGTATTCTAAAAGGTTATGGATTTTAACAACATAGAAAACGCAGAGTGGATTGGAGCGAAAGGCACTTGACTCCTGCGGGACATAGAGGAAAGGTCGAGACCCCACAGCCGGAACGGCGAGGAGGCTCGACTTCCTCCCCGCGGAAAGCAAGTGCCTGTAGCGGAAAGGAACGGTCTATTGATCCCAAAAAATTTTACGAAAACAGCCTGACTATAAATAGAGTAAGTATAGAAAGCGTTAACAATAGAGATAGCAAACACACTGAAAAAGAGAGAAATTCCGACGATAAAAAATTTCTCCCACAAATACTTGACTCAAACCCCAATGTATAACTAGTAACATTGTTCTCCTTTATGATGTATAATTAAGGAAATGATTCACATCAAAAGGAGGAAACGCAATGGCTAAATCAGCGGCAAGAAAGAAACGGGAAAAAGCGTTAAGAGAAAGTGGATTTGATACAACGATGCGAAGAGGCTCCTGGGGATCCATCGTACCAATCACGAAAACAACAAAGACAAAACAGGAAAAATTAACACGAAAAGAAAAGAAATATAAACAAAACCATTCTTCTAGATATGATGAGAATGGTTTTTATTTTTGTGTTATTATTTAATACGCTTCTTTTCAGAATTCCAAACTACTGCAATAAATGGCAGTGATGGCTTTCATTCTAACTTTGCGTAAAATAACCACAAATTTTCACCCCTACTACTTCATCTATTAAGGCATTGCCTAAAATTTTTCTCCCTTATATAATAAATGTAATTACTAATTCGCAATAAAGGGGATTGACCGTGCAAAGTTTAAATTTAGAAAAACAAGAAGAACAACAAACACTCTCCTATTTGGATGGGGTGAAGGACTGTATTCCAACGTTACTAGGCTATATCAGCATTGGCCTAGCAATGGGCGTGGTAGGTGTATCGTCTGGATTATCTGTATTCCATGTTTTCTTTCTTGCCACATTTGTTTATGCAGGTGCCTCTCAATTTATTATCTGTGCAATGATTGCAGCTGCAAGTCCCATTAGTGCCATTATCCTTACTACATTCATTGTGAATTTGCGCCACTTGTTATTAAGCTCAGCATTAGCACCTAAATTCACACAATATTCCGTACTGAAAAATATCGGTATTGGAAGCCTTGTTACAGACGAGTCATTTGGAGTAGCTATTACGAAAATTGCTAGAAAAGAGCCTATTAATGATCGCTGGATGAATGGACTAAATCTTACTGCCTACCTTGTTTGGATTGGAGCATGTACAATCGGGGGATATATCGGTGGCTGGTTCCCAGATCCTGAACAATTTGGATTAGATTATGCTTTGCCCGCCATGTTTATTGCGTTATTAATCCTGCAATTGCAAACAATCAAACCTACTAAGCTGAAACACTATTTATTATTAATCACATTGATGATCATATGCATGCTTGTTTTCTCTACTTTTTTATCAAGCAGCTTAAGTGTCATTATATCAACAATCATTGTTGCTACAATTGGGGTGGTGACAGATAAATGATGAGTAACACTAGCTTTATTCTTTTATTAATTGGTTGTACACTTGTTACGTTTATTCCGAGAGTTATTCCATTTTTAGTAGCACGCAATTTCACCATTTCTGAACCAGTTGAAAAATGGCTTTCCTATCTCCCGGTATGTATATTTACTGGATTAATTGTAGAAAGTCTTTTAGAAACTAGCGGAAGTACTGGTATCCGTATTAATTGGGAAGCCCTTCTTGCGACTATCCCGACTATCATTGTTGCTTTTCTTAGCAAAAGCTTATTAACTACCGTATTATTCGGAGTGGTGTGTATGGCTATTGTGCGATTGAGTATGTAATTATTTTTGTTAAATGCCTCTTTTGCTTAAAGGGGGCATTTTATTTTAATGAAAACCAACTTCCCCTCTTCCTCCTGCTTTTTTGGCGTTCATCCTTCTCATAAAAGCCTCTCACTAACTAAAATTGCTATTTCTTCAAAATTAATCCAAAACTATACAAATCATTTTCCAAAACCATAAAAATTTACAAATTTATTGTACTTTCGTTTCCTTTCTATGAAGTTTATAATAAAATATTGGTTATATTATTGATATAATCATACTAAGATCGTTTGGATATTTTCGATATAAACGAGTTACTAGGCTCAACATTCAAAACTAAAAGTATTCATACATAAAAGAAAGGTGGCTATAATCTTGGAGATTGGCTCTAATTTTATAAAAAACATCATGAAAGAAGATTTAGAAACAGGTAAGCATGATACAGTTATCACTCGCTTTCCGCCAGAACCAAATGGCTATTTACATATTGGACATGCTAAGTCCATTTTTATTAATTTTGGGTTGGCAGATGAATTTGGCGGCAAAACAAACTTGCGCTTTGACGATACAAACCCTTTAAAAGAGGACATTGAATATGTTAACTCTATTAAAGAAGATGTAGAATGGCTTGGATATGAATGGGAAAATCTGCTCTTTGCTTCTGACTATTTTGAAGAAATGTACGAGCGTGCTGTTCTATTAATCAAAAAAGGGCTAGCTTATGTAGATGATTTATCTGCTGATGAGATTCGTGAATACCGTGGTACGTTAACAGAACCAGGGAAAGAAAGTCCTTATCGCACCCGTTCTGTGGAAGAAAATCTTCAATTATTTGAAGCAATGCGTAACGGAGAGTTTGGAAATGGTGAAAAGGTTCTTCGCGCAAAAATTGATATGGCTTCTCCTAATATTAACTTAAGAGATCCTGTTATTTATCGTATCGCCCATGCAACACATCATAATACTGGAGATAAATGGTGTATTTATCCAATGTATGCATTTGCTCATCCGTTAGAGGATGCGATTGAAGGTGTCACACACTCTCTTTGTACAACAGAGTTTGAAGACCAACGCCCTCTTTATGATTGGGTTGTTCGTGAATGTGAAATGGAAAGCACGCCTCAACAAATTGAATTTGGTCGTTTAAATATTACAAACACGGTAATGAGTAAACGGAAATTAAAACTCCTAGTAGACGAAAAATATGTGGATGGTTGGGACGATCCTCGTATGCCTACTATCTCTGGTTTAAGAAGAAAAGGTGTAACGCCAGAAGCAATCCGTAATTTCTGTATGGAATTAGGTATCTCAAAAGGATCTGGAGCAGTTGATTCTGCAATGCTTGATCATTTTGTTCGTGAAGATTTAAAATTAAAAGCTCCTCGTACAATGGGTGTCCTAAATCCTTTAAAAGTCGTCATCACGAACTACCCAGAAGGACAAATAGAAATGTTAGATGCGGAAAACAATCCAGAAAATCCAGAGATGGGAGTGAGACAAATTCCATTCTCTCGTGAAATTTATATTGAACAAGAAGACTTTATGGAGAATCCCCCGAAGAAGTACTTCCGCTTATTCCCAGGAAATGAAGTGCGATTAAAGCATGCTTACTTCATCAAATGTGAAGAAGTAATAAAAGATGAAGAGGGAAATGTAATGGAGCTTCACTGTACGTATGATAAAGAAACAAAAAGTGGGACTGGCTTTACTGGCAGAAAAGTAAAAGGAACATTGCATTGGGTGGAAGCAACGCAAGCTATCCCTGCTGAATTCCGCTTATTCGAACCACTTATTAGTGATGAAGAGGAGGAAATAGAAGAAGGAAAAACGTTCTTAGACTATGTAAATCCTAATTCTCTAGAAGTGATTCAAGGCTTTATTGAGCCAAATATGAAGGATGTTAAACCACAAGATAAATTTCAATTCTTCCGTCATGGCTATTTTAATGTGGACCCTAAATATACAACATCTGAAAAGCCTGTATTTAACCGCATTGTTTCCTTGAAAAGCTCATTTAAATTATAATATTTGCTAGAAATAAAGGGAGAAGAATAATCACTATTTCGATTAATCTTCTCCCTTTTTTCAATCACTTATATCCATGTCGTTGCAGGCTTAGTTGTATTAGCAAGCCAATCGTACTGCAGCAAACGTAATTCGAATAATTTCAATGGATCATGGAACATTTCCGGATTATTCTTTAAACGTTCTAGTAAATCTTTGTATTCCACTATGTCTTTTGATTTTTCTTCAGCAACCTGCTCTAATGTTACCTTTGGACTGATAAAGAACATCTTGATATCATTTTCCAATCCTTTTTCATAGAAATCAAAATGCTGTAAAACAGCTGCTGAAACAGATGAAACCACTTCAGAAAAGTCTTCCGTTTCGATATACTTTTGATATTTTGATTGGAGCATTTTTTTATTTTGTTGAATAGCTCCGAGTAGCTTCCCTGCACTCTTTAAAAATACTTGAGACGCATTAAAGCGATTGAAAATATTTAATGGATCGATTCGTAGCCCACTTGATAAGCGGCGTGCATCCCTTCTCCAATCTTCAATGATTGTAAAGTCACAGATAAGTTCCAAAGGATGCTCTTTATATATGCCATTAAATCCTTCACAAAGCTCTTGAAGAAATTGCTGCCCTTGCTCTAATTGTTTATGGGAAGAGTGAATCCATTCCTCTATACTTCGATGAACGCGCGGTGATAACGTTTCGTTTATATAGTGATTTATACGTTTATTCATCTCTTCATTAAGAGCAACATGCATCTTAGTAAAATCACTATCTTCTTTTACAAAATCCTTACAGCCTTTTAAAATAGCTGGAATATCTTTCTTCATTGCTTCTTGCGTTTCTGTTTTGATTTCTTCAAATTGTTTTGTAATTGATTCAATTTTTGACGTTTCCATATCCATAAGCTGATTTTTTGCACCAGTAAGCTTACTTACCATTTCCTCATACAATTCTAGTGATCCCTTTAAACTATTTTCCATATCTAGTCGCTTATCTAATAGATTTGTAATTAAATCTTGAATGATGGAAATGCAGCTTTGTAGACGTTCTTCCTTCATGTTTCTTCCTTCAAAATGCTGTTGATAGTAGAGACTGACCTCATCTAATTGCATTTTTCTATCCTCTTGCTTAGAATAGATAAATATTTTGCTATCTGGGAAATAATGCTGAATAGCAGCTGTTGCCTTTTGCAATCGTTTTGTTGCCACTTTCTCATTTTCCGCATCATCCATATAAATTAAGAATTGAACAGTTAAGAACGATGACTTTTCCTTCCATTGCTTTAATCGCTCATATTCATTATAAGAAAAAACAGAGTGTTCATTTATAACAAATAAGAGACTGTCTGCCAGCATGGCATAATCTGCATAAGATTCTTTTTCAACAAAAGGAGCAGTAGTAACAGTCCATCTATTTTGATTTAAAAAGTGAGAAGGTGTATCTAACTGAAACACTCTCGGATTCACAGAATCTGATTGTTGCATCAAAAGCTCTTTATAAAAATTGGTTAGTGTATCAATTGGACGTAATCCAGCGTTCGTTACTTCCTTAATCTCAAGATAATCATTATCTTTTACTGTTAGAATCGCGCTTGCTTCTTCCGCCAGAACAGTTTCCCCTACAAGCTCATTAATATAAGCATTCACACCACTTCCATGTGATCCTACCATCAATAATTGATAATGATCAGATGGAAGGTAATCCTGCACTTTTTGGGTAAATTTCTTATCTAGTGGAATATCATGTTTATCTGCCCAATCTATAATAGATTCAAATAAATTCATAAATTGTTGGAACGAAACATTCGCTTCCGGTGCTTCATTAATGACCATTTCAGCTTTTGATACAACGGAATATTCAATAGAATGTTTAAACATTTCATTCCAAGCTAAAACAGCAGATGCTGCAACTACAACATGTCTTCCAGCAGAAGATAAGAAATAATTGGATAAAAGTGCTGGAACGATTTCTTGTACTTCTTTAATAGGATAGCTACCACTAATTAAATGAGCATATGCTTTTTCTAATATAAGCGTCAGTCCCTCTTCAGCTTCACTTGGTGCTGGCTCATAGACTGTATTAAACACAGTTACCCATGTTAAATAATGTGCGCTATCTTCATAGTTTTTCCATAATGATATCGCCAATCTCTCAAAAGTAGCAGTATCTAATTCTTGAAGACTTTTCAAGTTTTCCATAAAATAAGATGGCTCAAACTGATTGATTACACCAAGGTTGCTATAATGAATCAGCGCTTCATACCATTTTAATGCATCTGTTCTTTTCCCTTCATTAACAGCAAGCTGGATTGCTTTTTCCCAATTTTGCTGTTCTTCATAATACGATTTAGCAACAGTTGTTATATTGGCATAATCAGGATTAGTTGCGACAAGATTATTGATAATCTCTAACGCCATTTCATGATTTTCTTTTTGAAAATATAAAGAAAATAGCTGCATCGAAATTTCTGTCTTTAAAAGATCAGAATCGGTAACAATTGATTTATAAAAGCTTTCTGCAGTTGAATATTCCTCTAATTCCAAATAGGCATCTGCAAGGTTCTTTTGCGCCCATGGTTCTAATTCATTACTAATATTCTCCCATTTAAAAATAGCCGCTTCATAATCATGGTATTGAAAATATAATTCCCCTTGCGCAAAGCGGATAGAAGTTAAATCAGGAACATTTTTTCTTTGTTCAGCAATATATAATTGTCCTAAGACTTCAATTGGTGATTCGTCTCTATCTTTTAAGTATCCTTCATAATACGTTTTTTCGATTAGTTTTTTTTCTAATGTCATAACTTCCCCCTGCCATCCATTTAGAGTGTCTTCCTCTTTTTAAAATACTATCTTTATGCAAAAATCTTTCTAATTATGTCTTAGTAGGCTATCCTTCATTGTAGCAAACTAGATTATTTCATGGATTTCTAATTTGAATCAATCTCTTTACAATATAATAACAGTTAGGTAATCCTACCTGTTTTTCCTACTTAACTGAAGTCTCTATCATAAGATTGCAGAATGTTCGCTCTTTTATCACACTATTATATTTAGATTACTTATTATTATTCTCTTCCTCTAGTGCCAATCGTACCTTTCTTTCCTGCTTTATCTATCCAGAAAAAAAGTTCCTTGTATCTTTTGACCTACTTAAAAATCTTTCTCTAGTTGATTTGATATAAAAAGAAAATGATCATCCCTTGAATTTGGAGACCATTTTCTTTTTTCACTTACGGAGTTGTGCCAGTATTTGCATCAGGAAGGATAATGTCACCAAATCCATTATCTTCTCCACTTCCGCCAGGAGTAGAATAAACCGTAACAGACGTAGACACCGCTTCACTAGAACCTACTTCATTTGTGGCAGTTACTGAGATCATATACGTTTGTCCAGGCTGTGGCCTCTTCAATGTGGCTTGTTGCTCTGACGTCGTTGCTAAGGTTTGAGGGATTCCATTAACCGTAAAGGAAACAATGTATTGGTTATTTTCACCTTCGCTACTAGGTTGCCAATGAATCAAAATGCTATTTGATGCTTGATCATAGGTTGCTTGGAGATTGCTTGGACTGTTTGGTGCTTTGGCTTGTTCCTCCACTGTGATGGCAGTGGAAGCTACATCACTTTTTACTCCTTCTACACTTGCCACAACCGTAAAGACATATTCTTCGCCTTTATGAGGATTCGGAAGAATGACCTTTTTATCCTTTGTAGACGTTAAGTTTGTTGTTTTTCCATCTACTGTATAAGTAACTTCAAAGCTTGTTTCAAAACCGCTAATCGAAGAGTGGTTCCATGCTAATTCAATTTGATTTGCTTCTTCCTCATAAATGGCGCCAAAATCGGTTGGTGTCACTGGTTTCGGCGGTTGTGGTTTCTCTCCACCCTTTACGTAATACTCCATTCCCGATTTCCCAACACTTTCAGGCTGCTTAAATCGCTCTTGACTTGTTGCTGCCTTCGACATAATGGCTTTGAAAACGAGTAGGGAAAGATCGTCTGTTGTGCTATTTAAATAATCACTCGAAGAAGTCGTTTTATCATACCCAGTCCATACGGCTCCAGTATATTGTGGAGTATACCCCACAAACCATGCATCCCTTACAGCATTATTTGGGAGGCTGTATTTCGTAACGGTTTTTTCATCAAAGTTCGTCGTTCCGGTTTTTCCAGCAAGGTCTATATTAGCGATATTCGCCTTAGCCCCAGTACCTGAATGGACGACTGACCTTAGCATATCGGTCACTAAGAAAGCTGTATAATCTGCCATTACTTTTTTCTCAGTCGGTGCTAATTTCTCAACACGCCCATTTGAATAGACAATTTTTGTTATAGTATGGGGTTCTATATAGTAACCAGCATTACCAAAGGCAGAGTATGCACCGGCCATCACAAGTGGAGAAGCCGCATCAATCCCACCAATGGAGTTTGCTTCATTTCCTTTTTGTTCATCTGAAATTGGGAAACCTAGACTTCTAGCAAATTCAGTTGCAGCTTCTGCACCAACTTCTTGAAATGTTTTTAATGCTGGAATATTGCGTGACCAAACAAGGTGGTCTCTAATTGTCTTACTCCCTGCATAGGTACGATTTGCGTTTCGAATCGGAGTCCCATCACTGTAATGATATTTTTCATCTTTTATCTTATGGGCTGTTGACCAGTTCAATTTTTCAATGGCAGGACCATAGTCAAGAATCGGTTTAATTGTCGAACCTGGCTGACGTTTCATCATAATGGCATAATTATAAGAATTAGTTTGAAAATTTCTCCCACCACCAATTGCTTTAATTTCTCCAGTTTGTGTATCGGTAATTACAACAGCTGTTTGCAGCTTTTCATTTTCTGGGAAGCTGACATAATCATTGGTGGACAGCACATCTTCTGTCAATTGTTGTATGTCAGAATCGATGGTTGTATAAATTTCTAATCCATCTTCGAAAATATTCGCATTTGTTTTGTCTTGTACCTCCTTTAACACGGTATTTACAAAGGCCTCATATTTATTTGCTTTCGGTTTCTGTATGTTTATCGTCTCTTCAATAGGGGTACTTTGTGCTTCTATCATTTCTGATTTGGAAATATAATGATGTCTATTCATATAGTTAAGAACCATATTTCTTCGTTCTTCTGCACGTTCTAAGTTGTCTTCAACGATTGGCATGTATCGATTCGGACTTTGTGGAATTCCTGCTAAAAGCGCAGCTTGTTCAAGTGTTAATTGGTTTAATTCATCCACATTTAGACCAAAGAAACGCTCCGATGCTTTTGCTACTCCATAAATATCGCAACCGTATAAGTTTTTGTTGAAATACATTTCCAGTATTTGCTCTTTAGTAAAGCGACGTTCTAGTTGAATTGCTAAGTACCATTCCTGGATTTTTCTTGTTGGTGTTTGTTCAATCGATAAAAAAGAATTTTTTACTAGCTGCTGTGTTATGGTACTTCCTCCACCACTTTCTAACGATCTTGTCGTAATTACTTTAAAAATCGCAACCATTGTTCGTTTTACATCAATTCCGTGATGCTTGTAGAAACGAGAATCCTCGGTTGCTAAAACAGCATCCTTTAATACCTCTGGAATTTGTTCTATACCGATATCATCACGTTTTTCTGTCCCTACCTCGGCGATGACTGTTTTTCCATCACTAGCAAATAAGCTAGACGATAAAGGGTCTTTTAATAATGTTTCGTCAAACTTTGGAGCATCTTTGATAATCAAAATAATTGCACCAACTCCAACCAAAAAGAGTACAACTCCAACGATAAGGCTAAAATATAAGAGTTTTTTCCAGAATCTTCTCTTTGGTTTCTGATTCTTTGATAAACGTTGTTCTTCTTGTAATTTTTTTCTTCGCTCAACGCGAGAATGATTATTTTCAGTCATTCGAGTAGCTGCTAATAAAATATAAACATTCCATTTTGTCTATATTCACTTTCTTAATAGCAGATTTTTCACCTCATTTTCGATTTTGTATGATCTAGTAGAGAAAATAGACACAGCTTTAAATAAATGTTTCTGTTTTAGTGTTATAGATTTTCACTTTAAAAATTCGTTTGAAAAATATGTTTTTTGATTTACAAATCATAGCATCCAATCATTTTTGACAAAATGGTAGAACTGCTAGATTTATGATAATTCTTTTATAAGAGTAAAAATAGGAGGGAATCCATATCTTTTAAATGTCTAACTGGGGAGCTATTTGAGGTTAAAGGGACTTATTTTTCCTAATTTATCAAGAAAGCACTTTGTGATTTAAAATCCGATGTATATAATCAACGAGAATCCAAAGAGGGCACTGAAAAAGTCTAGTTCTCCAAATTAATGAGGTTTTATTTATTTGAAAGCAAATAATAAGTTGGTTTGGAGAGGTGTCCGCTCGACTCCTACGGGAGATGCGAGAAAGTCCGAGACCCTGCAGGAGCGTGAGCTGTGAAGCGGCTCGGCGCTCGCCCCGGTGAGTCGTGCGGTAAGCCTCGGAAAACAAAAGCCTACACTAAGTTAGAATGGTTTGGTAACTACCGATTCACCAGGTAATTCACTTTTTCAGTGGCCTCAATCCAAAATGGTGGGGGCTTACTTGATGTAAGCAAAGAAAGAAATCAATTCTAATATAGATAAAAAAAATTAACGTGGTCTAAACCGCCCCTCACAAAAAAAGGAGACAAACGCTCTTGCGTTTGTCTCCTTTTTTGACTCTTCATTATTTTTTCTTCTCATCCTCTTTTTCAATTTTCTCTACAGGAGAATGTCCCATCCAATCTTCTTGTTTCATCCGTTTTTTTCGTCTTCTTTGTGATACAACTATGACAAGAATAATAAGAACGATTAAAAGGAGAGGAACTCCAAAAGCTCCATAAAGAATATTAAAAAGACCACTAAAAAATTCTGACATGGTGAACCTCCTTGTAAATGCCGTTTCCCAACTTCCCATCGTACTTTCCACTATCTATATATACCTTTCCCATTTCACTCTTTTCTAAACAGAATTTTTAGTTCAACAGCCTTACATGAAAAAATCTCCTTAAATAAATTAAGGAGACACTAGGTAAACATTATATTTTATCCGGAGAAATTCTGTAAATCTGAAATGAGCAATATGTAAAGTTTATTTCTTTTCAGGAAGCTTTTCCAAGTAATCGATTGCCTCTTCCAATGTGCTTACTGGCACGATTTTTATATCTGTGTAGCCTTCTTCCTCCACTTGCTCTTTAATTTCCTTTTCATTGGTATCATCTTCTGTTATATCTTTTGGATAAAAGAATATATCTACATCTGCTTTATGGGCAGCAACTATTTTGTGCTGGATTCCACCAATTTGTCCTACATTTCCCTCTGCATCCATTGTGCCAGTACCAGCAATTTTGTAACCCTTTGTTAAATCCTCTTCCACAATTTGATTATAAACTTCTAAAGAAAACATTAATCCAGCTGAAGGGCCGCCAATATTTTCACTATTAATCGCAACATTGATCGAAGGATTTATTGTCATATTATCTTCAGGTGCAATGCCAATTCCGACTTGTCCTGTTTTTTTATCTAATACAATGACTTCAACGGATGCTTCTTTCTTTTCTTTCCCATGTATAAATTCAAGCTGGACAGTGTCGCCTGCTTGCTTGTCTTTTAAATACGCAATTAATTCATCACTTTTCGTAAATTCTTGGCCATCTACCTTTTGAATAATATCTCCAACTTCTATAATTGACTTTGCTTTGGAATTTTCTAATACTTGTGCAACGAAAATGCCATTATAGTCAAATTGAACTTTTTTTCCTGCTTCATGGAGGCTAGCAATAATCGCATTTTGCTTAGAAGTATCCATCATATGAAGCAATAGCTTATTATACTCTTCGTCACTAAGATTCCCTTTTACCTCTTCCTCTTTTCGTATTTCCGTATGAGGAGCGACTAATCCGTATAAATAAATATATGGATTATTTGCCTTTATCGAATAAACAGTTGTTAAATTGAGGCTTCCTTTTTCTGACTTAGTTCCATCTTCTACCGTCACTTTTGGCGCAAGTGCTTCAATGGAGCCTGGCTGGTTTAAATAATAGGGGGTTGGGATGAATAAGAGAATGATGAGTACCCCAAAAAGTATGGTTAACCACTTTCTTGAAAAGACGCTTTTTCTTGATTTATTCATATTTACATACTCCTTAGGATAATAATTTGCTTCTATAAATATATTTACATACATTAAATGAAAAAAGAATGAATTTCAGCTATTTATTCCATTAAAAAATGGATTTTCTATTTGATTCAATTGTTTTTCTTAATAAAAGGACACCCTTTTCGATTTCCTCTAAAGTTAGTCCACCATATCCCATCACAATTCTTTCCCTGTGTTTCCCTTTTACTAAGCTATATTGTTCAATGGGGTATACCTTCACTCCGGAATGTTCCATTTTATGTATGAATGTTGGACAAAAATCTACTCCTGGTATCTCTACAACTAAATGCATGCCTGCTGATTTACCTATAATGGTAGCGCCTTGAAAATTTTGTTGAATGGCTGAAACCAATCGTTCTCTTTTTTCTTTATAGATTTTTTTCATTTTGCGTACATGTCGATCTAAATATCCTTCCCTGATAAACTGGGCTAATACTAATTGTTCTAGTGAGGATGTATGTCTATCTGAAAACCATTTAATTTGCTCAAAGGAATCGACCAATTCCTCTGGTAAAATAACATATCCAATCCGCAGTCCTGGGGAAAGTATTTTGCTAAAAGTACCCACATAAATCACATGGTTAGGTGCTATACCTTGAATGGACGGTACAGGCGCCCCTTCATAAGTGAATTCACTATCATAATCATCTTCCACAATATAGCAATTCATCCTTTTCGCATATTCTATTAGCTGCAGTCTTCTCTGAATAGATAGGATTCCACCTAACGGAAATTGATGGGAAGGGATTACAAAAACAAAGCTTGGTGATTGTTCTGGCAAACTATTTGGGTTAATTCCATTTTCGTCTACAGGAACAGGAATAATCTTCGCATTACTAAATGTAAAAATATTCCTCATTTCATCTGTCACTGGATCCTCAACTGCAATGCTTTTATTATCTTTTCCAAGCATTTCCGTAATAAGCTTCAACCCTTGAGTAGCACCAGATGTAATGAAAATTTGCTCTGCCTTGCATTGTACCCCTCTTACTCTTTTTAAATAGTCAACTAGTGCATCCTTCAACTCTTTCATCCCTGCAGCTTCTCCATATCCAAAGACGGATTCCGATGAATGTAGACAAATCTCCTTCGTTAATTGAGCCCATTTCTTCCTAGGAAAATAATCTATTGCAGGATTGCCAGCTTTAAAATCAATATATGTCTTTTTTTTATCCACCGTTTTTTTGGAAGTGTCTTTCCTCTTCGGTCTCTCAACAAATGAAAGAGAAGTCCCTAGTGCTACAAAGGTTCCTGCCTTTAGTCTAACCTCCAAATATCCTTCTGCGATTAAACGTTCATATGCTTCTAGAACAATATTTCGGGAAACTCCAATAGAGCCTGCCAATTCTCTCGAAGAAGGTAATTTCTCTCCTTCTTTTAATTGTTTTTCTAATATGCCATTACGAACTTGATCATAAATTTGCTGGGTTAGAGAGATAGATTGAGATCGGTCAATCGTAATAAAAATCATAGGAATTTCCTCCAATAAAAACTAAACTGGTACTATGAAAGTATATAATTTCTGGCTCTATTCTATACCAGTATACCATGATATCATGAAAAAAATGGTCGAAAGGAGTCTTACTATGAAAACGATTGGACTTATTGGTGGTTTGAGCTGGGAATCAACGGCAGATTATTATCGATATATGAATACATTGGTAAAGGAAGAAATGGGAGGATTACACTCATGCAAATGCCTTCTTTATTCCTTTGATTTTGAAGAAATTGTCGCACTGCAAAAAGCTGGTCACTGGGAAAAAGCAACGGAATTAATGATACACGCTGCAAAAACATTGGAAGCAGGGGGCGCTGATGTTGTTTTAATCTGTACAAATACGATGCACAAGATGGCAAAAGAAGTACAAGCAGCCGTTTCTATTCCTTTGCTTCATATTGCAGACGTTACAGGAAGTACTGTAAAAGAAGCCGATTTGAAAAAAGTTGGCTTATTAGGAACCATGTTTACAATGGAGCATTCCTTTTATAAAGAGGCACTATTAGCGCAAGAAATAGAAACGATTGTGCCCGAGAAAGAAGATAGAGAAGTTGTCCATCGGATCATATTTGATGAATTATGCAAAGGAATTATTCTTCCTGAATCAAAGGAAATATATTTGCGCATTATCAACAAACTACTATCCCAAGGTGCAGAAGGTATTATATTAGGATGCACAGAAATACCGTTACTTATTAAACAAGAAGATTGCTCTATTCCATTATTTGATACTACCTTTTTACATGCTAAAGCCGCTGTTTCCTATGCGCTCAGTAAAGAATTCGCTTTAAAATAAAGCTTAGTAAAATCCTTTCTTTCCTCACTCGAAACGAACAAAAAAAATACCATGTCTTATGAACTAGGGTACCTTTATCCTAGTTTTTTTTACATTTTCTCTAAACAGCTGTAAAACAAGCTTAACGTCCTTCCGTGATAATAAAGCGAATCAATCATTTGGAGGGAAACAATTTGAACACTAAATCATGGAAAAAAAAGTTATTACCAATCGCCGTAATCTCCTCTTTATCCGTTGCTGGGATAGCAACAGCACTCTTTGGAACAGAGACAGAAGCAAAAAATAACGGAAGCAGTAATGGCAAGCCTAAAAACATTATCTTCCTAATAGGAGATGGAATGGGTGTTTCTTACACTTCTGCTTATCGCTATTTAAAAGATAATCCAGAGACAAAAATAGCAGAAAATACATATTTCGATCCCTACTTGGTTGGTCAGCAAATGACATATCCAGAAGATCCTGCACAAAATGTGACGGATTCTGCATCTGCAGCAACTGCTATGTCAGCTGGTATCAAAACATATAATAGTGCCATTGCAGTTGATAATGACGAAACTGAAGTGAAAACTGTCTTGGAAGCTGCAAAGGAAAAGGGAAAATCTACTGGTCTTGTTGCAACATCAGAAATTACACATGCGACGCCAGCTGCCTTTGGATCCCATGATATAAGCCGCAAAAATATGAATGCAATTGCCGATGACTATTTCGATGAAATGATAAATGGAAAGCATAAAGTCGATGTTCTATTAGGCGGCGGAACAGACCTATTCGTTCGTCAGGACAGAGATTTAACGACGGAATTCAAAAATGCTGGCTACAATTATGTCACCAATCGCGATGATTTACTGAAAAATAAGGATACCCAGCTACTTGGACTATTTGCTGAAGCAGGCATGCCAAAAATGATAGATCGAGACAAAGAAACTCCCTCCTTAGAGGAAATGACGAAAATTGCTATTGAAAGCTTAAATAAAAATAAAAAGGGCTTTTTCCTGATGGTAGAAGGCAGCCAAATTGACTGGGCTGGACATGATAACGATATTGTCGCTGCAATGAGTGAGATGGAAGATTTCGAAAACGCGTATAAGGCAGCAATCGACTTTGCCAAAAAGGATAAAAACACATTAGTTGTAGCTACTGCTGACCATTCTACAGGAGGATTTTCGATTGCAGCAAACGGGGATTACAATTGGTACGGAGAGCCAATCAAAGCAGCAACAAAGACACCTGACTTTATGGCAGAATTGATTACCAATGGGACATCTGTTGAATCTACTTTGAAAAAATATATCAATCTATCCCTAAAGTCAGAAGAAGTTCAATCCGTTCAGAAAGCAGCTGAAACAAAAGATTTAACTAGTATTGACAATGCGATTGAAGATATCTTCAATAAACGGACCAACACGGGATGGACTACAGGTGGTCATACTGGAGAAGACGTTCCTGTTTATGCATATGGACCTTCTAGCAATCTTTTTGCTGGACAAAAGGACAATACAGATCATGCTAAAGTTATTTTTGACCTACTGCAGGCAAAAGTAAAAATCACGGACAATTAAAAAAGGCTATTTTCGTAATGTTTGTTGCTATCGCCCGCAGCCGGAATATCATCTTGCTGATAGGCGGTGGAGATTTCCATCTCTTAAAATTCAGAGATTCTGAAAAAAATAGGCTTCTCTTCGGCTTCTATTTGAAGGGAAGCTTTTCAATTGGGAGGATTCAACCTTGAAACGCTTTTTTATGTATTCATTTGCCTTTCTCTTATTAGCTGGGTGCAACAGCAATAAAGAGACTGAAGTAAATACCATTCAGGAAGTAGAGAAAATAGAAACAAGCATGCAAAATGTTCATGTTATTCCTGTTTCAACAGATGCATATATTCAAAATCCACAAGTTATTGATGATACTTCTCTAATAGCTGTAGGAGATTTCTACCGGGATAGGAAAGGCGAAGCAACATTAAAAGCCCTTGATGAAGAACCGAAGAGCATTCAGATTGATTCGATAAAACTGACAGTCAAAGATGCCAAAATAATCGATTATCGACCTGCATATAGCTTAATTGACTTCTATCATACCTATACACATGATGAGCAATTCATTTTCGTTAAGTTTTTCGTGGAAATCGTAAATCAATCGAACAAACAAAAGAAATTCTCTCCAATTGCTTTTATTCAGACGAATACAGATGAAATGATCACTTGGGAGAAGGATATTTATTTAGAAGATCTCAATGGGGTGTTAAATCCAGGCGAACGAAAGAAAGGTAATATAGGTTTCATTATAGAAAATTCCTCTATCAATGAAATTCAGTTAAGTACAAGTGATGTTTATAATGAGCAAGAAAAACTGATAGATAAAGCTAAAACACTAGACTTCCATTATAAATAATAATAATAACATAGATTAAATACTTCTAAATCGATGAAAGAGAACAAGTACGTCAGGTAACCTTTTTACAGCGAGCTTGCGCTTGTGTGAGCCAGCAAGGTAATCTTGGCGTAAATTTCCTACTAGCATACAATATCATAATGATAGAACCTCTTTGAAAGTCCACTCCATTATCCTGCGTGATAGTCGTTATATTTCATACAATAGGAATTTAGCGATAACCTACTCGTCCCTTTCACTAATTCATGTTTACGAAAATAGCCTTTAATCTATTATTTTTGGAAATGAACATCTTGTTCAATTGCTTTAGAAAGCGTGGAAGCAATCGAAATATCTTCAAATGATAATCCTAATTGGATTGCAGTTGTAGCAATTTCTGGTCGAATACCCGATAGCGTCGTTTTGACCCCAATTAAGCTTAGCCCATTAATAAGTTGAAAGATTTGATGAGCAACCATGGTATCAATAATAATTACACCAGATAGGTCAATAAATAACTGAGATACCTTTTTTTCTGCACATTGTTTGATTGTGTTTTCCAATATTGCAGCAGCACGGGCAGTATCGATATCTCCAACAAGGGGCAAGAGTGCTCTTGTTTTACTCAAGGAAATAACTGGAGAACTTAGCTCATTAATCATTTCTTGCTGTGCTTCAAGCTGTCGGTTCGAATAATGATGATGCTCCTCTGTATATTTTAAAATTATCTTATCTAGAACTTTCATAACAGAATGATTCCATCCAATTACTCGCTTATGACTAACATCATGTTCTGTAGCATATTCTTCAATTAGCTGAAAATATTGTTCTCTCGTACGAATAAATTCCCGAATAATAAAATGGATTGGCGTATCTAAATGTGCTTGATCTGTTGCAATTTCAAAAATCCATTCCTCTATATCTTCAAGAAATAGTTGCTTTTCCTTAATAAAAATGCCAGCGAGTCTGTAATGAAAATCATTATTTTGTTTTTTCATGATTTCAATTACATGTGGGTCAGATGTTGCATAGACACCTTTCGGATCATTTTTTGTTAGATTGTTATACCACTCTTCTGTTAATCTATCCGTATTATCGATAAAATATTGGTAAACTCCTTCATTATAGTGCAACTACTTCCCCACCTCTAAAATTTGTTAGTTTTAAACACGCCTAGAATTTTCATATTCTTTAATTAAAAGTTTAATAAGATTAGGGGAAATATGCAATTTTTTTATTTTTTAAGCAGTAACCAAACGAATCATATTTCCCGAAGGATCATATGTGTATAAATTATCCTTATCCTTTGTGAGAGTTGCTCCAAGCTCTGTCAATCTTTGTGTCAATTCTTCAAGCTTTTCCTCACTAGGTATCTGTAAATCATAATAAGCTAAACCAACATGATTTTTCTTTGGAACAGGTGCACCAATACCGTTCCAGACATTTAAACCGATGTGATGGTGATAGCGGCCAGTGGAAAGAAAAAATGCCTGAGATCCATATTTTTGAACGACATCAAAGCCCAATCCTTTTACATAAAAATCAACTGTTTCTTCTAATTCTGCAACATGTAAGTGAATATGACCAAGAATAGTTCCATCAGGAAGACCATTCCATTTGCTATTACTAGAAGCTGCAAGCACTCCTTTTGTGTCCATATAGGCCGTATCCATTCTTACAAAGTTGCCATCCCATTGCCAATCTGCTGGATTTTTATCGCAATATATTTCAATTCCGTTTCCATCCGGATCAGCTAAATAGATTGCTTCACTGACATAATGATCAGAGGCACCTTGTAATGGATATCCTGTTTCTAGCAAATGCTTAAATACATTTCCAAGCTGCTCTCTGGAAGGGACTAATATTGCTAAATGATAAAGTCCTGTTGTCCGCATTTTCTTGGGCTCGACTTGATCTAATTCCTCGATAAATAAAAATGCTTCCCCTGTTCCTGCACGTAATGCTGCTTGTTTCTTCTCTTTGCTTGCAATCGAAAGACCAATCACATTTTGGTAAAATAATAGTGACTCTTCTAAATCAGCTACCTTTAACTTGACACTTTTTGCATAGATATTTGGGGTTCTGTGAAATGTCATTTCTTTCTCCTCCTAACCATCTTTCGTACTTACTTTATGTAAGTAATTTTATTTTAATAATAAACGATTGTAAAGTAATCTAATTACAATTCATAATATTTTTACTTAAAATAATATTTATTGTATAATTATTGGAAGGGGGGATATTAAAATGAACCAAATGACAATTTGTCCAAGGTTTGAAAAAGCAATGAGTATTTTAAGCCAACGCTGGACTGGTTTAATTATTTATCAGCTATTGAATGGTCCTCAACGTTTCTGTACTATGGAATCCTCCATTGGAATAAGCGGAAGACTTTTATCGGAGAGATTAAAGGATTTAGAGCAAGCTGGAATTGTAGCAAGAGTGGTATATCCTGAAACTCCTGTTAGAATTGAATATTCTTTAACAGAAAAAGGGCGTTCATTAGAGCCAATTATGAAAGAAATTGAAAATTGGTCCCATTCTTGGCTAGAAGTGTAAATCTAATATAAGGATATCTCTGCAAAACCTTATGGTTTCATGCGAAGATATCCTATTTATTTAATAATAGCTTTTTAATCCTCATCTTTAATGTCTAAATCTTCTGGAATCGGCTCACTCCATACTTCTTCCACAAACTTTTTATATTTTTCTACTTGCTTAAAATGTGTATTAAATTGCTCTTTGTTAATAAGATAATCGGCTCCATCAAAAATTGCTCTAATTTGATTTTGTAAAATCAGATTTTTCACCTTGATTTCTGAAACAGCAAGCAATTCTGCAGTTTCCTTCACTGATAAATACATCGATCCACCTCTTTTTATTTGGCTGTTTTCGTAAAGTTTGTTGCTATCACCCGCAGCCTAAATACACTACGCTTTCCATGGGGCGAGCGGCAAGCCTCCTCGGCTTCGCCTGCGGGGTCTCGCCTTTCTCGCTAATCCCATAGGAGTCTACGTGTATTCAGGCTGCTCCATATTTCTAATAAATTTATTTTTCCTATTGAAAAGGCAACAATCTTTTAGAAAACAGCCTTTTATTCAATAGCTTTTTTTCTTTACACGGATTCCATTTAAAATTAACTCTTTCTTTATATTGTCTTCATTAATCAACTGTATAGTTAAGTTATCGGTACAATCAAAGGAGGATGCATAAATGAGTTTCGTACTAAACAGCCTATTTTTAGTAATGATCTTTTGTTGTTTCTCTTTCATATTTTATCAGTCTTTCTTCGCAAAAACTAGAAAAGTAACTGCTCCACGTTCAACATCTCTTCCATTAGAAAAGCATTCCTGTGATAGCGAAAAGACAAGGGTATTCTCTAAAGATATTAAACTTTACGCAGAATAGCTCTCCCACATAAGAGAATGAATTCATTCTACAAAATCCCAGTTACAAAATACAGATACTTTTGCAAAAAGAAAGATCATCCTTTCTTTTACATCGATACGGATGATCTTGATTCCTCTTATTGCTGAATATCCGTTTCACCCTTTTGAAAATGGAATAGCCACTCTTCCAAAGCAAAGACAGTCATTGGCCTCGCATAATAATATCCTTGGATAATTGGCCATTCATTTATAGAAGCTAAATAGTTAATCTGTTCTTCTCTTTCTACCCCTTCTATTACAATGCTCAAATGCAAGGAACTTCCGAGAGCTATGATTGCTTTAATAATTTCTCCGTCTTTTTGGGACTCCGGAACCCCATCAATAAAGGATTTATCAATTTTCAAGGTGTTTACAGGAATTCTTTTCAAATAAGATAAAGAGGAAACCCCTGTTCCGAAATCATCCAGTGTTACTGTAAAGCCAACATTTCTAAAAGCCTGAACAGATTGAATTGCCCCTTCAATATTACCAACTGCACTTGTTTCTGTTATTTCTAACTCAATCAAATGGGGCATTAACTTGTATTTCTCTACATTAGTGGTTAAGCTTGTCATTAGCCTTGGTGAGGTTACATAGGAGCCAGGTATATTAATAGCTACTGGTATATATCTATCTTGCTGTTGCCATACATCTATTTGTTTAGATACCTCTTCAATAATCCAATCTGTGACATCATACATTTTATCAGATGCTTCTAAAATCGGGATAAACACATCTGGCGACAACTCTCCATACAAAGGATGCTTCCATCTTAATAAAGCTTCTAATCCAGCGACTTCCCTTGACTTTAGAAATACTTTAGGCTGATAAACTAAATATAAATGCTTTTCTAATAGGGCATCCTCTATCTCATTCACAAGATGTTTAGCAAAAGTCTGTTTATGTTTTTCTGGATCATACAGGATGATTTCATTTTCAAAGCGAATGGAATAATGTGTTAAAACAGCGACAGCATTTTCATATAGCTGCTTGGAAGTTGCTTTTTTCTCATTGACTGATAATGCAATTGCTGTCTCTACTTTGATGATTCGATCATCAATAGTTACCGGATTAGATAAAATAGCAGTTAATTGATTTAATTCCAACATTAATTTATCTAAGGCTTCATTAGTTGTACTGACAATCGCAAAACGATTTCCCTCTATTCGGAACAATTCTACATTCGTTTGTATTAGTTTCGTACATAATTCTTCGATATAACCTATAATTTTATCTCCAAAGTAATAACCATACTTACCATTCCATTTATTTAAGTCATGTATATGAAGGATTGCCAGACCACTAAAATAAGTGGAGGATTCGATCAACTTTTCGAACTGTCTTCGGTTTGGAAGCTTTGTTAATGCATCAAAGTAATTTAAGCGATAATCAACATAGCGATCCAATAGGCTAGACAAAATAGAGAATAATAAAATAACAAAGATACCGATTGTTACACCAATAATAATTGCTTTTATACTAACATGGTGTGAGTGCGTATGGGTAAGTTCCATTTCTGTATCTACATAATATCGAATGGCATACATCCCTGCATAATGCATACTTGATATCGCTCCCCCCATCAAAAGGGAGGTAACAATTTTCACGATAAAATTATTCATATATCTTTGTAGCTTCATAAAGATAAACAGCGAAAAAAAAGAAGCTATTATAGCAATGAAAATGGATAAAATAAAATAGCCTAAATGGTAGGCATAATCAGCCTCTGACTTCATTGCTTTCATTCCAATATAATGCATGCTACTTATGCCAATCCCCATAAAGATTCCAGCAAAAGCAATCCATTTACTAGAATTCTTTGCCTTACTAGATATACTGAAAGCCAAAAATGTAGCTAATATAGCTGGCACTAAGGAAAGAATCGTTAATGGTATATTGAAAGTCATTTCAATCGGAAGCTTAGCCGCGCTCATCCCAATAAAATGCATAGACCAAATCCCGAAGCCCATCGTAATCGCCGCTAAACCTAACCATATATAGCGATGAAAAAAACTATGATAAACGATTCGTTCATTCATAGAAAGGGACGTATATGAAGCTAAACATGCAATAAATACAGATAAAGCAATGATAGGAACTGAATATTCAACCTGTATATAGGTTACTTGATCGACACTTGGCAATGTAAAAATAGTAATTTCCCCTCTATAAATACGTCTATGAGGGATATCATTCTTGAATTAGCAGCTGTTCCCATTTACGTATTTTACAAATTTAAAATGACTTTTATCCTAAGTCTTTTTACTTATATACTTGAATATAAAGGATAAATCTATTTTAGACAATGGTTTCATTTTGGTATTATATTACATGGAAAACATAAACAAATATAAAAATGTTAACCCATACTATAAATTTCTTCTACCAATACATAGACTTATATATTATAAACTTGTCCTTATCCTTTTTATTCCCTACTTTTACCTCCCCCTCTTTTTCAAAAAATGGATGGCTCTCCATAAAAAATTGATATTCATCTGAGGGGTAATAGAGAATGACTTTCACCAGGCGACTGTTTTCTTCTAGCGAATACATTATATTGCTGACAATCTTTTGAAAGAGTGGCAGAGAAAAAGGATTAAAGAAATAAAAATAATTATCTTGTGGCTGTATTGAATAATCCTCTGCTTTCCCTAACAGAAAGCGTATCTTCTCTTTCCTACTCTTCCTGTTTTTTGAATAGTGTTCTAAATTTACCAAAGCATCTTGATAATATTCTTCATTCATTTCTATTCCAGTTACAGTAGATTGAAATAAATAATGAATAAAAAAGTTTAATCGACCTTTCCCGCATCCAAAATCAACTATATGATCAGTCTCGTAAAGCGGAAATTCTTGAAACAGCTGTTCTAGATGCTCGTATGGAGTAGGTTCATACCGGTGATAATGGTACGATTTATTGAATCCTAATTGCATTTTTTCGGTTTCGATATGTAATATTTTATCGTAGTTCACTTAAAACACCTTTCTTTTTAATTTCTAAATACCTCCGAGTAGATCAACGTATAAAATTTTACTTTAACTTATCTATTTTTTCTTTTCACGATATTCGTTTGGGGAGATGCCAACTATTTTTTTAAATACTTTGCGAAAATATTTATCGTCTTGATAGCCGATCATATTTGCAATATCATACACCTTTAGATTACTATTTTCCAATAATTCTTGCGCTTTTTGTATGCGTATGGATACTAAATACTCAGAAATATTTATATGATATTCCTGTTTAAATTTTCTCGATATATATTCTCTGCTTATGTAGAAACGCTCTGAAATTTCCTGAAGTTTAATCTCCCGATGAAAATTCATTTTTATGTACTTTTCAATTTCTTGGATAATATTTTTGGACGTTCTTTTATTTTGTCTTTTTACTCGTCTAAGAAACAATGCAATTTCTCTTTTCTTCCTGTCTTTATATGCTTCTAACTGAAATACATCTTCTTTATCAATAAATGACTGAATTCTCTCCTCTAAATCTGTAGGTAGGCTAAAGGGAATATTAAATTCTTTGTACCATCTAGCACTTAGCATCTGATATTCATTTTCCAAATGGAAAAGCTGCCTGAGGCATAATTGCTTTTTTTGAATGAAATCTGTTTGAATTTGTCCAATAAGTGAATGAAAAGCATCCATTTCACCTGTTTGTATGGCAATTTTAATAGAACTACCATAATCCATTAAACTTTTAATCTCTATTTCATCATTATTTATCACAATTTTTTCTTGGTTATTTCTTAAAACATTTCTATTCATTATCATAGACTTAGCATGTTGATAAGAAAGACTCAACTGTACTGCAGAGTTTACTTCGATCCCTATTGCAATCGTACAAGTCAAACCTAATAATTGCTGAATATTAATTTGTATTTCCTTAGCTATGATAAGTGATTCTTTTTTATTTTTTTTTAAAAGAAGGACAATTTCCCCTTTACTTGTTATATATCTGAATGCAATTCCACCACTTTTTTTGCTGAGTTGCTCATTTATTATATTTAATAGCGTAAAAAAGGTAATATCTTTATCTCCACCAAATTGCTCAACGGCTATATTACTTACTTGTAGAAGCCCAATGGTATATGCCGTTGCCTTCGTTAAACGAAATTCTTCCCATACAAATTTGTCCACTGGAACATTGTTAATAATCTGCGTTAACTTTTGGTCTCGATATGCCGGCTTCATTTTATTAATAAGCTGGTTTTTACTACGTTTATTTATTCTTTCCTTCTCCTCCTCTTTCCACTCTTTCACTACCCTTATCAATGTATCATTCAACATTTCAGGATCGATTGGTTTCAACAAATAGTCTGAGCTACCATAATGCATCGCTTTTCGCATATAATGATAATCATCATAACCGGTAACAACAATGGTTTTCCCTTCACAGTAATGCTCATCCATCCATTTTAAAAGCTGAGTTCCATCCAATTTCGGCATTTTCATGTCAGAGAATATTATTTCAGGATTTAATGATCGAATAATTTTAATGGCATCTTCTCCATTACTTGCTTCGTAAATTTCCGTAATCTCATTTCCTTCCCAATCAGCAAGAAGCTTAATTCCTTCTCGTACATGCTTTTCATCATCAACGATTAGTGCCCTCATATCCTCCCACTCCCTCTTGTAAAGATACTGGAATACGAACCATTACTGTAAACTCTTTATTCTCCACACTTTCCATTACTAAGGTCGCTTGTTCCCCATAGTAAAGCTGCAAGCGATCGTAAATATTTTTTAGACCAATTGAGTCTTGTTCTTTTCCCTCCTTCATCGTTTCTTTTCGATACAATCCTTTACGAATGACCTCCAATTTTTCTTTTTTTACACCTCTTCCATTATCCTGAACACTAAATATTAATTGCCCCTCCTTTATATAAGAACAGATGGATATTGTTGCATCCTCCATCGTATCGCTAAATCCATGTTTAAAGCAGTTTTCAACGATTGGTTGGAGAATCATTTTTGGAACGAATATTTCTTTCGTATCCGGTGAAATGTTCATCGTTATGTTCAGCTCTTCTTCAAATCTTTGTTTCTGCAGACCAAGGTATGATTTAGTGTGCTTTATTTCTTGAGAGAATAGGACCATTTCTTCTCTCATATTCATACTGTATCGCATCATATCCGATAGAGAAGTCAATAGTGAATAAACAGGAATTGCCTTCATCTTTAGTGCAAGTGTGCCAATAGACTGAAAGCTATTGTATAAAAAATGCGGATTTATCTGTGATTGTAATACTTTCAGTTGAGCTGATTTATTTTCCAATTGTAATTTATATTCTTGGTCTATTAACCTATTGATTTGTAAAACCATCGATTTAAACCGTCTACCAAGCATGCCAATTTCATCATTTCCTCTGATTTCAAAATCAGTCTCAAAAATGCCTTGCTCCACCTTTTTCATATTATCGATTAAAACCTTAATGGGAGCTGTGATTTTAAAGGAGATGATTATCGTTATGATTAAAACAATGATTAAAGCTACTAAGGCAATAATCGTATTCATATATGCCGTTTCCTTTGCGCTTTTGTAAAGACTGGAGTAAGGAATGCTTTTTATCATATACCAACTATTATCTTGAACAGCAATATTTTCATAAAAGATTACTCCTGAAAAATCCTTTCTATCCCAATTCATGCTATTTTGATGAGGATTATTCTGTACTGCATAAACCCATTCATCCTGACTTTTCTCCCCTATTAAAGCCTTATTAGAAGAGTAAATAATCGTTCCGTTCTCATTTATAATGGAAAGATTTTCATTATCCTTATATAGCCTATTCACAATTCCATTTATTTTTGAAAGATTTATATCAATAGACATAAACCCTAGAATATCGTTAGATGGCACATTTCTAATTTTGTTATGAAAAGATAGGACAGTTGATTTCTCTGAGTTAGGGATAATGGACAATCCATTATAACTATATATCGTATGTGGTGGTTCTATTAATGAATAGTTTGTTTTATCCTGCTCTAATTTACGATAATAAGGATGCAAATAGATTGTTTGATTTTTCCCTCTTCCACTTATTCGAGAGTGATAATTTGTAAAAGAGTCTCTTCCTTTATTAATATATAAATGCATCTGTTCAATCTCAGAACGAGAATTATATACATATGCTAATACACGACGTACCTCCTCCATATTATCTTTGTTATTCTCTCCGACCCCTTGAGTCAACACATTCATGAAAGGAGTATAACGATATAATACAGTGGATATTAATGCAATATCCTCTAAGTAAGTAGTTAGTTCTTCCCTTCCTTTTACCATTAACTCTGTGTTATAAGAAAGGGACTCTTTGTTAATATTCTTTATCGTCTGATAATAAGTAAGGAGTATGCCGGTACCAAAAGGAAGAATAGTAGCAAGAAGTAAGAAAATCATCAGTTTTTTCCGTATACCCCATTTCATTTATGATCGAGAAATTTCAAACAACTTCATCGTTCCAATACACAGCACTAAAAGAAGTCATTCTATAAATTCTCTTCCCCCTCTCAAAATTGTATCCATATAAAAATAATACATAAGGATTGGTCAATATATTACACCTTACTCGTCAATGTAAACGGTTACTTGTTTTATTAATCTCATTATATTATAAATACAGGAGGTGCAGAAAGTGAATAATCAAAATAATGTAGAAAAAATAATCCCCCCCCTTGTTCAACAGTCAAATGTGAGCAGAAAACATTCACTCTCTACAAAGAGAAAGAAAAAATGGAAGGAAGTAGGGTTGTTTTCCCTTTTTGTAGGTCCAGTCTTTATTGCGTTTACAATAGTTGTTCTCGTTCCATTCTTTTCTGGTATTTATTACTCATTTACTGATTGGAATGGAATTACAGGAGAAATCAAATGGGTAGGATTGGAAAACTTTCAGTACATATTCACAGAAGATACTCAGTTTCTCCAATCTTTCAAACTCACTGCTCTGTATACCATTGTGGCAATTATTTTGACAAACACAATTGGCTTTGGTCTAGCCTTGCTTGTAACGCAAAAACTAAAATCTAGTAATTTATTACGTACGGTGTTTTTTATGCCTAATCTACTTGGCGGCCTCTTACTCGGATTTATCTGGCAATTTATATTCATTAGAGGGTTTGCCTCTATTGGGGAACTAACTGGAATTCCACTATTTGAGCTCGCTTGGTTAGGAGATAAAAATACTGCCTTTTGGGGAATTGTAATTGTCAGCGTATGGCAGGGTGCAGGATATATTATGCTCATTTATATTGCAGCCTTACAAAATATTCCGAAAGAACTAATCGAAGCAGCAAAAATCGATGGAGCGAACCATTTTCAAGTCTTACGAAATATTAAAATCCCGCTCGTAGCACCGGCAGTCACCATCTGTTTATTCTTAACAACTGCATCTTCATTTAAAATATTTGATGCGAATCTTTCCTTAACAAATGGAGGGCCGTTTAAATCAACAGAAATGTTAGCGCTTAATATTTATACAGAGGCATTTGTAAATAATCGCTACGGAATCGGGGAAGCAAAAGCACTTATCTTCTTTATTGTCGTAGCAACCATCTCCATTATACAGGTTATGATTACAAAGAAAAAAGAGGTGGAATCTTGATGGAGAATAAATACACTAGCAAAACTTTATTGGTGGAAATCTTCGGTATAATATTAGGCTTGCTATTTTTAATTCCATTTTATTATGTTATTTCGAATTCACTAAAATCTTTTGCCGAAATATTAACCAATACATCTGCATTACCAAGTTCACTTCATTTTGAAAATTATCTAAATGCTTTTGAAAAGTTAAATTTTCTTAAAGTATTTAGCAACTCTCTTCTTGTAACTATTGCAAGCAATCTTGTATTAGTAGTGTTCTGTTCGATGGCCGCTTACATGCTTGTCAGAACAAAAAAGAAAATAAGTAATATCATCTTTATGGCCTTTGTTGCCGCAATGATTATTCCTTTCCAATCGATTATGATTCCACTTATTAAAACAGCATCTAGCTTACACTTACTTAACAGTATTTGGGGTCTAGTGTTCATGTATCTAGGATTTGGGTCTGGGATGACAATCTTTTTATACCATGGTTTTATTAAAGGAATTCCAGTGGAATTAGAAGAAGCAGCTATTATAGATGGTTGCTCACGGTTTGGAGTATTTTGGAGAATTGTTTTTCCATTATTAAAACCGATTACAGTAACAATCATTATCTTAAATAGCTTATGGATATGGAATGACTATTTATTACCATCACTCGTATTACAAAATCCAGAATTGCGGACGATTCCACTTGCTACATTCTTTTTCTTTGGTCAATATACAAAACAATGGGATCTTGCATTAGCCGCACTTATGATAGGAATCATCCCATTATTAATTTTCTTCTTTTCTATGCAAAAACACATTATCCAAGGCATTACTAGCGGGTCTATTAAATAAGGAACAAAGAGGTTGTTTTCATAATTAATTCTTTTATTATAAAGCTGCCTCTTCCAAATAAATAAGTTATTTTCTATAACTAGGAGGAAACCAAATGAAATTCAAAAAAATGAAAAAGTATTCCTTATTAACTGGTATCTTAACTGCTTCCCTTCTTTTTGCAAGTGCTTGTTCCAATGAAGGGGCTTCAAGTAATAATGAATCTAGTAAAGATGATAAAGTAGTGGTTGACTTATTTAATGGGAAAGTAGAAATAGCTGATCAATTAAAAGCACTAACAGACCAATATACAAAAGAACATCCAAATGTAACATTTAATATTGAAACAGTCGGTGGAGGTGCAGATGGAACAGCAGCCTTAAAAGCGAAATTCGCGTCTAATACGGCTCCTGATATTTTTGGAAATGGTGGATATCAAGAGGCGTTGACTTGGCTAGATAAATTAGAAGATTTATCGGATCAACCATGGGTAGATGATGCTTACGAAAGTGCGTTAGTGCCGATGACAGTTGATGGAAAAATCTATGGTCAGCCTGTGAATCTAGAAGGATATGGTTTTGCCTACAATAAAGAGTTATTTAAAAAAGCAGGAATTACCGAATTACCAACTACTTTTTCTGAATTAGAAACTGCAGCAGAAAAATTAAAAGCTGCTGGCATTACTCCTTTTTCAATTGGGTATGGAGAATGGTGGGTATTAGCTAATCATGGACTGAATGTACCCTTTGCTTATCAAGATGATGCAGATGCATTTATTAAAGGATTAAATGATGGCTCTACAAAAATCGCAGGCAATGAGCACTTTAATAAATTCTTTGATTTACTAGATTTAACTATAGACTACGGTAATAAAAACCCGTTAACAACAGACTATAATACACAAGTAACCTTGTTTGCAACTGGCGAAACAGCAATGATTCAACAAGGTAACTGGATTCAACCAATGATAGATAAAATTACTCCTAACTTAGAAGTAGGCTTTATTCCAATGCCATTAAGTGATGATGAAGAAAAATCAGATAAACTAATGGTTGATGTACCTACAAACTGGGTCGTTCATAAAGATGCCCCTGAAAAAGACAAAGAAGCAGCATTAGATTTCTTAAACTGGATGGTAACTTCCGATTTTGCAAAAGACTCGATTGTAAAAGATTTTAAGTATGTTCCTGCATTTGAAACAATCCAAGCAACCGCAGATGACATTGGTCCATTAGGAGCTGAAATTCAAAAGTATTCACAGGAAGGAAAAACCTATACATGGCAATTTATGAAGTATCCTGATGGTGCTGGCCAAGAGTTCGGTGCTAGTCTACAGGCATATGTCGGAAATCAAAAATCACGTGAGGAAACAATGAAATCATTAGATGATACGTGGGAAAAACTTAAAAAATAGACTAAAAAGTGAGAAATGCTAAACACTATCGTAAGCTATTCCATATCCAGTTAATCTTAACAATTTATTTATAAATTATTGATAATTTCGTCATATATTATTCATAATATATGGGTATGATAATTATATAGTCATTAATAGCTTTTTCAAGTCCCCCCTTGAAATTGATAGATTTAAGGAGTGCCTAATAGCACTCCTCCTTTTTTGCATATAAATTCTCCGCCAAAATAAAAAAAGACTCTTCATAATAAAGAGTCTTGCATATTAAGATAAAAAGTAATAGTAAATTAGTTCAATATTTTTATTTTCACAGTTTTGCGTCCCCAAGCCTTTGCTTTTTTGGTTGAAGGCATTAAAACATCTATTTTATGTCCCTTAATAGCCCCACCAGTATCTCCTGCAATGGCTTCTCCATATCCTTCTACCCAAACTTTCGAACCTAATGGGATGACAGATGGATCGACTGCAATTAACTTCATATTCTTATTCTTTTTTATATTATATCCAAGTGCTGTATAATCAGATTTTGTATCTTCATGACTATAAGCAGTAGCCGTTACATAAATAACATCTTTATTACTAGAAGACTTGCTAGTCGATTTACTAGAAGATGCTTTACTTGATACACTTGCCACTTTACTTGTTGAAGCTGCCTTCCCTGCATTATTCTTCTTTGCTTCTTTTTGTTCTTGCTTTAATGCAGAATCTGCTTCATTAATTTGTGCAAGCACGACATTTTTTTCGCTTTCAGCTAGTTCCACTTCTTTTGAAACTGCCGCAAACTTTTTCTGCACAGCTGAAAGTGCTTCTTGTCTCTTAGCTAGATTTTGTTGCAGATCATTTTGAGAAGCAGCTAGTTGATCATATTGGCCTGTTAGTTCTTCTTCTTTCAGATCAATTGCTAGTTTCTCTTCTTCAATTTTCTCAAGATCTGCTTGCTGCTGCTCTAATATATCTTTATCACCATCAAAAATAAGCGAAATAGCTGTTGCTCTACTAATAAAGTCAGCGAAGTCCTTTGCATTCAATAGTACTTCTAAAACGACGTTCGTTTGGTCTGTATTCTGCAAGGATACTAGACGCTCTTTCATAACGTCTTTACGTGCTAGTACTTTATCTTCTAAAACAACAATCTCTTCTTTCTTTTTCTCTATCTGTTGTTTCGTTTCTTCAATTTTTGCTTGCAGATTCGCTATTTTTTCTTTATTTTGCTGCATTACTGTTTCAACGGCTTTTAAGTCTTCTTGAACAGTTTCCAACTCTTTTAAAGTTTTTTGCTTTTCTGCTTCTTTTTCGTTAATCAATTGCTCATTTTGGTTCAATTGATTTTTCGCTTTGTTAAGTGTTTCTTGACTCGTTTCTGCTTGTACCATAATCGCTGATGCCAAAAAGATGACACTGCTTAGCGAAATGGCCATTAGTTTTTTTAAGGAACGCATCTAAAAACCCCTTTCTCTATTGTTATAACACATGAAAGAGGTTTCTAAATTACAATTCTATTAAAATAGTAAGTCATTCTTTTTAAAATTAGTTTACAAGCAAGCTAGTAATTTTCGAATATTCTCTAGCATTCCGTAGGGCTAGAAGGGAATATTACAGTTTGTTACCTTTGTAATATTTCTGTCAATTACTAATATTTATCTTTTTCTAAAATGGATTATATATCCTGTATCAGCCTTATCATATCCACACACTGGATTCCATTTTCATAGATTTCTTCCTCATAGTTTATGAGAAAAAAATCTTTATCTATTCGATTGAATCGAAACCCACATTTTTGATAGAGTGCAAGTTGACCAATACTACTATTGCCAGTACCTACTTCTATCACTTTATATCCTAGCTTTTTCGCTTCCTTCACCGCATGCATCACTAATTTTTTCCCTAATCCTTTTCCTTGATAGATTTCAACAACCGCTAGATTTATTAACTCGATTGATTCTTCCTTTATAGGTAACAACACATAGACACCAATCCATTGATTCTTTTCTTCCGCAATATAACATATACCCGTTTTAAGATATTCCTTTACTAGACGTTCAGATGGATCTGCTGTTAATAATAATTCAATGGGAGGACTTTCCTCTTGTTCTAACTTTCGAATAATCATGAATTCATTCCCGCCTTCTTTGGACAATGCATCATCGCTTCTGCCTCTTCCCAAGTAACGGTATATCCAGCTCCTTTTGCACAAAAAATGGAGGAGGATGTATATTCCGGATCAGCATTTTTATCATAGCCTAGCCTGTCGATCACATCCTCTTCGTTATGACAAGGATAATAACCTGCAAATGTTAAGGAAAGCTGCCCTTTTCCTTGTGTGAATGATGCAAGTGTCGTACTATATTCCATAAAGGTAGCAACAGGAACCTTACCTGTGAGAACTGCTTTCTCGTCTATAGTTTCAGGCGTATTAAATTCCCCATATGCTGTTTGAATGTCAGACAAAACCCTGCCCATTTGTTCTATATCTACTTTTATTTTAAAGGAATAATACGGTTCTAATAAGCGGTTACGTACTTTTTCTAAACCTTGGCGTAATGCTCGAAAGGTAGCTTCTCTGAAATCTCCGCCATGTGTATGTTTATTATGCGCTCTTCCCGTTAACAGAGTGACTTTTATATCCGTTAACGGAGATCCTGTTAAAATCCCATGATGCTCCCTCTCAAAGAGATGCTGGCAAATGAGATTTTGAATAGCAATAGACAAATCATCTGTATGACAATTGCTCTCAAATACAATCCCGCAATTCCTTTTACCTGGCTCTAATTGAAGATGTACTTCCGCATAATGACGCAATGGCTCAAAGTGTCCATAACCGATAGTGTCTGTCTCAATCGTTTCTTTATACAAAATTTCCGGCCGTTCAAACTGAACCTGGATAGCAAATCTTTCAAATATGATTTCCCGAAGAACCTCTAGCTGTATTTTTCCCATAACATGTAAATGGATATCTTGCAGCTTTTCTTCCCATGTCACATGAAGGGAAGGATCCTCTGCTTCTAATAGTTTAAAAAATGTAAGGGCATCCTTTTTATTCATCCTTGGTTCTAAAACTACCCTAGAACGAAGAGTTGGCACTAATTCATACTCTGCTTTCTCCAGAAGTTCTCCGACTCCATCGCCTACAGCTGCATTTGTAAGGCCTGTTACAGCAAAAAGCTCTCCAGCATTGACTTCATTTACTTGCTGAAATTGAGTCCCATTATATTTACGTATTTGTGTGACTTTCTCCATGTCACCATTTCCATACATAAGCTCCTCTCTCACACGCAACGTTCCACTTTTAGCTTTCATAAAGGTAATCCTCGTTCCAGAATCATCATAGCGAATTTTATAAACCCTTCCTGAAAACGGCTCATCCTTTTTGTACAATGTTGTCGTCAAATGATCAAAACAATGGAAAAATTCCTTTACCCCGATATCTTGTAAGGCAGATCCATAGCCACAAGGATAAAGACGAGAAGAACGAATCATTTCCTGCATTTTGTCGATCCAAAGTGTTGGTTGAGAGCCTTTATCCATATAGTAATCAAGAAGCTCTTCGTCTCGTTCAGCCATAAATTCAATAAGCTCTTCAGACATATTACTGCCATCAAATGAGGATATATCAAATACCTCGGTCGTAAATTGTGAACGTATTTCTGTGAGAACACGCTCTACATCCGCTCCAGTTCGGTCCACTTTATTGATAAAGAAAAACGTCGGAATCTGATGTATTTTTAAAAGACTCCAAACTGTTTCCGTATGGCCCTCGATGCCCTCTACTGCACTAATAATGACAATCGCAAAATCCATTACTTGAATCGCTCTTTCCATTTCTGGAGAGAAATCAACATGTCCTGGGGTATCGATTAAATAATACGTTGAATTTCCATGTTCAATCATGCCTTGGTCAGCAAAAACGGTGATACCTCGTTGTTTTTCAATTAGATGACTATCTAAAAATGCACTTTGATGATCCACACGCCCTCGTTTTTTTATACTATTTGTGTGATAAAGAAGCTGTTCGGAAAAAGTAGTTTTTCCTGCATCGACATGTGCTAATATTCCAATCGTTTTATTCATTTTGCAAGCGACTCCTATTCTAAATCTATGGCTCCATTAAATGAAGTAAGTTATATCTTATAATGACTTTACAAGCGTATCATTTTAAAAAAATGGACTCTAGCTTACCTATCATCTTTTTCTGCAAATTAATAATTTATCCACCAGACATGCTATTGCTATCCCAGATAAATAGCGGACTAGATCAACGACAAGGAATCCCCTTCCTAATATCAACGCACCCATTGTCGAATTTCTGAGCTCATTTATCCAATCTGCTTGATATAATTGACTGAATTCTATTCCAAAACAAAATAGGATACTACCTACCATAGCAAGCAGGATTTTTTTTCCCCCAAGAAGAAAACGAAAGCCAAAATAAATCATCATTGACCACAACATGTCTCCTGCATGTTGACTAATAAAGTCCGGAAGTAGATTACTAAATCGTCTGGAGAAAAGTCCTAATGCCACCATAAAAAAGGCAGCAACTAGGTAATTTGTTCTCTCCATGCTTTTCAATTTCTCATTTGATTGTTTCATTTTTCACTCACTATGTTTAGATTTTTATGAATATCTTTATTATAATTATTCCCTATAAGGCTTTCCATATTTTCGTTTTCAAATATGTAGACAAAATGAAAGAGACCATTACACAACTGGTCTCTTTTCATCTTCATTACGTTAGGATTTTTCCGTCTATTAGCTTGGGGACTTACCCCAAGAACAAATCTAGAATATTAGAACCTTTTGATGTTTGTTTATTATAGAACTCTGAATACCCACATTTTTTGCAAAAAACAACAGTAAATGTATTATGCTGAATATCCATTAGCTTCGATAAGCCTGTTCCTGTCATTGCTACATCTTTTGTACCTACTTCCGTTCCACCGCATTTCACACAGCCTTTACTTTCCATATTCAACCACTCCTTATTCTTAAATGTATAACCTTACGTGAAAACCTCGACAAATCCCATAATACCTCTTTAATTTGTTATCTTCCTATATCTTTACGTATGAAAATGGTTTAAGTTTCACTTTCGTTATCCTATATAACGATTAATAATCTTCAAAAGCTTGTCTTTATTTGCTGGAGAATCATTTTCGCTTAATCGTGCGGCTGCAATGATGGGCATCCATTCTAATATCGCCTCTTTTGTATCCCCGGTCTTGCTACAATAGATATTCAAATATAAATCAGCTAGTTCCTGATGATTTTCCAAATAGAGGAGATAGGTTCTACATATATCTGCCCGAACATCTCCTGCTCCAGCATCTACCCAATCGATTATCCATACTTTGTCATCTGCTTGCACGAGATTAAAAAGGTGATAGTCCCCATGGCAGAGTCTGGTCTCATTCGGCATTAACTTTAACTTAGCTAAAATCAGTGATTTTGTTTCAACCTCTAAAATATGCGAGCCTTCAATTTGTCTACGCCACTTTGCCGTGATTGGTTGTAGATCGTTTCCTTCATGATGATGAATTTGTTGTTGGATATCGATAGACTTGCTCATATAATATTCAGCCATCTCAAGATTCTCAAACAAGAGATCTCCTAACGTTTTTCCTTTTATGTATTCCATTATTAAAACTTGATTGTTGTTCACTTTCGTTATTTCTATCACTTTTGGAACAGGTAAACCACAAGAATGAGCAAACCTTTGTTTCGCTGCTTCCATTGCCGATTCCGTTGGTGGAAGATAGTCTTTATATATTTTGAAAATTTTATGATCATTTAAGTAAATCTTTGCTGTATTTCCAGTAGCTATCGGTTCTCCTAAATTCACTCTACTCCCTCCCTACTTTTTAACAAACCAAATGATTAATTAAGAAATAGCTCTAGCAAATCGTAATGATACCTGCTCTTCTCCTGTTTCTGTAACGGTTATCTTTTTCTCTTGAAAAATATATCCTCTTGCTTCATAAAACGGGATTCCCCTGTGATTTCCCTCTTGTACAGAAACCCATTGCCTTGTTGCGCCAAGGGCTACCTGGTCTTTCGTCAATGCTTCAAGCAAAAGTCTTCCAATCCCTTGATAGCGGTATTTTTCATCTATATAAAGAACAAAAACCTCCGAGACATTATCTCCCGTTATTCCTCCTCCAATTACGCCAACTACTTCAGAATCAAAAAGAGCAACATAGGAATAGCTCCCATTCTCTATATCTTTTTCTATTCGATTAAGCTTGTACCAAAAATCAACCGTTTGGTTCTGACATTCTTCACTCAGCTTGCCTTCTACCGTTTGCCGCCAACCAGTTGAACAAATTTTTCGAATCATTTCCGCATGTTCCTTTTTTGGTTTTTCAATAGATATTTTTGTCATGCTTTATTCCCCTTCTTCAAAATTTAAGTTCCTTTTTTTCAGCTATTCATATGCTTAAAGAATACCATTTAATTCGTAAAGCACCTATAAAAATTACTGGAATTTTATAAGTATTTAAAATAAACTGTATTTTAAGAGGATGTCTCATAGAATAAATGGAAAGTGATAGTTTAGCGAAAAGGCAAATATTAAATTAGGAGTGATTGTTTGGAATTAAATGATGTTATACATGGCCATAGATCGATAAGACAATATGAAGATAAGGAAGTTAGTCAAGAGCTATTGGATCAAAACTTAGAAGCAGGAATCCGTGCCTCATCAAGTGGTAATATGCAGTCTTATTCTATCATTGTTACGAAGGATAAGGAGCTTAAAAATCAATTATACAGTGCACATATGGACCAATCCATGGTTGTGGATGCACCTATTCTCCTTACATTTTGTGCAGATTTCAATCGAATGAGAAAGTGGCTGGAGCTTAATGATGCGCCAGTACATTTTGATAATTATATGAGCTTTATGATAGGTGCGATTGATGCAACATTAGTATCACAAAACTGTGCTTTAGCAGCAGAAAATGCTGGCCTTGGCATTTGCTATATGGGCTCTACTCTTGCAAATTGTGATCAAATCGGCAAACTTCTAAATTTACCAGAGAATGTTGTACCTATTGTAGGCTATTCTTTAGGGTATCCTGCAGAAAATCCAGCTCCACGTGATCGACTGCCAAAGCATGGGCTTGTTCACTATGATACCTATCAGGATTATTCAGACCAAGATATTCTTGAAATATATAAAGAACGGGATGAAAAGGGCTGGAATCGCTATATGGATGTCCCTCGACTGAAAGAAATGACAGAACAATTAGGATTAAAAAATCTAGCTCAAATCTACACCATTGCAAAATATACGAAAGAATCTCATCACGAATTTTCACAAACTGTATTAAATTACTTGGAAAAACAAAATTTTATGAATAACGGGTAATAGTTTACTTCCTGGAGAAAGTTTTTGTGTTTTTATTATAAAATAATAATGAGGCATGGACAAAACTAAATAACCAAACTTTAAAGACGAACTATCTCTAATTTAGCTCTTAAATAAAGCTGCTTTCTCATGATGGTTATCTATGTTTTTAAATATAGTCAAGTGTAAAAACTAAGTCGTTCCATTGCGTTACAGACGCACGATGCGCCGGGGAGGAAGTTAAGCCTCCTCGCTGCGTGGCCACTGAAAAAGTGAATTACCTGGTGAATCGGTAGTTACCAAACCATTCTAACTTAGTGTAGGTTTTTGTTTTCCGAGGCTTACCGCTCGCTTTCCACGGGGCGAGCGCCGAGCCGCTTCGTCGCTACGCTCCTGCAGGGTCTCGGACTTTCTCGCATCTCCCGTAGGAGTCGAGCGGACGCCTCTCCAAACCAACTTATTATTCACTTTCAAATAAATAAAACCTCATTTTATTTGGAGAACTAGACTTTTTAGTGCCCTCCTCGCTGCGCTGCGGGGTCTCAGCCTTTCCTCTACTTCCCGCAGGAGTCGAACGTCCTCCACTCCATTCCACTTTGTTTTTAAACCTTTATCCAAATAACAAATACGAATATTCACGTGAATCAATTACATAATCGTTAGTTTTTATTGTTAGTTGAAATGCTTATTTCCCAGCCTCATTATCTTTGTCGCAAACCATGTAACAGAATTTGCTTGTATACTATGAAAGGATCTCCATCTTTCGCACAACCAAACTTTTATTTCAATGCCTCTTATCTTTTTTCATTACTTATATCTTTTAGCAATCCTTCAAACCATTGAACATTTACTAAATGATGTGAACGTGAATTTTCCAACATCTTTTTGAAATAAGTAGGAATCGTTTCATTATGCTGAAGCGTTTGTTCTAATAAAAAAATTTTCTTTTGCGTTTGTTCGATTTGTATATTTATTAGTTTTGTTAGTTCCTCTTTTGTATATTCATCTGCAAATAACATTGCTGCATAAAAAGATAAATTTATATAATCTGTCTTAGAACCATACTTAAACATCAATTTTTCGAATTCTTTATCACCTAGTTCTGTGATAATATAATTACGCTTTTCTCTAGTATTATCTAATTGGTCCACTTGTTGAATATATTGCTTTTCTTCTAATTGTTGAAGATTATAATAGAAGGATCCCTTAGTAAAATTCACTATATATTGATAATGTCTCTCTTCCATTAGTGCCAACAATTCGTATCCGTAAGAACCTGGTTTTTGTTTTAATAAGCCTAAAATGAGTAATGGTATCAAAAAAACACCTTCTTTTATTCTTCCTTAAAAGTATTGGAATAGTTATTGCATTTTTTTATCGTTTACTTCTTGTTTATTTGTATGAGCTGAGATTCAAATTCGTCATATGAAATTTTCCCTACCGCTAATTCTAGCGTCTTCCTATATATCTTTTCTGATTTGGTATTTACTCTAGTATGAATAAGGTTTATCAACTCATTTTCATTATTTAACGGTTCCAATACATGTTGTTTTTTAGAAAAGGCTTCAAAATACCGCAAACCAAATTTTCTTTGAGAAATTGCATCAATATGAATACCATCTGGATTAGAAGTTAAGCCTTCTGCAGTGACAAAATAGCAATTGTCTTGTTCAAAAGCAAATTTTTGCAGCTCTTGATTAATAAAATTATATTCAGCAGAATATTTCCCAAATCCCTCTTTTCCTAGAAAATCTCCCAAACCACCAATAATAAAAGGAATATCTGGAGCATTTAACTCCACTCTAAGAGCCTCAACAATGGAAAATAATTTATTATAATAGACTTTGTAATTCCCATTCATACTATCGCTTTCTCCTTGATGCCATAGAATTCCTGTTAACTCACTATTCTCCATAGCAAATTTAGCTTCGGTAATTGCATGTCGAAAAAGCGGTTGATCAACTGCCCATTCATCTAGCGTGCTTCCACCTTCTGCACAGGGAATAAGGCCAATCTTATCATCTTGATTTTCGCGACTCCATGCTTCTGCAAAGGAACCAACTAGACTAATTCCTGAAACAGGACGGTCATAATTGACAGGCTCCGTCATCATTTGCCATCTTCCATTACGCAACATTTGTATTCTCTCATTATAAATCGGAGGAACTTCATGGATAAATCCTCGTCCCGCCATATTCGACTGTCCTATCATTAAAAACGATTTAATCATTTTTTTCATCCTTTCTTTTAGAACATATTTTAATTATTGCCTTCGATACTTTTTGAATATAGCTACTGATCAATTTTTTAATAGTTGGGTTGTTTGAAACAATATCTTAGTAGATTATCCTCGAAAGCAAGGTCTATCCATTTCACATTTAGTCTAATTAGACTAATCACTCTTAGAATATTATAGTCTAATTAGACTGTTTGTCAAATGTTTGAGAGGACTAACCACGACGGTGTAGCGAATAATGCATAATTTATTTGATAAGTTCCCTCCCCCCTCTTTCTCCCTAAAATAGGTTCCATCATAGAATAATATTCTTTTTATTAAAACGATCTGCAAGCACTGCTCCAAAAAAATTAACAAGTAGAGAGGGTACTAAACTAAAAGCCAGATAGTCAAGAATAATGGGAATTCTAAGGAGATTTGAAAATGGGATAATGATCCTTCTGATAAATAATATAAAATCTTTTCCTCCCGATACTCATCATCTGGCAATAAAAACGATATCCAAGATTTCATTACAACTCCACCTCCCAAAAGAGATCATCCAGTGTTTTATTAAGTTCATTTGCTATTGCTATACAAAGTTGAAGACTGGGACTATGTTTTCCATTTTCGATCAATCCGATTGTCTGTCGAGCGACTCCTACTCCTTTAGCTAACTGTTCTTGAGTAATTGACAATTTCATCCTTATTATTTTCACATTATTTTTCATAAACTCACCTGCCATGTTAATACAATAATTTCTAAAATAAGGTGGTTAACTCTTCTTATTGGATTAACCACCCTTTACTTTAAGTACAATTCTTCAAAAGCCTAATGAATCTCCGTTTTGATGACTTACGGGTGCTTATCCCAAGGTTCAATTTGGCCAATGGTTAGTATCTTCTTCTTTTTCTTAATCGCTTCAATGATTCCATCTGAAATTTCCTTATTTGTTAACCACCTTGAACGGGAACCCTCTGTTACAAATCCCAATTGAACTTGATAATATGAACAACCCGTAGGCATTGTAACTTCTCTCTTAATTTTATTTAGATCTGAACTACTGCCTAAAACATGGAATAACTCCCATTCACTTTTACTAATTAAAACCTCTTTCGCTATTATATTAAGTGCATTTGGAGCAGTAGAGTGAATCCATGCTACTACAATATCAATAGCACCATTTTTATTTATTGTTGCATGCACTTTCTTTTGTAATTCATCATGATTACTATAATCAACAAATAGTGGTGTGACATGACTATCTAAGTCTGTTTGTTCTATTAAATTCTTCATCCGATCAGAATTCCTAGCGATGATTGAAACATGATACCCTTGTTCTAATAACCAGAGTGATACCCCTGATAACATACCTGTTCCACCAACTACTAATGCATGCTTCATTAATTTTCCTCCCCATTATGATACAATTTTTATAATAACTAAGAAGGTGATTATGTGAGTTCAACAAAACTATTACTAGAAAACAATAATGGAGTTTTCTTATATAAAAAAGATTTCGGCCAAGAAAGCAACTGGCGTTCAGATAATTATTATAAATTTATTTACTCTTTAATGGGAACGATAGATTACCAAACGAACAGAAGTCAGCTTACCCTTCATAATCAACATTTTATTTTATTCAACCCACTAGATGAACATAAACAATTAGCAATAGACGATAGGAAATTTTTAATTGAATTAAACCCTTCTTTTCTTAATGAGGTTTCTCAAGCTCTCTATCCTGTTCACAATGATATCCAGTTTGCTACACATATCCAGAAGAACTCTCAAATTTCAAATTGGGTTAGATTTGTATTAGATTTCGTACAACTTGAAAAAGATGACACAAAATCTATGGAAATATTTTTGGAACACAGTTTCACTCAATTGGCTTTAATGTTACTGAAAAGTGCTGTTGGAACCCATACACAAGATATAAATTTAAATACCTATAAAACAATAGATCCACAAATTTATAAAACAATATTAGCTTTAAAAGAAGATTATCAGCATTCTTGGACCTTGAATGAGATGGCAAAAGTAGCGAATTTAAGTAAATTTCAATTTGCCCATTACTTTAAAGACATCTTAGGGATTTCCCCATACTCTTGGTTACAAACTTACCGAGTCGTCAAAAGTCAGGAAATGCTAAAAAAAAAATATAACACTGTATTAGAAATTGCAATGGACTGTGGTTTTTCATCTGTTACTGTTTACAATCAATTATTTAAGCGATTATATGGTATTACTCCTGGCGCTTTTCGAGAAATGGTTAATAAGTAAATACCTGAACAAATAACCATCATAATTCCGCATATTAAAAACAAGATTCTTGTAGACAAGAATGAAGAGATGAATCCGAATACTCCAAGAGAAACAGCATTTGATAAATATAGAAGAAATGCATTAAAACTAAAGCCCCTACCTAGTTTTTCTACGGGAAGATATTTCTGTAACAAATATACTCGTGATAAGCCAGATATAGGTAAGCCTATTGCTGCAACTAATATCCCTATAAAAAACATTGGAAGGCTATACGCAAATCCTAAAAGGAGAATGCCTATACCCCAAATCAGTGAGCCAAAAAGATAAATTTTCACACTTAACTTTTTCCAAATTAATGGGATAAGCAGGTTAACTGCAATTACAGCAGCACCATACCATCCTAAAAGTAAGCTGTATAATTCCTCTCCATTTGGGGTTGTTTCGATTAGTTGCAGTAATAAACCGACTTGCCATACCCAGGTATTGAAAAACACAATGATTACTGTAACTATAAATATGGTTCGAATTGTCGTTTGTTTTTTCACCCAAATTGAAAAATCCTTTATTGAGATAAATATATCACTTATTTTTCTTTGATTTGGACTTTCGCCTGTTATATTTTTTTCTGTAAATTGAATTTTATAAATAAGAATAGCACTTATAAGATATGTTAGTGCATCGAAAGTAAAAAAGTGGATAATGTTAATGGTATTCATTAAGCCTACACTAACAATAGGTCCTAATACAGTAATGCCCCTTGTAACTGTGTCAAGCAAACTGTTAACAGAAGATCTTTCCTCTTCCCTTGTAATAATGGGTAATATAGCCCTATGAGCAGGATTAAAAAAACAGCCTAGACACTGAATAAGAAAACTCACTATTATTAAATGCCAATAGTTCAGCAACTCTAATTGTTGAAATAGCACTAATGATAATATTAGAGGTACTCTTATAAGATCGATTCTTATTAATATCCTTTTTTTATCTACCCAATCAGCAATTACTCCCCCGATTAATCCAAATAAAAGATAAGGGACTACTTGTGAGATTGCAACACCAGTTGTATGTATACTTGATTCTGTCATCTGATAAGTTAAAAATAGGAAGGCTAACCCAGATATAACATCCCCCAAACTAGAAGTCCCAGCTCCTAACAAGTAAAATAATACATTTCTATTATTTTTTATAATTTTTAAATACACATTAAATCACCTCTTCCCTGAGTGTACTTTTTATTTGAGGTGATTTCTTTACTAATCTTGCTAGATTTTCTTGCAAGATTATAATGTACTTACCAATGTTTATTTTTAACCTTGTACTAACCTGCCCATTTAGTTCAATAACTTCTACATAAAAAATAGCGTTAATCCTTCTAGAATTAACGCACCAGTTAGCTGAAGAAAAAATAAAATAAATGTTATTATCCCTCTACTTCTAACTTCATCATCGCACCATAATACTGTTGTGAGGTCGTAAAACAAATAAACGCAACTAACTCGCTTATTTCCTTCTCAGAAAAACAACCTTTTAATACATTAAAAACAGAATCTGGTATATCCCCTTTTTGTTTTAGAAAAACTTCTGCAAATCCGACTGTCCTATCATTAAAAACGATTTAATCATTTTTTTCATCCTTTCTTGCTATTTATATTTAATCATTGCCTTCCATTCTTTTGATTCAGCATTTGATTAATTCTTTAATAGTATGGTTGTTTGAAACTAGATTTTGTAGACATTCCGTGAATGCAAAGTCTACCAAAAAACGATTAGTCTAATTAGACAGCGAAGTGTATTCTGGCTGCGGGTCATAGCAACAAACTTTACGAAAACAGCCAAGAAAAAAGACTGCAAACTCCTGTATTTGAGCAAGGTTTTTACAGTCTTTTCTGCAATCATTCGGCAAAAGTACTGTTAGAAGTGAAAGGTAAACTTCCCAATCCAATACTACTTTCGTTACTTTTTTCATTCTAATTTTTGTTTTTTGGGTATGCCCCTTTTATTTCTGCAATTTTCCGCACGAAATGGGGCGCCGGTCTTTGGGGTTTTGGCTTGTAGAGATTCAGACCGCCCCTACTCTTTCTTGTGGAAGTTTTGGTTTTGTATTGCTAACCGTTATACAAAAGCATACAATAAAGAAAAAAGAAAGGTGGAATGATTTATGGCAGCTAAAACTGCAAATGTCCTCGCTCGTGTTGAACCAGAAATAAAAGAAAAAGCTGAAGCAATCATGTCACAATTAGGAGTGCCTGCTTCTGTTGTCATCAATATGCTTTACAAACAAATCATCATGACAAAGAGCATCCCATTCCCTCTCTCCATTCCCACTGCACCTATTGCTCTCGATGAAATGGATGCAAAAGAATTCAATGCCATGATGCATGCTGGGTTTGAAGATGCAAAAGCGAACCGTTCTCGTCCTGTAGCCGATGTATTTAATGACTTAAGACGGGAATTATAATCGATGGCTGAAACCTACGTTGTAAAAATCACAACACAGGCACAAGAACAGCTACATCAAATTACACACTACATTGCTTCTGAACTAAAAGCCCCAGATACAGCACTGCATCTATTGGATACGTTAGAGGATGCGATTTCCTCTCTCTCCGAATTTCCACAGCGAATTGCCCTCACTGAAGAAGAACCATGGCACAACTACGGAATTCGTAAAATGCCTGTTAAAAATTTTCTAGTCTATTTCTGGCTAGACGAGGATCATTTAATTGTTCAGGTAACCGCTGTTGTTTACGGAAAACGTGATCTGATTCGTCAGCTTTCACAAATGGATATGGAATAAAGTGAATATAAAAAACCCTTTCAACGCTAACTTGAAAGGGTTTCTATTTATTTCCTCATAAAGCATTCATAATCTACCTTGAAACAAGGTTTGACTCTTCATAATATCTTTTTTCGTGATGGGGAAGTGTTTTCAGTATTTGAACTCTTGGAATCTGTCCTCAGTCATTGTCTTTCTATCTTGGCACGACTTACATAACGGTTGCCAATTGGTTTCATCCCAAAACAATTCTTAGTAACCTAGATGGCGAACACTATGGTCGACACCCATGTAAAGTTCTTGTTCTTTTTTGTTCATAGCTACTTCGATACGATTACTTATTTTCTCTGACATCTTGAGAAAATCCACAGCTTTCATAGATATACAAATATCAGAAATCAGATCTGTATAACCAATATAAACCCTTCCGATTTCTCCCCTCTTCAACCCGCATTCCACCGTTCCAGTTAAAATAAAGATTTCCGACCGAACCCCCATTTTGAGTAATTTCCGATTCAAAAATGACCGTTTTTTCACCTGTTTTTCGTTATTTTTTCACGTTTTTTTGGGAGTTAAAATAAAGATCTCCGATTTTGAAAAGAAGAATAAAAGGAAAAATGAATTGGGGAGATAAGATAGAACATGGAGAAATGAGAGAGAAAAGATAGGGTGAAGACCTTGGGTCTCTTATTGAATACATGCCTGAGTAAACTATTGAAGAAAGCCTGATATAGTAAGGATAGAGGAGAAAAAGAGTAAGGAAAAAAGAAAGAAAAACTATTGAATTTCTATTGAAAAAGAGAAGAAAAAATCCCGGATTCCTATGGAGGAAAACCCGGGAGATTATTGATCCAGAAGCGGAAATCGGAAATGTTTATTTTAACGGAAATCGCATCTGATTCGGAAATGTTTATTATGGTTCGGAAGTGTTTATTGTTGGGTTACATAGGAAGAGAGAGGAGTTTAAAACTAATTAAAATTAAATAATTTCACCTGCTAGTTTAGAGAAAGAAGAATTCAATGATTATTATTCTTAATGTTCAGATAAAAGCACTGTAAGATGAATAACAAAAAGCCCAAAAATACATTGAATAAAACAATGTACTTTTTTGACTCTTTTTAAATATTGGATTAATTTAACTAACGCCTCCGTTAGTTAAAGTGAAGGGATTCACAAAGTTAAGTTTTACAAATATATTTGTATTAAAAAAGAAGGGAAAAGCCCTCCTTCTTTTTTACTTATAAATTGATTAACTTCTTAAATTCTTCTAAATCCACTGTTTCATTAAATAATACTTTTTCTACAGCTAACGTGACCATATGTGGAATCTTTATTAACTTATCATTTTTAAAATCTAGGTTAGTTAACATGATAATGGTCTTATTATAGTTTTTGTAACTTATAAGTCCTGTACAATAACCTGCCCAGTAACCATCATGTAGCACAATGTCCTTATATTTTGGATGATTTTCTAACTTCCATCCAAGACCATACCCACCATAATTATCATGCAATCCAGGGCAATATCCTGTTGTAACGTTTCCTATTAATGAAGCAGGATCTAATAAGAGATTAGTGGCTTCTTGTGAAATTAGCTTATTATTTAATATTGATTTTTCCCATATGAGAAGATCATCAACAGTAGACTTAATACCACCATCACCCTTTATACCATCCAAAAAGTAAACATACTTATGCTCAACTAACTCATTGGGATGATAATATAAATCTTTTTCCCAATCATAGATAAAACCAATAGAAAAATTCTCTAATTCATTATTTATAAATTGCGAATACGTTGATGTATTTCTCATTTCTAGAGGGGTAAATATTCTATCTTGAAGAAACTCACCATAAGTTAGATCAGAAACCATTTCAATTACTTCTGCTAACAAAACATATCCCGTATTACAATACTCCCACTTTGCATTAACTTCAAATAATACTTCAGGTTTCTGCTCTTTTAAGTAATTTATTACATCCTTATTTGTAGCGATTCTACTATGATCCCAGTTTGATGTTTCTTCGAACCACTCCATATAGTCAGGCAGTCCTGAGGTATGATTTAAAAGGTTCTTGATAGTAATACCTTTATACGGGAGTGAAGGAAAATACCTTGTTAGATCATCATCAAGCCCCATTCTTTTCCGGTCGATTAACATCATGATTGCCATTGCAGTAAAACTCTTTGAAATAGATGCAATCTCAAAGATTGAATCAAGTGAATGTTCTTCTGAATCGGATTTCCTTCCTATAGCCCTTTTGTAAAAAACTTTACCTTCTACAGACAAAAGTATAACTCCACTAAATAACCGATTACACTCTAAGAAATTAAATAACTTATCAAGCTCTTTTTTTCTTAATTCTTGTTTATCCATTTTCTATTTCCTCCATTTGTGATCTGATTTTATTATTACATTCCAATCATTTATGGAGGTCCTCTGATCCTTGGTTATATAAAATTAAAAATAGAGTACATAAATGAATTTCCCCTTATTTATTTAATTATTTATTTTAACAACTCAATTAGGTTTTTACCAATAATACCCACTGAACTATTCTGCCACGTTTGTGCCATATCAGTGGTTATTTTAGTTATTACAGGAATGCTGCCCCTATTGTTATACAAGAAAACAAGAAAATAACAAGCTACTCGGGTGTAGCTTGTTAATAAAACTAACTAACTTTTTTATTATCTTCTCCTCGTTTTCTCTTCATGATTTCTATTAGTTCTTTCTTTGTATCTTCATGCAATATTATTTTATCGGTAAGATCTAAACTTGAGGGTTTAACCTTTCTTCCCCATTTTCTTGAAAAGGATCTCCAATCACAAACCATTTCCATTAAATATTTTCTCGGCATAGGCACTGCCTGATTGTTATTGGGGTCAATAACCCAATACTCCCAATGATGTTTATTTTGATGTTGGTGGTTAAGCCAAGCATACTTCCATTTTAATTCGTCTTCTGCATTGTTTTTTCCTTTGTAGAAGAACTTTTTAGAATAAGGGAAAAATTCTTTTGGTTTAAATTTTGATAAATCGTGCGTAATACCTTGTATGATTAATCCTTCTTGCCAACATTCAACTAAGACATTAAGTTTGTGTTCAAGGATGTATAGAAAGTTTCTCCAGTAAGACTTAAACATAAAATTCGACCCCCTGACAAGAAAATTATTCTATTCATATTCCATGTGTTTAATATAAATTCCTTTATTGAAACTTAATTACTCTTAAACTAAACTCCCCTATAGTGCCACAAGAACACAGCTAATCTGTAATGGAAATATTAAACTCCAATTACTTCAATAAGAAAATACCCATCTGAGGATCACCTCTATAGAATTGTTGTGATTTTTAGATCCGTTTAGAATTAAATCAGCATACCATTTTGTAGGTTCAACAAACTCGTTATGACGATGCCTTACCAAATCAAGATATTCTGAAGTAATTTCCTCAAAGGTTTCTTCATTGTTATCTCTTTTTATTCTCCTAACTAATCTTTCATCAGAAGGACAATCAACATATATTTTTAAATTAATTTTCTCTCTAATTTCCTCAAAGTACAGGACCATCAGTCCTTCAACAATAACAATATCAAAGAGATTAGAGGAAATGGCATGATTAAAATCTCTACTTAATCTGTCAAGATCAACAGAGGTTGGATGATCATAATCAACAAATTCTTTACCATTATAAGGAGCTTTAACTATTGGTTTTAACTCCTTAAAATAATCATCAGTAGATATTATTTTAACTTTGAATTTATCTAAACTCTTTCCCAAGTTATTACTATAGGTGGTTTTCCCACTACCAGAGCCTCCTGCTATTCCAATTACAATACAAGGTTCTATTTTCCTCATTCTGTCTCCTTTATTCTTAACTCATATTATTCTCGTTGTTATTGACTTGCGAAATCTAATCTAGGATCACAACTCAAACAAATCATATATCGGAAGTTCAATTCTATTCCAATTCATTCCTAACATCTCTGCTAAAATGTCCATTCCCCCAACAAGTGAAGCAAACTCGTTTCTTTTATATTCTTCCCAATTCTCCCATGCTTCAGGATTAATAGTAATGTTCTCACTAATCATAGGGAGAACATTATTTATATAATTTCTCTTATCCTGTTCATTAAGACAAATCAGTTGTTGATGAAATTCTGAGAACAAACTATCGTTTTCTTTTAGCCATGATACTATACAATAAGTCTTATCATCATCCGAGAAAACCATAACAAATATGTGCTTAGCTAAAATGTCGGTATCTAATAATTCCTGAACTTTTCTGCCTTGTAAATCTCTAGTCATAGCTTCAAACCCTGTTCCTGCGAAGTTCACCGATTGATTGAATTCCCATACAACGCTCGTTAATATATCGTAATCACCATCTAACAATGCTCTATCAAACTTATTCTTTACCGGATGAAAATCATTTAGAGACATCTGCATCCCACTATAAGGATTATCTTCTTTTGATAAATGTAGTAAAGAAGGTTTTTTAGTAAACATTAGCTGCCCCATATTCACTTCTTCTTGTTTTTTATGATATTCAACCGCAAAACAGCGGTATGTATACAAAAGATATGTTCTTTACTTTTATTAAACACACTATCTTCTATTGGCTGAAATACCGTTTTATCATGATGGCCGCAAAAACCAGTAAAAACAGTAGCTTCTTTTCTTCCGTACTCAGTCATTGAGGCGAATGGGTTGTCAGCTTTAGGACGGGGCATGTAGACTTTACCATTACTAGCAATATTCTTGAGTATTTTATTGTTTTGTATAGAATGGGCTTTTATTATTTTTTCAGAACACGCTTCTTTATCTGGATGTAAGCATTGTTTTATTCTCGAGTCTCCTCTTATTTTTTTGTATAATCTAGGAAAGTTTTCTATTTTAGAATACTCTTCATCATCTGGTTCATTAAATCTTTCAATACAACACTTTTTGAATTTTTTTCCACTCCCACATGGACAAGGAGAGTTTCTAGGAATCTTCCTAATCATTTATATCCCTCATTTTAATTGCTGTCTTTTCTCTCTTCTTTCTTTGTACTTTGTAATTGGGTGAGAAAGTTATCCGTTGTCACCAACAGTTGATTTATCTGCAACTAAACTTTCAACATAGTACGACTGGTCTACGAATTCTATATTTTGTTCAAGGTATTTATAGTTTTCCTCTTGGATATTAGGAGCCCAAACACATAATAACTTTCTCGCTCTTGAAAAAGCTACATAACCTACTCGAGCTTCTTCCGTTTCATCATCGTCTTCCAGCCATTCCAATAGTTGTTTCTCTGATTCAGCTATTATTAAAACACATTCTGCCTCTTGCCCCTTTGCAGTATGTATATTAAACACATGACTTTGAGTGTCTGAAATTCTATTAACCTTACCCGTATCTTCTAATAATTCAGAAATATTTATTTTCTTAGAAGCCTTCATTTGACCTTTCCAATTGTAATTGAGCATTCTTAGTCTATTACCAATGGATATCCCGTATAATTTTTTTGATTGTTCAGAAAGAAATTCTTTTAATTTAACGAAAAGTAATTCGACTGAGGTTTCATTTAGATTCAATCCAATTAGAAAGTTAATTGTAAATATTTGCATCTTTTTCCACATAAATTTGTTATACCCAATACCATCTAATGATACAAAACTTGGATGCTCATCGAAAATTAGCCAACTTAGTGCCTCAGCCATTTTTTCAATAGACTCTTCAAATTGATTTTCTTGTTTATAGGAAATAGCCAATAAAATATTGTGTAATATTTTATAGCGGCGATAGTGTTCTTTACTTAGCTTTTTAAGAAATGGATTAATTTCAAAGTTTTGTTTTTGAACAAAGTGAGCTATATTAGATAAATACTCATTTCTTCTAGCTAGTATCATGTAAGGATTATAATCTTCATCATATTTTACTTCTCTTCGAATAGAGTGGAATAATGGTATCACTTGAGAAAGGTCCTCAATGTTCTTAATAAAAACTACTTTATTTTTATAAGATGCGGTTTCTCCAGCTTCTTCTTGTTGAACATTGGTCTTACGGTTTGTAAAATTTACAATATGCTTGGTACTTCGAAAATTATTAGTTAGAGTATAATTTAAGAATTTTTTATCTACTATCTTTGATAGAAAATATTCAGATTTAGCACCAGTAAAACTAAAAATAGATTGATTTTTATCACCTACAAAAAAGAATGTTGAATTATTCAACAGTGAGAATACTTTATCCTGATAGAATGTTACATCCTGAAACTCATCCACTAAAATATAGGGAAACCTTGAACTAAATGCCTTTCTTATATGTACATATTTATTTAGTATTAAATAAGATAAATAGATAACATCTTGTTGGTCAATACATCCTTTAGTCTTCAAAAAGTCTTTCCACTTTCTAGCTCCCTCTGGTGAAATCCTACCTTTAAAGCAGCAGGGATTCCCATTTTCATCTCTTCCTAAACTATCAAATGCAGCCAAGGTAGCTTCATCAACGAAATAATTAGCTCTATTCAATATATTTTTTATCTCTGTTTTGTTTGCTCTTGCAAAACCAGGTGAAGCTAATTTATAGGAGGTACGGTCTTTTCTCGCAAAATGTGAAAATGGTTTAATTAAAAAATCTAATAGAAAAGAATGAATGGTTCCAATAAAAAGTTCTGCGGGTAATTGTACCCCTTCGGTTTGTAATCGACCTATAATTTCATCTTTTGCTGCATTTGTATAGGTGATACATGCTATTCCTAAAAAAGACTTGGAACGATTATTAATAATATACTTCAATCTTTCAATAAGTAGGGATGTTTTCCCACTTCCAGGACCTGCTTGTACTACAATAGAGTTAGTTAATGGTGCACTAGCTATACTTCTACGAAAATTTTCATTATCTATCAACTCGACATTCACCATCTTCCTCTAGTAAAAAGTCAAATGCTTGTTTGATATATGTAGGAATAATCAATTTTTTTCCTTCGTTGAGTTTATCTAATATCAGTTGAGCAAACTCCCCTTTTTCCTTTGAAATCAAATTGTAGCATTCTCTTGCAAAATCCTTTCCTTTTGATAAAAGAATTCTCTCTCTATCTTTCTGTGTTCCTAATTTATACTCTTGAATAATATCTAAAAAGAAAGAGGTATTATTTTCAAGTAATAAGTCATATTCAAATGTTTTTATATTATTAGACACATAGACATTGGAAATAGGTCGGAAGTCATTTAATAAGTTAAGAGTTCTTTGACAACTTTCAATCTCCCCCATTTTTGACGGGTAAGCCTCTTCTTTCAAAACCTTATTATCATCTAAAGTTATTATTTCTCCTTTGTTATCTCTAACCGGGATAGCTTCAGGATCACTATCTGTTAATACTGCACATTTTATATTCAATCCATTCTGTCCAAATAACTTCAAAAATGGACGAAACGCAACTCCATCAACAGAAATAATTGAAATCCCCTGACCTTCAAGGGTTTTCCCTCTTTCTACTTTTTCACCATTAATAACTACTTTTTCTTTATATAATATGGAAAAGAATTTCGGCATTAAAAGCCTTTCTGCAATCCCTTCTACCAAAAGTACCTTCCTTCCAAAGAAAATATCAGATTTTGTGGCATCTAACCATCTTTCTAAATATCGTTTATATTGGCGATGATCTTTATTATTCATGTCAAAAATAGAGCCTACACGTTTAGAAATCGTATTTCCTGCAGCCTTATAAAATACTATTAAACTATCTAAATTGGAATGGGAACTAACATGGGTAGAATGAGATGTCATTATTACTTGTCCTGCTACCTTTTGTTCAAAGAAATAGTTAGCTAGAAATTTTTGTAAGTGACTATGTAAATGTGCTTCAGGCTCTTCAACTATTAAGATAGGATACATATAATCATAATTTTGCAATTTTTTCTCTTTTATTGAAGTGTATTGTGTTAATAACAGACTAATGTATAGAAGGTTGTTATATCCTAAACCATTCATTTCTACAGAATGAACACTATCTTGATTGGAACCAATTAATACTTTTAAGTCTTTCAAAAGGGAATCATAATCACTTTCTCCCATTTGTATTTTAACCTTTTGGCTTGAGGTACCTGTTAATCTTTCTAAATATCTATTAATGTTACCTTGAACTTTCTGGATTTCCTTGCCCTTTGTTATTTGCACATTTAACTCATCAACCTTATCTGCAATTTTACTGAGTTCATCTTCTGTAAGATCAAAGTTTCTAAGGATTCTTTGCAATTGACCAGAGGATCTTTTAAGTTCTGCAGTTGCATCTCTTAGTGCTCCCACGTATTCAATACCAAACTTCGACAGCATATTAAAATCAAAAGTATCTAGTGTTTCACGTTCGCCTCCATAAATTACCCACTCATATTCATTTAATGGAAGCTGAACTTTTTCAATTGAAATAGATTCTTTTGGAGGATTCACTGATATGTTAGCTTTCGGTCTATATTTGTATGTTAGTTTACCTTCTCCTGGATTTCTAGTTAACCATCTACTGGTAATGGCAAGTTCATCTTCAGTATTAATACCTTTCAAGGTAGCTTCAATCACAATTTCTGGCCAAACATCTTTAACAATTAAGCCGTTCCAAAAGTCTTCCTGAAGCAAAGATCTTTTCCTAATAGAATAATTGCTGTTAAAGATAAGACTTAGGGCCTCTAAAAAGTTAGATTTCCCTACATTGTTTTCACCTATAATAATTGATAGACCTTCATTTAAACTAACATTAAATTGGTCAAAACTTCTATAGTTTGAAATGTATACTTCAGAAATATACATATACTTGCTCCTCTCTTCTCTCTATATTCTACTAATATTATACAATACTAAATGTTGTGATAACTGATTATTTCATACATACTTAATTCATTTAAAAAACCTGATTTCTAAAAAAAATCAGGGGATAAATGTTCTCTTCACTCAATTTATTATTTAATAAAGTATTACCTCAACTACATTAGTCTATGATTTAGGACTTTTCTAATATATGAGAGACTAACCGACTTACCTCACCACTTTCCGCATCAAATCCAGCATACCTTTTTATCTTATAGGGTGTTAAGGATAGTCCTTGTTTAGTCATTTCGTTGATAGCCCATTTGATTTTACGAATTCGATAATTATTTATGTCTTCAGTGACCTCTTCCAAATATCTATGGGTTTTCACTAGCTTTTGCTTCTCGAACCATCTACCTGCCCCTATAGCCCTTCTAATACTTAATGGTGTTACCCTGGCTGGCTTACCTTCTTTCGCAAGAATTACCTTCACAGCTTCCTTTGCTAGCTTCAAGCACTCCTCATCACGTTTCTTCCAATCAACGGATTCAGCCCTTTTCTTCCTCGATTGATTCTTTGGAGTAACCTCCTCGTACCATTCTCGATCGTATCTAACAATCCATGTATGAAGTCCCTTTCCTATATCCTTCAGCTGACTCCGACTAGCATCTTTATTTTCCTCTAATAACTTTACCCATTTGTTACGTCTTTCGTTAAGACTAAAGGATGGGGTATACTGTTTTGAAATGCTCTTCTTCCCGATTATACTCCCCATATTAAAGAATTCATCTGTATCCACTTCAAGAAACTGTAGAAAGAGTAAATGACGTAAAGGACTTCTATTCTTATTATTAGACCTTATAAATAAACGTAGCCAATTAGATGGCTTATTGGGGTCAAAATCACTTTGCATTAATCTCAAATATCGCTCTGAATGGTAGCTCAAAAACTACATTTCGGGTATCTTGTTCAATGAGGGATTGATTTAGGGGGGTTTTAAAGTGGGCATTAAGTTCAAACATTAAGTCTTTTGCTTCCATCGGTGTATATCCTAGCAAAAGTGCATGTGATCGAACCATGAAGCATAAGAACCTCCTGCCATCCATATCGCCATGGAAGTAATCGACAATACGGAAAAAGTCTCTTAATCTCTTTTTGTTGAGAGAAAAAGTATTCTGAAGATAAATGACTTTGCCCTTTTTCTTTGGCTTAGATTTCCATTCTAAATACCAATCAGGTAGTGGATCTAGCCATTTCTCTTTTAGCACTTCTATTTCATACTCATGACCAAACATTTCAATTTGAACGGTACTACCATCTTTGCTATTGATACTACCAGCAATTCTCCCATGTGATGTAATTGGTTGAGCTTCCGCCCCATACTTGGACAATCTTCTTGCAAACACTGTCGAGAGCCTTCTTGCAATGTTTTTAGAAGCCTTAGAACCATTCTTCACATATAAATCTTTCACCTTAAATAGCAACCTTAATTGATGGCCATATTCAATCGCTGATGGATGCGGAATGGTATTTCCAACCTCTTCTTCGAGAATGAGTTCCCATACCCATTGTGGTTTTTTCTTCTTGAATTCGGGTACTTTTCGATAGTCAACATCTATCTGTATAAGTGGAATGGAGAATACGTTCTCATCTGTTGCACTCTTCATTGTCTTAAAGGTAGATAGAGAATACATCAAGTCTACATTCCTAACAAAACGGTTGGATTGTAAGATGGAGGATAGCTTCACTTCATCTTTAAGGGATTCGATTGGTTGGAAGTAGGTTTCTCCAGTCTCTTTATTCAAGAAATGAACAAAGACACTGGCGTCGGTATCAAAGGCGAAAGAAAAGAAATTTGCCAGTTTGGATAGGTTGGTAATGCGAGGTTCTATTAGGTCAGTGGATTTTGCAGATAACTTTTTTTCTTTATTTTTCTTTTCTGTTAGATCTAATTTTTGATAAATATAATTTCTGTGTTCCCAAAAACCGTATTTCTTTAAGTTATTTTTCACTTCCTTTTTAGAAAGACCAACCATGACTTGCATTAAGTCTTCTACGCTCCTTGGCTTGTAAACACAATAGACCTTCTTCGTTTTGGGATCGAATGTGGGAACCATGTTTGGAAATTTAAACAATTGTTCTTTATGACTTCTACAATATTCCGCAATAGCTCGTTCTGATTCCGAATCTTGGTGTTGAAACAACTGCTCTGCTAAACTCATAGCAAATCCTCCTTCTTGTGTAAATGTTTGCTACTCAAGATTTCTTTTCAAAAGTTAATTCTTTCTTTATAACTTTTTTCTTTATTTTACAGGTAATACAAAAATTAAAAAACCTTTTACATGTCTTAGCAAATTCGAGCACTCTTCCCTGAGTGGAAATTAAACCAAATAAAGGGTTTTCACTCTTATATTCACCCCCCCATTATAAAAAATAAAAATCGGATCCTTATGGGATCCAGCTTGAATCGATCTTTATTCAGCATTGATATTCACTTAATATTTATTCTCCAATTATTTATCCTTTCCCAAACCTTATCTGAATCCCCCTCATTGCCAATTCGAAATTCTTATCATCCAGATTCCGAAAAATGTCTAAGACCGAAGGAGATGAATAATTGTTATAGAGGTTATAACCTAGATTAACCAAGGCTCTTGTACCGCTTGACAAAGTACCTTTTGAATTTTCCTCTACGCAAATAACTCTCTCCCTAAAATCATATAAACCTTCTATTCTCGCCATAATCTCACTATTACTTGCAAACAAATAAAACATAGCTTTCCTTTCTACATCATTTTGATGAGTGCCATCCCTTTTTAATAGGCTTTCAAAGTTTTCCTGATGAATTTGGAATAAGAACATAGTTTTCCTCCTGTTTTTTATTTTAACTCCTATGTTCTATTCAATTTGACATGGAATAACAATTGTTTTGTAAGAGAGGCAGAGAAATAAAAAATTATTTAAACCCTCATTAGGAATGGGATTGAAAGGAGGTTGAAGAAATAGGAAAAAGACTGGTTCCTATTGGATGGAAACAGCCTGGATTTTTATTAAACCGTACTAATGAAAAGACATTGAATATGTAATGATTCAAACTTCCTTTGTCCTTTCTTCTTGTCTTTTGGAAACTTGAAGTAAACAACTATTTAAAATTATTCATTTTGCGAAAAATAATCGGGTTCTTTATCGTCTACTATACTCCAGCTAACTGGTAATGGGATATTATAAAATTCCAATGGGCTCTGTTTAATTTCAGTTAACTGACCATTACTCCTTCTAACCCAATAAACCCCATTAGAATCAGTAAAGGCAATTTCTACACCAAATTCAATGTGCATCCCTTTTCCACCACTTTCTGAAACAGAATAGAATTTACCAGGTGGGATTGTTGCCAACATTTTACGATATGGATATTCCCAATCAACTTCTTCTCCATTTCGTGGAGGACCAGCACCTTGAATACCAACTAATGTTATTACTGCTTGATATACAGGTAAGTCAGAAGCATTCTGTATAGAATATAGCATTTCGGCTCTTCTATTTTCAGAATCTATCCAGACTGAAATTTTTTTTGCCTGTGACCTCTTTTCATTCTCATTTGTGATTTTCCGCTCAGAATGTAATTGATAAAATGCAAAAAATAAGGTTGCAATAGTACCAGCTCCAGATATAATTCCACCAAGGTATGAACCAAGAAAGCCTAGCCATCCACTGAAATCAGCTTGTGATGTGATACTGATATGATTGGCTATCAGATTTAAACAAAAAGGAAATAATGTTAAGACAACTAATACTATTAAACTCCATACCACTAAAGCTCTAACTTTCAATATAAACATCCTTTTTAATATTTCATATTTTTTCTAACGACACCAAGGAAAGATCCTTGTGTCCAGCTATATTCAAAAACTAAACTATCGCTCAAACAAATTAACCCTTATGTAATTTTAATGGTTAATTAAAGTATTAATAATACTTTAATTTTATTCGCTGGATTCAGCCCAAATTTATATTGATTTACTATTGAATAAAGATTAAGTACATATTGCTCGTCTGCCCTTTTTTTTCGCCTATCTTCCTTCCACTTTGGATATCAACTATTTAGTATGGGTAAGCAGAAAATAGCATGGAGATAAGAATTAATTTCAAAAGAAAAAAGTCTTAATTTGCACTTAAAAAGAGGATTCTTGTTTTATGTTGGTCTCACTGACTACACTTGAAAAAGAATGTATATAGTACAAGTGCTTTTCGCTTGTATCTATCTAACAATAAACTACTTACTATACCCATGCCTAAAATTATTTATATATGGTGTATAATATTCTTTTCCATGAGGATCGTAACCATCATCACCATAACCTCGGACAAAATATGCTTTCACATCCCACATTAATGAAATGCCTCCACCTCCTTTCTAATGTAATCATATATGGCAATAATTCATCTCTAAAGGCAGTTTCAATTTCTTCCTTTAGTTTCGCTAGCTCAAATGGATTATCAGGAGCATCTTTTTTATCTGCTAGAAAATCAACAAATGCTAAGTAGTTTGTATATTTATCATCATAATAAATTGCTCTTAACTGTAAATCTATTCCTTGAACGCCTAGATCTAATTCTTTATATACATCTTGTATAAAATCATAGATCTTACTGATGTATGTAACTGTACTAAAGTGAATACTTAATCTCGATGATAAATAGAGAAAAGCACTTTTATAATGTGCAGTCCAAATGGATGGAAAAAGAGTATTATGGATTTTCCACCCTACATTACCTGAACTCTTTGGAAAAAACTGATTAATCAAAGAAAAGTTACATGGTTTTAACAACCTGTCCTCTAGTTTGACTTCATCCCAATAATCAATAACTATATTTTCATTAGCTTGTAAATCCTTATAAGTATTTATTAAGCCAGTAATTAAAGCCGTAGTACAAACCAATAAATTACCATCAGCTTTCGCACTCTTACTGTTTGTTATTATTGAATACGAATCTTCTCTTCCAACGCTTTTTCCCGAATGAGCCTTATGCTTACATTGAACTAACCATGTTCGCTCAAATTTACGGTTCTTGCACTTTTTCAACTATCAATAAATCCCTGCCGCCATCAGGACCTTTTCCAGTCCAAAGAGTCTCATAACCCTCACGAACGAAAATTCCTCTAACTAAACACTCTAAATCAGTCCCGTCTACAGACAATTCCTTAAAATTCAACAAATATAGACACTCCCCTGGTTTTTCCTCATACAGTAAGAAAATCCTTTTTTACACTCCCTAATTCTTCTCTTAAAGATTTTCGCATTGCCTTAAACATTTCCTTCATCTTTTTATTAAAATACTTAGGCTTATTCGGATGATTAGCAGTATCTTTTGTAATTGCATCTATTAATTGAACTAATAGTTTATCCTGATATACTAGAGAATCTTTGACGAGCTGATAGCAAAGTTTTTCTTCTCTAAAATCATAAAAATCCTCACCTTCTACTGTTACAATATGTTCAAAAAGTTTGGTAAATACAAAAACTACAAAGAAGCGAGTAACTACTGGATAATTATTTTTATTTATAGTAAAGCCTAAACTATCATCTATATAAAAATTACTGATTCCAAAATTACTATGACCAACAGATGATAATAGATCATAGAATAAACTATAGTATTTTTTATCATCTCCAAGTTTGAATTTACTTGGATCCAGTCTTTCTGCTATCAGGACCCCGTTTCGGTCTCTAACAACATTCTCTGTTGAATTGTATACGTACTCCTTGGAGAATAACTTTAAGTTTACTAGTGTTAATTCGTTGAAGTCTTCCTCATTTTCATTTAAGTACCTACTACTTAAATAATTTTCAAATATGCTCCTTACAAGAATTAAAACATCTTCGTTATGCCCCATTTTTAATAAACTACGAATACTAATTATGGTTTTGGTACTCTTAGTAAAATTAAAATACTCATGATCATAAGTGAATTTATTATTCGGATCAGATACACGTAACAAGTCTGCTGCACCATATGAAAAAGCAGACCATTCTACGAATTTCTTTGACCGCAATATAAATTGGTTTATTAATTTATTTAACTCGTTTACATACAATTTTTGATCTTCGGTCATATTTTCTATCAATCTATTCCCTTCTAACTTTTTTATTTCTATTATAATTTGCCAGATGTCAAAATATTAAGGTAAATGTCCACACCTTGTTGCTAACACAACTATTTACGAACCTTCAGTATCTAATTCACTTAGTATTCTTATTAGTTTATCTTCAATGAACTCATTTGCGTCTTGTTCGTTCTCTAAAGCCATCTGGATAAACTGAAGAACTTCTTCATTTAACTCTTCTCTTCTGAAAGGTGCTTTTCCTACAGGATGATTAAGGCCTATATTTTCCATTTATAATAAAAATAACTATCAATTCATAAAAGTAAGTGGTTACTAGAACTATTATTTAACGTCAAAAACCCTTCTTTTCCTAGGGATTTAATGACATTTTTCATCTCTTTTTTATTTTTTCAATGCTTAATATTGATTTTTCTTGTAATGGAAAAATCACTTCTTGTTCAGCCCTGATAGCCGGTGAGTTTAATTCAAAATTTTTATTATCATATTTCATAGCTTCTATAAATCCCTTAATACTAATTCCCGGATTATCTTTTGTTGCTTCTGCTGTAATTATTGTATGATCACACGATGAATTGAACCAATATAAATCTTCTAATTTTTCCGCTGATGTCCATGAAACATAATGATTATTATAATTCACTTCATTCAGGTCTAAATGAACTCTTCTTATTTTCCCTGTATAAAGTAGATATTTTGCAAAATCATTATCATTTTTATCTTCACTGCTCTCC
>NZ_CDRJSZ010000002.1:92500-354919 GCF_976954375.1 Niallia sp. Marseille-Q9988 | reverse complement strand
CCAATGGGAAATAAATTAATTAGATTTTAAAGGTTAGAAAATGTTCAATCTTATAAAAAGATAGAAAACTCTCACCTGCATTTTAGAAAAACGTGCATCTTTTAAAGTGCTATGAATATTTCAGGTTTTTTATAAAGATTTTTATAAAACTCATTTTTTTCTTTTTATAGGGAATAAATCTACTAATAAGACTTAGAAAGGAGTTCTATGGATGAAAAATATTCTATTTTTTTTACTCTTCACTTTTTCGCTTATCATAAGTGGCTGCTCCAATGATTCAACAGATAGTCAAGCAAGTCAAGCTGAATCACCTGCAAAGGAAGAAAATGCGGATGGACAAGCTAGTGCAGAAGGAAATCAAACGACTGAGGAACCCAATCCTTCCTCAACCAATGAACAATTGACAGAAATCCGGTCTATGCTAAAAATGGAAGAATCTAAATTGCCAACCAAATTCCCCATAACAGATACTGAATATATAGGTGCCAAAATTAATAAAAATGAAACAGATGAATATTCTATTTCCTTTTATCAAACACAAGAACCAGTCACGATCAATGATGAATCGTTAGCTACTAATGAGAACATGATTGCAACGTTTAAGGCAGAAACATTCGATGATTCTAGCAAACAAAAGGAACTTTTCCCAGAGGTTTCCTTAGACTCTATACCAGATGATATGAAAGTAGACTTAGGCTATCAAATTACGGGAATGAAAGAAAGAGCAGCTGGAAGTTCGTATTTGGTTTGGAAAGAAGGACGTTGGGTCCTGCAAATTAAATCGATCTCTTCTGATGAATTAGATACCGCTGATATCGCCAGAAAAATGGTGGATTATTTGGAAGAGAATGCGCTCCCTGTTCCTAATGAGAACGGAAGAATCGAAGTAAACTATCCAGAGAATGCAGAGGAAGTAGAAATTACTGTGAGATGGGAAGAAGGAAATATTGTTTATACTCTTGAAACAGCAGAAGTACCGATAAATGCATTAATGATGACTGTCTCAACAGAATGATTTGTAACTGGGGCTAGCGCAAACTTGAATAATTCGACTATAACTAACTTGATTTCAGCAGGATTTTCGTTTTATCGGATTACTTCAATCTTCTTTTCAGTTAAATTTTTCGGTTTATCAGCCAAATTTTCGATTTTTCAGCCAAACTCGCATGCTTTTCAGCCTATCATCCCCTATCTATATAACAAAAAAGAGTTATTGGAAAAGTAAATCTCCTTCTCCAATAACTCCTTTTTTGAAACCACTTAAAAATAAAGTTTATGCACGTACTTTCATCACTGAACAGTCGTCGCAATGAATCATGTTTTTTATTAATTCTTTATTCTTTTCTTCAAATAATTCATTATGGGACGATACCATGGCACTGTTGCTTGCTTCAGGCTGGATATATAATTTAGCTTTATTGACTGCATTCGCTGCATCTTGAAAAGCTCCTGCAATTAAATGAACTTTACCTTCATGCTTAAGAATATCCCCAGCCGCAAATATACCTGGCACAGATGTCTCACTATTAACATTACCTGCTATGTAAAAATCTTCAAGCATGTCAATTTTTAATTTACTATTTTTTAATAAGGAAGAATCCATTTCATATCCATGATTAATAACTACTTCATCCACTTTTACAGTGGTTACATCTTCTGACTTTGTATTCGTTAATTCAACTGAATCAATACGATTATGGTTTTCGTTAGCAATCAGTTTAGTAATAGAAGTATGGAATAAACATTCAACATTGCTTTCTAACAATTCTCTTGCTTTTGCCTCGTGACCAGCAAGTGTATCTTTTCTACATGTTAAATACACTTTTTTTGCAATTGGCTCTAGTTCAAGTGCCCAGTCCACTGCTGAGTTTCCGCCACCAGAAAGAACGACCACTTTATCTCTAAAGTGCATTAAAGATTTCACCGTATAGTTTAGATTGGAGACTTCAAACCTTTCGGCACCTTCTATTTTTAATTTTTGTGGAGTGACTATTCCGCTTCCTACTGCTACAATAACCGTCTTGGAGTAATGAATTTGTCCTGAATCCGTTTCTAATAAGAAAATTCCTTCCTTATCTTTTGAAATGGAGTGAATCTTCGTATTCGTTACTACCTCAGGCTTAAAGGTCAGTCCTTGCTGTACTAGCTGCTCTCTTAACCTCTCACCTGGCATTGGAGTGATGCCACCAACATCCCAGATCATTTTTTCAGGATATAAGTGCAGCTTTCCGCCTAACTGTGGCAAGAATTCCATAATTTTTGTTTTCATTTCTCTTAATCCACTATAAAAAGCAGAATACAGTCCTGCTGGTCCGCCGCCAATTATTGTCACATCGAATAGTTCTCTATGATCCATTAACCTGCTCACTCCTATTTTGAAAGTTTTATACTATATATATGTTTAAATCGTTCTGTCTATTAGTTATATTGATTATCATTCTCATTTAAATACTACCTTTTTTTTTGAATTTTTTCAATCCTATATATAAAACTTTTATTGAATAGTTTGTGAAATGGAATAACTTCCTATATAAAAGCTATTTTTTACCAAAAACATAAGAACGTACATTCCTTTCTATCCTGTTAAAGGACAGAATCAAGAGTTATTTAGTGAATTAGGCAGTATTTTTAAGCATTCAGCCTATTTAATTTAATCAGAAAAAACTTTATGAACGATATAAAATGTATATGCTTTATTTTAACGTTTGCGCTATATAATATTTATTTTATATAATAAGGGTAACTCTACAGGAGAAGGATATGGATAAGTCCCATTACCATACTGGGAGTAACACGGAGCAAGTAATACTATATACAACAATTTATAACCCAAAGTTCCACTATAAGTATTGCCATAATACTCGCTTAATTCCTACTATTCCTCTATAAATAATCAAATTTTCAATTTCTAATTATTTATCCATATTCGGAAAATCTCCAAGATAAACCTTTTAAGGAGAAGTGATTAATGCATAAAATCGAAGTTAAGAATCTCACAAAAATATTTGGAGGTAACCCGAAAGAAGGGCTAAAAAGACTCCAAGCAGGCGAAGAAAAGACGAAAATCCTAAAAGAAACTGGGATGACAATTGGAGTGGATAATGCTTCTTTTTATGTAAAACAAGGGGAGTTTTTTGTCATCATGGGTTTATCCGGAAGCGGTAAATCTACACTCATTCGTCTAATTAATCGACTCATTGAGCCAACTTCTGGTGAAGTATTGATAGATGGGGAAAATATTACGACTATGAATAAAAAAGAACTAATAGCTATTCGCCGCAAAAAGCTTAGCATGGTTTTTCAGAATTTTGCATTATTTCCTAATCGAACTGTACAGGAAAATGTGGAATACGGATTAGAAATTCAAGGCCATCCTAAGGATGATCGTGCAAAAAAAGCTATTAAAGCCATCCATGATGTTGGTCTAAAAGGCTATGAAGCAAGTTACCCTAATCAGCTGAGTGGCGGTATGCAGCAACGTGTAGGTCTTGCGAGAGCCTTAGCAAATGATAGCGATATCCTTCTAATGGACGAAGCATTTAGTGCGTTGGATCCACTTATTCGTAAGGAAATGCAAGATGAACTCCTTCGATTGCAGAATAAGCTAGGTAAAACGATTATTTTTATCACCCATGACCTAGATGAGGCACTCAAGCTCGGTGATCGAATTGCAATCATGAAAAATGGATCCATTGTACAATTAGGAACAGCAGAAGAAATCTTAGAAAATCCGGCGAATGACTATGTATCTAACTTTGTAGAAGATGTCGATCGTTCCAAAGTGTTAGTTGCTGGTCAAATCATGAAGCAGCCAGATCTTATTACCACTTGGAAGGACGGTCCAAGGGTAGCAGTCCGAAAAATGGAAGAAGCTGGCCTATCAAGTATTTTTGTAGTAGATAAAGACAAACAACTAAAAGGTATCCTTACCATTGATGCCGCTATTAATGCGTATAAAGAAAATAAATGGGTAGAGGATGTTTTAGAACACGACTTCCATTCCACCACATTTGACACACCATTAAATGATTTAATTGGAATCGCAGCAGAATCAAGATTCCCCATTGCTGTCACAGAAAATAATAGATTGCTAGGAATTATTGTACGAGTCTCTATATTGTCTGGACTGATTCTCGGAAAAGAACAAAAGGAGGCTATACTATGAACTACTTCTTCTTTCCACTAGAAGATTGGACAAATCAATTTGTAGACAATTGGCTACTGCCAGTTTTAGGTGACTTTTTTAACTCCTTTAGCGGAGTGTTAAGCATATTTATAAATGCGGTCACCAATTTATTCACTTTCATTCCTGCTGAAGTAATAACAATCATTTTAGCTCTTTTAGCTTGGCGCTTTGCCGGAAAGGGAATGGCTATTTTCACTATTATTGGTGCGCTTTATTTAGGATCCGTTGATCTTTGGACAGGTGCTATGCAAACACTATCTATTGTTATTGTTGCAACTTTTTTCTCTATCGTTGTTGGTATTCCATTAGGAATTTTGACTGCAAAAAATCGAACATTGGATCATATAGTTCGACCAATTCTCGATTTTATGCAGACATTACCAAGCTTTGTTTATTTAATCCCTGCCATTCTACTCTTTGGTTTAGGAGAAGTTCCGGCAGTTATCTCTACATTCGTTTTTGCTACTCCACCAGCAGTACGCATGACGAGCTTAGCAATTAAACAAGTTCCAGCCGATATTGTAGAAGCTGCTAAAGCTTTCGGTTCTACATCTTGGCAGTTACTTGTCAAAGTTCAGCTACCTAATGCCATTCCAACTATAATGGCAGGTATAAATCAGACCATTATGCTAGCACTATCAATGGCCGTTATCGCTTCGATGATTGGTTCACCTGGATTAGGTAGTATTGTATTATCTGGTATCTCCAGTGTAAATGTTGGATTAGGTCTTACTGGAGGATTAGGGATTGTTGTCCTTGCCATCATACTTGATCGAATCACACAAGGTTTAGGTAAGAAAGCTTAAAAGACATATGCAAACCAATTAAAAAATTGAAAAGACGAAAGGAAGTAATGATTTATGAAAAAATTGAAACTTAGCTTTTTGCTTTTATTACTATTTACTCTTTTAATTGGCTGTTCTTCTCAGTCACAAAATTCTGGTGAAGATGATGCTAACAATAGCGAAACAATTACATTTGGGGTGACCCCTTGGACAAGTACCATTCCTCCTACAAAAGTTGCTAAACTTTTATTAGAAGATATGGGCTATACTGTAGATGAGAAAAATGCAGATGCAGGTGGGGTCTATACTGGACTTTCACGTGGTGATTTAGATGTATTTATGGATGCTTGGTTACCTGATATGCATGCAAATTATATGGAAAAATACAAAGATAACCTAGAAGATTTAGCAGTGAGTTATACTGAAGGAGAACTTGGATGGGTTATTCCAGCTAATGTTGAAGGAATTGACAGCATTGAGGATTTAAAAGGAAATGAAGATCTTTTCGGTGGAAAAGTTTATGGAATTGAGGAAGGTGCAGGGATGACTGTAACTTCTAGAGAGATGATCGAAGAATATGGATTAGATTTAGAATATGTTGCTTCTAGTGAAGGTGGAATGCTAGCACAAGCATCTAAGTTTATTAAAAGTGGCGATCCAGTTCTATTCCTAGGATGGCGTCCACATCCAATGTTTGTTGATTATGACTTAAAAGTATTGGAAGATTCAAAAGGTTTCTTTAAGACATCAGAAGTTCACGTAGTCGTAAATAATGGTCTAAAAGAAAAATCTCCAGAGGTTTATAAATTCCTAAGCAACTGGAGCATGCCTGTTGAAGATATCGAAGCAATGATTGTTAAAATCGAGGATGGTGCTGATGAAGAAGAAGTTGCACAGGAATGGATTGATAATAATCAAGATAAAGTCGATGCTATGTTAGGGAAATAAATGATTATTAAAAAGAGGCTGGGACATAAACATTTCAGCTAACAATAAATACGAAGGATTATGCGGTAAGTTTGCATAATTGTTCGTATTTATATTTTGGGAAAAGGTTTAAAAATGAAGTGAAATGGAGCGGAGGACGGTCGACTCCTGCGGGAAATAGAGGAAAGGCTGAGACCCCGCAGCGCAGCGAGGAGGCTCAGCTTCCTCCCCGCGGAAAGCGACCGTCTGTAGCGCAATGGAACGACTTAATTTTTACTCTTGACTATATTTAAAACATAGATAACCATCTTGAAAAAGTAGCTTTATTTAAGAGCTAAATTAGAGATTGTTCGTCTTTAAAGATTAGTTATTTAGATTTGTCCCAGCCCCTTTTTATATCCTCTAAGAGAGAAGACATGAAAAATTCTTAACAAAGTTATCTTCAAATCTATCGGTTTTTCCTACTATATACTCTAAAACCGAGACTATCCCACGGAGTTCCCACTTTTTAACTACGAACATCTTTCTTACAAATCGATCCTTGTATGACCAAACAAGAATAGCAGAATAATAAACACTAAAAAATTTTTCTCCCGCTCTTCTATCATGTTTTTTAAAAAATTTTTTTGGGTAATGTATTGGTACCTCTATCCCTTACTTAATCAAGTAGTGAACATAATTTGAAATATTCTGACAAAGGTGTATAATAAAGATATTCTATTCTTTTTATTATCCGAGAAAAATATTGACAAATATCTTATGAATAAACATCTTATCACCTATAAGGGATAGAACAATACAAGTAGAAGGAGATGAAAATCGATTTACATTTCAAACACAAATATAATAATGACTAGAGAAAATCATTATTATAAGAGGAGGAGAAAGTAAATAAAATGAGTGATCAATTAAACCCTGACAGTAGGAACAAAAAATCAAATCAAAAAAACAATTTAAAAATCATTGCAATTATTTCCACATTTGGTGGTCTTCTTTTTGGCTTTGATACTGGCGTAATTAATGGAGCCTTACCCTATATGGCTCGTCCAGATCAACTTAACCTCAATGCAGTCACAGAGGGCCTCGTCACTAGTTCCCTTTTATTTGGAGCCGCATTTGGAGCCATGTTCAGCGGTAAACTCGCCGACAGCTATGGACGAAGGAAAGTTATTCTTTATCTTGCTGTTATCTTTCTTATTACAACACTCGGCTGTACTTTTGCACCGAACGTCCCCATAATGGTTACTTTTCGTTTCTTACTTGGTATCGCAGTTGGAGGAGCTTCGGTAGCTGTCCCTACATTCTTGGCAGAAATGTCTCCTGCCGAACGCCGTGGTCAAATGGTAACACAAAACGAACTAATGATTGTTACAGGGCAATTACTCGCCTACATAACAAATGCTATCATCGGAAATACACTTGGTGGCTCCGGACACGCTTGGAGATATATGCTCGTTATTGCAACAATTCCTGCCATTGTTCTATGGATAGGCATGCTCGCAGTACCTGAGAGTCCTAGATGGTATGCATCACAGGGCAGATTCAAAGACGCTTTTCGTGTACTATTGCATATTAGAAAAGAAAAGCGTGCCAAAACAGAATTACAGCAAATCAAGAAAGCAATTGAAACAGAAGAGAAAGTTGAACAAGTTGGCTTTAAAGATTTAGCAGAGCCTTGGATAAGAAGGATTGTTTTCCTAGGAATTGGGATTGCAATTGTTCAACAAATCACAGGTGTAAACTCGATTATGTACTATGGTACACAGATATTGCAAAGTACAGGATTCACTACTGAAGTAGCATTAATAGCAAATATCGCTAATGGAGTTATTTCTGTTTTAGCTACCTTTGTAGGTATATGGCTGCTTGGGCGTGTTGGAAGAAAGCCAATGCTAATTACAGGATTAATTGGTACAACAACTAGTTTACTATTAATCGGAATTTTCTCATTCACTTTAGGCGGAATGTCTATTCTTCCATATGCTGTACTAAGTATGACGGTTACCTTCCTTGCCTTCCAACAAGGAGCAATATCACCAGTTACATGGCTGATGCTAGCGGAGATTTTTCCTTTAAAGCTTCGCGGATTAGGAATGGGTGTTTCCGTATTTTGTCTATGGACAACAAACTTTCTCATTGGTTTGGTTTTCCCGATACTTCTCGATAAATTTGGCTTATCCACTTCATTCTTTATATTCGCAGTACTAGGTATATTTGCGATAACATTTGTTACCAAATTCTTGCCTGAGACAAAAGGAAAAACATTGGAGCAGCTAGAACAATATTTCCGAAACTTTGATAAAAAGTCTCGAGATGTCCGGAAAGCTAAAATAGGAGAAAATCAATTTCCTTCTTAAGGTTAGTCAGGCATTGAAAAACATGCCAGATAGGTGCAATATGATGAAGGAGTTTCCTCATAAAAAGGAGGGAACTCCTTTTTATTTTACATTTTGCATTTTTTTCAGATGATATTTTTTCATTTTTTAAAAACTATCATTAAAATTATTGCAATTTATAAAGAGGAATAGAAAAGTGCAATCTTTTTTTCGTTTTTTCACTTTTTCACGTTGAAGCGTTAAAAATAATCGTTGACGCTTATCAAATTTTTACATATAATAAACTCCAAATTCAAGGAGAATGGGGAGTTCAAATGTGAAAGAGTTTTTCAGTAAATTATTAAATGGTATGAGTATCGGAATCGTCGTTTCTTTAATCCCTAACGCACTACTTGGCGAAATATTAAAGCTCTTTATTCCATTCTTTCCTCCACTTCAACACGTATTAGATATTACTGCATTTATTATGAGCTTATTGCCTGTGTTGATTGGTGTAATGGTTGGAATATCATTTAAACTATCCTCTATTCAAACAGCTAGTATTGGAATTGCTGCAATGGTCGGTAGTGGAGTGGTTCAAAAAACAGCAGAAGGATTATTTACTTTAAATGGTATCGGAGTGGTTGTAAACACAGGTATTACAGCTGCACTTGCTGTATTATTTGTTCAATTTGTCGGCGACCGATTAAAAGCATATTCTATTCTTCTTTTACCAACTTTAAGTATTTTAATACCAGGAATGGCAGGATATTTATTATTGCCATTTATGAAATCTACTACTGGATTAATTGGCGTTGCAATCGCCACTATTACGAACTTACAGCCAGTCGTTATGGGCATTATCATTGCAGTAGCATTCTGTTTAATTATTCTTTCTCCTGTTTCCACAGTAGGTGTCGCAACTGTTATATCCCTATCTGGTATTGGATCAGGGGCAGCAAATCTCGGTATTGTGGCAGCAGGGATTGGATTAGCTATAGCAAGCTATAAGGCCAATTCTTTAGGAACTGCCTTAGCACATGTGCTTGGCTCTCCGAAAATTCAAATGGGGAATTTCTTTATGAAACCGAAGATTGTTATTCCGATGATTATTACTGCTGCTATATTAGGCGGATTAGCTGGCTTCCTCAATATCCAAGGAACACCCTATAGCGCCGGCTTTGGATTATCTGGTTTAGTTGGTCCCATGAACTTTATGCGCTTAGCAGATGGTGGATGGAGTAGTAAAAATATCGCTATTATGATTTCTACCTTTTTAATTATACCGTTCCTTTTAAATGTGTTCTTCCTTTATTTATTTTCGAAAAAATTGAAAATGATAAAGGCCGAGGATTATAAATTAAATTTCGATTGAGTTATGGAAGAAAAGTCTTTTTCCTCCTTATCTAGTGGGCTTTCCTCAAGACATATTTATAGCAAAAAGAGGATACCAATTTTCTAACATTGGTATCCTCCTTCCCTATTTTCCTACTGCGATAATTCCTTCTTCTTCATCAAGCACTAATTTCAATCCAATATACGGATCTAAATTTAAATACTCATCTAACCATAAACGCAGTGCTTCAATCATATTTTGTGTGATTAGCACTTGTTTTCGATCATGGACATAAGTTTCGGCAGAAAAACCATAATCATCATCATACATTAACTCTACTTCTACTTCCTCTGGCCTTACTTGTTTCTTACGCGCCACATAGACACATATCGCATTAATAATATCCTGTTCTGGGATGATTAATTTCTCCAATTATTTGCTTCCTCTCTTTTTTTATTTCGATAGAAAGTAAATAAACGCTTGATTAAGTTAAATACCACAACAATTGCAAGGATATTAATTAAAAGCCCTAATAAAGATCCAAATGCTCCCATATTGGCAAAAAGACTTCCAAACAGTAAACCAGCAAGCCCACCGACCATTAGTCCTCTCATTAGCCCCCCGCCTGAGAAAAAGCCTCCAGATTTATTTGCAGTAGTGGATTGATTAGATTTTGTCGTGTCATTTGTATTATTTTTCTTCTGGAAAAAAGAATTTGTATTTGTATTACTATTATTGTTATTAAAGCTTCTTTTTCCGGATTTATAAGACTTAGCTTCTACTGTTGTGACTGTATCCTGAAATTGGATACTCACCGGGGATAAAACCAGACCTAATGTGAGAATTGCTGATAATATTTTCTTCATTTTCTATTCCTCCTGATTATTGATTATCCATGCTGGATTATACTTGGGCTCCTATATTTCTTCTAACTCTCTTTAGTATTTGCTAGAAAAAATAAAAAGCCCTACCATTAATTTGGTAAAGGCTTGAAAAATCGATCTATTTATCCCTTTACCAAAGAACGGCAAAGGTCTCGCAAACAACATCTAGTTGCCAGTTAAGCCGGCGATTGGAATCGCGTATTGACGACATAACTGTAAGCTACTCCCCTTTGGAGTATGCAATTTTTAAGTATAAATACATTCTAATATAAATAACATTCCTAGTCAACTTATAGGATGAAAGCCTCTTCAATAGAATATAAATGAACAGGCTATTTTCTTTCCTGTTATATAATTTGTAATTATTACCATTCATATCCAATGTTTACAATTGGTGAATAAGATTAACTTTTTTTCATAACCTATATGCATATTCCAAATTTAGTAAGTAGGTATACAAATGAACGAAACAATAACCTTTCCAAAAGCAAAATACAGTACAGCCGGTATTACCTATATTATGTATCACAAACCCTGTGTTGTCGCTTGGTGGTCTGCTGTATTTCCCGGGTTTGGACATTATCTGCTTAATCAATATGCACGAGGAACATTACTGACAATTTTAGAAGTGATCATTAATACAGGTGCACATATTAACGAAGCAATGATTTTTTCCTTTTGCGGGGAAGTTGAGCTAGCTAAATCTGTAATCAATTTAGATTGGATGATTGGCTATATCGCCATTTATCTAGTAACAATAGGGGATAGCTATCGTTCGGCAAACCAATTTAATAAACTGGTTGATTTATCTACTCCCCATTTATCGAATGCAAAGATATTTCCATCAGAAATACAATACTTACAAATGAGAAATCCTTTGATTAGCGCTTTATACTCTCTCCTATTTCCTGGATTAGGGCAGCTATATAATCATAGATTATTTTTAGGATTTTACGCTATTTTTTGGTGGTGGACGTATATTTTACTTTCACATGCACATAGGGCACTAACATTAATGATGCTTGGCGAATTTGCTTCTTCCAATACCATGTTAGTCCCACATTGGTTGTTATTTATGCCCTCCGTTCTTGGCGGGTCCGTTTACCATGCATATATTACTTGCGTTCACCATAATATTCTTGTTCAAGAATCACAAGAAGAACGCTTAATTAATCGATATGCTGGTTCTAAATTTAGTTTACGAGGTACAAAAGGATGATCATAGTCGGTACATTTAAGCCATCTATTGAAATCGAGCATGCAATTTCCGAAATCGAACAATATGGAATTCCACCAGAAGAGATGATGGTTTTTTATATGAATGAATTCCCACCTATCAGTAATAGAAGAAAATTCCCAATAGATATCCATGTTTCTTCCTTTGAAATTGGAATGGCTTTTGCTACAGGATTTGCAGTCATTGGCGCAAGCATTGGCTTTAAATTAATTATAGGCCCTATTTTCAGTGGACTTCTTGCTGCTATTATTGGCTTTAGCTTCGGCTATAGTATCTATTATTTTTTTCACCGAAAGAAAGAAAGCCCCCTGCATAAAAGCTTGCCAGATATTATTATTATCATTCAAAGTCCAAAAGAAATTGCTCCTTCCATTAAACAAATACTGTGGAAACATGAAGCAAAGAGTGTTGGCATGAGAAAAAGATATGACTAGCCCGAATACTAACAAAAGCCAAAAATCTTATGGATAATAACGTTTTAGGCTTCTGTTAGTATTTGTTTTTCGATTATAAACCCTTTTAAACGAATTAACTAAATTTTTTTAGAAAATTTAGATATATTATACATACAATAAACAAATGAACATGTTAATATATTGGCAAGACATATTAATGTGAGGAAAGTTAACATTTATTTCTTTTATTTGCAAGGGGGAGGAATTTAGCGAGATGAGCTTAGAAGCATTAAATAAACGTATACAAACAGATCTATCCTACCTTAATTATGGCGGCCAAAATTGGGTTCGTCCAAAAACTCATTCAGAGGGCCATGTTTTCGATGTAGTCATCGTTGGTGGAGGCCAATCAGGATTAGGAATTGCATTCGGCCTTTTACGAGAACGTGTATCTAATATTCTCGTTATCGATGAAAACAAAGAAGGTCTTGAGGGACCATGGGAAACCTATGCCCGTATGGTCACCTTACGTACCCCTAAACACTTGACTTCCATTGATCTTGGCATCCCATCCCTTACCTTTCGTTCTTGGTGGGAAGCACAGTTTGGGGAAGCAGGCTGGGAAAAGATTGATAAAATTCCACGTGGTGATTGGATGAATTATCTAAGATGGTATCGGCAAACCCTTCAATTACCGGTTCAAAACGAAGTAAAGCTGACTTTAATTGAACCATTAGAAAAAGGATTACATCGCCTTCATATTCAAAAAAACGGCAAGACCCCCTCTTCCTTACTTGCCCGAAAGGTAATTTTAGCAACCGGCATCCAAGGAGGCGGAGAATGGCATGTTCCACCAATGATTTCTAATAATCTCCCTTCTTATTTATATGCTCATACCTCTTCACCAATTAATTTTAATTCCTTACAAGGGAAAAAGGTTGCTATTTTAGGTGGTGGTGCATCAGCTTTTGATAATGCTAATTTCGCTCTATCCCAAGGGGTATCTGAAGCACATGTATTTGTCCGTCGCAAAAAAATGCAACGCATTAATCCAATTAGGCAAATGGAGGTGTCTGGCATGATTGAACATTTCCCTGCTTTATCAGATGAAGACAAGTATGCTGGCATTGCCCACTTCTTTCAGCATAATCAACCACCTACGAATGATACTTTTAACCGAGCAACTTCTTGGTCAGGATTTCATCTTCATCTAGGCTCTCCATGGGTAAAAGTTTCAGAAAAAGGAGATAAAGCAGAAATAACCACTCCAAAAGGGACTTATCTATTTGACTTCTTATTTATTAGTACTGGTCTTCTAACAGATCCTAAACTCCGTCCAGAATTACGATTAGTTGAAAATCATATTACCCGATGGAAGGACAGATACGATGCCCCTGAAGAAATAGCATCACCCACACTCGATGCACATCCCTATTTAAGCCTTGGCTTTTCTTTTATTAGCCGAGATGAAAAAGGGGAAGCATTGCTCCATGGGATATACGCATTTAATTATGCGGCTTTAATCAGCTGTGGATTATCTGCTTCTGCTCTATCTGGCATGAGATATGGTATACCTCGCATCGTTTCAGCTGTAACGGATGAATTATTTATGGATGACAAAGAGGCTAATTTAAATGATTTTTTCGATTACGATGTAGAAGAGTTCACCGGCGATTGGCCAGTGAATCAAGAAGATACATCTGAAGTAGTTTAACAGGAATGGCTAAGACTGATATAACGTCTTAGCCTCTTTAATGCATGTTTTAACTAAAATAAGTTGGGTATACATAACAATACTGACTATTCATTTATACATATTATCGTGTGGGAGGTATTGTAATGGATAATAAGAAATTAGAGCAATTAAAGAAATACACCATTGATAATGAACAAAAAGCTGGATTAACGACCAATCAAGGATTAAAAATGGCAGAAGATGAATTCTCATTGAAAGCTGGCTTAAGAGGTCCTACTTTAATGGAGGACTTTCACTTTAGGGAGAAAATGACCCATTTTGACCATGAAAGAATTCCTGAACGGATTGTTCATGCACGTGGTGTTGGTGCCCATGGCGTTTTTCAATTATATGAGTCCCTAGAACCATATACGAAAGCCGATTTCCTGAATGATACAAGTAAAACCACACCTGTTTTCGTTCGCTTTTCCACTGTCCAAGGATCTAGAGGCTCAAGTGATACGGTGCGAGATGTGCGCGGGTTTGCTGTTAAGTTTTATACAGAGGAAGGTAATTATGATTTAGTCGGTAATAATATTCCTGTATTCTTCATCCAAGATGCCATTAAATTTCCTGATTTTGTCCATGCGGTAAAGCCAGAGCCTCATAATGAAATTCCTCAAGGAGCTAGTGCACATGATACCTTTTGGGATTTTGTTGGTCAAAATCACGAAACAGCTCATATGGTTATGTGGGTAATGAGTGATCGAGCTATTCCTAGAAGTCTCCGGATGATGGAGGGGTTTGGTGTGCATACCTTCCGCCTTGTTAATAAAGAAGGAAAAGCTCACTTTGTTAAGTTCCATTGGAAACCGAAGCTTGGCATTCATTCACAGGTTTGGGATGAAGCACAAAAGTCAGCAGGAAAAAATCCCGATTTCCATCGCCAAGATTTATATGAGGCCATTGAGAAAGGCGATTATCCTGAATGGGAACTAGGATTACAAATCATACCGGAAGAAGAAGAATTTTCATTTGATTTTGACATATTGGATCCAACCAAAGTATGGCCAGAAGAAATGATTCCTGTCAAAATCGTTGGAAAGATGACCTTAAATCAAAATGTTGATAATTTCTTTGCTGAAACAGAGCAAGTAGCATTTCATCCTGGACATGTTGTTCCTGGAATTGACTTTTCAAATGATCCCTTACTACAAGGTCGATTATTTTCCTATACTGATACACAATTATCAAGACTTGGAGGACCTAACTTCCACCAAATCCCTATTAATAAGCCTATCTGTCCTTTTCACAATAATCAAAGAGATGGTATGCATCAAATGGCTATTCATCATGGACAAACGAGCTACCATAATAATTCATTAAATAATAACCAGCCAGAACCTGTACCTGTTGAAGATGGGGGTTATCAACATTATCAGGAAAAGATAGATGGTAGAAAAATAAGAGGGCGTAGTGAAAGCTTCCTTGATTTTTATTCCCAAGCCAAATTATTTTATAATAGCCTAGCGCCATTCGAGCAGCAACATGTGAAGGATGCCTTTAGCTTTGAACTTGGAAAATGCAAATCAGAGACAGTTAAAAATAACGCTGTAGCGCTTCTAAATCGAATTGATCGTAGCATTGCTGAAGAAGTAGCTAAGAATATTGGAGCAGTATTACCTGATGAAAATTTAGAGGTCAATTCATCGAAAAAGTCTCCTGCTTTAAGCATGGCAAATACCATAAAAAAACCAGACACCCGTTGTGTAGCCATCCTGTTAAACGGGGACCCAGATAAAGCACAATTACGTCAATGGGTCCAAACATTGGCAGCAAATAACGTCAATTTTAGTATCGTTGATAAAACGATGCGCACAATTGATGGAGATTTAAAAGTGACGGATACGTATGATACAGCGGATGCCAGTCTTTTTGATGCTGCAATTCTTATTGGCACTAGCAATAAACTAGAGAATAAGGCGATAGAATTTATTGAAATGACTTTTAACCATTATAAGCCTTTAGGCATTTTCATTGGCGAGCCTAAAGCACTAGAAAAAAGCCGTATTACATGGAATGCACCAGGTATATTTGATTTAACGAAGGATTCCATTAATCGCTTTATTACAGGAGTAGCAGAAGCCCGCTTTTGGAATAGATCTGTCTAAATATAATTGGAACATGTATCAAAGACAAAGATAAACTCGAACAATCATGCGAAAGAAAAAATTTCGGATGATTGTTTGAGTTTTTTATTAGCGTTAAAAACACAATGAACGGATATATATTTACACCTTGGCTTTATTTAATAGCAAGATTACGTCTTTATAGATATCGATTTGGTTGTATCCCATCCCTTTTTTTTCGCTATCAGAAGTCAATATGTATGGAAAGGATACATATCCATAAACGACCGTGGGTGGTTTTCTCGATACTCCTTTGGTGTACAAAGTTTTATCTTCACAAAATTACGATTAAAGGACCGTATACTTTCATAACCACAAAGAAAAGCTATCTCAGATATATTATGTTCTGAATAGATTAATAGATAACATGCATAGTTTACTCTCGTCTCATTTAAAAAATCTACAAAAGACATATTAACATTATGATTAAAGTACTTCGATAGATAATTATAATTGTAACCTAACTTACCAGCGATACTTTTTAAAGTTATCGATTCTGTAAAATGTGCCTGAATAAACGTTAACAATTTATGAAGCAACTCTTGATCTTGTTTTTCGCCTTTAATTAAGCTGGTTTGCCCCATTAGCTCTGATAATAATAAATAAAGACAAGCTTTTTGTTCTAGTAGATTAGAGCTATCTTTGAAAAGCGTTCTAGAAACAAGTGAATCCGCTTCCAAAGATAGGTTGAAAATTGGATTTTCAAGTGAACCATTTTCTATCATTTTGTGAAATGTCGGGACATAGTCAGGGGAAAAAATACAAATTTTTGCATGTGACTGAGATTTTGTAATAAACGAGTGAATTTCATAAGGCAATATTAGTAAAAATTGTCCAGTACTCAAATGGTAACTTTTTTGACTAATAATAACTTCCATTTCCCCCTCCATGAGGAATAATAATTCGAAGCAGCGATGGAGATGGCTTGGAAAGTTTAAATTTACTGTATGATAGTTTGCTATTAAGTTAAAATGGTGTGCTTCATATATTATCATCCGCAAAACATCCTCATTAAAGAATAAATTTTGTCTAGGATTATATAAGTTTTTACTTGTTGTGTCAAACCTATAAGTGATAGAGATTGAGTCAAGTTTTTGTGGGAGTTTTTTTTAGCTCCCTTTTTATAAAGTAAAACTTCTAATTTTGTATCCGTTTTCTAAATGTTTTCTTTCATCAAAATTTCGTTTTTTTCTTTTTTTAAAAACCTTTTAATCCCTGTAAGGCAAAGTGAATGGGTTTTCCAATCGCTTGATTTAAGTATGGCATGTTCTGACGCACGGTTTCTGTTACTAATTTTGTGGGTATTTTTCTTTTCGGTCGATGCTCTTTCTTTGATTTTTCCGTGGTCTTTTCCCATTTTCCATATATCGTTTGGATGGATAGGTCATCCTTCAATCCAATCCACAAGCGCGCCATGCTCATGACCCCTTTTTTGCTCCATGCTCTTCCATTTTTTAATCGTTTGGCTAATTGATTCATCATCGCCTCTGCACTTCCCATTGGACGATACGCTGTCGTGTCCACACCTTTTTCCTGTAACCAACTACGGTAATCTTTTATGGTTTCCTGATGATGCGTTAAAAAGGCAAGGAAATGCTCTAGTTTTTCTTCTTCTTCTGGTGTATCCATTGTTCCTACTGCGCTATTCAACTCTAGAAGTAATGTTTCTACCTGGTAGTTTTTTAACGCTCTTTTCATGTAGCGGTATCGAGGATGGCTCTTCATTAGTTGCTTCATTGAACGAGCGACATGAAAACGATCCATGGTGAAAAAGGCGCGTTCCCGAAAATACTCTCGACATGCCGTTATCCAGCCTGCTCCATCGCCATTAATAATAAGCAAGGTTTGGGTAGGATCATACGCATAATGATTCTGTAAGAACGTTTCAAAGGCTTCCCAAAAGGGTTCTTTTCCTTCATAGAGAAAATGCCTTTTATTTCGGAGTCTGACTCGCTTTCCGTTTTCTTTCCATCCCTCGTGCACAGCGGCGAATTTCAACTCCCATCCACGCTTTTTCTTTTCTTGGCTCTTCACATATAATCCATCTACTTCGACGAACAATACCTTTTGAAAAGGGCGTTTTTCCTTAGCGGGAAGTACGTTTGTTTGAAGAAGATGTTGCCGTAATGCTTCATGGCTCATCGCCGAATAGCCTAAAAATTGTTCGAACGTTTCCACCGCCTTTCGATAGGAGGAGCCATTCGTCGCTAGTTCTAACCCCCATTCTTCTAGTAGTGGACTAAATCCCTTATTCCCCTGAAACTGTAAATAGTGATCTAATAGACAAATATATTTTTTGGTCACACGATCAAAATAATAATTACGCTTCAGCTCCACAGCTCCAAACGCTGTATCTACTCGTATTTCTCGTTTATCACGTAAAGCAAATCTTCTTTTGTCTCGTTGCTGAGCAATCTCTTGATCCCAATTTTCTAATGTTTGAACAAGGATTTCTTGAAAGGTCATTTGTAGTGTTCGAAATAAAGTTTTTTCCAATTCTTTTAATGATGGCATTTTTGTGTTACATTGATTCATGAGAGCCTCTCCTTTTCGTAGTGTTCTAGTCAAACTCTACTTTACAAAAGGAAGCTCTCTTTTTTAATGCTTAATTTTTTCCAGCTACCGCGCTCTCGCTTGGTGGCCTTTTTGTCTAGTTGGGGGACGAGTCCCCCAACTAGACAAAAAGGATATTTATTCTCCCACAAACATTTTACTCATACAGTGATAGATTTATCGATAATAAAGTAATCTAAATGGACAACAAAAGGAGATACGCTATGGAAAAACTTAGAATTGGAATGGTTGGCTATAAATTTATGGGAAAAGCACACAGTCATGCTTACCGAGATCTCCCTCTCTTTTTCCCAAATACCGTTCATCCTGTGATGAAGGTTATTTGCGGGCGTGATCAAAAAGGTGTAGCACTTGCAGCCAAACAATTCGGCTGGGAGGAGTATACGACAGACTGGAAGAGCCTCTTAGAAAGAGATGACATTGATTTAATTGATATTAACGCACCTAGTAATGTCCATAAAGAAATAACTATTGCCGCAGCAACTGCTGGCAAACATGTATTTTGCGAAAAACCGTTAGCGCTTACATTAAAAGACTCAAGAGAAATGCTTGATTTAGTTGAATCGGCTGGAATCAAACATATGGTTGGATTTAACTATCGCTTTGCACCGGCCGTTATGCTGGCTAAAAAGCTAATTGACGAGGGACGGTTGGGCGATATCTATCATTACCGTGCCTGGTATTTACAAGATTGGCTTGTGGACCCAAACTTTCCTTTAGCTTGGAGACTCCAAAAAGAAATTGCTGGTTCAGGTTCTCACGGAGACCTTGGGGCTCATCTTATCGATCTGTCGCACTATCTAATCGGCGATATAACAGAAGTTATTGGGATGAATGAAACATTTATTAAGGAACGACCCATTCCTTCACAGATGACGGGCTTATCAGCAAAAGGGAGTGATAGTGATAAAAAAGGGGAAGTGACCGTTGATGATGCTACCCTATTTATGGCTCGTTTTGCTAACGGTGCTTTAGGGAGCTTTGAGTCCACACGTTTTGCTGCAGGCCATCGCTGTACAAATTCCTTTGAAATCAATGGCAGTAAAGGAAGTGTCATCTTCGACTTTGAACGTATGAATGAGCTACAGGTTTATTTCACAGATGATAAGGAGGACGTACAAGGATTTCGGCGCGTATTAGCAACAGACCCTTCTCATGCTTTTGCAGAAAACTGGTGGCCTCCAGGACATACGATAGGCTATGAACATACATTTATTCACGAGATAGTGGAGCTTATGGAGTCTTTCCGTGAAGATCGACAGCCTGTTCCCAACTTCCGAGATGGCGTAAAGTGCCAAGAAGTTTTAGAAGCGGTTGACTTATCGATTGAAAACCAACAATGGGTCCGAATATCTGACGTTTAATCAAAATATCATGAAGGAGTTGCATGTACCATGAAAAAGAATGCATTGATTGTTTGGGGAGGCTGGGATGGTCATCAGCCTGAGCAGGTAGCAGAAATTTTTAAAGGAATTCTTGAAGAAGAGAACTTTCAAGTAGAGGTATCTAATTCACTAGACTCCTATGCAGATAAAGAAAAATTAAAAACCTTGGATTTAATCGTCCCCCACTGGACAATGGGTCAAATTGAACAACAATATGTTTTAAATATTTCGGAGGCAGTTGCAGCAGGTGTTGGGTTAGCTGGGTGCCATGGTGGTATGTGTGACTCTTTTCGTAATAATGTTGACTGGCAATTTATGACAGGTGGCAATTGGGTTGCCCATCCTGGAAATGATGGGGTGGAATACACGGTCAACATCAAACATTCTTCTAGTCCCCTTTTAGAGGGCATGTCTGATTTTAAAGTTGCTAGTGAACAATATTACCTTCATTACGATCCAGCTGTTGAAGTATTAGCTACTACACGCTTCCCAATTGTTCATGGTCCTCATGCCGCGAATAAAGCGGTAGACATGCCTGTAGTATGGACTAAACGTTGGGGGCTTGGAAATGTATTTTATAATTCATTAGGCCATCAAGCAAATATCATTGCTCTGCCGGAAGTTTCGCTCATTATGCGCCGTGGATTCTTGTGGGCATCTGAAGGGAAAAGACGAACTGAAAAATCGAATGAAGCTTCCATTTATGAAAATGTACGGAACTATACAGGTATGGGAGACAGTCAATAAAAGGAGATCATCAAAATAAAAATTATCGAAAGCTAAACATAATCTACCGGAGGGTTTCTTATGAGAAAACTTAAAATTGGCATTATCGGTTGTGGGAATATTAGTTCTATTTATATGGAAAACTGTCCGAAGTTTCCCCACCTTGAGCTTGTCGCATGTGCAGATTTAGATGTCCAACGTGCTCAACTTCAAGCTGAAAAGTTCGGTATTCCAAATGCTTATTCCGTTGAAGAACTGCTTTCTGATCCTGAGATTGAACTAGTCATCAACTTAACCATTCCAAAAGCACATGCCTCTGTCAGCATCCAAGCACTTGAAGCAGGTAAGCATGTTTATACGGAAAAACCCCTTGCTGTGACACGAGAGGAAGGTAAGCGAATTTTAGAAACAGCGAAGAAGCATAATCTTCTCGTTGGCAGTGCACCTGACACTTTCTTGGGAGCTGGAATTCAAACTGCTATCCATCTGATTGAACAAGGGGAAATAGGAATACCAATTGGTGCATCTGCCTTCATGATCGGTCGTGGCCATGAACATTGGCATCCAGACCCTGCCTTTTATTATGATATTGGAGGCGGACCAATGTTTGATATGGGGCCCTATTACTTAACAGCCTTAGTGGCTCTATTGGGACCGATTAAACGAATTTCAGGTTCGGCGCGGATTAGTTATCAAGAAAGAACGATACTCAGCGCACCAAAGGCTGGTACTAAAATGAAAGTATTCATCCCTACGCATATCTCAGGAGTAATAGATTTTGCTTCAGGTGTAATTGGAAGTATTACAACAAGCTTTGATGCCTTTGGCGGTAGCACATTGCCTCCTATTGAAATTTACGGAAGCGAAGGAACGCTACTTGTTCCTGACCCTAATACATTTGATGGTCCTGTAAAATTAAGAAAACGTGATGAACAGGAATTTAAAGAGGTGCCTCTTGCATACGGGTATAACGAAAACAATAGAGGGCTTGGCGTTGCTGATATGGCCAAGGCAATTCTCGAAGGTGGAAACTATCGAGCAAATAGCGAATTAGCCTATCATGTTTTAGAAGCGATGTATGGTTTCCAGGATTCCTCCGATAGCGATAAACATTATATAATGGAAAGTACATGTGAGCGTCCTGAATCACTATCTTTAGAAAGAAAGAATTCATAATTTGCCTAAAACAATATCAAAGGAATCTCCCTCTTTGGCTAGGGGGTTCCTTTGATTAGGAAAGAATCTTTCAAGCACACATTCCTCTAAAATAGCGATAAATCTTATCTATTTTTTTCGCTTGCCCTGTTCCTTCCATGCTTCCAAATTCAAAAAATTTCACTTTTTTAATTCCTACAAAGCGAAATACTGCCTTTTTCATTAAAACCTTATGACTATTATGCAAAAAGAAAAAGGGGTACATTCCAGGTCCCTTCATAGTAGAAATACAGATGACTGACTTTCCTTTTAACAGCCCCTTTGTGGTATATTTTCCAGTTTCTTTATAAGCAAAATGAGCAGATAATACTTGATCAAAGTACCCTAGTAACATGGCTGGTGGTCTTCCCCACCAAATAGGATAAAGAAAAACGATTTTATCCGCCCATAATAACTGATCTCTATGCTTTGAAAAAGCTGGGTTCTTATACATATGACGCCTTTTTACTTTTTCATCAAAAAATAAAATGGGATTAAAATTTTCTTCATATAAATCTAAAAGCTGTATATTCTTTATAGAACTGTTTTCCATACTGCCATTCAAAACACTTTTTAAAAACGCTCCATTTAAACTTTTCTGATTGGGATGGGAAAAAACAATCAATAAATTCATAAGAATCCTCCTCTTTTTAGTTATCATTTGATAACTATAATACCATTTCATCTTTTTGTTATCAATTGATAATTGTTTATTGATAACTTTTTATGCTATCTTACCTATGGGGTGATTCTTTTGGATGAAAGACAATTTTTTCAGAAATTCATTACATTTACAGCATCTGTTCATCAACTAAAGCACGCTTTAACGAATGATCTAAGACCAACTAATTTAACTCCGATTCAGTATAATATCCTTGAATATATTTCGATCAATGAGCCAGCGATTCTAAGTGATATTAGTTCATGTCATCAAATGTCATTGCCTAATACTAGCCGAGAATTGAAAAACTTAATGGAAAAAAACTTAATTAATAAATTCATAGATGAAAAAGACCGCAGAAAGCAATATATAGTGCTATCAGATGAAGGAAAAGAGGTAATGAAGCTCGTATTTCATGAAGTAGAACAAATATTAAAAAAAAGAATAGACACTCTTTCAGGTGAACAATTGCAGGAAATAGCAACTGCCATGGAATTATTACAAAATAAGGTGTTTTATAAATAAACAATACAGAGGTGAATAATAATGTACCCTTCCTCTCCCCTTTTTCACACAAATGTTCCGTCAAAAAGAATATTAACAGTATTTGGAAATAGCATATTGTCCATTGAACCGACTATTTGCAAAATTATGCTTGGTATTAATACGGAGTCCAAAAATGTAACAACTGCCCAGAAAGAAAATGCTACCAAACATCAACAAGTTATTTCGTCCATTCTAGGTTTAGGTATTCCTTCCTCTAATATTCAAACCGTTGACTATACTATTTTCCCTCAATATGACTATGTGGAGAATAAACAAGTCTTCAAAAGCTATAAAGTAACCCACCTGCTATCTATCCTTGTAGAAACGATTCAACTTGCAGGAAACGTTATTGACACAGCCGTTCAAAATGGCGCAAACCAAGTTACCAGTAATCAATTTGATGTAAGCAATCGTTCGGAATATTATGAGCAAGCACTTCAAAAAGCGGTTAAAGATTCTCTTTCAAAAGCAATGGCCATTGCTGAAACCCTCCGTGTAACGATAGATCCGATTCCGGTAAAAATACATGAAATTCTATCTGATTCTAGCAATCCTATCCCACTTGCAAAAATGTCGTTTGGTCAGGTAGGAGGAATTGCTACTAATCTAGAACCAGGACAGTTACTTATAGAAGCGAAGATTGAAGCGAAATTCTCCTACTAAGCCACTTTCTATATCCTTTCCAATTATCTTTGCTATGACTTGTTGAGAAGTTAATCTTACATTCTCCTTTCAAAATAAGGGAGTTCCTTGAGTACAGGAATCTTCCTTATTTACAAAATATTTTTTACCCTCTCGAAAATGATAACGCTTCAATAAAAACATCTCATTAAATGAAAAATCTTTGACATCCTGGCAAAAATAATGTAAAGTACCTAATGGTCGAACATTTTCAGATAACAGCGACCTTAATATTCGTATTTAGGAGTGTATTTTAATGGATAACGTGTTTGATTACGAAGATATACAATTAATTCCGGCTAAGTGTATTGTTGATAGCCGTTCAGAATGCGATACAACTGTAACATTAGGTGGCCATACATTTAAGCTTCCAGTAGTGCCTGCAAATATGCAAACTATTATTGACGAAAAAACCGCTGTATATTTAGCAGAAAATGGCTATTTCTATATTATGCATCGTTTCCAGCCAGAAACGCGCGAGACCTTTATCCGTGATATGCAATCTCGTGAGTTAATTGCCTCTATCAGTGTTGGTGTGAAAGCAGAAGAATATGACTTTATATTACAATTAGCAGAAGAAAATTTGGTTCCCGAATTTATTACAATTGATATTGCACATGGTCACTCAAATGCCGTTATCGCAATGATTAAACATATCAAAAAGCATTTACCGAATAGCTTTGTTATTGCTGGTAACGTTGGAACTCCTGAAGCAGTAAGAGAACTTGAGCATGCAGGTGCAGATGCTACAAAAGTAGGAATTGGACCTGGTAAAGTATGTATCACAAAAATTAAAACAGGTTTTGGAACTGGTGGTTGGCAGTTAGCTGCATTGCGCTGGTGTGCAAAAGCTGCGAGCAAGCCAATTATTGCAGATGGTGGTATTCGTACACATGGTGATATCGCAAAATCGGTTCGTTTTGGAGCAGCAATGGTAATGGTCGGTTCGTTATTTGCTGGCCACGAAGAGTCTCCAGGAGAAACATTTGAAAAAGACGGAAAGCTCTATAAAGAGTATTTCGGTTCTGCTTCCGAGTTTCAAAAAGGAGAAAAGAAAAACGTCGAAGGTAAAAAAATGTATGTAGAGCATAAAGGCTCTTTACAGGATACATTAACAGAAATGGAACAAGATCTTCAGTCTTCTATCTCTTATGCAGGCGGTAAAAAATTAGATTCTATTCGTAATGTAGATTATGTAATTGTTAAAAATTCTATCTTTAATGGCGATAAAGTATATTAATTTAAAAGTTACACGAAGGATGCCCTACCAATTTTGTAGAGCATCCTTCATTTGTACGAAAGGAGATAACTAGAAAAACAGTGACATATTCCTATTATATGGGTATAATAGAGACAACCTCTTAGAATTCCCTCCTTTTTATTATCAGAAATTTCAAATAAAAATACGAAAGGTTGATTGTATTACATGAAGAACTTTTCCTTCCACACAAACCACCGCCAGAGAACAAAATCCCCAGAAACAACATTTAAACTGATTCCCCTTACCAGCACACAAAGCAGAAGCGAAATACTAAAGAAAATTGAAATCAGTTCACAATTTAATATGCGCTACCGAGGACTATTTGAATATTATGGCGACGATTTAATTGCTTATAAGAAAGAAAATCCTACTGATTTTTTTCGAAATGAGTTTTTACGAACGTTCTCGAGTTATCTAACTGACTACCTAGAAGACAACATGCCGATCTCTTGGAATAAATGTAAAAAACCCTTTATCGAGTTACTTCTTTATATTCATCTACCTAACACTATAAAAATCTCCAAAGAAAGCAACAGCATCCAACATTTCATCTCCGAATTTAGAAAGTTTTCCATATGGCTAGATCAAAAAGAAAAAACAACCTGGACAAAGCTGTTAGCTCCTTATGAAGAATCCATCAATGAGTTACTGTTATGCGAGGAATTGTTGAATAGATTATATCTCCAGATGTATCCTCAGTTTTTTGAATCCAATTGGGATTACGAAAAAGACTTAACAAGGGTTAGCCAGATCTTTGAGAAATGTACGGACATAGAGGACAGCTTCTTTCAAATAATAAATATGGAGGGAAACACTGTTTTTCTATCCAATATTCATACAAATAAACAATTTCAGATAAACAATCTTCCTATTACCAAGCGGTTTCTTGGCATCATTCTTCATGGTTCCATTGGGCGCATAGAGGGGAATACAACATGGTCATTGCTACTGGCAGCAGGGTTATATCCAAAAAAAGCGAAGCGATATTTATCCTATATGGAGTAATGAAAGGGAGCAAATTGGGTAGCAAAAAGACTGTGAAATCAACAAAAATTCAACTAAATAAGCCTTTTTAAAAACAAAAAAGCCAAACAATCAACGAAACTTTCGTTTGATTGTTTGGCTTTATCTTTGGCTTGGAACCTTATGTCTAAGCAGCTTTTTTTAATCCGGCTATCATTTTCAGTAAAAATTACTTACTGGGAACTATTAGTGGAAGAATTATCCCCCTGTCTCTCATTCCCATTACCAGTAGGAGGAGCTTCTCCTCGATTTCCTTCAAAATCATCACTTGGTGGATTTCCACCTTGTCCTCCTCCTCTGCCGCCACCTTGTCCACCCATATTATTACTAGGTGCCTCTGTAATACCAGATTCATCGACGTAGGTTACTATGTCAGAAATAGTAAATTCTACAAGTTCTGTTCCTTTTTCATAGGTCCCTGTAGCTAAACCATTACTGTTCACTTCTGTGCTACTACCACCAGAATACAATACATAAGTACTATCCACTGTAATCTTCGGTGAGCTAATCACAACCGTTTGATAATCCTTGCTTGGTTGTACTGTTACAATAACATTCCCATCACTATCCTCTAAATGAACAATAGTGCCAGCTTTTTGCGTTTCCGAATAGGTCATCATAATTGAGTTTTGCTTAGATGTATCAGATGTTGTTTGTGCCATCCCCGAACTTCCTAGCGCTACTAGTGTTCCTCCACTTATCTCTAGGCTTCCATCATAGTCTAGGGCTCCATTTCCATCATTTGTTGGACCATTAACAATAGTCGTACCGCCTGTGACTACTATTGATCCATTTGCATCCAATCCATCTCCATCTGCATTTACGTAAATGCTTCCTCCATTGATAGTTAATAGTGCATTTCCTGCAGATTCCATTCCCATTTCTCCACCAGGAGCAGCACTTTCACTACTTCCATCACTTACATTAATTCCGTCATCTGCTGTTACAACAGATATATCTCCATCATTAATAGTGACTGTTTTTCCTTCTATTCCCTCATAACTTTTATTAACTTGAATTGTTCCACCAGCAATTAGGAGCTCATTCTCTGTATGAATCCCATCATCACCAGTAAGAATAGTAAAATCACCATCCATAATCGTAATATTCGTGTCACTATGCACTGCATCATCTAATGTATCTATTTCGAATGTTCCACCACCAATAGCGATTTCCTTATTTGCTTTTAAACCTTTCGTACTTGGTGTATCCTCCTCTTCTGTCTCTTCAGCTGCGCTATCTCCCCAAGGTTGTCCTCCCATCATTTCCTCTCTTACTTCAATAGTCTCTGGACTTCCTCCACCTGCTGTAATGGTGAAATCGCCATCTGCCACATAGAGAGAAGACTCAGCTTGTATACCATCTGTTCCAGCCTTTATATTAAATATTCCATCTTCAATGGCAATAATACCTTTTGTATCATTTGTATTCGTTGATTTAATACCGTCTCCACCTGCATTAATTTCAAACGTTCCACTCTTTATTGCAACTAAATCTCTGCCCAATATGGCATCATCTACTGCTGTTATTTTTATCGTTCCTTCCATAATTCGCAAATCATCTTTACTTCCAATTCCATTATCATAATTTCCTACTACTTCCAAAGTACCTGTCCCATTTATTGTTAAATCATCCTTGCTAAAGATTGCTGCATTGGGCTCGCCAGATCCATCATCTTCGGTATAAGTTTCTGCATCAGACACAACATTTTCAGTTTCCTCTGCAAGCGTAATAATCGTATCCTCTGCTTCTTTTACAAAAATAGCTGAAGACTCACTATTATGAATGTCTACTCCATTTAAAACTAATTGAACCTCTCCTGTATCCGGTGCGTCAACTACTATCTGCCCGTCAGCTAAATCACCACTTAAAACATATACTCCTCCAGACCTTATGGTAACAGTTGATCCAGATGTCATTATTGCAGCCGATTCATCGTAAGAAATTTTGTCCCCATCTAAAGTAATATAAGTAGGATTTTCTTCTTCCCAATTCGTTAGATAATCCTCCTCCTCAAAACTTATATTTTCACTAATATATGCACTCACATCCATTTCACTAAGTGAGCTATCGTTACTATTTTGGGAGTTATCGCTGTCCTTACTACATGCAAATAAAAGCAAGGTACATGCAATAGGCAAGACTAACTTTTTCATTTTACTTTTTTTCATTACTATGTCTCCTTTCTTTCACCATGCCTTCATTATGAGTGCACAACCTTAACAATTCCTTTAGAATCTCGTTTTTTATTTTTCTTTCCATCTATAGAGAAAAAAAAGTCTCATCTTTCTTCTCCTGCATCTACTTTTACAGTATTTTTACAAAAAATTAATACCTTCTTAAAAATCTTAAGGATAGATTAAGGTTTATAAATGATAATGTGTCCAAGCAGTTAACAGAAAGGAGAATCAAAATGGAAGCACAAAAACTAAACGGCTTAAATGGCCGAACCGAACTAAAACATGAATTAAATCAAATAGATTGTTACTTATTAAGAAATAAATTAAAGCATGTGATGGAAGTTGACCCCCATGCTACTAATAATGGGAAGTATCTAATTAGAAGTGTTTACTTCGATAATATTGAAAACAAGGCACTTATTCAAAAAAAAGAAGGACTTCTTAACCGAGATAAATTTCGAGTAAGATTGTATGACTATAATACAAACCTCTTAAATTTAGAAAAAAAAAGCAAACGTAATAATTTGACCTATAAAGATAAATGTAGAATTACAGCAGAAGAATATGAAAAAATCCGCATTGGAGATATTAAGTGGATGGAAAATGACCATCGCGAATTGGTCAAAGAACTATTCATTCAGATGAGTTTATATCAATTAAAGCCACATACAGTGGTTGATTACGAACGGGAAGTATTTATCTATCGTTATGGGAATGTCCGAATCACCTTTGATAGCTCCATTAAAACAAGTTTCCGAAATAATGATGTACTGAACAAGGATTTACCTATGGTTGAAACCAACCCAGATATCACCATTTTAGAGATTAAATACGATGAATTTTTGCCTGAAATAATCAAAAATCTTCTTCAATTAAGTGATAGAAGAAAAGGAACTTATTCTAAATATCAAATCAGCAGAATGTATGGATAAATTTATATAAATTCAAGGAGGAACAAAAAAATGAGTAATATTAGCTTCGAAGATATTTTCAAATCAAGTATTTTAGAAAAAACGAGTAACTTTTCCGTAATTGATTCTTTAATAGGGCTGTTAGTAGCCTTTGGCGTCGGTTTATTTATCTATTATGTTTATAAAAAAACTTTCTCAGGTGTCATCTATTCCCACACCTTTAATATTTCTCTAATTATTATAGCAATGGCAACTGCCTTAATCATTATCGGGATATCATCCAATGTTCTATTATCACTTGGTATGGTTGGTGCCTTATCGATTGTACGCTTTAGAACTCCTATTAAAGATCCTATGGACTTAGTTTATTTATTCTGGGCAATTGTTACAGGAATACTTTGTGGAGCAGGCTTTATTATCCTAGTTATATTAGGTGCTATCCTAATTGGTTTAGTTCTTATTCTGTTTACTAACCGAATCAAAATTGAAAATCCTTATTTATTAGTTGTTAAATATACAAATGAAGCGTTAGAAGATTCATTAACAAAAACTATTTCAACTCATGCTAAAAAATTCTCCATTAAATCAAAATCAATTATGCCTGGAAACGATTTTGAAGTAACATACGAAATTCGTGTGAAAGAGAATAACTCTACCTTTATTAATACTATTTCAAAACTTGATGGCGTGAAATCAGCCATTATGCTTAGCTATGATGGAAATTTCACTGCATAACGAATAAGGATTTTTCGAAATGCTGATTCCAATCATACACATTCATTCCATAGGCTAAGCATATTCCCATTGGTTTTAAAAAAAACAGCTTATAAAAGAAAAAACATCCAATCTAAGAGAACTCTTATGTTGCGATGTTTTTTTCTTTTCCATTCTATAATACTTATAATTATTATTATCCAATAAATATCTGTATAATTATAGTTATATACACTTGATGGTTTTAAATAAAATAAGGTATACATAATTTATTTCTTAACATCATAATAGACAAGGAGTTATAAGAATTATGACTATTCTTTTAGTAGATGACAATACTGTCAATCTATTTGTAATGGAAAAAATACTAAAAAACGCTGGGTACGATGATTGTGTTTCTCTCTCTTCAGCCCAGGAATTATTTCATTATTTACAACTTGATGCTCCGCTTTCGACAGGGAATAGTGTGGATTTAATATTGCTCGATATTATGATGCCAGAAATCGATGGCATTGAAGCTTGTAAACGCATCAAAAAGATGGAACACCTCAAGGATATTCAGATTATCTTTGTAACAGCATTAGAAGACAAGAATAAGCTCGCGGAAGCCTTGGATATTGGTGGTGTAGATTATATTACAAAACCTCTAAACAAAATCGAACTCCTCGCAAGAATACGCGTTGCTCTACGGTTAAAGGCAGAGCTGGATTGGCATACTCAACACGAAAAAAAAATTCAGTATGAATTAGACTTAGCAACACATGTACAAAGAAGTCTTTTAAGTGCCCCTTTAGAAGATGAACATATGCATATTGAAGTTTCTTATTTGCCTTCCTTTAATCTTGCAGGTGATATGTATTATTGGCATAAAATTAATGATCACAAATATGCAATTATTTTATTAGATATGATGGGACATGGAATATCCGCTTCTTTAGTGTGCATGTTTATCTCTTCTGTCCTGAGAGAATCAGTTAAACAATTAGTGAAGCCAGATCTTGTTATCAAAGAATTAAATCGCTATATGACCTTATTAAAAAATGAAAAAGAAGGTCTTCCATTCTACTTTACGGCAATCTATTTAGTAATAGATACAGAGAAGAAAACAGTGGAATATGTCAATGCTGGTCATCCTTATGGATATATGCTAATGGATGAAAAGGAAGTAGTTGCATTAGAACAAGGTACTTGCGCAGTAGGATTTTTCGATGAAATGGAAATTAATACAAAAGAAGTTACCTTTGAAAAAGATGTACAAATCATCCTTTATACTGATGGTGTCTTAGAAGCAATGGGACCGTGTGAATTTGAAGCCGAAAAGAAAATCCAAGCAATTTCCTCCAAAAGATGGGAACATACCAGCTCCGTAATGGATCACCTTCTAACAAAAGAGCAACAGTCTAATCAGCCAGATGACATGTGTGTATTAATGATCCAAGCAAAAGGCAAATAATTAACACTTTACTTATTTCTTTAATGAGTACATAGTAAATAAAAAGGATTTCTCCTAAAGAGAAATCCTTTTTATTGTTTTAGAAGAGCTCCTATAAATCTTAGTAGATTTTCTGATAAAGTCTTTCTCCACCAGCAAGCTCTCTATATTTTGGCATTACATCAACAAAGCTTAATGTCTCTTTATCTCCTAAACCAATAAAGCCATCTTTACTTAAACTTTCATAAAATAGATGATGCACCTGGTTTTGGAGCATGGGATTAAAATAAATGAGTACATTTCTACAAATAATGACATGAAATTCATTAAAAGATTGGTCTGTTACTAAATTATGTTGGGCAAATATAATATTTTTCAATAGATCAGAATGAAAATAAGCATATTGATGGTCTGTTTTATAATATTCCGAGAACGCATTTGTTCCTCCTGCAAGCATATAATTCTTAGTATATGCTTGCATTTTATGTATAGGAAATACCCCTTTGCTTGCCTTTTGCAGTACATTTTCATTCATATCTGTTGCATATATAACTGCCTTTTCCTTTAGCCCCTCTTCTTCCAATAAAATAGCCATCGAAAAAACTTCTTCCCCTGTAGCACATCCCGCATGCCATATCCGGATTTCATCATACTTTCGTAAATGTGGGATTACTTGCTCTCTAAATGCACGAAAAAAGCTTGGATTCCTAAACATTTCCGTTACATTGATAGAAAAATCATTTAAAAGCTGTTCCAGGAAAACCTCTTCATGAATCACTCGTTCAAGTAGTCGTGTAATCGTAGGAATATTATCCATTTTCATTCTATAGTAGATCCTGCGTGTAATAGAAGACCGGTTATATTGACGAAAATCAAAACCTGATAATCGAAATATCCCTTCAAGCAGCAGATCCACTTCTATATCTGCATGATCTGGATTCTCTACCTCGTGTTCGTTATTCAGGAATGGATTATTCATAACCGCCTCCTCCTTACTTAACTAGCCATACTCTTAGAACAGAATATAATTGATCTAAATCTAGTGGTTTACTAATATAATCCGATGCGCCTGCTTCCAGACATTTCTCGCGATCGTTTTTCATTGCTTTAGCAGTCAATGCAATAATAGGTATTTCGGTCAAGTTCATTGTTTGACGAATAATAGTCATTGTTTCATAACCATTCATATTTGGCATCATAATATCCATTAGAATCACATCTAAGTCAGGTGTTTCTTCAATAATTCCTAACGATTCTTTTCCATTGTGTGCAACAAGGACGTCCATCCCTATTTTTTCAAGGGTTGTTTTAAGAGCAAATATATTGCGGTTATCATCATCAACAATCAATACTTTTTTCCCTTTAAATACATCATCATGCTTGTCACTAGACAACATGATTTCCGCCTTTCTTTCTTCCTCATGTCTCTGTTCTTCTTTATCTATTTCAAATCGAGCCTCTTGCTTTTTCACTTCCATTGTAGCTGCAACATTTATATCACTAATATTGAGCTTTGCATCAGCTATTCCATTAGGAAGACTTGGAATCGTTAAGGTAAATGTACTTCCTTTTCCTTCTGAGCTCTTCAAAGAAATCCATCCACCTAGTAATCTAGCAAATTCTCTACAAATAGATAGTCCTAGACCAGTACCACCATATTTACGTACAGTGGCCCCATCTGCCTGCTGGAATGTTTCAAAGATTAATTTATGTTTATCTCTCGGAATGCCAATACCGGTATCCGAAACCGAAATTTCCAGCCATTCTCTGCTTAATTCTTTCATGCTTCGACTTATCTGTTGCTTTTTCTTAATATTTAAAGAAACGGATCCACTTTCCGTAAACTTAAAGGCATTGGATAATAGATTTTTTATAATTTGTTGGAATCTCTTTTCATCTGTATACATAATATCTTTCAGCGTTTCCTGCTTATGTATAATAAATTCTACATCCTTCTGCTTTGCAATAGGGGCAAAACTTCTCTCCAATTGTGAAGTAATATCATTAATACTTACCTCACTAAAATGAACATCGAGCTTTCCTGCCTCAACTTTTGAAAGATCAAGAATATCATTTATAAGCGAAAGGAGATCTTTACCAGAAGAATGAATGACATTCGCAAACTCCATCTCCTCTGCCGACAGATGATTAGCGTCATTTTCTGCAAGCATTTCCGAAAGAATTAGAATACTATTTAATGGCGTTCTTAATTCATGGGACATATTTGCTAAAAACTCTGATTTATAATTAGAATTTTGAATGACCAATTCGGTTTTCTCTTCCAATTCCTCTTTTGCTTTTTCTAAATCTTTTGTCTTCGCTTCCGCTTCTCTTGTTCGATCTTCTAGTTGTTCATTTGTAGCCATCAGTTCTTCTTTTTGCATTTGCAACTCTTCAGACTGTGATTGTAATTCCTCTGACTGTGTTTGTAGTTCTTCAGATTGTACCTGTAGCTCTTCGGTCATGGCTCTAGATTCGTTTAATAAGCGAACAATTTCCATTCTACCCATAATACTATTAATCGTTACTCCAAATGATTCTACTATACCAACAATCAAATCTTGCTGAAGCTTTGTAAATTCAGTCATCGTCGCAAGCTCCAAGACAGCAATAACGTCTCCCTCAAACATAACGGGTACAATTATAATGCTTCTCGGTGAAACATCCCCTAAACCGGTTGCGATTAAACGGTAATCATTAGGTATTTCCTTATAGTGAATCATGCGCTGTTCTTTTGCACTTTGACCAATTAGCCCTTCTCCTAATTGAAAAGTGTCTCTGCCAATCGCATCGCCTGATTCTGCGAACGTTGCGGCCTTTACATACGTTTCATTCTTTTGTTGTGCATCCTTTACATAAAATGCTCCAAAACTAGCATTTGTTTTTTTAGCCAATTCTGTAATAAATGTATTGGACAATGCTTCAATAGAAGCAAGCCCTTGAAATTTCATCACAATATCGGCGACATTAGACTGTAGCCATTCTCTCTGCTCTACATTATCAAGAAGCAGATTAGTCGCTACAGCAAGCTCTTTTATTTCATCATTCGTTCGCACATGTATACGTGTATTAATGATGCCTTTAGATGCTGCAATCGTACCAATAGTGCCTGTCACTTCTTTAATCGTTCTAACAATGGATTTAGAAATTTGACTAGCAATAATAATCGCAACAAGGGAAATCAAAACTAATGCACCAAATAGACCAATGGTTACAGTATTATTTTGGGCATCTAATTTTGCTGCTTGCTTAGCAGATGCAGTCTTTTCTGTATCTCTGAGTGAATTAAACTTCTCTGTAATCTCATTTATATACTCTCGACCAGAATCTGACTCAAAAAAAGCATTTAGAGCATCTAGATTATTCTGTTCTTTGTATTGGATGGTTGGCTCGCCTGCTGTGTTAATCCAATTCTCAATATTATCTTTTATTTCTAATAAATTTTCCTGCTGTGCAGGTTTATCTTTCATTAACTGATAAAGTTCATCAAATTGCGCTTCCCAGTTTTCCTTCCCATCGTTATACGGAATTAAGTAGCTTTGGTTACCTGTTATTATAAATCCACGCTGACCTGTTTCCATATCTAAAACACTTTTTTCAATGGAAGCAGTTAATTCCTGTATGCGAGAATCATAATTAATAATCGAGTTACGTTCCTCTTGCAAGGATCGAATTTGATTATTGAGCAAAATTACCGACACAAGTAAACAAAGTATAATAACAATGTAGCCAAGGATAATTTTGGAGCGAATTCCGAACTTGAATTTCGATTCCATTTTAATTACCTTCCTTAAATTAGTTTCTATTTTAATAGTATAGTATTTATGATAAAAATGAAAAGCAAATTTGCTCTATTTTCTTCCATTATTTATAGTGTAAATGACTTTTGCTTTTGACTCAACTTATCTATTTTATTAAAACTTCTAATCAACAAATAAATAAATACTTGATTAATCGTAGGAAAGAGGCTGGGACATAAGCATTTCAACTAATAATAAACACGAACTTTTTTATAGTTATAATATACATAAAAGTTCGTGTTTATCATTTGGGAAAAAGGTTTAAAAACGAATTGAAATGGAGCTGAGGACGCTCGACTCCTGCGGGAAATAGAGGAAAGGCTGAGACCCCGTAGCGCAATGGAACGACTTAGTTTTTACACTTGATATATTTAAAAACATAGATAACCAACATGAGAAAGTAGCTTTATTTAAGAGCTAAATTAGAGATTGTTCTTATTAAAAATTATTTATTTAGTTTTATCCCAGCCTCTTCTTTTTCCCTTTCTCTGTCAGCAATATGCAATAGAATACTACTCCAAATTATGTTCTATGAAAACAATCATTACAGATAGAAAATTTAAATCTAGATGACAGCTCTTTTCCACACTTTCTACATGTTTTAACACGCTTTTTCCCTTTAATTCCAGCTTTCAAATGATCATTTATTTGATCACTCAATTCTCCTCTTAACTTTTCCCAATAATATGCTTCTGTTCTTCTTTCCAATTTATATAAAAATAATAAATGAAGGCCGATAGCCTTATACGATAACTCTAACTCCTCCAAGCTGTCTGTTTTTAGTTTAGGTTCTGGTAAATCCTTATTTTCAACAATTGCCTCCATATTGATTTTCCATTGAGCACGTAAGGCTGCTTCACTTGTTGCAAACGGAAGCTTCAAGAAGCTGAATAAGTCATGTAAGGACATTCTAGCTTCCACCATTGTATCCATTATCATTTCATATAATAGTACTTCCTCTGCTAAGGATGCCTTTTTTGTTCCCTCTGGACTTTTAAAGTGTCCCCATAAATAGAAGAAAAGCCCAAGGTTATTAGAGTACTTTTGAAATCTTTCTAATACAGCATTAGTCGGTGCAATCGTAAATCCATAAAGATCATTATCCTTTTTTTCTAATAAATACTTCATCTTTTTACGATCGCTTGTAAAAGCAACTCTGCCAATATCGTATATTCCTTTTCTTCCTGCCCTACCTGCAATCTGCTTCACTTCCTGAGAGCTTAACATCCTTCTTCTTATACCGTCAAACTTGTCATTTTCTAAGAATACGATTCTTCTTATCGGCAAATTAAGCCCCATTCCAATGGCATCTGTGGAAACAATTACCTTTGTTTCTCCTTCAATAAACCGCTGCATTTGTTTTTTTCTAGCTTCTGGAGGCATACTTCCATAAATTACACTTACTTGCCAGCCATTTCTTTGTAACTCAGAAGCGGTTTCTAATACACCTCTCCTTGAAAAGCAAACAAGCGCATCTCCTTTCCTTGTTTTGCTCAATTGAAATAAATCCCCTTCTATTTGTAACGGCGTATCCCTACGATACTCGTGGACTTCCACATTTGCATCGCCTAGTAGCTGCAGAAGCATATTTTTTGCATGTAGACTTGCGATAATATGAATCTCTTTTGCATTTGCCTTCGTTATTGCTCGATACCATGAAAATCCCCGTTCCTTATCTGCAATCATTTGGGATTCATCGATAACCACTACGTCATAATATTCTTTCTCATGAAACATTTCTACTGTACTAGACTGATGTTGTGCCTCTAGTACAAGCTTTTCCTCTTCCCCTGTTTTAAGAGAGCAAGGTACACCTTGCTGATTTAGTTTTTCATAAATCTCTAATGCCAGCAATCTTAATGGAGCCAAGTATAAACCACTGTCTGCCTCCATCATGCGATTAATTGCTTGATACGTTTTACCAGTATTCGTTTCTCCGGTATGCAATACATATTTTATATTTCTACTAGTTGGAGGATAGTATTCTTTACCAAAAATATCCTCAATCATTCTTGCTTCTTCTTCTTTTCGCCGCCTTTGTTCCTCGCGATCCTCCGCTTCTTTCAGTTCTTTTCTTTTGCGATCCTTCTCCATTATCTCCTTATGAATCTCCATATCAAAAGGAATATCTAATAGCTTCTCTAAATCAATTATATATTCAGGAAATAAATCTTCTAGAAACTCTCCTGTAATTTCTTTAAGTAACGGCGTACTTGCTTCTAGTAAAAAGGAGTTGGATAAGGATTGATTAAATACTTCTTGATATTCCTCCTTTATACGCGTTGGTAGTTTATCTTTTACCCATGAAGGAAAAAAATCAATGAGATGTTGAAAAATTAAATTTTCATATGTTTCTGTTCTGTCTTCTAAAAAGTAAAATTGGTTATAAGACATGTCCATTTCATTCGATAGATATTCTTCAAACGTTATTTCCATGGAAGGCAAAATAATCCCATTTCTATCGATCTCAACAGCAATATTACATCCCGTTAAATAGCGTATATAAAGAAAAAGTTCCTCATAATGTTTCTCCATTAATTGTTCTATATAATAAGAGAATTTAGCGGAATATTTACGCTTCCTTTCCAAATCATTATTTTCCTCTACATGTTGTAAGTAGATTTTCCGTATCTCTTTATATCTATTTTCCCATTTCTCTTTATGGTCGCCTATATGTGCTTTAAGCCAACCCTCATATGAAAATACATCAACATCTCGAATTTCATTTCGAAACAATCGATTTATATCCTTTTTATTAAGATCACTGATATCAAAACCTTTACTAGTAAGATAATCCTTTTTTTCAGAATAACGAATATGGCTGGCAGCTGTATTAATCCATGTGTTTAACCATATTTGCTCGATAAACACCTTTCGATCAGCCATGTATTGTTCAAAGGATGGTTTAGTTTCTTGTTTTTCTAAATACTTATTTACGTCATTCATGATAAGCGTTTTTGTTTGTTGAATCGCTTTATCATATTGGGATTTTAATATTGAATTGACCATTTATGAACTCCTATAATATATATTTCCACTCTTCTTTTACTTATTTTCCTTTATTTTAGCGTAGTCATGTAAATTTTTTAATATTTTTTGGATTTTCTTGTGTTTTTTGATGGGAGTTTTACTATTTATAGAGAACACAGCCTTCCTTTCTACGACAAGATACTGTTTAGTCAAATAAGGGTATGTCGGTTTTTATCGTTTTTTAGAAAACGATTTTTCCTCCATTTAGGATTACATATGTAATGATAGGGGAAAGAAAAAGAATACAGATTCATTTCCTGAGAAATGAAAAAATCCTTGCATCTTGGCAAGGATTATTTGGGAGGTCTTCTTTAATAGATTAAATTTGATGCTTATTTTTTCTTTAGGCTCAATTCTCTTTTGTACTTCTCTAACTCTTTCGTAGTACAACGCACAAAGTGACCTGGAGTAATTTCTCTTAACTCTGCTGGCTCACTAGTGTCATGTACGGATGGATCATAAGCGATTCTTGTACGTTCACGCTCATAACGTGGATCTGGAAGCGGAATTGCCGATAATAATGATTTTGTATATGGATGAAGTGGATTATCATAAAGCTCATCTGCTTCTGCTAACTCAACCATATTTCCCATATACATAACACCAATACGATCACTTATATATTTAACCATAGATAGATCATGGGCAATAAATAAATAAGTTAATCCACGTTCCTTTTGTAACTTTTTCAATAGGTTAACAACCTGTGCTTGAATAGAAACATCAAGTGCAGAAATTGGCTCGTCACAGATGATGAAATCTGGCTCTACAGCTAGCGCACGAGCAATCCCAATTCTTTGTCGTTGACCACCACTGAATTCATGTGGAAAGCGTGTAGCATGCTCTTTGTTCAATCCAACTACTTCAAGTAATTCTTCTACTCTCTGACGACGTTCTTCTGGTGTTTTTGCAAGCTTATGATTATCAATACCTTCTGCAATAATATCCAGTACCGTCATACGCGGATTAAGAGAGGAATGAGGATCCTGGAAAATCATTTGCATTTTTCGGTTAAACTTGCGAAGCTCTGCATTTGATTTTTTTCCATGCACATCTTCGCCTTCAAATTTAACTTCTCCACCTGTTGCATCATAAAGACGGATAATGGTTCTACCTGTTGTAGACTTTCCACAACCAGATTCACCAACAAGACCAAATGTTTCTCCCTTAAAAATGTCAAAGGATACACCGTCTACCGCTTTAATGATTCTATCTCTACCAGCTGAAAAGTGCTTTTGCAAATTCTTTACTTCTAATAATTTTTCGTTAGTCAACTTTTTTCACCGTCCTTGCGACCTGTTTTGGAGAAACCAAGCATTCTTTGTTTAACCGCTTCTGGTGGCTCAATCTTTGGTGCATCTTCATGTAATAGCCAAGTTGCTGCATAATGTGTATCAGAAACTTTAAACATTGGTGGTTCCATCACTGTGTCAATTTCTAGTGCAAATTGATTTCTAGGCGCAAACGCGTCTCCTACTGGAGGCTTTAACATATTTGGTGGGCTTCCAGGTATAGCAAATAGTTCTTCATCCTTACTATCAAGTGTAGGCATTGATCCAATTAATCCCCAAGTATAAGGATGCTTTGGATTATAGAAAATATCATCTACTGTACCAATTTCAACAATTTTACCAGCATACATAACAGCTACGCGATCAGCAACATTTGCTACTACACCAAGGTCATGGGTAATAAAAATAATCGCACTCTCCGTTTTCTTTTGAATGTCCTTCATCAATTCAAGGATTTGAGCCTGAATCGTAACATCAAGTGCTGTAGTTGGTTCGTCAGCAATTAAAATCTTCGGATTACACGCAAGCGCAATTGCTACAACCACACGTTGACGCATTCCGCCTGAAAATTGATGTGGAAATTGATTAATGCGAATTGCTGGCTGTGGAATGCCTACTAATTCAAGCAACTCAAGCGCACGTTTCTTAGCGTCAGCTTTATTCATGTTTTGATGCTTGATTAGACCTTCCATGATTTGATTCCCGATTTTCATTGTAGGATTCAAAGAAGACATTGGATCTTGGAATACCATAGAGATATCTTTTCCGCGAATTTTTTGCATATCCTTCTTCGATTTTTTAATAAGATCTTCGCCTTCAAATAAAATTTCTCCACTTTTTATAATACTTTGTGGTTCAGGAAGAAGTCTCATTAAAGCATTGGAAGTAACGGATTTACCAGAACCGGATTCTCCTACAATTGCTAGTGTTTCCCCTTTATTTAACTCAAAGCTAACACCGCGAACAGCTTGTACTTCACCGTTGTAGGTGTTAAATGATACTCTTAAATCTTTGACTTCTAATAATTTACTCATTTATAAACACCTACTCTCCTATTTATGCATTTTTGGATCGAATGCATCACGCAAACCATCACCTAATATATTGAATGCAATCATTAATACTGATAATACAGCCGCTGGGAAAACTAGTAAATATGGGTACAATCGTAAATTGGCAAACCCTTGCTGAATTAAAGCACCTAGTGAAGCATTAGGTGGGACAATACCAAGTCCGATAAAGCTTAGGAATGCTTCGAAGAAGATAGCTCCTGGAATGGAGAACATTGTATTAACAATAATAATACCAGTTATATTCGGAATTAAGTGTCTTCTAATTATCGTACCATTTGATGTTCCTAACGTTCTAGCAGCAAGAACAAATTCTTGATTTGTTAGCTTTAATACTTCTCCACGAACAATACGGGACATACCTATCCATCCTGTAATTGCTAATGCAATAACAATGGAGACAATACCAGGCTGGAGAATAAGCATCATTAAAAGAATTATTACTAGGTTTGGAATCCCTACTAATATTTCTGCAATACGCTGTAATACGTTATCAACTCTTCCGCCATAGAAGCCAGAGACACCACCGTATGTTACCCCAATTAATAAATCAAGAATTGCAGCAACAAATGCAATGATTAAGGATACTCTTGTACCTTCCCAAAGTCTTGTCCATTGGTCACGACCAAGTGTATCAGTACCAAACCAGAAATAGGTATCATCCATCTCCTTTGCTTCATAGATATGAAAGGTTGCTTTAACAGCAGCAGAATTTCTTGAACCGTCTCCTTCTTCAAGGACTTTAATATCAACAAACTCATCTGTACTTTTATAACGAGCCATTGCCTTTGTAGTTGCATCTTCCACATCAGTGCCTTCATATCGACCTGATAATGTACCATTTAGACCCAACCAAGAAACATTCTCTAATAATGGCACCCTAGGCGGAAGCTTTGCTCGAGAAAGTTCCTGATCATCGTTACCATAGTCATTCATACTTGGACCAATTATACTCATAATAATAATTAACAAAATTATGAATATGCTAACTATAGCAGGCTTGTTTTTCATTAGCGTTCTTCTTGCATCCTGCCCAAAGGTTCTACTTGGTGCCGTTATTTTTTCACTAACATTTTCTTCTTGATTAAGAGGCTTAAATAAATTCTTATCAATTTGATTAAGATTTTTCTTTTCCATTTTATTTATTACCTCCTGCAATTCTAATTCTAGGATCGATTAATCCATATAGGAGGTCAATAATTAATATAATGATTACAAACCCAAAGGCAAACAATAATGTTGTCCCCATAATTGTCGGATAATCATTTACATTAACAGATGATACAAATTGCTCTCCAATTCCAGGAACAGCAAATATTTGCTCAATTACTAAGGATCCTGTCATTAAGCCAACCGCCATTGGCCCAATTACTGTAACTAAAGGAATCAATGCATTACGTAATCCATGCTTGAAAATAATTCCTGCTTCACTAACTCCTTTTGCACGAGCTGTCGTTATATAATGTGAATGCAGAACCTCGATCATTTCAGTTCTAGTGAACCTTGCAGCTACAGCTAGTGGTGAGATTGCTAGTGCAATAGTTGGTAGAATCGTATATTCAAACCCATCCCAAAGCGCAACAGGTAGTAAGTCCCATTTCACCGCCAAGAAATATTGTAATAGTCCTGCAAATACGAACGATGGAACTGATGTCCCGAGTACCGCTATAATGGTGGATGTAAAATCGATTGGACCATTCCTATAAATAGATGCTATTAAGCCCAGTAGAATTCCAACAACAGTTCCCAGCACTAAAGCCTGTCCACCTAAAAGCGCAGAAGGGCCAATTTTAGACGTTAGAATATCTGTAACCGGCGTATTATCAAATGCAAACGAAACCCCTAAATCCCCCTGCACTAGGTTTCCTAAATAACGTACATATTGAACAGGAATCGGATCGTTCAAACCATATTTTTCCAATATAATTGTTTTTTGTTCTTCACTTAATTTATCGTCAGCCTTCAGCGGACTTCCTGGAAGGAACTTCATCAGGAAAAAGGAGACTGTTGCGATAATGAACAGTGTTATTAACATATACCATAAACGTCGAAGTAAGTATCGAGCCATCTGTGCACCTCCTAATTTTCTTTGTTTATTATAGCATAATAATTTATTTTTGCTATAATCAGAATTTTCCTACTCAAAAATACAAGAGAGTATATGCTATAAAAGCATACACTCCCTCTTATTTCATAGCATCGAATTTTTCAAAAAAGCGAAATTACTCTTCAGCTCCAATAGATACCCATTTGTATTCATAATCTGGTCCAAATGGATTTTCAATTAAGCCATGAATTTTTGGAGATGATAGGAATGCGCCAGCACTTTGATATACAGGAGCGATTGCCGCATCTTCAAATAGAATCTTTTCAGCCTCTAAGAAGTTTTGGTAACGAGCTTCGTTATCTGTAGCAAGAGTAGTTGTTGTTTCTTCTAACAATTTATCGTACTCTGCATTTGAGTAACCCATTTTGTTATTTCCGCCATCTGTAATCCATAAGCTTAAGAAAGTGTATGGATCAAGGTAGTCAGGACCCCAACCAGCTAATTGAAGATCGTAGTCTTGATTAGTATCTAAATCTAAACGTTGTTCAAATGGTACTTGTTTTAGAGTTACTTTTAATCCTGGTAGATTTGTTTGTAATTGGTTAGCAAGATATTCGTTCATTGTTTTAGATACATCTGTATCTCCGCCTAGGAATTCGATTTCTACTGAATCAGTTCCTAATTCTTCTAAACCTTTTTCCCAGAATTCTTTCGCAGCAGCAGTATCATATGTTACAAGATCTCCACTAACTTCGCGGAAATCACCACTACCGTCAGGCATTGGAGTAAAGTCTGCTGGAACTAGACCATTAGCAGCTAAAGAACCATTATTTAAAATTGTATCTACTAAAGCCTGTTTATCAAACGCACGGCTGATAGCTGCGCGAATATTTTTATTAGCAAGCGCTTCGTTTCTTGTTTGATTTATTTTCAAATAGAATACAGAGTTTCCTGCTTTAACTGTATAATCTTCATCAGAAGAATATTGGTCAACTAAGTCTGAAGATAAACCAGTACGGTCTACTTCTCCTTTTTCATAAAGGTCAACCGCTGTTTGAGCTTCTTTTACTACTACATAATTAATCGTTTCTAACTTAACTGTATCTGCATCCCAGTAAGTATCGTTTTTAGCAAGATTCCACTTTTGAGATGTACTTTCCCAGTTTTCTAATTTGAAAGGACCATTAGCTAATAGATTTTCAGAGCTAGTAGCGAAAGCCTCGCCTTTTTCTTCAACGAATTTTTGGTTCAATGGTAAGAATGTACCAAAAGTTGTTAAAGATTCAAAATAAGGTGTTGGGTTAGCAAGTTCAACAACTAAAGTATAATCGCCGTCTGCTTTAACTCCCAAGTCTTCAACTGGCATATCACCTTGGCTAATTTCTGCAGCGTTTTTAATTACGCCACCCATCATATATGGACCGTACTCAGAACCTGTATCAGGATTTACAGCACGTTGCCAAGCATAAACGAAATCGTTAGCAGTTACAGGATCTCCGTTTTCCCATTTTGCATCTTCACGTAACTTGAACGTCCAAGTTAAGCCATCTTCAGATACTTCATGGCTTTCAGCAATACCTGGTGTAACTTCTCCGCCTTCACCTAAACGATTAAGACCTTCCATTGTAGCACCTAAGAATTGGAAACCATATTGATCTGTTGCCATTGATGGATCCATAGAAGGAATCGCATCTCCGTTAATTAAGTTTAATACTTGTTCAACATTTTCTTCTGATGAACCATCAGTACCTTCAGACGCGTTATCATCGCCGCCAGAACATGCTGCTAAAAATACACTCAGTATCAATGTAAGTGAAAGCAGCCAAGTTAATTTTCGCTTCATTAAAAAAGACCCCCCATTGTTATATTATTCTGTAAATTACATCTAAAAAAGAAGCTAAAGTGAGTATACTATTATTCTAGTAGAGTTGTAAAGACTAAATATAGAGATAATTTCAAATATTGCTATAGTGCGCTAGAGTGCTTTTGCATTAGAACAACAAAGACAGCGCTTACTTTTGTATTAAAATTCTAAAAATTTATATTAAAAATATAGAGAAAGATATGGCAAAAGAACGATTAATTGTTAAAAATATCCATATCCCAATATACTTTTCTCCCTGAAATTAGAAGACAGTATTATTATTGTAGAATTTCATAATAGGATATATTTACATTATTAGTTCTTTTCTTCCTTAATATTGTAAATAATAATCCGATTCCTCCTAGATTAATTCAACTATCTTTCAACTATATGAAAAAGAAGGTGACACTCTTTTTGACTATTTAATAGTATATATGCTCAATATTTTATAGTCATATGGCTTCCGGAAATGTACATTCTATAAAAGTTAGGTTAAAATACGATTATTCGTGTTGCAAACATACTTAGTAAAGGTGAATAAACATGCTTAATAAAAAATGGTCTCTATTTCTAATAAATATCTTTATGACGGGAATTCTTTTTTTTATTTTTTCTTCTGAATATACTTTTGTTTCTTATATTAATACTGTCTTTTATCTTACTTTCTCTTATATCGTTGTATTTCTATTTCAATATATTGCAAAAGGAGGCTTTTTTGACGGAGTAACGTTCAGCTTCCGAAGATTCCATCACGTGATTCTTAAAAATGATGACTACTTGGATGAATGGAAGGAAAAACCACTTCCATCTCAAAAGTTTAACAAAAGGTTTTACGCTACAATTAAATTTCAAGTACTACTTCTTTTGATTTATCTATTCATTTTGCTTTTCATTCACTATATTTAATACTACTGTTTTTATAGTCCTTTTTAATGAAGACTTTCCCATTAAAGAGGCTGGAACAAAACTAAATAACTAGTCTTTAAAGACGAACAATCTTTAATTTAGCTCTTAAATAAAGCTACTTTCTCTTGATGGTTATCTATGTTTTTTAATATAGTTAAGTGTAAAAATTCAGTCGTTCCATTGCGCTACAGACGCACGATGCGCCGGGGAGGAAGCTGAGCCTCCTCGCATGCTAGGGCACTGAAAAACTGCAATATAATCATAATTGTTGGTGGCCGACTTTTAAATTCGGGTATTTCATTTGTTTCCCGAGGCGACAGCTCGCTTTCCATGGGGCGAGCGCCGAGCCGCTTCGTCACTGCGTTCCTGCAGGGTCTCGGACTTTCTCGCAACTCCCATAGGAGTCGAGCTGTCGCCTCTCCAAACCAACTTTATATTCGCTTTCAAATAAATAAATACTTATTTAATTTGGAGAAACTATACTTTTTCAGTGCCCTCCTCGCATGCGCTGCGGGTTCTAAAGCGTCTCTATTTCCCGCAGGAGTCGAGCGTCTTCCGCTCCATTACACTTCGTTTTTAAACCTTTTTCTAAAAAACAAACACGAATTTTTTTGTAAATTAATTACATTATAGTTCTTGTTTAATTTTGGTAGAAATGCTTATTTCCCAGCCGCTTTATTCCTTTATATAGAAAAGTTTTAACTTATACCCCTATCCATTTTTTAAATGTAGGAATATTTATTCAATTACAACATTAAAATTGTATATATAGTGTTTTCCCATTATAATAGTGTTGTTAAAAAATTGAAATGAGGGGGATGTATGAATGGAATTGAAAGCGTTTCCACCTGTTAAAGGCAAGCATAACCTTGAGAACTATGAGGACTTGTACCAACATTTCAAATGGGACCAAGCAGAAAAGGAATTTTCTTGGCATCAGACTGGAAAAGTTAACTTAGCTTATGAAGCAATTGACCGTCATGCTGAGAATTACCGTGCCAACAAAGTAGCCCTCCACTATTTTCATCCATCAAGAAAAGAGACATACACATTCAAAGACTTAAAGAAATTATCAAATAAAGCTGGAAATGTTTTAAAAAAAGTAGGAAACGTAAAAAAAGGCGATCGAGTGTTTATTTTTATGCCTCGTTCCCCTGAATTATATTTCGCTTTAATTGGAGCGATAAAATTAGGAGCCATCGTTGGTCCACTGTTTGAAGCATTTATGGAGGATGCCGTAAAGGACCGTCTCCATGATAGTGAGGCAAAAGTTATCATTACTACACCTGAGCTTGTAAATAGGATTCCACATACAGAATTACCAGCTTTAGAAACAATTTTTATTGTTGGGGAAGATGTACAAGAGGATGATAAAACAAAAGATTTCCTTCAATATTTTCGCTCTGCTTCTATTGAATTAGACATAGAATGGGTTGATCGTAAAGATGGATTAATCCTTCACTATACCTCTGGTTCCACTGGAAAACCAAAAGGTGTGCTTCATGTCCACAATGCGATGATCCAGCACTACCAGACAGCAAAGTGGGTCTTAGATTTACAAGAAGATGATGTCTACTGGTGCACAGCTGACCCTGGTTGGGTAACAGGTACCTCCTACGGCATTTTTGGTCCTTGGCTAACTGGCTCAACAAATGTGGTTGCAGGTGGGCGCTTTAGTCCTGATATTTGGTATAAAACGATTGAAACATTTGGAGTGACCGTTTGGTACAGTGCACCTACCTCATTCCGGATGCTAATGGCAGCTGGGGATACGGTTACCGAAAAATACACCCTCTCCTCCTTGCGTCATATTCTAAGCGTAGGTGAACCGCTAAATCCGGAAGTAATCCGGTGGGGTCACGAAGTATTTGGACATCGCATTCATGATACTTGGTGGATGACTGAAACTGGTGCACAGCTGATATGTAATCTACCTTGTATGGATATCAAGTTAGGCTCAATGGGGAAACCTCTTCCAGGGATAGAAGCTGTTATTCTGGACGATAACGGAAATATTTTGCCGCCAAATCAGATGGGGAATTTAGCCATTAAAAAAGGTTGGCCATCAATGATGCATACAATTTGGAATAATCAGGAGAAGTTCAATAGTTATTTTCAACATGATGAATGGTATGTTTCTGGTGATTCCGCTTATATGGATGAAGAAGGTTACTTCTGGTTTCAGGGACGGGTGGATGATGTTATTATGACGGCTGGAGAAAGAGTTGGTCCATTTGAAGTGGAAAGCAAACTAATTGAATTTCCGGCAGTAGCAGAAGCAGGTGTAATTGGAAAGCCAGATCCTATTCGAGGTGAAATTATTAAAGCCTTTATTGCACTAGTTGACGGCTATAAAGAAACAGATGAATTAAAAGAAGAAATACGTATATTTGTAAAAACAGGCTTGGCCGCTCATGCCGCTCCAAGAGAAATTGAATTTTGCGAAAAGCTTCCTAAAACCCGTAGCGGAAAAATAATGAGACGTGTTTTAAAGGCTTGGGAACTCGGACTCCCTACTGGCGATCTTTCTACAATGGAGGATTAAAATTCAAAATAATAGGAAAAGAAATGGAGTGCTTCTTCCATCTCGAAATGGGAGTGCACTCCTTTTCTATTTTTTTTGCTAGAAAAGGAGTATTTTTCGATTTCATAAGTCTAAAGGTTGGTGTTCATCTCCTTTCTATGGCAAAATAAAAATGGTCTACTGTATTAGAAATTTTAATCTTGCACAATTATTAAAGCGTTTTCTATTAATAGAAGGGACTGAGAAACGTGAGAATAATCAAACTAGGTAGCAGTAATTTAGAAGTGCCTGTAGTAGCGGTTGGCTGCATGCGTATTAACTCATTAGAAAAAAAGGAAGCAGAGCAATTTGTACAAACTGCTTTAGAACAAGGTGCTAACTTCTTTGATCACGCAGACATTTATGGTAGCGGTACTTGTGAAGAGATATTTGCAGATGCTATTCATATGTCTCCAAGTGTACGCGAAAATATTATTTTGCAATCCAAATGTGGCATTCGCAAAGGAATGTTTGACTTTTCAAAAGAACATATCTTAAACTCCGTTGATGGAATATTAAGTAGGCTAAAAACAGAATACTTAGATACCCTTCTGCTTCATCGTCCCGATGCTTTAGTTGAACCTGAGGAAGTTGCAGAAGCATTCCAAATTCTTGAGCAATCTGGAAAGGTTCGTCATTTTGGCGTTTCTAACCAAAATCCGATGCAAATACAACTATTGCAAAAATATGTGAAACAGCCTCTTGTGGCTAACCAATTGCAACTAAGTATTACAAATGCCAATATGATTTCTAATGGAATCAATGTAAATATGGAGAATGACTCTGCAATTAATCGTGATGGCAGTATTTTAGACTTCTGTCGCTTGCATGATATTACAATCCAGCCTTGGTCTCCATTCCAATATGGTTTTTTTGAAGGGGTATTCCTTGGAAATGAAAAATTTCCTGAATTAAATCAACAAATAAATGAAATTGCTGAAAAGTATCAAGTCAGCAATACAACTATTGCGATTGCGTGGTTATTGCGCCATCCTGCTAACATGCAGCCGGTTATTGGAACAATGAATGTGGATCGTTTAATCGATTGCTGTAAAGCAAGTGATGTTCATTTAACACGAGAAGAATGGTACAGTATTTATCGCGCTGCTGGGAATATCTTGCCTTAATCCACAAAGGAAAATATGACTTTAAAAAGCCAGTCAACAACCACAAAATTGCGAGTTGTTAACTGGTTTTTTATTATCGATTATCTACTTTTTCTGGATACATATCATGGTTCATTAATCGATGGGCTGCCATCTCTTCAAATTTAGTGCCCGATTTTCCATAATTGCACCATGGATCAATTGATATTCCGCCACGTGGAGTGAATTTCCCCCAAACCTCGATATATCGAGGATCTAATAGTTTGATTAAATCATTCATGATAATATTCACACAATCTTCATGAAAATCACCGTGATCGCGAAAGCTAAATAAATATAATTTAAGAGATTTGCTTTCTACTATTTTCTTATTTGGGATATAGGAAATATACATTGTGGCAAAGTCAGGCTGTCCAGTTATTGGACAAAGGCTAGTAAACTCTGGACAATTAAATTTTACAAAATAATCTCTATCAGAGTGGAGATTATCTACCGATTCTAACACCTCTGGTGCATAATCACTTTTATATTGAGTATTTTGATTTCCTAACAAAGTTAAATCTGTTAATCCTTCTTCTTTCTTTCTTCCAGACATTTGAGCTCCTCCTTGTTTGGTGTTTCCCAACACTGCATAAAAGAGAGGTATTTTACCTTACGCAGAAACTAGCTGAATAAAACAAAAAAGCCATATCCTTTTTATGGACATGGCGTTGATTGCATGTATCCATAGTTTTTTATAGAGGGTATTCGCTATGAACCTCTCCCGTCTCAGTACGGGTATTTCGTTTTTAACTATATAGAAATCGCGAAATTTCGTCAATTAGAAATAAATAACTTTCTCTCTTCATGAAGATGTAACGTAATTTTTTTAATGAATCCACAGCCTCAATCGTTCCAATATTAATTTTCCTATCCAAAAAAATCAATCTATGAAACCAGCCTACTTGTGCTGAACTTCTATTGTTTCGATTCCTTCTTCTTCCATTTCAGCCTTTAAATCATCTTGTACTGTTACATCTGCGAGCTTTACTTTAGAACGATAGGCAGAACGCACGACTACATGGGATGCGACAGGTGAGGTTAGGAAAACAAAGAAAATTCCTAGAAATAAACGAATACTAAAAGTTCCCTCTATGATAAAAAAGACAAACGTTCCAACAAGAGTAAAAAGTACTCCCATTGTAGAGCCTTTGGATGCAGCATGTGATCTCGTATAAACATCTGGAAGTCTTATTAGTCCTAATGAGCTAAGAAAACAGAAGATAGCGCCAAAAAATATAAGTAGAACTGCTATAAGCTCAATCGGATTGTTTTCGCTCAATGACTACACCTCTTTCAATATATCGTGCAAAGGCAATGGTTCCAATAAATGATAGAATCCCTATTAATAAAATTACTTCAAAAAAACCTGTATTTCGAAGCAACACAGAAAAGATAGCTACTCCGGCAATTAAATTAATCCCCAAACAATCAAGCGCCTGAATTCTATCTGGAGCAGATGGACCTTTGACCAGCCGAAAAACCGTTGCAAATATAGATAGAACAAGTAAAATTAAGGATCCAACCAATAGATTATCAATCATAACGAGTCACCCTCTTAATAGCCTTTTCAAATTTTTCCTTCGAACGAAAGATGGATTCTTTTTGAGCGGGTATATCCATTGCATGGATAAAAAACTTATTATTATCAGAAGTGACCTCCACAACAACTGATCCCGGGGTTAAATTCATTAATAAGGCTAACAAGGAAACCTCTAATTCCCCCTCTAATTCCGTCTCTAAGGAAAATATTCCTGGGGAAATATTAATCCTAGGTTTTATTATTTGTCGAATGACGACTACACTCGATGTAAACAGCTGTTCAATAAACACAACGAACAACTTAATGACTGCAAAAAATGTCTCTAAATAAAAGTTAGTTGACATATAGCGGCGCAAGATAAAGAGAACGAGAATTCCAAATAAATAACCAGTAAAGAAGGTCAATACATTCCAGGTGTCTTGCAAAAACATCCAAATGACACCTATTAACAAGTTAATTAATATTTGCATAGGCATATTAATCACCTCTTTCCATCCATTTAATTACTCCTTTTATTTTCCATTTCCCAAAACAGCCTCTATATAATAAAGAGGATTCATTAACCCTTCCACTGCCATATCTACATATTCATGTATTCCTTCTGTCCCAATGCCTAAAGCAATCGTCAAGAAAGTAAGCACAGAAATTGGCAGCATTAATCCTTTTGTTGTCCCTTTTTCTTCTTCAAGTGTTAAATCCGTATATCCCCAAAACACCGACATAAATACTTTCATAATAGAGTAAAGAACAAATAAACTACTAATCAGTCCGAATGCGCCTAGCCAATAGTATCCTGCAGTAAATGTCCCCTCTGTTATAAATATTTTACCTAGAAAGCCACTTAAAGGAGGTATCCCTGATAAAGACAATGCTGCAATAAAGAACATCCAACCTAACTGAGGATGCAAGCGAATCAATCCGTTCATCTCATCTAATTTACTTGTTCCTGTTAGATGGATTATGGTGCCTCCTAATAGGAAAATAAGTGCTTTAATCACCATATCATGAATGAAATAATAGATAGAACCAGTCATCCCTACCGTTGTATAAGTAGCGACTCCTGCTAAAATAAAGCCGACACCAATGACCACATTATAGGTCATTACCTTATAAATATCTCTATAGGCAACTGCTCCGATTGCCCCAAGTGTCATCGTAATACCTGCAAGGATGCCAATTAATAAATGTGTTATTTGTACTTCATGATAAAAAATCAAGGTAAATACTCTGATAATTGCATACATTCCAACCTTTGTTAAAAGGGCAGCAAAAATAGCGGATATAGCCGTCGGTGGTGCACTATAAGAGCCTGGAAGCCAGAAGAATAAAAATAGCCCCGCCTTTAAACTAAACACAATTAAAAATAATATCGCTACGGTTGTCATTAATCCATCTTGACCAACTTCGGCAATTCGAACCGACAAATGTGCATAATTTAGCGTTCCTGTAATCGCATATAAATAAGCAATTGCCACTAGAAATAGAAAAGATGAGATAATGTTTATTAAAATATATTTGATTGATTCCCTTAACTGAACTCTTGTTCCTCCTAATGAAATTAATACATATGAAGCAACAAGCATTACTTCAAAACAGACAAATAGATTGAAAATGTCACCCGTGAAAAAAGATCCGTTAACCCCTGTTATTAAGACCAAAAATAAGGGATAAAAATAATATTTTTCTCTTTGCTCACCAATTGAATGAAATGCGTATAATAAACAACAAAATCCAATAATACTAGTAACTAAAACAAGAAGCGCTGCAAACATATCTGCAACCATGCTTACGCCAAACGGCGCCTCCCATCCCCCTAACTGAATGGACTGTATTCCTTCTGCTTTAATTTGAAAGATTAAAATAATCGTTACAATAAAAACAGAAATAATTGCTATTAGACTTAATATTCGATGAAGCGTAACTTTGTCTCTAAAAATCACCATAATCATCGCAAAAACGATAGGAAGGATGATCGGCAATATTACAATATTATTCATCCTCATTACCCCTCAATAAATCTGTATCATCGGTGCCAAGCACTTTAAATGCTCGATAGCTTAGGACTAAAAACAAAGCAGTCGTTGCAAAGTTTATAACAATAGCTGTAAGCAGCAATGCTTGCGGCAACGAATCAGCAAAAGTGTGATCGGTTATTCCTAAAAGGGGAGGACCACCTTTTTTCAATCCCCCCATTGTAATAATAAGCAAGTTTACACCGTGACCAAGTATAGATGTTCCTAAAATTATTCGTAATAATGTCTTTGTTAAAATAAGATAAATTCCAATGGAGAATAATACTCCCACTAGAATAGACATTAATGTCTCCATCAGCGATCATCCCCAATTGTCATAATAATGGTTATCGCTGTACCGATAACGGCTAGAGCAACGCCAATATCAAAAATGACAGCTGTCGCTAACTCTGTTTTTCCGAAAACAGGCAAGTCAAAATATCCAAATGCTTGAGTCAAGAAAGCTTCCCCAAATACCATTCCACCAACACCTGTTAAAACAGCAATTAATACACCTACCCCTGCTAACACTTTAAAATCAACAGGAATATTTTTTCGAACAGTCTCAATATCAAAAGAGAGAAAAAGCAAAATAATCGCGGCAGCAAAGGTAAGTCCGCCAATAAATCCCCCACCTGGAAAGTGATGTCCAGATACAAATAGATTTATGGCAAAGGTAAGGATAATAACGACGGCAACCTTTGTGACACTTCGAATGATAATATCATTTGGTTTCTTCATTCTTATCCCCTCCTACAAGCCTAACTTTTATTAATGTATACACTCCTAGACCAGCAACTGTAAGGACAAGGATCTCTAACATTGTATCTATCCCTCGGAAATCAACTAAGATAGCATTAACAATATTCTTTGCTCCTGCCAATTTATAGGAATCTTCATAGTAGCTCGAAATAGAGTCAAATAGATGGGTACCATTAGCTGAAAGAGCAACAATTGTAACAACTGCGCCTACTCCTATTGAAATAATGGCATTGACCGCTTTGAAACGAATCCTACTAATTTCCTTCTTTAATTGCGGCAAATGATAGAAGCACAGTAAGAATAAAACGGTTGTCACTGTCTCAACTACTAATTGTGTGAGTGCCAAATCAGGAGCTCTAAAAAGTACAAAGAAAAACGAGACAAGAAATCCTAGGGCACCAACTGCTACAATGGATGTAATCCTTGATTTAGAGAAAAGAACGGTAACCGAGCTTATAATCATTGCAATAACTATGCCAATATCAAAAAAACTAATTCGTGAGTCCTGAGACATATCGAACGTGACCCCATTAAACAACACGAGAGATCCCCCGATTATGACAATAAGGAATCCAAATATATAGACTAAATAATCACGAAGGAATCCTGTCATATAAAAATCCGTTATTGATTTTGCCAGCTTCTCCATATATTCCAAACTAAGATTATATAAATTGCTTAAGGTGATAGCTTGTGGATAAAGGCGATAAATCTTATACCATTTTTTTAATAGTAAATATAAGATAATTCCAACAGCCACAACCCCAATCGTCATCCAAAGTTCTGTGTTGAATCCATGGAAGGCACTGATCTTTTTGGATTCCATCGTATGCGCAAGAGATGGTAAAACCGATGCAAAAGCTGGCTTTAATAAATACTTGGAAACAACATTAGGGATAAAGAAGAACAGAATAACTAATGCCCCTAAAATAATCGGCGAGACTAATAAACCAATTGGTGCTTCATGAATCGCTTTATCTAATTTTGGCGCTTTGTTTTTTCCTTTAAATGTTTTGAATACCAAGATCATGCAATAGATAAAGGTAAAGACACTTGCAATCCACGCAATAATGGGAATAATCATACCCAGATATGGAAGATTAAATATTTCCATATGGGAGGCATTCACTACAGCAGTAAAGAACATCTCTTTACTTAAGAAGCCATTGAATGGAGGAAGACCCGCCATTGAAAAGCCACCAATTACAGTAAGCGTAAAGGATACGGGCATTAAGTGAATTAATCCACCAAGTCTCCGAAGATCTCGAGTACCAGTCTCATGGTCAATAATCCCTACAACCATAAATAAAGAACCCTTAAAGGTGGAATGGTTTACTAAATGAAAAATAGCTGCAAAAATAGCTGTTGCATATAATCCCGCTTCTTCTACTCCTAAATCCTTATATAATGCAGCAGAACCTATACCCAGTAAACTCATAATCAGTCCCAATTGACTAATCGTTGAATAGGCTAATAATGCCTTTAAGTCTGTCTGTTTCACTGCATTAAAGGATCCATATAATAAAGTGAATAAACCAATTCCTACAACAAACCAAAACCACTCTGCTGTGCCGCCAAAAATCGGTGTCAAACGAGCAACTAGATAAATTCCTGCCTTTACCATCGTGGCAGAGTGTAAATACGCACTAATGGGCGTAGGTGCTTCCATAGCATCAGGCAGCCAGATGCTAAACGGAAATTGCGCCGATTTTGTAAAAGCGCCAAGCAAAAGAAGAATCATGGCTGGTATAAATAAACCGTGATTTTGGATTAGATGGACATTCGCTAAGGTCTCTCTAATACTTGTCGTATCTGCCATAATAGAGAGCATGATCAGTCCTGCTAACATAGCTAGCCCGCCAAAGACAGTAATCAACATTGCTTTTTGGGCACCATATCTTGAGCGATCTCTTTCATACCAATAAGCTATTAGTAAAAAGGAGGATACACTAGTAATTTCCCAAAATACATATAAAACAAAATAATTATCAGATACTACTAGTCCAAGCATCGCCCCCATAAATAACAATAAATAGACATAGAAGTTATGCAAAGCTTCCCGGTGTTTTGATAAATAGAATATAGAGTACAGAATCACCAAAGCTCCTATTCCAGCAATCAATAAACCAAATACTAAGCTTAGTCCATCCAAATACGTAGTAAAGTTAATATTATAAGCAGGTATCCAGTTGACTGTAGAAGTAAATACCTCTCCTTTCGCTATTTTAGGGATATACATCAATAGGAAAAGAAAAATGGTGAATGGAACAAACAAGACGAACCAACCTGTATGAATCCGAGGCGTTAGCCTTTTATATATAAAAGGTACAATTAGTGCAAACATAAATGGTAGCAATATCATAAAATGTAACCATGTCATTTGTTGTATCCTCCTCCTTTTTTGCAAGTTTTATATTTTGGGTTTTCTTTAGCTAAACCGTATTTATAATGGAAACTATGTCTAACCTTACTATTAGTACTAGAAACGGATAATAATTGTCATTTGGATAATTTAAGAAATGCATTGACTCATAAAGTAGCATACGTTATAGTCATACATAGTTTATTATTAGTGGTGTAAATCATTCACATCTATTGAGGTGAAAAAAATTATGGTAAATGGAAAAGAACGCATGGATGAAAGTATTCTAGTATGCGTTTATTACGGACCTAACGGTGAACGCCTTATACAAAGAGGCTGTAAAATAGCGAATATGCTTGATTGTCCACTTTATATCCTTACGGTTGATCCGAAACCATTTGATGAGTTGGATGCAGAAAAATCAAATTATATTGCTAGATGGAAAGAATTAGCTGAACGTCATAGTGCCGACGCGTTTATCATTAAAGATAAGGAATCGAGACCAATCTCTAAAGTGATTGCAGAAGTAGCTAGAGAGAAGAAAATCACACAAATTGTTCTTGGTCAAACTGCACAAAGCCGTTGGGAACAAATTGCTAAAGGCTCCATTATTAATTCCTTATTGCGTGAAATCCCTTTTGTTGATCTTCATATTATTTCTGTTGCACGCTTTTTGAAAAACCCAGAAGGCCAATATGAAAAAGGTGTACGTGCATATTTAGTAAAAGAGGGAAATGGCTATCGCCTAATTTTCAATCATACAAAACATGTAATGTATGAGGGAATTTTCTTTAAAGAACAAGGCACTGATTTCAATAATGGTGTTTTTAAATTTATGAAAGATAAAGATACATTGCAAGTTCAAGTCCATGAGGACATCATTAACGAATTAACTAATGTTGATATTGATACAGATGCTAGTAATGATGATGACTATTTATAAGTTTGACTAATCTCCACCTAGTTTGGTGGAGGTTTTTTTAAAGATTGACATCCACTTTTACTAAACGCTTTTCTTGCTTATCAATCCCAATATACTTTAACGTTTCTGCCCTCGATGTATGATTATATACATTCATCAATAAGGAAATCGCAATCCCTTTTCGATATGCATGATAGCCAAAAGTTTTTCTCAACGTATGGGTTCCAATTTTCCCGGGAATTCCAACTAGCCTCGCCGCCTTATTAATAATCCGATAAGCTTGCTGGCGAGTAATTGGTTGATTATTTTTCTGTGACTTAAATAAAAACTCATCCTCTTTAAATTCGCGTTCCTCCATATATTTCTCTAACTCCGTATGCACCTTACCGTTTAAATAATATGCCTTTACTTCGTCAGCATCATGAAGATACAAAAACTCTTTCATTCCAGATTCATCTTTTACATCCTGAACCTTCAATGCAAGTAAATCGCTTACTCTTATCCCAGTATTTATACCTAACACAAAAAGCAACAAATCTCTTTGTGATTGTTTACGCAATACTTCTTTAATTGCATTAATACTTTCAATTTCTTTTATAGGATCGACATATTCCATCCGTTCGCCTCCTAATAATGTTACATAACTATATGTTATCATCATTTAAGTAACATTACAACGAATAAACTTTAATCTTAATTTTTTCTTTTGTAGTATGCTTCTTTTGTTTTGGAAATAGTCTGTTGAAGACGTTTCTTTGGAAAATGCTTTTAGCTGTAGTAGAGAAGGGGGTTTTGATTGATTTGAAAACGAATAGGAACGTGTTTTTTCTATTACCTTCTTTTTTATGAAAAATGGGCTTTGTTTTGACCACTCTGTTACCTTCGCGCTTCTTTTTTCTTCCATTCGAGCTTAGAGACGGGTTTGTTACCTCCGCGCTCCTTTTTTCTTCCGCTCGGGATCAGAGACGGATTCTCTGTTACCTTCCTGCTCGTTTTTCCTTCCATTCGGGCTTAGAGACTATTTTTTTAACTTGCTAATATCCTTTGAATCAACTCTCACATAAATAAAAGCAGTAAATGTCTCCCATCTACTGCCTCGTCTAATGATTAATATTCGAAATTCACTATCCATTCTTCTCCTGTTTTCATATCTCTCACTTTATACATATTGCCTGCCACTTCCTCGTCTCCTAGTATAATCACCTTTTTGACACCTTCTTTATTTGCTTTATCTAAAGCTTTCACCAGTTTTTTCTTTCCTAACTCGAGCTCTACTTTAAAGCCTTTGTCACGAAGTGTTTTCGCAACTAAAAAAGCTTCCAGCGGTCGACCAATCGGAATAATATAGTAATCCAGCTTTGCATCATCAAAATCTATTTTATCTAATAAAAGAGCAGATAATATAACATCCAACCCAAAGGAAATACCCACTGTTGCATAGGTTTGCTTTGAGCCAATTAATCCGCCTATCGCATTGTCATATCTTCCGCCGCTACCTATGCTCGACTTTATTCTCTTATCAGTTAAGAAAATTTCATAGATTGTTCCAGTATAAATTTCAAGACCTCTCGCAAGAAACGGATTGAATACGCAATATTGCTCCAGCCCCAACTTCTTTATATACGATTGTAATTCATTCCATTCTTCCAGCCCCTTTCTAATGCTCTCTTCTTTTTCTGCCAGCTGTTGATAGTACTCTATTATGCCGATTAAATCCTTTTGTAAAAAAGCATCAATCTCCTCTATTACTGTTTGTTCTAATCCAGCATCTCTTAGTTCTTCCTTTATTTTTTCTTTACTAATTTTTTCTATTTTATCTACTATCAAAATCACCCGATTTATCAATTGATCCGCAATATTCAATTGACGAAGAAACCCAACTAATAATTTTCGATTATTGTATTGAATCGTTACTTCCATCTTTAATTTATCAAAAATATTCAAAGCCATCATCATAAGCTCTGCTTCTGCCATTTGCGATGGAACACCTACAATATCGACATCACATTGTGTAAACTCTCGATATCTCCCCGTCTTTATCGGACCATCTCGAAATACTTTGCCAATCTCATAGCGTTTAAAAGGCATTTTTAGCGTTGGATTCGTCGCTACCACTTTCGCAAAGGGAATAGTTAAATCATAGCGCAACGCCAGCTCCCTTTTGCCACGATCAGAAAGAGTGTACATTTCTTCTAAAATTTCCGCTCCACCTGCGTATTTAGAAGCAAGCAATTCTTGGTAATTTAAGATAGGTGTCTCAAGCGGTTTGCAGCCATACTGAATAAATACATCTTCCATTGTTCTCCGAATATTTCTTCTGATTTCTTCCTCTCTCGGTAAATAATCCATTGTTCCTTTAACATTTTGGTAAATCATCTTCTTCATTTTTTCATGCCCCCTGTTTAAAATAAAAAACCGCCCTTGATTTAAGTAGTTAAAACTTAATCAAATGCGGTTTCATGAGAAATAGTCTTCCTATGTACGATTTTTAAATCGAAATAGCAAGACTACTTTTTATGATGATGTAATTGTGAAAGGTTGATGCTGTGCGTACGTTTAACCATTTCAATCACCTCTTATTTTCCAAATACTTTAACATATTGGAAATTATAAAACAAGACCCACTTTACTTTTGATTGAGTCAAGTTTTTGTGGGAGTTTTTTTTAGCTCCCTTTTTATAAAGTAAAACTTCTAATTTTGTATCCGTTTTCTAAATGTTTTCTTTCATCAAAATTTCGTTTTTTTCTTTTTTTAAAAACCTTTTAATCCCTGTAAGGCAAAGTGAATGGGTTTTCCAATCGCTTGATTTAAGTATGGCATGTTCTGACGCACGGTTTCTGTTACTAATTTTGTGGGTATTTTTCTTTTCGGTCGATGCTCTTTCTTTGATTTTTCCGTGGTCTTTTCCCATTTTCCATATATCGTTTGGATGGATAGGTCATCCTTCAATCCAATCCACAAGCGCGCCATGCTCATGACCCCTTTTTTGCTCCATGCTCTTCCATTTTTTAATCGTTTGGCTAATTGATTCATCATCGCCTCTGCACTTCCCATTGGACGATACGCTGTCGTGTCCACACCTTTTTCCTGTAACCAACTACGGTAATCTTTTATGGTTTCCTGATGATGCGTTAAAAAGGCAAGGAAATGCTCTAGTTTTTCTTCTTCTTCTGGTGTATCCATTGTTCCTACTGCGCTATTCAACTCTAGAAGTAATGTTTCTACCTGGTAGTTTTTTAACGCTCTTTTCATGTAGCGGTATCGAGGATGGCTCTTCATTAGTTGCTTCATTGAACGAGCGACATGAAAACGATCCATGGTGAAAAAGGCGCGTTCCCGAAAATACTCTCGACATGCCGTTATCCAGCCTGCTCCATCGCCATTAATAATAAGCAAGGTTTGGGTAGGATCATACGCATAATGATTCTGTAAGAACGTTTCAAAGGCTTCCCAAAAGGGTTCTTTTCCTTCATAGAGAAAATGCCTTTTATTTCGGAGTCTGACTCGCTTTCCGTTTTCTTTCCATCCCTCGTGCACAGCGGCGAATTTCAACTCCCATCCACGCTTTTTCTTTTCTTGGCTCTTCACATATAATCCATCTACTTCGACGAACAATACCTTTTGAAAAGGGCGTTTTTCCTTAGCGGGAAGTACGTTTGTTTGAAGAAGATGTTGCCGTAATGCTTCATGGCTCATCGCCGAATAGCCTAAAAATTGTTCGAACGTTTCCACCGCCTTTCGATAGGAGGAGCCATTCGTCGCTAGTTCTAACCCCCATTCTTCTAGTAGTGGACTAAATCCCTTATTCCCCTGAAACTGTAAATAGTGATCTAATAGACAAATATATTTTTTGGTCACACGATCAAAATAATAATTACGCTTCAGCTCCACAGCTCCAAACGCTGTATCTACTCGTATTTCTCGTTTATCACGTAAAGCAAATCTTCTTTTGTCTCGTTGCTGAGCAATCTCTTGATCCCAATTTTCTAATGTTTGAACAAGGATTTCTTGAAAGGTCATTTGTAGTGTTCGAAATAAAGTTTTTTCCAATTCTTTTAATGATGGCATTTTTGTGTTACATTGATTCATGAGAGCCTCTCCTTTTCGTAGTGTTCTAGTCAAACTCTACTTTACAAAAGGAAGCTCTCTTTTTTAATGCTTAATTTTTTCCAGCTACCGCGCTCTCGCTTGGTGGCCTTTTTGTCTAGTTGGGGGACGAGTCCCCCAACTAGACAAAAAGGATATTTATTCTCCCACAAACATTTTACTCATACTTTACTTTTTAATAAGTGGTTAACTTTCCTCACCCATTTTTATGTTTGCATCGCCATATTTCATCAGAAAAGAATCTAACATTTTAGTATGAATCTCCGGCTGTTCATCCTGAACTAAATGTGCCGCAAAAGGAACAACTGCAATGTGCATATTCGAATTTATTTCTTGATAATAGCAAGCGCCCTCTATCTCGTCTCTTTTTCCTTCGCCTACTATGCAAAGAATCGGCATCTTTAATGCATGTATATCCTTAATTTCATGAAATGGATACCACGTTGAATCTTGTGTTATTAAAAGGGCTTCTCTCCAATCCCCTCTATGAATTTGGTTGAAATAATCAGCTACCTCTTCCTTTTGCAAAAGGTGACTTTGTTGCTCTATGTCTTTAAGATGTAACTCTTCCCAATTATCAGGCTTTAAGGGCATAATCCCCGAGATAGTTAAACTCTTTACTTTTTTAGGATGCTTTTTTGCAAAAATGATGGCTACCAATGCTCCTATTGATCCTCCTACAATATGAGCAGAGTCTATTCCTACATGCTCCAACGTTTCAAACAAATCATTAGCAGATTCATCAAAGAAATTAGAAAAATTGGATACTACAGAATGCCCATGCCCTCTTAAATCAGGAGAAATCACCTGATAATGCCTTTGAAAAAAAGCTCTTTGATACTCAAAATCTGTTAACCCTGTTTGCAAACCAGTATGAAGAAATACAATCGGTTCTCCTTTTCCTTGAATAGAAGTATGTAATATCACTCAATTCCCTCTCCTTATTTCCCTAATTTTCTAAATTTTATATTTCATCAAGTATAACCGATTTTTCACAGTAAATATATGGTACACTTGCTAAATTAGACGTTAATTAAAAGGTGTTGAGACAATGATAAAAGAAATCTGCGTAGAAAACTTCACACTCGTCCCAAGAGCTATTCAAAATGGTGCAGATCGGATTGAGCTCTGCGATAATCTATCTGTAGGGGGAACGACTGTTAGCTATGGTGTTGCTGCTAAAACTATCTCCTTTTGTCGAAATACCAATACTAAAGTAATGGCAATTGTTCGTCCAAGAGGTGGGAATTTTATTTATACCGAAGATGAAGTGGATATTATGTGCCAGGATATTCATCTTTTTAAACAGCTTGGTGTTAATGGAGTGGTAATTGGTTGTTTAAATAAAGGGCAATGGATTGATGAAGAAGCAATGGAAAGATGCTTAACCGCTGCTACTGGTTTGGAGGTTACCTTTCATATGGCCTTTGATCATATTGCTCCTGAGTTAAAGAACCAAGCAATCGACTGGCTCATTTCCCATCGGGTAAACCGGATATTAACACATGGTGGTCCTCTATCTACTAAAATTGAAGATAATATACCTACGCTGAAAAGTTATATCGAATACGCTGCTGGAAAAATCATTATTCTTCCTGGTGGAGGGATTACCTCTGCTAACCTTCCAGTTCTATCTGTTCAGTTAGAGATGAAAGAAGTCCATGGATCAAAAATTTTTGGAGCATAGTAAATTATCGGAAACTACATAGTAAAAGGAGATATCCTAAACGGATACTCCTCAGATTGTAGAAAAACCCCCTATTTTTAAAAGTATGATTTTGAAAAAAGGGGGTTTTTGATGTTTTAATTGATTTCGACCACAATATATGGTTCGCAAGATATTATCAAACCACTATATGTTGTATAGTGAAATTGTGAAAAAAGCTGTCGAGACTTTCTCGACAGCCTGAGGAGATATCCTAAACGGATACTCCTTTACTACTTTTACCCTCTAAAAAAATCCTTCAACACTTGAAAATCCTCTCTAACATCAATCTTATTGGGCTCAACACTTTGTAATCTTTCAATAATAGCTGGAAGCTCGTTTAAATCCTTATTATCGGTATACTCAATAAATGATAATTCATGTAGCCAATCATTATACGAGTGCTTCGCTTTTCCGTAGCTATTCCCGAATACCAAGCAAGGAGTCTTTGTGATAATTGAAAAGATCATTGCATGCAACCGATCTGTGATTATTAATTTTTTAGAACCAATTTTATCAAGCATTTTTAATAATTGAGTTTCACGATCAGCATAATCAATCACATCAACTTCTGAAAGCACCGTATCCGTTCGTTCCACTGGATTATCTTTTCCAACCAAGTTCATTAAGTCTGAGACAAAATTTTCTTCTGTTACTTTTTCCTTGTCTGCTCTTAGAACAAATAGAACACCTTCCCTTTCAAGGTCCCTTGGTTCAATGGAAAGGGATAGCACCATATCTGGAGTGTACAGTACATTTGCTTGGAAAGTATCTTTTAAGATTTCTAATGTCTGATTCTCTCTTGCTACTAAAGTGAGGTTAGGATTTTTGTTATATGCTTCTTGGCTTTTTTTCTTTTCTGCTTGTCCTTCCTCTGTATCCTCAAAAAAGGCAGATTGAGGGAACACAATCGTTCGGTAATCTTTAAATGACTCGATGACCTTTCTGCGATCCTCCTCAATATCCAAGTACAGGCTTCCTAAATTTCCTCCACCGGTAAAACAAACAACATCATCCGTTTTAATAATCTTTTTAACTAAATCGATTCCTTCCTCTGTTGCATAATCCATAATTTCAATATATTCATAGTAAGGGAAGCAATTTTTAATAAATTTCTCTTCCGCATACGCTATGGCCTGATCGCCAATATTTGTATAACTCGGAGAGCCAAATAGAAACACTTTTCTTTTATTATTAAATAACGCTTCCTGATTTACATTCGGAGCAATTCCTTTTACTATATGAAACTCTTTTCTCGCTTGGTTTAACATAACGCCATTCCTCCTTCTATAGATCTTGTAGTTTTTGTCATATACCCCAAATGAGCAATATTTATTCCCAAATTAGTCACTTTCTCTCTTACTTCTTCTGTTTCCATGCCAATAGAATGGCCTTGCCATCACTTGGTGCATTTTCTCCATAATCAAAAGGAAGCAACGCAAAGAAGATATAGTATAGGGAGAAATACGCAAACTGATAGAAAAAGGAGCTTCTTGGGAAAACATCCTGCATAATGAATAAATTTATTACTAAAACGGACAATAGATTAAATAAAATTCCTCCACTATGAATTAAAATCCGTTGCCATCTCTTTTTTTCTTCAATTCCTTTATAATAGCAAGTTGCATCTATAAAATAGAACAAATGAACATGGATGGGACCAATACAGAATAGCTCATTCCCCTTTCCAACGATCAAATCACCCTTTCCGCCAAACAGCCAAACAAAAAAATGGTGTCCAGAGGCATGAATCAAGCTAACAATAGGCAATATAACGAAAAAGGCCCATGCGAATTTATCAAGATCGTCTAGAGAAAACATCCTCATCCTCCCTTCTTCCTATCAGGATGAACTAGTTTACAGATTATTACTCTTTTAAATTTGATATAGTTAAGATACCTCCATACTCTAAAAGTAAATCCTCCATTAGATATTTGATAGATTTTGGAAATATTTATACTATATAATGGATTTATCTGATAATTTCATAGAAAGGAGAACTATTTTGATACAAAAAATTGGACAAATTGGCGTAACAGTAAGAAATTTAGAACAAGCCGTTCACTTTTATAAAGAAAAACTTGACCTTCCACTTTTGTTTCAAACAGATAATATGGCCTTTTTTGTTTGTAACGGTTTGCGTTTACTCATCACTCTACCTGAAAATGAAGAATTTGATCATCTAAGCTCAACCATCTATTTTCAAGTGGAGGATATCAAATCAGCTTATGAGAAGTTATGGAAGAAGAAGGTTCTTATGGAAAGTGAACCACACCTTGTTGCTAAGATGGGAACTACCGAAACCTGGATGGCCTTCTTTCGTGATTCCGAGGGGAATATGCATGCATTAATGAGTGAGATAGAGGCTGCCTGATTAGGTAGCTTTTTGTTTTTACTTTTTGGGTTAGGTTGATGAACTTTATTCCTCAAGCTTTGTTTATTCCGTTATTATTCACCTGCTTAAAGCCACACATTCTTCGAGATGCCGGCTTTTCTTTTTATTTAGTTGAATAGCTATGAAAATCTTCTCTTGTATCCTTATTCCTGTGCTTACCTTCCCTTTTATAGGGGGCAAAGCAATTGCTTACCTTTTCCCTTTGTATTAGACAATTTCCATTCCCCTGTACCTTTCTTTTAAAAAAATATAAACTCATGCAGGTATGGTTCTTTATTAAACCATTTAAAGCCTCCAAGTTTCACGTGAAACAAGGAGGCTTTTAACAATATATTTATATATTTCCTAGAAAATAATCTAATTCACTTCTTCCTTTAAACTAAAAATGCAAACAATTTGATGATAGGAGCTAAAGTTTTTATAGCTATTCTCTTCCAAAATGCCACATCTGCTTGCTCTACATCTTCTTTTGCTTTATAGCTTCCATCTTCTGAAACCTGAAGACTATGGTTATCGACCGTTTTATTTAGTTCTTTCTGCAAAAAGTGAGCAAATTCTTCACTATCAATCAAAAGCATGGTTTCTGTGTTTAGGAACGTACTTCTGGCATCTACATTGTAGGAACCAATCAAACTAATTTTTTCATCAAAAATATATGTTTTTCCATGAAGGGACTCTGTCTTTTCCTGATATTCAAATAATTCATCGACCCAATTAATGATATAGTGTCTGTTTGACCAATATCCTGAAAAAGCAACCATATTAGGTGTTGATGCAGCAGAGTTTGTCAGCACCTTCCAATGATCTACTTTTATTTTCTCTGGCTTTACATATTCAAGCATTTTCTTCGTAGGAACAATATATGGACTTTCTAAGTAAATGGACTTTGTAGATTGCTCGGTTAAAGAAATTAGTTCCTTCCAAATTAATGGATCTTTATTAACCCGCTGATGTGGATTGTGCAGCAAAAATACCTTGTCAGTTGAATAAGCATCTTTTTTCCAATCTATTGCTTTATCTATTGGCAATGGATACACATCTTTTGCATGTGTTAGAAGGTCCATTGCTTCTTCCGCTTTTTCTTTCCCTAATTGTATCTTCCTATGTGATATTTTTTTAACTGCATTCTTTGAAAAAGGATGTTCCCAAACATATTGATAATAATCATCTATTTTCATTAATACACTGGTATCCTTTTGTTCCTCTGTAAATACAATAACATCTCGATCATTTGACGCTCCTTTTGTTCCTGCTGCGCTAAAGTATTTATCCCCTATATTTCTTCCACCCACTATAGCAAGTTCACTATCAATGATAAATAGCTTATCATGAAATCGATTATTCCATGTCCAAGGCTTTCCTAAATGAAGAGGTTCATAATACTTCAATTCAATATTTGGATGAGTAAATATCGCATAGCTATATAAACGTAAATCTTTGTTGAATTGATTGACTATGCCATCTAATAAAAGCCTTACTTTGACACCACGATTGGCTGCATCAAACAAACAGCCGAAAAATAAATCTGCATATGGTCCCTTATGTATTGCATAAGTAGATATATCAACAGATTTCTTTGCATTCTTTATCAATTGTAGCCTTGCTAAACCTGAGTCTTCCCTATCTTGTAATAAAACGACTTTATCAGGCGAGACCACTTTTTTATCATTCTGATTGAGTTTAGTCGCTGGCTTCCAAAAAGGGTCTGCCTTGGGATGATAAAAATAAGGAACAACGACACAAGAAATTACAATATAAAGAAGGTAAACTCCAACAAATACCATGATTGTCTTCAGACTATGACCGATCATATTGTCTCCCACCATTTTTTATCTTATTCTTACTATCTTCTCCCTAATTTGAATTATTATTAAAAAGAAAAATTCTATTGAATACTAATTACTATTTATTGTTTTAAAAAGTATTCATGGAGGAGTAGAAAGAAGTCAGTCTTGATTCAATAAAGTAGGGATTTAAAAGAGGCTGAGACATAAGCATTTCAACCAACAACAAACACGAACTATAATGTAATTAAATTACATTATAGTTCGTGTTTGTTTTTTAGAAAAAGGTTTAAAAACGAAGTGTAATGGAGCGGAGGACGCTCGACTCCTGCGGGAAATAGAGGAAAGGCTGAGACCCCGCAGCGCAGCGAGGAGGCTTAGCTTCCTCCCCGGCGCATCGTGCGTCTGTAGCGCAATGGAACGACTGAGTTTTTACACTTAACTATATTAAAAAACATAGATAACCATCAGAAAGTAGCTTTATTTAAGAGCTAAATTAAAGATTGTTCGTCTTTAAAGACTAGTTATTTAGTTTTGTCCCAGCCTCTTTTAATGATCTTATATCCAAATCTTAAATAAACCATCATTGATTCCGATGTTATACATATAATAAATTCCAAATAGGATACTGATGCTTCCTGTGATTTTTGTAAAAAGGGCATTTACCGTTACCCCTTTGTTTGAGAATACAAATGGGACACCTAATACAGTAGTAAATAGTAACATGCCGACACAGGTCCCTATACCAAAAATAATGATATAAATTGCACCTTCCCATATGGTATGTACTGTACTCATCGTTAATAGAACCATTGCTGCACTTCCCGCAAGCCCATGAACTAATCCTAATAAAGTGGACTTCCAATAAGAAGTTGCTCCATTTCTGTGATGGGAATGTGTTTTTCTTTCTTTTAAAAAAACATTTGAAATTCCTAAATAAACAAGGACGATGCCAACTATAAATTCCAAAGACATCGCTACTGGATCTGATATTTCCTGTTTTAATCCAATGACAATTAACCCAAATACAAATAATGTAAAGGTATGTCCAATTCCCCAAAATACCCCAGACAAAGAGGAATTCCATAAATTTTTGCTTCTACTCGCAATCGTAGAAACTGCAATTACATGATCTGGTTCTAATGCATGCTTAAATCCAAGTATTAGTCCAAATAATAAGATGGACAGCAATCCAAATTCCATTATTGATGTTCCTCCGTTTGACTTATTATGTTAGTATTTTCTCCATCTAAGTGCTTCTTTTCCTAAAAGAAACTTCCGTGCATAGGTATGCACTGATTGAAAGATTCTCTCAATTACTCCGGTATTACAAGCTAAAATGCGTAAAATGACTCCATTTTCAGGTAGTTTGGAAATACCAAGGCGGATATCCTCTTCCTCCTTTTCCACTAAGTGATTCAATTCTTGATAAAAGGAGCGATCCGCTTGGTCATGTACAAGTACAAGTGTTCCAATATGGGTAAAACCTTCCATTTGCATAATAGATGTAAAGTCTTCTTCCGGTTTCAAATAAAGATGATCAAAGAAGATTAGTTTATTATTTCTATATATTTTTTGCTTGGAGCGAATCCATGCATATTTAAAGAAACTCCCATCCGCCGCCCATCCAGGAGTGATGATATCACTAGCAAAATAACAGGATCCTTCTTCCATATGTACAACTGTATTTTGAAAATATTTAGCTTGTTCATAAGCGATTATAGGATCAGGAAAGTGTTCTAATATACTATTTCTTTCAAGGGTAATCACCGTATCTTGCTTCACATAGTCCATTGGTGTTCGATATATTTTTGTAGAGGATTGGGTGGTAACAGAGATTGCGGCGTCTTCCTCCACACAAATGGATGTTTTATATCTATCTCCATCCACATAACCTCCTCCTACATGAATACAATAAATGGATGGTGCACTTTCTTCTAAATAAACTGGCCGCGTAATTTTCATAGCTCCTTCATAATAACAATCACTAAGCACTGTTTTATGTTGTCTTTTCTTTGCAGAAAATTGCAAAACACCTGTGTAAGTCATTATCTATAGTCCAATGAGAAATGCTTGCTTTTTAATCCATTCCACTACTTCTGAAAGTCCAATTTCCTCTTTCAAGTTTGTAAAAATATAAGGCTTCTCTCCTCTTGCTGCAATCGTATCTCGCTCCATTACTTCCAAGCTCGCACCAACATATGGAGCTAAATCAATTTTATTAATAATAAACAAGTCCGATTTAATCATCCCTTGCCCACCTTTTCGTGGGATTTTTTCTCCTTGAGCTACGTCAATAATATAAATAGAAAAATCTACAAGCTCTGGACTGAAGGTTGCAGCCAAGTTATCTCCACCACTTTCGACAAATATTAGCTCTAAGTCTGGATGTAATTCCTTTAGCTCATCAATAGCTGCGAAATTCATTGACGCATCCTCTCTAATGGCGGTGTGAGGACATCCTCCTGTTTCTACACCGATAACTCGATCTTCTGGCAACACACCATTTTTCAGTAAAAATAATGCATCCTCTTTCGTATAAATATCATTTGTTACAACGGCCATGCTAAGCTCATGTTGCATAGAACGAGTTAATTTTTCAACAAGCAACGTTTTCCCTGCACCAACTGGGCCTCCGATTCCAATTCGTATTGCTTCCATTTATTTCACTCTCCATTTGCTAAATAATTAAACTTATGACATAAAAAGACGGACATGTAACTGTTCATGCCTCATTTGTGCTATCTCAAGTCCGGGACTAACACTCGCAAAATCATCTATTGTTAACCCCATAATGGTATCCACACACGTATCTATTAACGGCTGGATTTCAACCAGTATCTTTTGTCCATTGGTTTGTCCTAAAGGGATGCCGCGCACAGCATTTTGAACAAGGGAAGAGACGGATGTGAAAAGATAGGTTTTCATAGCAAGCACTTCTTCCACATTCAAATAGTGAGCAAGAATCGCAAATACAATGCTTGTATGTCCAAAAGCATCCTTTTCTTTTATATGGGAAATATATTTTGTTATATTAGCAGAGCGATAGAGGTCTTGGCAGAGCTTAGCCATCCTTTCCCCCATTCTTTTATTTCCCATTCTTGTTTCTTCAGCTAGAGAGGAAACGTATAAAATTCTATCTACTTCTAAAACTTTATCCCAGCTACTTGTTGCGATTCCTTCATATGCTAAGTGAAAGGCAAGACCATCTACATAGACGAGCTGTTTCTTTAAATAAATTGTTAATGCCTTATAAAAGCTGTGCTTATCCGTCACTGTCCCTTCTTGGATATATGTTTCCAAGCCAAAGGAGTGAGAAAAAGCCCCTGAAGGAAAGTTAGAATCACTTAGCTGCAGCAATGGATATAAAGAATTAGTCATGGCTATGCCCAATATGGCGGAAAGCCTGCTTTACCTTTCGATTCTCTCTTTTATAGGGAATTAATAATTGCTGTAATAATTCTTCTACCAAATAATCATATTGAACAATCATTTCATTGCCTTCAAATTGTGCAGGTAAATGACGGTTTCCAAGCTGGTGTGCAATTTCACCCATTTGCTGGATGCTGAATGGCTGAATGGTTAGAACATCATCCTCCTTCACAGAAATGACAATCATATTCTTATCATCCATGTATAATACGTCTCCATCAAGGAGTTCCCTCTTATCTGCTAAGCGAATGCCGATTTCCTTCCCATGGTCTGTCACCACTCGCTGGACTCTTTTTAATAAATCATCGCTGTGCAAATAAACTCTTTCTACATGATTTGCTCTTTTTTCTATTGTTGCTATATTTCCAACAATCTTTTCAATAATCATCTTAATCACCTCAAAATAAAAAATATCGCTGCGCCATTGGCAGCGTCTTTGCTGGCTCACATGTTGCAAGCTTTCCATCCACCTTCACTTCATAGGTTTGCGGATCTACTTCAATGGTTGGCGTCTCTCCGTTAAAAAGCATATCTGCTTTTTTTAATTTTCTTATTCCAGCAACAGGCTTAACTATTTTTTGCAAATTAAGCGCTTGATGAATTCCTTTTTCATAGGCTGCTTTTGAAACAAATGTCATCGAGGTTTGGTATTTTGCACGACCGAAACTTGCAAACATCGGCCGATAAAAAACAGGCTGTGGTGTGGGAATACTAGCATTTGGATCCCCCATTATGCTATGTGCAATTAATCCTCCTTTTAAAATAAGATCCGGTTTCACTCCAAAAAAAGCAGGATCCCATACAACTAAATCAGCTAATTTTCCTACTTCAATGGATCCAACATAATCAGAAATTCCATGAACAATTGCTGGATTAATCGTATATTTTGATACATATCGCTTTAGACGAAAGTTGTCGCCAACTCCCTTGTCTTCCTCCAGTTTCCCTCTTTGCTTTTTCATCTTATCCGCTGTTTGCCATGTTCTAGTAATTACTTCCCCTATCCTTCCCATAGCTTGAGAGTCTGATGAAATCATGCTGAAGATGCCTAAGTCATGAAGAATATCTTCTGCTGCAATGGTTTCTTTGCGAATACGAGAATCAGCAAATGCAATATCTTCCGGAACGGATGGATCTAAGTGATGACAAACCATCAGCATATCTAAATGCTCTTCCAGTGTATTTATCGTATAAGGTCTTGTTGGATTTGTAGAAGATGGCAAAATATTCGAATAACTAGCTGCCTTTATAATGTCTGGTGCGTGGCCCCCACCTGCGCCTTCTGTATGATAAGTATGGATAACTCGTCCATCAATGGCAGCAATGGTATCTTCAACAAAGCCGCCTTCATTTAAAGTATCTGTATGTATTGCTACCTGCACATCATATTTATCCGCAACTTTTAAACTTGTATCAATAGCTGCAGCTGTAGTCCCCCAATCCTCATGCAGCTTCAAGCCTATCGCTCCTGCTTCAATTTGCTCTGCCAACGCGTCTTCACTTGATGCATTCCCTTTTCCAAGAAACCCTAAATTCATCGGAAAGGCTTCTGCTGCCTCAAGCATGCGATGAATATTCCAAGCTCCCGGTGTACATGTTGTTGCATTCGTTCCTGTTGCAGGACCAGTACCTCCACCAATCATTGTAGTAACTCCTGAACTAAGGGCCGTTTCTATTTGTTGAGGACAAATAAAATGGATATGTGCATCAATCCCACCAGCCGTAACTATCTTTCCTTCTGCGGCAATTACTTCTGTAGCAGCTCCAATCACTATATTGACACTATCCATCAACAAAGGATTTCCAGCTTTTCCGATTTCTGTAATTTTCCCATCTTTTACGCCAATATCCGCCTTATATATTCCTGTGTAATCAAGAATAATGGCATTTGTTAGGACAAGGTCAACCGTATCCTTCCGTGTAGCCAGCGGGTGCTGTCCCATCCCGTCACGTATTACTTTTCCCCCACCAAACTTTACTTCATCTCCGTATATCGTATAGTCTTTTTCTATCTCTAAAAAAAGTTCTGTATCTGCTAAGCGAATAGCGTCTCCAACTGTTGGGCCAAACATATCTGCATATTGATTTCTCGTCATCCGAAAACTCATCAATAAGCCTCCTTTCTCGCAATCTCTTATACCAAACCGTTTGTTAGATTATTTAAACCATAGACCTTTCTCTGCCCTGAAAAGGGAACAAGCTGCACTTCCTTTTCGTCTCCCGGTTCAAAGCGGACAGCAGTACCGGCTGGGATATTTAAATGCATTCCAACTGCCTCCTCTCTACTAAACTGCAAGGAATTATTTACTTCATAAAAATGAAAATGAGAACCAACCTGAACGGGACGATCTCCTTTATTTAGCACTTTTACTGTGATAGCATTTTTTCCTTCATTGCAAATAATTTCTTCCTTTTTCAAAACGTATTCACCAGGAATCATTGCACTTCTCCTTTATCGTATGGGATTATGAACGGTAACAAGCTTCGTTCCATCAGGAAAGGTTGCCTCTACCTGTATATCTGGGATCATTTCCGGGATGCCTTCCATTACATCCTCTCTTTTCAAAATAGTTGCTCCATATTGCATCAGCTCTGCTACTGTTTTGCCGTCTCTCGCACCCTCTAAGACTTCATATGTAATAATGGCAATCGATTCTGGATAATTTAATTTCAAGCCTCTACCTTGCCGGCGACGGGCAAGATCTGCAGCAACTACAATCATTAATTTTTCCATTTCCCTAGATGTTAGTTTCATCTAAAACTTCCTTCCCGCCATAAAATAACTTAATTTTTTAAATTATCGAAAATTATTATATACTGTTTTCTACTAAAACGATTAAAATTCCTTCTACAAGTTTAGTAGAGGGAAAGACTTTTACGAATAAATTTTGTTAATGGTCCTTAATTGAGAAAAACCCTTAACAAATGAAAATCACTGAATATGCAACAAAAATAACTTAAATTTCATACGAATGTTATCTACTTTTTACAAAAGGAAGCGAGAAATATGGTATATAAAAATTAAAATAATTATTATTAAGTTCTATCTTATCCTTGACAAAATAATTAGGTTTATATAATAATAAATGTTGAATTGTAATAATTATTATTTGCATAAGTTTGGATTATTCGTCTAAACTAGTAATAAATTTTATTCATAATAGGAGGAATTTAAAAGATGTCAATTATTGGAAGAGAAGTTGCGCCGTTTAAAGCTCAAGCATTTCAAAAAGGTGAATTTATTGAAGTAACAGAAGAAAACTTAAAAGGTAAATGGAGCATTTTCTGTTTCTACCCAGCTGATTTCACTTTCGTTTGCCCAACTGAACTAGAAGACTTACAAAATGAATATGCTACATTAAAAGACCTTGGTGTAGAAGTGTACTCTGTTTCTACAGACACTCATTTCACACATAAAGCATGGCATGATCATTCAGATGCTATCGGTAAAATCGAATACATCATGATTGGTGACCCAACGCAAAAAATCTCTCGTGATTTCGAAATTCTAAATGAAGAAGCTGGTCTTGCAGATCGCGGAACGTTCATTATCGATCCAGATGGTAAAATCCAAGCTGTTGAAATCAACGCAGATGGCATCGGCCGTGACGCTAGCACACTTGTAAACAAAATTAAAGCTGCACAATATGTTCGCAACAATCCAGGTGAAGTTTGCCCAGCAAAATGGCAAGAAGGTAGCACAACACTTAAGCCAAGCCTAGACCTTGTTGGTAAAATTTAAGGGAGTGGCTCTATATGTTATTAGATAATGAGATAAAAGGGCAACTGAATCAATATCTGCAAATGATGGAAGGCGATGTAGTTCTTAAGGTTAGCGCGGGTTCTGATGATGTTTCCCGCGACATGCTAGCACTAGTTGATGAACTAGCTACTATGTCTTCATACATTAAAGTAGAAAATACCCAATTAGAGAGAACACCAAGCTTTAGTGTAAATCGTGTCGGTGAGGACACTGGAATCACATTTGCCGGTATCCCTCTTGGTCATGAATTTACTTCCTTAGTATTGGCTTTACTTCAAGTAAGTGGTAGAGCTCCTAAAATAGACCAAAAAGCAATCGATCAAATTAAAGCAATCAAAGGTGACTATCGCTTTGAATCTTACATTAGCTTAACTTGCCATAACTGTCCTGATGTTGTGCAAGCATTGAATGTGATGAGTCTATTAAACCCTGGCATCACACATACAATGATTGATGGGGCAGCTTTCAAAGAAGAAGTAGAAAGCAAGGATATCATGGCTGTCCCTACTGTTTTCCTTAATGGAGAATCATTCGGCAGTGGTCGTATGTCATTAGAAGAAATTTTAGCAAAAATGGGTAGCACAGCTGATGCTTCTGAATTTGCTGACAAAGATCCTTTTGATGTATTAGTAGTCGGTGGTGGTCCCGCTGGAGCAAGTGCTGCAATCTATGCTGCTCGTAAAGGAATTCGCACAGGTATTGTTGCAGAGCGCTTCGGTGGTCAAATTATGGACACTTTAGCTATCGAAAACTTCATTAGTGTGAAACAAACAGAAGGTCCAAAACTTGCTGCTAGTTTAGAAGAACATGTCAAAGAATATAACATTGATGTTATGAACCTTCAACGTGCTAAACGCCTAGAGAAAAAAGGTTTAATAGAAATCGAGTTAGAAAATGGTGCTGTACTTAAAAGTAAATCTGTGATTCTATCAACTGGCGCTCGCTGGCGCAATGTTGGCGTACCTGGTGAAGCAGAATTTAAGAACAAAGGTGTAGCATATTGCCCACACTGTGATGGACCATTATTCACTGGAAAAGATGTTGCTGTAATTGGTGGCGGTAACTCAGGAATTGAAGCTGCTATTGACTTGGCAGGAATTGTGAAACACGTAACAGTGCTTGAATTCATGTCAGAATTAAAAGCTGATTCTGTTTTACAAGAGCGTCTTTATAGTCTACCAAATGTAACAGTTCTTAAAAATGTTCAAACAAAAGAAATTACTGGTACTGATAAAGTTGACGGTATTACTTATATTGAACGTGAAACAGGCGAAGAAAAACATGTCGAGCTTGCAGGTGTATTCGTTCAAATCGGTCTTGTTCCTAATACAGATTGGTTAGAAGGTACTGTTGAACGTAATAGAATGGGTGAAATTCTTGTTGATAAGCATGGCGCTACAAGCCTACCAGGTGTATTTGCAGCTGGAGATTGTACAGACAGTGCTTATAAGCAAATCATTATTTCTATGGGTTCAGGTGCAACTGCTTCTTTAGGTGCTTTTGATTATTTGATTCGTAATTAATAGATGTTAATCTCAAGGAGCTTCCTTTTTTGGGAGCTCCTTTTATTTTGTAAATTTTGATTGAGGTTGTGGATTGTTTTAGCAAATTTCTTTGCTGAGCTAGCTTTCTCTGTTACTTTCCTCCCTTTTTCCTAACAAAACGGTCTTTAATCAAACTCCACTCTCGCCTACAAACTGTTGATAAAAAACCCCTCAACAATTAAAAAAAACTGCCCTCTAAAGCAGGACAGCCTTTTTCTCTTTATAGCTCCAACTCCATCCACTCATCTGTTTCCTTAAAGCCGAACTTCTTATAAACAGGTCTACCAAGCTTTGAAGCGCCTAGCCACATTTTCGTAATGTTTAAGTTTTTGGCTTCGTCTACTAATTTTGTTAATAGACTTGTAGCAATTCCTTTTCCACGATAATCATTTTTCGTATACATATTGGTTACATAAGCCTTTTTTCCACTCTTATTAGTATAGGAAGGAGGAAAGTCATAAATAACAATTGCTCCTGTTGCTATGATCTCGTTTTGCTCCTCTTCCTCTACTACCCATTGAATAAGAGTTCCTTCAGCTAATTTCTTCTGAAAGAAAGTTTTCAGCTCGTTATCAATATCTTTATCAGCTTTAATTCCTTCATCAACTAATTGAATTTTCCTCATTTCCACTAGCAAGTTGATATCGTCAACAGTCGCTTTGCGATATTTCATCCAATCTCTCTCTTTCCTATAAACGTTAATCTGTTATTATTTATCAGATTTTCCTTTAATAAGCTTTTTTTCCGAACCAAAAAGCATTGTTACACTAAGGCCTAATATAAAAGTAATCAAGCAGAATATAAGGGTTGTTATTCCTGTAACCATTCCTGGAAAAACAACGAAAAGGGAGCCAAGAATTAGCCCTATAATGATTGCATAAGTGATATGCGGAAAATGGGATAGTGAATATTTAATCCCTTTACTACTTCCAATAAATCCAACTACTGCACCAAGTCCAATAACCAAGATTACTGGGATATTTAATGTAGATAATGCATTAATGGCTGTTGAATATACACCAAGCAGCAGTAAAATAAACGAGCCACTAATTCCAGGAAGCAACATTGCCATACTGGCAAGCCAGCCAGAGAAAAATAACCCAATGACCGATAATAAAGATAAAGAGGTTATTGGTTCGGTAGTCTTTTCTGGGTTTAAAAAAGCCATTGAAGCAATTAGAATAGCCGCTAATGCTAGAATAATATAATGTCGGGAACCAAAGTTTTTTTTCGGCTGTGCCTGCTTAAGCATAAGTGGAATGACACCAATGATTAATCCAATAAAAAAGAATTGTGTGGGCTCATGATAATTTTCCAATAAAAATTCAATCAATCTGCTTAACAATAAAAGAGCAGTACCCATTCCGACCGCTAACGGTATTAAAAAACCTAATTGCTCTTTCCAGCGTTTACTAAAAAAACCACTGATGGCATCTAGCAAACGATCATAAATACCCAAAATGACGGCAATTGTTCCACCACTCACACCAGGTATTAAATCACTAATTCCCATAATAAAGCCTCTATATAAATTCTTCCATTCCATTAATTCTTATTTCCTCCCTATCAATTCGCTCATAGATTTACACATTTTGAATAGTTTACAAACTATTTTCCAATTCTATCATACCATATTTTCTAGTATCTTATTTTTTTCTAAATAAAAAAACACACTATGCAATAAAAACAAAGAAATCATCCCCAAATATATTAATCTCTTCAATAATTATCCAACAATACTTTACAAATTGACTAATTAATAGGTATAATCATTTTTATAGTTTTGAATGTTCTTTACATATACAATATTCAGAATTAACAAACATAAATAACAGGGGGAATACTTCATGAAGCGAAAAAATTGGTTATTACTTCTCACTTTCGCATTTGTGCTAAGTGTATTAGCAGCATGCTCTGGTGATAATACCAACGTTTCTACAGATGCAGACGACAATGAAAAAAATTCCGGCGAAAAGGTCCTTAACTTTTTAAATCCTGAGGCCATTCCATCAATGGATCCATCTTTAGCTACAGATGAATCTTCATTTATCTATTTAGGAGCTACTATGGAAGGTCTTTACCGCTTAGATAAAGATACACAACCATCACCTGGTATTGCTACAAAGCATTCCGTTAGTGAAGATGGTTTAACTTGGACTTTTACATTAAGAGAAGATGCTAAGTGGTCAAATGGAGAGCCAGTTACAGCAAATGACTTTGTTTACGCATGGCAACGTGCTGTCAATCCTGATACTGGATCAGAATATGGTCCATATATGATGAATGGCGTAATCAAAAATGCTTCTGCTATCAGCAGTGGTGAACTTGCTGTTGACCAACTAGGAGTAAAAGCTGATGGAGATTATACACTTGTTGTAGAATTAGAAAACCCAACTCCTTATTTTGAAACATTAACTACATTCGGCACATTCTTACCACTTAATCAAAAGTTTGTGGAGGAAAAAGGGGATAGCTTTGCAACAAGTTCTGAAAGCCTATTAGCAAACGGACCTTACACAATGTCCGATTGGGATAGCACAAGTAATTCATGGGTACTTGCAAAGAACGATAATTATTGGGATGCAAGCACAGTTCAAATGGATAAATTAACATTTGAAGTAGTAAAAGATCCACAAACAGCACTTAACTTATATGAAAAGGGATCTGTTGACCGTATGGATCTTACATCTGATTTAGTTGACCAATATTCAACAGATGAGAATTATGTGGTTTCAGCAGATACATTTGTCTACTTCCTTAAATTTAACCAAACAACATCTGAGGCTTTAGCAAACCAAAATATTCGTCTAGCTATTAGCCGCGCATTTGACAAAGAGGCTTTAGTTAACGAAATCTTAAATAACGGTTCTATCGTAGCGGATGGACTTGTTCCAACAGACTTCACTCCAATGCCAGAAACTGGAGAAGACTTCCGTGAAGTTAGCGGCGATCTTGTATCCTATGATTTAGAAGCAGCTAAAGAATACTGGGCAAAAGGTTTAGAAGAGTTAGGTACTGATAAAGTAGAGCTTGAGTTTTTAGCAGATGATGATGCGACAACAAAAACATTAATCCAATATGTTGCTAATCAGCTATCAACAAACTTAGAAGGACTAACAGTTAACATCAAACAAGTTCCAAAAGAGCAACGACTTGACTTAGATACTAATATGCAATATGAGCTTCAACTTTCTAGATGGGGTCCAGACTTCCTTGATCCATATACATTCATGAACCTGTGGATTACAGACGGAGGAAACAATAAAACTGGATATTCCAATAAAGAATATGATCAGTTAGTTAGCGATACTGCAACAAAATATGCAACAGATAATGTTGCTCGTTATGAAAATTTCCTAAAAGCAGAGAAATTATTATTTGAAGATGCACCAATTGCACCTGTTTACCAAGCATCTAGAGCACAACTAATTTCACCAAAAGTTCAAAACGTATTCGTAAATCCATTTGGAGCAACTTATGAGTATAAGTGGGCTGACGTAGCAGAATAAGAAAAAAGCTATTTAAAAAGTGGGAATATTACCGAAAAGGTAGATTCCCACTTTTTTTAAACTATTTTTTAAGTGCATACTTCCTCTTATTTATGCTTCTTTCATTATTCGTAAAAATTCCTCATAAGAGCTTGCTTTTAATATTTTATGAACGCTCGAATGATCCTCGATAAATTTCCCAAGGACATCATACATTTCTTGCAAGTCTTCCTGGCTATTTCTTTTCACACATAGTAAGAAGACAATTTGCACCGGATTGTTATTCCAGTCAATGGGCTTATCTAACGTGCAAACACATAAAAATGTTTTTTCTGTCTGCGGAGTAATTGGATGTGGGATTGCAACCAAATTTCCATAAGAGGTTGGGGCCACTTTTTCCCGTTCATATACTGCTTCTAAAAAGGCTTTCCCCACAAAACCCTGCTCCATTAATTGTCCATGTAAAAAGGCTAATACTTCCTCTTTTGTATGCAATGCTTGCTTAAAGAAAACAAGATCTTGAAGGAAAAATGATTCCATTGGCTGATGATTACTTTGCGTTAAAATAAATTTTTCAATTGCTTTTAAATCACTTTCCTTTAGAATCGCATTTACCTCTATCACAGGTACAGCAAAGCTTTCCTTGATTGGAATGGAGCTTACAATAAAATCAATCTCATTTAAATTATATTGATCAAGCATATAATATTCGGTTGTCCCAATCACTTCTAAGTTGCTTCCAAAATAAGATTTTAATCGGTAATAAATTAACTGTGCTGTTCCTAAGCCAGAAGCACAAACTACAAGACAGCGCTTTGGACCTGAATGTAATTTTTTTCTTTCCATTGCCGCACCGATATGCAAAGCTAAATAGCCAATCTCATTCTCATCCATTTCAATTTCTGTATACTCTTTAATTGCCAGTCCTGCAATAATTCCCGCCTCATAAGCAAGTGGATAATTGTTCTTAATCTCTTGCAACATCGGATTTCTAATATTCATGCCATACTTGATTCGATTAACAGCTGGCTTCAAATGCATGCTCATGCCAAAGATAAGCTCTTCATCCTTCGAAATCCCTAAATCGAGTTTTTCTTCCATCTTTGCCAAGACAAAATCAACTAGCTGAAGAATATCATCCTCAATCACATGATCAATATGACCTTTTTTCTGGGTAACTAGCTTTGTTCCAAGTAAGTGCATGGCAATATAGGCTATTTCTGCTTGCGGAAACTTAATTTGATATAGTTCCTCTACTTCTTTTGCAATTTCATTTGCCACATGATATTCCCTTTGTTGTTCAATCTCATCCATATCTGCATGGAATATCGCCACATAATGACCACTAATAATTCGTTTTCGAGCAATGACAATGTGAATGAATAAATTATTTATAGCAATATCAGAAAGGGTTATTTGGTACTTCTTTATTTGTCTTAAAATAATTTCTTGAATAGCTTCCATATTCTCGTCGTCAAAAATGGAAGGAAGCGGGCTGTCAATTGTATTGGTTGACTGTTTTTTTCGATCAAGTACATATTCTGATAAACAAAAACGAACCTTTATTTCATCCCCTACTGCCTTAAGTCCATAATTTGGTCTTGCCTCAAGTGTAATGTCATATTTTTGCAGAATCTCTTTCACATTTTTAATATCTTGTTGAATCGTAGACTTACTTACAAATAATTCATCTGCAAGATCATCCAATTTAAGATAATGGTCATTTAATAAAAAACGGATAATAATATAGGTAACCCTATCCTCAGGTGTTTTAGGAATACTAACATGAGACAGAGTGTTTTCTACAAAGATTGAATGTAAGTATTGTTGGAAGACAGGCTTATCCCAAATTTCTAATGTATAGCCTTTGGATATAACAGAGATTATTTTGGCACCATGATTGTTTAATAGCGCATCTAAATTTTTAATATCTTCTCTCGTTGTTCGAGCAGTAACATGATTAACAGTAGCTAAATATTCGCCTGTAACAGGTGTATCCGCTGCCAATAATTCACGTAAAACTTGTTTCATTCGGGAGCTTAACAAAATAAAGTCTCCTTCCTTTATAAATTTACATTAATACTATATAAATATAATTCCTTCCAGCTATTATAACAAGGTAAGTTGCTTGTTATTTCATAGGAGCTTGGTCGCTCAATAATTTTTGAGGTATTATTCTATTCAAAAAACATTCTTACTCAAAAAGGTTCTGATCTTAATCCTTGATCAGAACCTATCCTTTATATCTTGAAAATATTTTATCAGAAATGATAAAGTGAACCTTCCATCAGTTAGGCTGACACGAACTGATGGTTAGTTAGTTGCGCCATTCAAACAATGGAACTCCCAACCAATCCCTCGAGTTCTCATTAGCAATAGACGAGATCTTTTGTCCATTATGTGATGGATAAGAAAATTCTTTAAAACCCATTATTTTTTGCTACATTTTTAAACCAGTGGGCACTTTTCTTTGGCGTTCTTTGTTGTGTCTTTATGTCTACTGAAATAAAACCATAGCGATTTTTATAGGCATTAGACCAAGACCAATTATCCATGAATGTCCATAGATGATATCCTTTTACATTGCAGCCTTCTTCTAAGGATTTATGCAACCATTGTAAATGGCCTTCAATGAATTCAATTCGATAGTCGTCTTGAATTTGTCCGTCTTTCAAGAAACGCTCTTCGTCTTGAACTCCCATGCCATTTTCAGAAATAAAGGACTCTACATTTCCGTAGTTTTCCTTTAAATTCACCATGATATCGTAAATTCCTTTTTCGTAAATTTCCCAGCCACGATAAGGGTTCATCTTTCTGCCTGGCATCTCATATGGATCAAAGAACCATTCTGGCATAAAAGGACTATATGGATTAGGTAAATGCTCTTTTGCTTTTACTCTGCGTGGCTGATAATAGTTAACACCAAGGATATCCACTGTATTTTCCTTTATTATTTCTAAGTCGCCTTGTTCTACATGTGGCATTTGTCCATGTTCACGTAGTATTTCTACCAATTCCTCTGGATACTCGCCGAGAACAGCAGGATCTAAGAAGCTTCTATTAAAGAATAAATCACAAATATTTGCCGCTTTTAAGTCGTACGGATTTTGGCTTCTTGGATAAGATGGAGTTAAATTTAAGACAATCCCAATTTTCGTGTCTTCGTCTTTATTCCAACCCCTGAAAGCTTGGACAGCTTTTGCATGTGCTAAAACTGTATGATAAGCAACTTGTGCTGCCTTTTTAAAGTCGACAATATTCGGATAGTGAAAATCGTACAAGTATCCACCTTCAACAGGAACAATCGGCTCATTGAATGTAAACCATTTTTTCACACGATCACCAAATAGTTGGAAAGCTTGCAAAGCATATGCTTGGTATGCATCCACTACTTCACGATTCTCCCAGCCACCGATATTCTGCATTTCTAATGGCATATCGAAATGATACAGGGTAACGAATGGCTCAATTCCATTAGCTAGAAGCTCATCAATTACATTATTATAAAAGCTCACTGCTTCTGGATTAACTTCTCCCCGTCCGTTTGGAATTAATCTAGACCACGAAATAGATAGGCGGAACGAATTATGTCCAATTTCCTTCATCAATTGAATATCTTCTTTATATTGATAATAAAAATTAGAAGTATTTCCAGGTCCTACATTATCAAAAAAGCGATTTGGCTCTGCCTCATACCAATGATCCCAAATGTTTTTTCCTTTTCCTGCTTCATTTGCTGCACCTTCAATTTGCGTTGCAGATGTGGCACTTCCCCACCAAAAACCTTCAGGAAATTTGTATTGAACAGTCATTTTTTGAAACCCCCAACTTATTTATTACGATAGATTTCTATTATCTCAGTAGCTAAATCGCGAACAGTAATAGCAGTCATTAAATGATCTTGAGAGTGAACTAAAATTACGTTCACACCTGCTCCATTTCCACTCGCCTCTTCTTGGAGTAATTTCGTTTGAAAACCATGCGCTTTTCCAAGTTCTGCACTTGACTCTTCTATTAACCGATCCGCCTCGTCAAAATTCCCCTCTTTTGCTTCTTGTATTGCTTCCATCGCACATGAACGACCATTTCCAGCAAAAAGAATAATTTGAAAAGCTATTTCTGTCATCTTGTTATCTGTTTCCATCCCTGTCACTCCATTCTCGAATACCAAAGGGGGTTTACACTTATACTTAACGAAGGTAAAACCCCTTTCCTTAAATTTAAATTTCTATTTTATACTTTTATTATCCTTGTTTTTCTGTTTCATAATAATTTTTATCTAATACTTTTAGGAATGGCCACCAAATCGCCATTACAACAAGTAAGTTAAAGATTTGAAGTGCTGCACCTCTCCAGTCATTACCTGTTGCTAAAAATCCACTAATACCAATTGGTGTTGTCCACGGAACAATGATTCCTGCAGGTTTTGGAACAATACCAGCTGACATTGTAAGATAAGTAATTACCGTTACAACTACTGGCGCTAATAGCCAAGGAATAAGAACTAATGGATTCATAATGATTGGTAATCCAAAGATAATTGGTTCATTTACGTTAAATATCCCTGCTGGACCACCTAGTTTACCAAGTTCTTTTGTTTGTCTGCTCTTACCGATTAAGAAGATAAGGATAACAACACCTAATGTCATTCCTGTACCACCCATACCAACTAAGAACGTGTCCATAAATTGCTTTGTAACAACGTTTGGAAGCTCTGTTCCTGCTTGGAAGGCACTGAAGTTTTGATCATTCAATGCATACCAAATTGGATCTAGGACAGAGTTCATAATAATCTGACCATGTAAACCGAAGAACCAGAATAATTGAATTAATAGTACAACTACGATTGTTGCTGGCAGACTACTACCTAAAGCAGTTAATGGCTCTTGAATAATGGTATAAATAAAGTTCTGTACTGTATCAAACGGTGTAAAGCTAAATAGAATACGAATGATTAAAAAGATTGTCAATGTTAATGTAATCGGAATCAATGCACTAAATGATCGAGATACAGAATCTGGAACACCAGGAGGCATTTTTATCGTCCAGTTTTTCTTCACAAAGAAGCGATATAGCTCTGCAGAAAGAAATGCAGTGAAAATTCCTAAGAACATCCCTTGTGCACCAAGAATAGCAGTCGGGATAACGCCTGTTACTTCCCCTAATTCTTGTGGGTTTAAGATAAGAAATGATGCTACCCCCACTACTGCACCATAAATCGCTTCAAGCCCATAATGTTGGGTCAATTTATATCCTATACCCATTATTACAAATAGCCCCATTATACTTAAAGTTGCAGCAGATGCCGGACCTAACGCATTTTGGTAAGCTGTATATGCTTCTGGGCTAATCCATTTATCTAGGAAAGGAAAGTTCGCAATTACAACAAAAATTGAACCAAAAATGATTAGCGGCAAGGCAACCATAAAACCATCACGTAACGCTGCTAAATAACGATTGTTATTCAATTTTTCAGCAATTGGCAACAGAATATTTTCCAAAACCTCCATAAATTTATTCATAAGGTTTATCCTCTCTTCCTTAAATTAGTAAGTGTTTTCATTTTTAAAATAAATGATTACTTATTATTTTCGATTAATTCTAATGCTTTATTTAATACTGCTAATCCGTCGATACGTCCATAAGCAACCGGATCAATAACATCTAATGGAATACCAACTGTTTCAGCCGCAACAGCAAGCTTCTTTTTCAAAAAGCGCATTTGTGGACCAATTAAAAGTACATCTGCACGTTCCATATCTGTTTGCGCTTTATCTTGAGCAACAGCCCAAATTTCTGCTTCAATTCCTTTCTCTTTTGCAGCATCTTTCATTTTAGATACTAGTAAACTTGTAGACATACCTGATGAACAAGCTAATAGAATTCTTTTCATTTTAATGACCTCCAACATGATTTATTGTTAATGGAATTATTTAATATTTACTACACTTTTATCTTACAATGAAAACTCTTACAACTTAACATATTGTTTTTCCGTCTAAAGGAGGAAATTAAATGTTAGCACTTTCATTCATCCTTGTGTCTAAATTTCCGCCATGCTAAAAAGGGAGCTTTCAAGAAGAATTTAAAAAGCTGGTCCATAGGTATTCCAACCAAATAAAAAACCCAAACAATTTATACGGAAATGCTCATAAAAATTCCGTATAATTGTTCGAGTTTTATAATTTCAAGAAAGAAAATTAGTGAAATTAAATAGCTATTTGAAAGATTTTTCACCTTTCCCGTTATATATTTTGATTTGTCTCAGACTTGCAGCTTTACTCTTTTTCATCATAACGGAAATACTTAAAGTCTGCTGGTATGTTTTGGCCGCTTGTATCTTGACATTGCATTCCTACAAATGCTCCTGTGAAGAAGCCTCCTCCGCGAATATAATCATCCGATAATTTCTTAGATTCAAAATTAATATCTATTTTATGCCATTCTTCTTTATTAAAGGAATACGAATAGTAGTAGATTTCATTCTCGACAGTTACGCTTAAATATACATATTCCGCTTCACTTGGGACAATAATTTTCTCCTTTAGTGGCTGGGAGAACGAGAAGTTATCACAAACCGTTAAATCAAGGATGCGACCAAGATTTTCATCGTATGTTATTTGTAATGCTGTCCAATTTTCTGTGTTGTAGTAATTTACTAATCCGGCAGCCTGTTGTATATTTTCCGGTGTAAAAGCTACTGCTGTTTCTGCCTCAAATTGAAGACTTTGCCAGCGTCTAGCTACAAAAGACTGTGTAAAAGTGGATGTTAATGATTCCTGACCAAATAAGCGTAAATGATTAGGTCTTTCCGTTAAGGAACCTAATTGTTCTGTAAATGGAATACGTAATGTTTGAAAATTTATATTTAGCTTATCTTGAGTAAATTCATCCAATACTGGATAGGTGGAAGGAAACTTGGTTTCAGGAATCTTTGGTGCTTCTACCTCCAAGCTTCCTTCTTTTCCACCTACAACATATGGCCAGGCATCTCTCCATTCAAGCTTTTGAATAGCTGTTTCTCTGCCTAAAGGACAGTATCCTCTTTGTTGAATAATTGACGCATCATCTGGATGAATAGGGCGACCCGTTAAATGGGCTAAATACCATTCATCTGTATGTGTTTGGATAATAGACGCATGTCCACATTTTTGCAATGGATTTCTAGGGTCGTGCCAAGATGTTAAAATTGGATTATTTGGATGAACCTCATACGGACCCTCTATGTTTTTGGAACGCGCAATCGTTGCTGCATGCTCATACTCCGTTCCACCTTCTGCAGTTAACAAATAATAATATTCGCCAATATGATAAAGATGCGGTGCTTCTGTCAATTTAATATCCGTACCTTTAAAGATATTTTGAGGTTTATTGATTAACTTTTTCTGCTCTGTGCAATATTCCTGCATCACAATTCCACCAAATGGATGACGATCTATTCGTTGGTCCCAAAGCATATTTAACAAATACTTCTTTCCATCCGTATCATGGAACAAGGAGGCATCAAATCCAGAACTATTTAATTTTACTGGCTCTCCCCAATCACCATCAACCGTTTCAGAAGTAACCAAATAGTTATGACAATCCTTCCAAGCACCATCTATTACTTTTACATCTGTGTAAATAAGCCAAAACTTTCCGTCACTATAACTCAAGCAAGGTGCCCACACACCACCAGAGTTAGGATTTCCTTTCATATCTAATTGGGATACTCTTTGTAATGGGTGTGCAACTAATTCCCAATTAACTAAATCTTTAGAATGATGAATTTGTACTCCCGGAAACCATTCGAAAGTAGATACTGCAATATAATAGTCTTCGCCAACTCTGCAAATGCTAGGGTCCGGATTGAATCCTTTCAGTACTGGGTTGATAATCTTCATCTTAATTTCCTCCTTCGCGGTCCTTTTTAATCAGTTAGTTTGTTCGTCATATTAACTACGTTAACTCTTTTTGAAAGCGTTGTCAATCATATCGTAAAAATTACATGCATTTTCTTTTAGTATAACTAGGAAATGTCCACAGATGATTTGTTACATATAAGCTCCAGAAGTCTATTTACCTATTAGACAGAAAAAAAAGAACTCCCATCTAAGATGAAAGTCCTTTTGTATATGATATTTAGTTCAAACAATTAGTAAAACAGAGGATTCTTTCATTATCAACCGAGCAATAAATGATAGTGACTTTAAAGGATGTGCTTAAAAAAATTTTTTTCTCCCATATTACTAGCTTCTCTTTCCAATCAACTATTAGTTATAAATTGGTTTTTTCTCACTTAAACGAAGTGTCTGTGCAGTTAATGTATGAACTTCATGCAGAAGCTTAGGGTTTTCCTTTAATGGTATTCCATATGATGGAATCATTTCTTTTAATTTTGATTCCCATTCTGGTATTTGCTCTGGAAAACATTTTCGAATAACTTCAAGCATGACATGAACAGCAGTAGAAGCTCCAGGTGAAGCTCCAAGCAATGCTGCTATCGAACCATCAGCAGCAGTCACAACCTCTGTACCAAATTGAAGTGTTCCTTTGCCCCCAGCCTCTGTATCTTTGATTACCTGCACACGTTGACCTGCTACAATAAGATCCCAATCATCTGCTTTAGCATTCGGAATAAATTCCCGTAACTCTTCTATGCGCTTCTCTTTGGATAACATGAGCTGCTGAATTAAATAGCTTGTTAAAGACATATTTTTGGCACCTGCTGCCAACATGGTAAACAAGTTATCTGGTTTGACGGATGAAATTAAGTCAAACATCGAGCCTGTTTTTAAAAATTTGGGCGAGAACCCTGCAAATGGACCAAATAGTAAAGATTTTTTATTGTCGATAAAACGGGTATCCAGATGAGGAACAGACATTGGTGGAGCCCCAACTTTTGCTTTCCCATATACTTTTGCATGATGCTTGGCAACAATATCTGGATTCTTGCACACTAAAAATATTCCACTTACCGGGAATCCGCCCATATGCTTCCCTTCAGGAATGCCAGATTTCTGCAGTAAATGTAGACTACCTCCACCGCCGCCGACAAAGACGAACTTGGCAGAATGAGTTTCAGTGATGCCACTATCTAGATTTTGCACCTTCACTTCCCAATGGCCATCTGCTGTTCGTTTTAAATCATTCACACTATGCTTGTAGTGAATTCCAACATCTTTTTTTGCTAAATTGGCAAACAACAGTCGCGTTAAAGCGCCAAAATTCACATCTGTGCCTGAATCCATCTTAGTTGCTGCTATCGGCGCCTTATAATCACGGTTTTGCATTATTAGAGGGATCCACTCTTTCAGTTTTTCCGGATCCTTTGAAAATTCCATTCCTTCAAACAGCGGATTTCTCACCATTGCCTCAAAACGCTTTTGTAAAAAATCCACATTCTTTTCCCCTAATACTAGACTCATATGTGGCAATGGCATAATAAAGTCTTCTGGATTATGTAGTACTTGATTGTTTACAAGATAAGACCAAAATTGCAAGGAAACTTGAAACTGTTCGTTGATTTCTAACGCCTTCTTAATGTCTACTGAGCCATCTGGTTTTTCCACTGTGTAGTTTAGCTCACATAGTGCTGCATGCCCCGTTCCCGCATTATTCCATTCATTGGAGCTTTCCTCTCCTGCACTTGCTAATTTTTCAAACACTGTAATTTGCAGATTAGGGTCTAATTCTTTTAAAAGCATCCCTAACGTTGCACTCATAATCCCGGCACCAATTAAAATAACGTCTGTTTTCGTTTCTTGTCTGCTCATTTTAACCTTCCTTATACTTTTAGATTTTCAGAAAAATGTAAGCGTTCCCTTTTTGGCGCGATTAAACTGATACATTTTTTCTGTCTCAAGCATTTACCTGGTTAAAGCCTCATTTATTTTCAAAAAATTTTAAATAGTTTCCTTTTATTATACGATAGTTATTCCTTTTTTAAAAGTCAGAAATGAACAAGAATTGTCCAAACAAAAGAAGCCTTACCCTAAGAAAAACTGGGATAAGGCATTGATATGCTATTTATCAATAAAATATGCTTCCAAGAACCTTGCAATTAAAAGGCAGGGATCGCTGTTTCAGCATAATTTTCTTCTAAGAATTTACGAACCTCTGGGCTCGTCATAGCTTCTGCTAGCTTTTGAATTGGTTCCCAATCCGCATTATCCTTACGAGCTACTAACGTAATCGCAAAGTCATTCTCTACACCTTCTGTTAGCAATGCATCGCTTTTTGGTGTTAAGCCAAGCGGTGATGCATAAGCTGGTGTCATTACAACTAATTCAGCGTCATCATACATTCTAGCAAGCATTAATAAATCTACTTCTTCAAACTTTAAATTTTTCGGATTTTCTACAATATCTGCTTTTGTATAATAAGATCCCGTTTTCTCTTTTAATGTAATTACATCATGTTGAGCCAGCAATGCTAAGGAACGGTCAATATTGGATACATCATTTGCAATCGCAACTACCGCTCCATCTGGTACTTTATCCATGGAATCATATTCCTTTGAATACACACCATAGTTTGCAAAATAGATTTCTTTAACAGGAACTAGCTCTGCATCATTACTACGGTTAAATTCCTCCATATATGGAACATGTTGAAAAAAGTTTGCATCTACTTCTCCAGCTGCAAGAGCAGTATTTGGTTGCACGTTATCACTCAATACAACCATATCAAGGTTGATACCTTCTTCTGCTAATGTTGGCTTTACAAGTTCAAGAATTTCAGTCATTGGAGGAATTAAGGAAGCAACTTTTAATGTTACTTCTTCTTTTTCTGTATTCTGTGCATCCTTTTTATCTGACTCATTCTCTTTCCCACAAGCTGCCAACACGAATATACCTATCATCATTAAAAATAATATTTTTTTCATTTTTTTCTCCTGTCATTACCTTTTATCAATCACTTTTGCTACTGCTGTACCAGTAAATTGTATAAGCTGTACAAAAACAACCATTATAATAATCATATAAATCATTAAGTCTGTTTTAAACTGCTGATATCCATAGCGAATGGCAAAATCCCCAATACCTCCGCCCCCGACAACTCCCATAATTGTCGAATAAGAAATAAAGCTAATAATCGATGTTGTTAATCCTAATACAAGGCCTGAACGAGCTTCTACATAAAGAAATTTAAAGATGACTTCCTTTACAGATGCCCCCATCGAAATGGCTGCCTCTATAACACCCTTTGGTACTTCCAAAAGGGATTGCTCCACTAAACGAGAATAATGAGCGATTGCTATGATGGATAATGGAACAGTTGCAGCAGCTGTTCCAATGGCTGTTCCAATAATTATTCTTGTAAACGGAATAAGGAAGACAACCAATAATAAAAATGGAAACGAGCGAATAATATTTACTATTAAATTCAGCGTAGAAAAAACAAAAGGATTCTCCAACATTTTGCCCTTTCTAGTTAAGAAAAGCAAGGTACCAACTGGAAGACCTATTATAATGGCTGCTAAAATAGATATACCAACCATTACAAAGGTTTGTCCAATTGATTGCCAAATTTCCATTCTATATTGAATCAATATCTCAGGCATGGTCTAGCTCACCATCCTTTTTCAGCTGCTCTACCAAGCGTTTTGAAGTATTATTGATTTGCTGTATTCCTTTTGGTTCAATTGCCACTGTATCATAAATTTCACCGTCTTCAATGACCGTCACTCGATTGCATATACTTTTAATTACTTCCATCTCATGGCTGACGATTACAATCGTTACGCCTAGCCGTTTATTTACATCCTCTAATACATGTAAGATTTCAGCTGTCGTTTTCGGATCAAGAGAAGATGTTGGTTCATCGCATAATAATACTTGCGGATTATTCGCAATTGCCCTAGCAATCGCAACACGCTGCTTTTGTCCACCGCTTAATTGGGCAGGATACTTCTCCATAAAGCTTTCCAATCCAACAAATTGTAGACACTCTATTACACGATTTCTTCGTTCTTTCCTTGGATAATTAGCCAACTCTAAAGAGACTAAAATATTTTCATAAACTGTCTTATTAGCTACAAGATTGAAATGCTGAAAAATCATCCCGATGGATTGGCGAGCTTGACGAAGTTCTTTGTAGCTCAAGCTAGTCAACTTTTTGCCGTCCACTTCCACTACCCCGTCTTCAGGTACCTCTAATAAATTCATTAATCGAAGTAACGTGGATTTACCGGCACCACTCGCACCAATAATCCCGAAGATTTCTCCTTTATGTATCGCTAAACTAATAGACTTAATGACCTGGTAATTCGCATAACTTTTACTGACATTATGCAATTGAATCATCTAAAAAAACCCCCTTTATCATTTGAAGGGTAATTACAACCTTTTCATTATAGCGAAATATTGGTAGGTTGTCATTTTGGATGCCCAAATAGATTAACAGACGTGGCCATGGTCCTCTACAAGGTTAACAGATTTGTTCCCAAATAAAGTGCCATTCCCCAAATGATTATGGCAGATAGCTGATTCATGCGCTTTAAAACGATCCCATGGGTATCAATTTGCCCAAGCTTTCGACCTAGCAAAACTAAAAAACAAAACCATATCCATGAAACACTCATGCAAGCAACCGCAAAAATAATTTTTTCTTCACCACTATAAGCAAGAGAGCTTGTACCGATGACTCCAATCGTATCCAGAATTGCATGTGGATTTAATAAAGAAACGGAGGCGGCGAACGTAATTTGTCGACGTGGAGAAAACCGTATTTTTTCTTGTTTAATTCCCACTTCCGCAGCACTCTTCCACATAGCCCATCCCATATATACTAAGAAAAAGAATCCAATAAAAAACAAAAATGCTTTTACCCATGCAAAGGTAAATACCACCACAGAGACACCAGCAACAGCTAAATAGATTAGTAAACTGTCACAGATACTAGCTGTTATGATTGCCGGTAACGCATATGTGAATTTTTTATGTGTTGCTCCTTGATTAAACAAAAATATATTTTGAACGCCTAAAGGTAGTATTAACCCAAATGCCAATATCATTCCATGTAATAATGCTTCCATCCTTATTCCCCCTCTTCTTCCTACAGAATAGCGAAGAAGAGGCGTTCTGTCTCCATCCAATTGGATGGTCATTAACCCAACCATTTTGATAAAATAAGAGAAAATAAAGATAGGAGTATACTCATGGCAGAAATTGAATGGAAACCACAAAAAAGCTCAACCGTTTCTTTACACCAGCAAATAACTTCCTTTATGAAAAAGAAAATAACGCATGGAGAATGGACAATTGGTATGAAGCTCCCCTCTCAACGGAATTTAGCCAAGCAATTCCAAGTTAACCGAAGCACCATTATAACAGCCCTAGAGGAACTAGCTGCTGATGGGTTAATTGAAGCAAAGGTGGGGAGCGGAACAAAGGTAATAAATAATACGTGGAGCTTGCTTGCATCTACTCCTCCGCCAGATTGGATTAGTTATGTAAAATCAGGCATACATCAACCAAACATTTCTATCATCCAAGAAATTAATCAAGCAGAAGCAAATCCAAGTATTATTAGGTTGGGAACAGGTGAGCTTTCTCCAGAATTGCTACCTAAAGAACGCATGGAACAAACATTTCAATCTAGCGGAAAATTAAATCTCTCTCTTGGATATACAGAACCGAAGGGAAGCTTAGCTTTACGCCAAACAGTAAGTGCCTATTTGAAGACGAAAGGAATTATAACTTCCTCTGAATCCATTTTAATCGTTTCAGGAGGACTTCAAGCATTGCAATTACTTTCTATTGGGCTATTAAAAAGAGGGTCTACTATCTTTCACGAAGCCCCCTCCTATTTAAATTCTATTCATGTATTTCAATCTGCGGGAATGAACTTAATAGGACTTCCTCTTGATGAAGAAGGGTTAGCGTACGATGCTATTGGACGAATTAAGAGTAAGACCCAGCAAAAATCAGCATTACTATATGCCATCCCTAATTTTCACAATCCAACAGGTACATTAATGTCTGAAAAGAGGCGAGCTGACTTAATAGCAGTTTGCCAAAAAGAATCGATTCCTATTATTGAAGATGATGTGTACGGAGATTTATGGCTGGACAGCCCTCCGCCTAGGCCTTTAAAAGCAATCGATACGCAAGGAAATGTTCTTTACATTGGCAGTATCTCCAAATCCTTAAGTCCTGGACTGAGAATTGGTTGGATTGTAGGACCAGAACCAGTCATAGAGCATTTAGCCGATATAAAAATGCAGACAGATTATGGTTCCAGCACCTTATCTCAGTCTGTTGTAGAAAGCTGGCTGCATCATGGCTTATATGAGGATTTTCTAAAGGAAGTAAAAGCTGAGCTCAGGTATAGAAGAGATTTTACAATGGGATTATTAAAGAAATATTTTTCAGATATTGCAACATGGCTCTCTCCTAAAGGCGGGTTCTATATATGGCTAAAACTAAAGCCAAGCATCTCTACACGAAAGCTATTTGATTTAGCACTTCGTGAAGGAATTCTTATCAATCCAGGAATCATTTATGATAAAACAGATGATCAGCATCTGCGCATATCCTATTCATATGCTACATTGGATGAATTAGAAAGAGGATTGATAATCTTAGCACAGGTAATTAAAATACAAGCAAAAGGACAGTTCTACTGATGATGTCCTCAGTAGCGCCGTCCTTCTGCGGTCTGAAAAAATTCTTGCAAATATGCGGTATTGTCTATATTCCTATTGCATTCGCTGCTATCTGTACAAATAAAATTTCCAATAGCCTTGTAATAATCTGCATTTTTGGGTTTTTTGTCTTTGGTAATCGTTGAAAAATAAGCAACTTCTCCAAAGCTATTGCAGAAAGAGCAAATATTTTTTTTATTAGTTGCTGTCATTTTCCCCTCCATTCCTACTAATTGTCCTTCTAAATCATAAATAATAAATTTTCTATTAGACTTTCCATCCGTCCAGCTTAAATAGGTTAGTTTATGGTGATCGATTGTTGTTAAATCAGGTAATTTTAATTTCTTTTGCTTTGGAAATAATTTTTTTAGTTGTTGTTCCGTCAGTTTCGGAAATGGCAATACATATGCAGTAAGTCCCTCGATGTATTGATCGTATTCATTCTTTGTTTTCCATTTGGAAATATCCAATAACGCTTGCTGTTCACTTGATGCTTGAGGAAAAAGTTCTAAAACTTTCGCATGAGCTAATTCTATTACGGCAACTAACACTGTTTTAGGTAAGCTTTTATTCATACTATCCTTAATAATGGCGATCTGTTTTTTAATAAAATTCAGTTGTTCATTTTTGATAAATGGTTCTGTCATTGCATTCTCTCCTATTATTTTGTTGTGTCCTGTCTTTCTATTTTAGTAAAACTCACTCCCTTTCTAAAATGGAAAAGATGATTGAGAAACAATTTTTACATAAAAAACACTGATGAGAGGTCACCAGTGCTAGTCTTTCTTTTTATGTGAGTACACGATTTTCTTAATTGTTTCCGTGGAGAGATGATATTCTATTGCCAATGCCTGAATAGTGCTTCCATTAGCAAAAGCTGCTTTTATTGCATTGTTTCGGCCATCTAGCATTTTTCTTCCACCACTTGAAGTTCCCCACTTCTTATACGCATTTTCTTGTTTCGGAATATACAAGGTCTCACCTTGAACATATTTTTGAATTTCTACAACAAGCTTTTCAGGTAAAACATTCGTTGCATTTGTATACTTCAATTTTGCCCGCTCCCTTATTTTTATTTTTTTCTAAAATAAGGTGCAAAGCCAAAATATTAGTTAGCGATAAAAATTACTTGTTTCGCCCCATGCAAAGTATCGCCTTTCTAATAATAGGCTTTGCATGAGTGGAAGTAGTATCAGACAATCGTATGTGATTCTCCAACTGTAAGCACCCCCTTTTACATTATTATAGCTAAATTTAATAAGTGTTTACATTCAAAGTTTAAGACTGCTTTCGTATCAAACAGCCAAATTTAAAGAATGGCCTCTGCTAATAAGGTATATGACTGCATTTTGTCCTCAAAGTCATAAATATTGGTGATTATCATAAATTCCTCTGTTTGATAGACTTCACTTAAATGCAAAATCTCGTCTTTTACCTTTTTGGGCGTCCCAATTATCGCTCGTTTTCGATTTTTTCTTATGATTGCTTGGTCTTCTTCTGATAGCTGAATCCCTTTTGCCTCTTCTTTTGAAAGAATAAAAGTGTCTTCGCCTTTTTCAATTGCTAGCAGCCAAAGATCTTGGCTAACTGCCATTTCTTCTGCTTCTTCCTGTGTTGGTGCACAAACAACAAATACACATACATTTGCTTGTGGGTTTCTAAGAATGCTAGACGGCTGGAAGTTCTCCCGATAATGTTTCATCGCAATGCTGCCACTGATTGGATTTATAAAGTGCCCATAAGTAAAAGCAGCTCCCTTTTCTGCGGCTAATCTAGCTCCCCGCTGCGAGACACCTAGCATCCAAATTTCTGGTCGAGTTTCAATGGATGGATACGCTTGGACCTCTTGATTAGATTGCGTATTGGCTATATATTCTTGAAGTGCCGTAACCTGACGCGGGAATTCATTTAAGCTTTTTCTCATTCCATCTGTTAAAGCTAGCCGAGTAGGCGCAGATCCACCTGGTGAACGTCCAATCCCTAAATCCATTCTGTTCGGATACAATGCTTCTAACACCTTAAAGTCTTCCGCAATTTTAAAAGGACTATATTGTGGAAGCAAAACGCCACCAGAGCCTACACGTATCTTATTTGTCTGTGCGGCAATAGTCGAGATAAGAACCTCTGGGGAAGTCCCAGCAATTCCATTGGAGTTATGATGTTCAGCAACCCAAAAACGAGTGTAGCCAAGCTCCTCTGTTCGTTTTGCCAATTTAATTGTATTTTGAAGTGCAAACCCTGCATTTAAATTCTTACTAATAACAGATTGATCCAGTACACTCAATTTCATTTGAATGACCTTCTTTCCTTACGTTTTAAAAAATATTACCATATTTCCTTTGCAATAAGCTCATAAGACTTCTTTCTACTTTCATAGCTATTCGTAATAGTCACAATCATCATTTCGTCTGCATTGTACGCTGATTGCAGCTCAACCAATTCCTTTTTAACCTCTTTTGGACTTCCAATAATCATCTTTTGACGCATTTCTTTCATTCTTTCTTGTTCCTCACTCGTAAAAGAATAATTTTTTGCCTCTTCTATAGTGGGAATACCTTTATTTTTTTTCCCTTTATCCGTTTGGATTTTCGATAGGAACCAGCTTAAAGCCAGCTCTTCAGCCTGTTCTGTTGTTTCCGCGCAAATAATCGATATCGTTACAATCACTTGAGGTTCCTGAATGCCATCATTTTGTCTAAATGAGCTTCTATATGTATTCACAATCTCGATTCCATCTCTATCGCTCATAAAATGTCCAAATGCATAGGCTGTCCCATGCTCTGCCGCTTGTATAGCACTTTTTTCACTCGTTCCGAGAATCCATGGAACAGGAGCCACATCAGGAAAAGGGTGTGCTGTTATTTTGGAGAACATCTGATCTGCTGGGTAGTTATTATATAAAAAATGTAGAAGCTCTTTAATGGAGTTAGGCATATTCCGAACATTTTCTAAAAAGTTCCCAGAGAGCGCAATCGAAGCTTCGGCAGATCCTCCTGGCGCTCTCCCTATTCCTAGATCGATTCGATTTGGAAATAATGTCGCTAGCATATTAAATGTTTCCGCTACTTTATACGGTTTATAGTGTGGTAATAATATGGCTCCAGCACCAATTCTTATCTTTTCTGTATTGGCACCAATATACCCAAGCATTACTTCTGGAGCAGAACTAGCAAGGCCGGGAAAATCATGATGTTCCGCAATCCAATATCTTGTATATCCTAGTTTTTCTCCACATTGGGCAAGCTTCATTGATTCTATAAGTGCATCTTGAGAGGTTTTCCCAGATAAAACAGGTGCTTGATCTAAAATACTTAATTTCATATAGAGAACCTCCCTTTCCGTGTATATATAAGAAAAAACAGATCTCTAAATCCGATAAAGATGATCTGTTTTGCTAATTCCCTTCTGAATTTATTCCACTTCCACTAATTCCAAAAAGAAATCACTAATGCTGTTTTCATCGGAGAAATTGGTATAGGAAGTGGAATATTTGTTGATTTTCCCTCTAAAAGCCACTTGCTCATTAGGGATATTTACATCAAATACATTTTCGTATAAAAACTTCGTAACTACGTGGTATTCTTCCCCACCTCTTACTTTAAATTCAAAGCTTACCATTGTTAACAGCTTCTCTGATTTGTTACTTTTAACCTTTTCCTCTTTATAATTGGAAACAGTTAATGCAAAGTCATTTAAGAAAACTTTATTTACCATCTTAATAGCTCCTTATTTAGAAAGTGGAAGCAGAGGGACGGTTATGGAGGTCGGGTTAATCGACCTCATTAAAACCTTCCCTCTGCTCCCCTATTTTCACCGTAATTTCTGTTCCTTTTCCTATCTCACTTTGGACTTGGATTTCTCCTTCATATAAATCAATGAATTTTTTGACAATGGAAAGGCCTAGACCATTTCCCCCAATATTTCGATTTCTTGATTTGTCGGCTTTATAAAAACGCTCAAATATATGCATGAGTGAATCTTTGTCCATTCCGATTCCTGTATCTCTTATTTTAACAGCAATACTCCCATTCTCCGATTTAAATGCCTCGTGAATTCATTGTTATCGTAGAAGAATCATCAAAAAATGAATTAGAAAATATTGCAGACCGGATTATCCAAAGTACTTCGCAACCATATTTCATAAACAAAACGGAAGCTCAAGTTTCTGTTAGCATTGGTATAAGTCTCTATCCGAATGACGGTGAAACGAAAGAAATACTTCTTGAAAATGCGGATAGAGCAATGTACTATGCGAAAAACAATGGAAAAAACCGCTTTAAATTCTATACACCTGATTTAATGAACATTGATCCCCCAAAAGAAGGATTTATCGAAAAATGGCGGAATACACTCCAGAATTCTTTATTTAAAATTGATAAAAAGGGGAAATAGGATTTAAATGCATTTGTACTGGTTAATTAGACATTGACTAGCAAAAGACTAGCAAAAGTAAGAGGAGGGGACATAACTATTCTAATTTTAAGATAAACCCAAACAATTATACGAAGATACCAACGAAGGATTCGGCTAATTGTTTGGGCTTTTTTAATCATTTAATTGTATTCAAGGAAATTTGTTGCTATGACCTGCAGCTCAATACACTTCGCTTTCCATGTGGCAATCGCCAATCCTCTTCATTGCAATATAGACTACATTTTCATACTAGTTATTTATGATTATACATATAGTCATATGTTAAAACTAATTTATTCCAACCACTCGTTTTTCCTCTTGCACTCCTTTAAGTCCTACTAAAGTTATAATCATCAAGACAATTCCAATACCTGCTCCAAATATCGCAATTTGGTGCATCCCTGTAATAGAATCCGATTTTAAAAACAAACCATTTCCTGCAGAGGCTAGCATTGCGCCCATATACATAAATCAGGGGTAAATATTGCGATAAAACTTGATAGACCTACTAATGATGTGGCTATTAAAAAAAGTAATCTAGGACCATATAAATCAATCAATTTCCCTACAACAGGCTGCCCTATTGCCGTTGCTAAATACAAAGCAGAAATAAGCCAAGCTGTTTGTGAAGGTGAAACACCGAATGCTTTTCCAATTGGAATTAAAGTAACAGAAATAATAGAAGAGTTAATAGGGTTCAAAATAGACCCTAAGATCATCGGGGCAATCAACTTTTGATTAAAGTAGCTTTTATCTTGAGTATTTGCCAATATTATTCCTTCCTTCTTATTTATCATGTTCACACAAATAGACTCACAACAAAACAAGGACTATTTTTTGAAAAAACAACCCCCTCTATCTTTCATTCAGTGTATCAATCCAGTCTTGCACATTTAACACATCAGCCTGACTAGGAAAGACTTTATCCATTAAAACGTCATGGACCTCTTTATTCGTATCGAAACAGGCGTCCGCTAGTACCTTTAATTGAAAATCCTTGTCCGCTGCTTCCCTTAAAGTAGATAGAACGACTCCACTTGTTGAAATTCCACTAAGAACTAGTGTATCAATTTGCTGGGAACGCAAAATAATCTCCAAATTGCTTCCAGCAAATGCACTTATTCGATATTTTGTAACAATAGCCTCCCTTACTTCTGGTTTTACAGATTCATGAATTTGTGTTGCTTCATCAAGGACAGTCATCCCACCGTACTTTAATACACTGGAAAATCTTTTGTTTTTTGGACTAATTTCAGGGTATCCTTCTCTGAATCCCACTCTAATAAAAATGACTGGAATAGCATGTTGGCGGGCTGCCATTATTACTTTCTGATAGGTTGTTAATGCCTCTTCTTTATTTTCCCCTAAGTTTGAAACAATGCCGTTTTGAACATCCATAACTAGTAGCGCTGTTTTACTATTGTGATATTGCATATATTGTAATCTCCTTTCTATTAGGTTAAAATTAAGCGGAGTACTCTCTCACTTATAATAAACGGAGAATTCTCCGATTGTCAATGAAAAGCATTATTTTTTGGGGAGTGATAACGAATGACTAATGGAAAATTAACTAATATACGATTGGAAAGACGAGATGCAGCAGAGAATCGTCAACGAATATTAGAGGCAGCGCTGAAGTTATTCGAGCAATATGACGTGGAACAAGTTAGTATGAATCAAATTGCAAAAGAAGCAGATATTGGTACAGGAACACTCTATCGTCGGTACCGTAACAAAGGGGAATTATGTCTCGATTTAATCAAAGATAATATAGTAATATTCTTTGATAATATGGAAAATTATTTGCAGGATAATCAAACAGCTACTCCAGCTGAGCGATTAAAAGGCATTATTCGTTTATTCATCCAATTTAGAGAAAGCAAAGCCCAATTGCTTAAAGGTGTAGAGGATTCTGAGGCATCACCACCCTCAAAACCCAGAACGCGCAGTCCCTTACACGATCAATTGCATCAGCAATTTGTGAACCTATTCAATGAAATGAACAGCACTTCAAAAAAAACTGACACCAATGTCTTTAAAGCAGATATTTTATTAGCCGCTCTTAAAAGTGATTCCTATTTATTTCAACGAGAGGTTCGTGGATATTCACCAGAAGATATTGCAGAAGCACTATATGAAATGTTCATTCTATAAGCTGCAAAAAGACGGTTCTATTGAGGACAACAATATTAATTGTCCTCCAGTAGAACCGTTCCTTTGACTGCCTTGATCTTAAAAATCTATATTTTCTTCACAAATTCCGATTTTAATTTCATTGCTCCAAATCCAGCAATTTTACAATCAATATCATGATCACCGTCTACCAAGCGAATATTTTTCACCTTTGTTCCTTGCTTTAAAACAGAGGAACTGCCTTTTACCTTAAGATCCTTGATTACCGTAACTGTATCCCCGTCGTTCAAAACATTTCCATTTACATCTTTGATCACTCTATTATCACCATCTGTTTCCAAATCAGTGTTTGACGTCCACTCATATCCACATTCTGGACAAACCAAAAATGTCCCATCATCATATGTATATTCCGAATGACATTTCGGACAATTAGGCAAATTGCTCATTATTTTATTTCCTCCACCGCTTGAATTTGTACTAAAGTACTATTATATCAAAAACAGTGGAGCAGTAGAATGAACCTCCATACAATCATTCATTCAAATAAGGTCTTGCTTATGACGTTCTTTTAAAAAATCCCAAGATATCTAATTTTGCAGATGATGCTATTTATGGGAAAGGTAATTACAATAATCTCAAAGGAATCTACACGAAAGATTCGTAATCAATAGTAACTAAGCATTTCTCAGTTCTTATTAGCCTCATATACCTTCAACTGCTTACCTTTTATGGTTGTTTTCTTCATTTTATCCAGTACCATAGGCCCTTTATTATTTAAAATTTCAACATAAGAATGAGTATCCATTATTGTAATGATCCCAATATCCTCTGCTGTTACTCCGTCTATTTTAGCGATCGTTCCAACAAAATCTACTGCTCGAAGCTTCTTTTTCTTACCGCCATTAAAGTATAGCTTCATAATATGCTTGTTTAGTTTTTCATTTTTCGCCTTTTTAATTGTTGGCTCTACGTTTTTCTTTGCCTCAAATTCCGATTTATTAGCAGAAACCTCTTCTTTGGAAGGAGCTATTATAGCTGGAATTACAAAACCGATATATTCTTCAATCTCTTTTAAGAACTTATCTTCAAATGGGGTAACAAATGTGATAGCTTTCCCTTTTTTACCTGCCCGACCTGTTCTACCTGTACGATGCACATAGCTTTCCTTTTCTAAAGGAAGGTCATAGTTAATAACATGGGTGATATTATCAATATCAATCCCTCTAGCTGCTACGTCTGTAGCAATTAAATAGCGGAACTCTCCCCTTTTAAAGTCATTCATTACTTCAAGTCTGTCTTCCTGTACCATACCACCGTGAATTTGATCACAGTTATATCCTAAATCAGATAACTGATCACACAATGTATCTACTCTATCCTTTGTTCGGCAAAAGATGATACAGCTATCGGGATTTTCAACAATCGTTACATCTTGAAGAATAGAGAATTTGTCTTTTTCCTCTACTTTCATAAGCGAATGATCAATTTTATCCGTTGTGAGTCCAGTTGCCTTTATTTCAATATCAATAGGTGTCTTCATATAGCGAAGAGATAGATCTTTAACCGCCTCAGGTAGGGTAGCTGAAAATAGCATCGTCACTCGATTTTTTGGTAATGCCTTTATAATAGCCTCTACCTGTTCAATAAACCCCATGTTTAGCATTTCGTCTGCTTCATCTATTACAAGGTAGTTAATTTGATCTAAAATCAACGTACCTCTTTCTATATGATCTAATACACGTCCTGGTGTACCTACCACTATATGCGTTTTTTGTTTTAATTCTGTTTTTTGGATAGCAAAAGGCTGTTTTCCATATACAGCTGTTGCTTTAATCCGTTTAAATCTCCCTATATTGATAAAGTCCTCTTTCACTTGAACAGCAAGTTCTCTTGTTGGTGTCAAAATTAACGCTTGAGGCTTATTTTCTTCCCAATCAACTAATTCACAAATAGGAATCCCATAAGAAGCAGTCTTACCACTTCCTGTTTGTGATTTGACAACAAGATCGATTTTTTCTAACACGAGTGGTATTACTTTACTCTGAACTTCTGTTGGTATTTTATATTCTAAACTATCCAGAGCCTTTACTATTTGATTACTTAATTTAAAATCATGAAAACCTTTTTCACTCATTACGAAGCCTCTTTTATTTTGAATTATTCTTCTTATTATTTCCGTAACATTTATTCCCTTATACAAACTTCTATTATACGCTATCTTTTCTTGGCAAATGTACAATCCTTTATAAAACAGTCTAAAAAAGACCTACCCTTTTGGTAAGTCTAATGCTTGATATGCGGATTGATACTTTCCGCCTGCTGCTACTTCTGAATGATACAATGCTCTTATAGCCGAACTTTTATCAAGGTCATGTTCATCAATCAAATCCTTTAAGCGTATCTGTAAGTCCTTATTATCTTTGATTAACTTTTTCATTTGTGATTTCATGTATTTCATAAGATATCTATCCTTCCTAGAGCACAGCTTGCACTTCACTCTATTATGACATAGAATCCTCAAATATTAAAAACATCTTTAACTTATGCTAAGGTTCACCAATCTTATGCTCCGTATTGCCTTTTCTCGTGCGCTTTAGGTGCATATTCCCATTTCACCAATTTTTTCTAATAGAAAAAGATGACCTCTACACAGGCAGAGATCATCTTCTATGACTAAAACTCACTTATTTGGTTGCGGATTATCTTCCTCATTCTCTAGCTATAGCTATAAGTTAGGATGGTTGCGTTACTAAAGTGCGCTTTAAGAATTCTCTCGTACGTATTTGTGTCGGGTTATGGAAAATTTGATCTGGACTTCCTTCTTCTGCAATAACTCCTTTGTCCATAAAGATAACCCGATCAGATACTTCCTTCGCAAATTCCATTTCATGTGTTACGATGATCATCGTTTGACCGGAATTGGCGAGGTCTTTCATGACTTTTAGTACTTCTCCCACCATTTCTGGATCAAGAGCGGAAGTAGGCTCATCAAACAACATGACATCTGGACTCATCGATAGGGCTCTCGCAATTGCAACACGCTGCTTTTGACCACCAGATAGCTGTTTTGGCTTTGCATTAATATATTTATCCATTCCCACAACTTTTAAATAATGCATGGCCATCTTTTCTGCTTCTTCTTTGGATCGTTTCAACACCTTTACTTGTCCCACCACACAATTTTTAAGGACATTGTGATTATTAAACAAATTAAATTGTTGAAATACCATACCAAGATGTTTGCGATAATCTGCGACATTATGATTGCTATCCAATATATTTGCACCATGGTAAAATATTTGCCCGCCACTTGCTTTTTCTAATAAATTTATACAACGAAGAAGCGTAGATTTACCAGATCCAGAGGAACCAATGATGGAAACAACTTCCCCTTTATTTACGGAGAAATTAATGTCTCTAAGTACTTCATGTGTTCCATAGGATTTGTTCAGATGCTGTATATCAATGATTTGTTCCATCGTTCTTCACCTTCTTCCATTATTTTTTATCTAATTCTAACTGTGCATCATTTCCGATGATCGTGTAATTATTCGATCCATCTAACTTTTTCTCCATATATAGCAATATTCTCGTAACAATAAAGGTCATTACAAAATAAATCATACAAGCTACGAAAAACGATTCAAAATATCTAAAGTTATTTCCTGAAATGGATTTTGTAACAAAATATAATTCCGTAACAGAAATTACGTTTAATACAGATGTATCTTTAATATTAATAACAAATTGGTTTCCTGTTGCTGGTAGGATATTTCGAATAACCTGTGGTAACACTACATTCCACATTGTTTGTAGATGATTCATGCCAATTGCATGAGCCGCTTCAAACTGGCCCTTATCAACGGAAACAATCCCACCACGAACAATTTCCGCCATATATGCTCCTGTATTAATGGATACAACAATAATAGCTGCAGTGAGCACATCCATATTTAAACCAAAAGCTAGCGCGGAACCATAAAAGATAACCATCGCTTGGACGATCATCGGTGTTCCGCGGAAGAATTCAATATAGATAGACAAGATGATATTAATTACTTTTAATATAACTTTTTTTACTACTCGTTCCGGGGTCGGGATAGTGCGAATAACCCCTGCAACCAATCCGATTGCTGCTCCAATAATAGTTCCGATTAACGCAATCAAAAGCGTTACACCAGCACCACGAAGAAACATCGGCCAGTTCTCTGAAATTATTTTAATGATCCACTCAAAACTCATCTTTTCTCCTCACTTACTTGATAAAACCGTCTGTATAAAGGCTACAGTCGGTTTTATCCTTTTTTATTCTGCTGCAGGTTGATTTTTAATAGCATTATCCATCATGCTTGTACGTTCTTCTTCTGGAATATCTGCTAAAATTTTGTTAATCTTCTCTGTTAAGTCACTGCCCTTTTGAAGACCAACAGCGGTAGTTGTCTCCTCTTCTGACGTTTTGAATCCATCCTTAAATTCAACCATTACAAACTTATCATTTGCAGTGGAAGCACTAATCCCTTCTGGACGTTCAGATACATATCCATCAATAACTCCTGACTCCAGTGCTACTCTCATAGCGGGGAAGTTATCCATTGCCGTCTTTTTTTCTACACTATTAATTTGATCAATAACAGAATAATGGAATGTATTTAACTGTGCCGTAATTTTTGCTCCTTTAAAATCCTGGATAGACGTAGCATTTTCAAACTCACTACCTTTTTTTACTACCATTACTAAATTGGATGTATAGTAGTTACCTGAAAAATCTATTGTTTCTTTACGCTCTGCAGTCGGTGACATCCCTGCGATGATGGCATCAATTTTTCCTGAAACTAATCCTGGTACTAAGCCATCCCACTCTGTTTTTACAATCACTAATTCTTTTCCTAAACCTTCTGCCACTTTTTTAGCAATCTCTACATCATAGCCTCCAGCATATTCTGAAGACCCTTCAATTTTCACCGCACCATTAGAATCATCATTTTGCGTCCAGTTAAACGGAGCATAACCTGCCTCCATCCCTACTTTAAATGTATTATCATCATTCGATCCAGAAGCTGAATCGCTGCTTGTCCCACATCCAGCTAATAAAAGCATTGCGGATAATATTAAAACTAAAAATAATGTTAACTTGTTTCTCATGATGTCTTTCCCCCTGTTTTCCTATTAATCTACTAAAACAAAAAAAGACCTGAGATAAACTCAGGTCGTAGTATATGCGATAGCCCTAAAGTCCTCTCTTTTATCCCAAATGAGATAGCACAACTCAATAAACTAGGTGTTTATTGAGACAGTCCTGCAGCTCTTAACTACAGACCCAGCATGTAATATGGAGAATATTACAAACTTCGGCGACATTTCCTTCTCCCTAGCATCAAAGCTCCTCAAACTCCACTAAAGACTGTTAAATATCGCGCCTCTACCTCACTGTAAAAAAAAAGTGAGGTCTTATTCAATTAGTTTTTATAGTAACGTATTTTGTCGATATTCGTCAACTTGTTTTTTGTTATCCATTATTTCTTTTGAATTTTTAGTGAACTTTTCCTCTTTTTCAACCAATAAAAAAGGATCAACCATATCGTTATGGCCAATCCCTTTTAAAATTATTATTTAGCTTTCTTAGAAACTCTTACGACATTAAAGATACTGGCTGCTAAGCCGCCCCATAGGATAACCATTCCAACTACCATCATGGTGATCGCACTAGCTGACATATTAAACAACCTCCTTATTCTTGTCTAGAGCATTAGATTTCCACTTTTTAAAGGATAGAAGAACCCCAATAATGATGCTCAAAGCGACTACTAACACACCTGCATACAAAATTAATGTTGTTGGATATCCTTCATAATTCTCCTTTAAATTCTGACGAATGTTGTCAACCATCATATAACCAAGAACAAGAGGTGTTACAATACTTAAACAGAACTTCCACCAAGCACCAATACGTATATCAGAAATAGCATTCGAATGAGTCTGTAGTCCATTTAATCCTCTAAAGAACCAAGCAATTAAGATGACTTCTACTAATCCTGCCGTAACAATTCCAAAGTTATTTATAAAGTAGTCAACTACATCAAGTAAATATAAACCGCCATTTGTTGCAAAAAGCAAGGAGATTACTGTTGCCACTAGCCCGCTTGTTAGTACCGCTTTTGTTCGTGATACATTAAACTTCTCTTGAACTCCTGCGATGAAGGTTTCTACGATAGAAATAAGCGATGTCATACCTGCAAAAACAAGAGAAAGGAAGAATAATACCCCAAATAGACCATTCATTCCAGGGAATTCATTGATGATGCTAGGGAAGACTACAAATGCTAGTCCAATCCCACTACTTACTACATCTTCAACAGCAACGCCTTGTTGATTTGCCATAAAGCCGAGTGCAGCAAATACACCAATACCTGCCAATAATTCAAAGCCAGAATTTGCAAATGCAGTAATGAATGCATTATTATTTATATCCGACTTTTTCGGTAGATAACTTGAATAAGTAATCATGATTGCAAACCCAATCGATAAAGAGAAGAAGATTTGCCCATATGCTGCAATCCAAACCTTTCCGTCAAGAATCATTTCCCAGTTTGGTTTAAAAAATGCGTTTAATCCTTGTGTCGCTCCATCAAGAGTTAAAGCACGAATTACGATTACTAAAAACATAACAATCAGGATAGGAAGGAATATTTTATTTAATCTTTCAATCCCTTTTGAAACTCCACGATATAAAACAAAGAGTGCAACTGCCCACACACAAAGTACTGGAATAACAATACCAGGAACTAATCCGCCTATTGTGCCAGGTTGATCCGCTATCTTTAATACACTACCAAAAAAGAAGCTTTCAGGGTCTGAACCCCATTGCGTTCCAAATGAATAAATTGTAAATTTTATCGCCCATGCGACAATAACTGCATAATAAGTACAGATGACAAAGGCAATTAATAATTGCCACCAACCAAGCCATTCTGCTTTTTTATTTAAACGGAACAGCGATAGTGGTGCTGAACCACGAAATTTCTGACCGATTGTAAACTCTAAAATTAATATTGGGATCCCTGCTGTTATAATTGCAAATAAATATGGTAAGAAAAAGGCTCCACCTCCATTTTCATAAGCTACTGCTGGAAACCTCCAGATATTCCCTAAACCAATGGCAGATCCGACAGCTGCCAAGATAAAGCCATACCGTGATCCCCATTGTTGACGTTGTTCCATAAGATGACCTCCGATTAATCACTGTTTTAGAAAGATTCAGATAATTTTTCACATTTTATTAATATAGCGGCTATTTTTTGAAATGTCAAACTATTTATTGATTTTTTTGTCGAATTTTTGTTTTTTCTTTTCTATCACTTGTTTTGCATTTCTCCGTACAAAGGAACTCCATGAAAAACTTGTTTCCCCTAACTGTTACACATCCCTTAGCATATAAATCTACGGAAATTGTTTAAATAAATATAGTAACTGTAAAAAATCCTATTTATGGAAGCGATTGAGCCCAAACAAAAAACCAAAAAATATTGAGTTCTCAGCATTTTTTGGTTTTAATCTCTCTATTTTATTAACTAACTATTTTTTGAATAGACATTTTAGAATAGGCTGCTAAATCATTTCAGAAATGCATGGAATTACACACTCTATCCATCTTCGACAAATTTCGAGAATTCCCTGTGCATCCTAACTTTCAACCTACTCTACTTGTTCATGGAATGAAGAAAGTCTCCTAATAAACTATCTAAATCTTCATTTTCACTGTCTTCTGGTTCCTTTTCCGCTTCTGCTTCTATTGATTGATTATGTGTTGCTTTATCCCAATCAAAATTGTCTAAATCATCCACGCTATCTATCTCTTCGACAACAGCTCTTTCCTCGATTGCATGCAAGTAGTCATCTACTTCCGATGCTGCCTTAAGCTCGCTTGTGCTTTCTTCTTGCAAATACAATGCCTCATTTATATCTAAGGAGTTGCTATTTAATGATGCAAGCAAAGCAGTCGCACGAACTGGATCCATTAAAAGTTGGTATATAATAGAGCCTAACAAGGCCTCAGAATGCTCGTGCTTTAACCAGTTCCGCTGTGATTTGCTCAATTTATGGGGAAGAGGAATCGTAATCGTTTCTCGTTCCTTCGAAAAAGATTGACCAACCCCTTGCAGCACAAACTCAGCGATTTTACTAGAAAAATTCCTTCTTTCAATTTCCTTGAGCTTTTGTAAATGGTTTAAAAGATGATCAGGAGTATCAGAAGGGACACGAAACGAAATAGCTTGTCCTCTCTTAATCCCATTTGAGCTTGAGTTTTTCATATAATCACCTTATTAATTTTTCACAGGTTCTTGTGGTGGTTTAGGCTTTTCCGTCTTTCTTACAAAATCAGTAATGAGCTTATAATACGCATTAGCCATCATCCAAATACTCTCTTTCTCATCTTCAAAGAATTCAATATTATACCCATCTAAATTATTATTTAATGTTTTAATGTACTCTTTTAATACATTGGCTCCTCCACCAACAAAATAACAGATTTCTGTCTGGGAATTTTTCTGCCATACATTACGTAATAATCGATATTGTTTTTTCGCTAGTTCAAGTAGGATACGATCTGTAATATCATGAACACTAGTCCTGCTTCCCTTAACCATAATATGATTCCGGTCATTTTTTCTCGTGATAATTTCCACCACATCACGACGGCTGTCTAGTTCAATGCCATGCTTTGATCTAATTTCTTCTCTTATTGCCTCTAATGATTCCGATACGCCAAGATTAAATCCTTGTGCCTTATCATCATCGACATTTCGATTCTTAATAACAGCGATATCCGTAGATAATCCCCCGATATCCTGAATTATAATTCTTTTATCGATCAAATCTTTATTAATAATTTTTAGATTGTTATCCATTACAAGATTTATATAGGCTGCAAATCCCTCAGGGTAAATCTTTACCTCATTAAACTTAATATTTACTTTCAATCCTTGGTATTTTGGTGTAACAAGAAACTCCACTTGATGGACAGAACCAACAAATTTAGATCGGTATCCAGCATCTTTTCCTTCCTTCACTTCACGTAGAGGGAGGCCAGTGCCAAGCGTATAATTGGCATCAATCACATTTTTCATTCGTGGAAATGAATTCGAATTTTTCTCATTAACGGCATCTAATGCCAATGTAGCAAAAAGCATGACTAATGTTTGATCTTCCTCCGATTTAGCACTGCCTGGATCTAATTCGGTTGCACTGCTACTCTTTGTTGCTAAATGGCCAACACGATAGATAGCATTATTTTCTTTTAATGCAGGGGAGTGAACCTTAATATGTATTCCTTCGAGAGGATTCTTGTTATCTAATTCTTCTATTCCTATTACAGGACGATCTTCTGTATCTCTTGCCACAATATTAGGAATATTCAATTCGTACTCTACTTCTCCAAAGATTGCCTTAATGGAGTCATTACCAACATCTACAGCCGCAATTCTAGAGCTCATCTTTTCATCATTCCTTTTCTTTTTATTGGATACTCTGTTTTCTAAATATCCTATTTCTTATTTAAGGCTATAAGAGATTGCTAGATTAATCAATTGATTTGCCAAAAAAACACTTAATTGTAAACATCTCGTAAACTAAGTGTATTTGTAGACATTTTCGTAATCTTTGAATACAAATGTGTATACATTCAGTAAATACAGTATGTTTACACATTTGTTTACACATTTGTTTACACGTAAACGACTTTGTATACGTATTGTTTACTTTTTGTATACTTGTAATTGTTTACGTAAACAATTCTTTTCCAAGGAAATTACTGTCTAGGCTTTTAAACATTGTTCGGGGATTTCCTTTATCTTGATATCATCTCCTAAGAAAAAGGAGTCAATTTTATTAGTTCAGATTATTCTTCTGTATCCTGAATATTAGAGTTGGTATTTTGATAAAAACAGCACCTCTCTATCAATGGAGGATGCTGTTTTTTTATTATTCAGTTGCCCATTTTATTACTACTAGAGAATATTTAATACTAAACTTATACTTTAGAAAAAGTATCAGGATTAGCAAACATCCTTTGGTCCTGATTTAGTGCACTGATTTTATCCATGTCCTCTTCTGAAAGTTCAAAATCAAAGACATCCTTATTTTCAGCAATGCGATGGGGCTTAACCGACTTTGGAATCGTCACTACTCCTGTTTGTATGTCCCAGCGGATAATAATTTGCGCTGGTGATTTATTGTATTTTTTTGCAAGTTCAACCAAAATTGGTTCCTCAAGCAGACCACCCTGCATTAATGGAGACCAAGCTTCAAGCTGGATGCCGTGCTTTTTGCAAAAATCATGCAATTCTCGTTGATTAAATCTGGGATGATATTCTACCTGGTTGACCATCGGCACAATTTCACTGTTTGCGATTATTTCTTCAAGATGATGAACCTTAAAATTACTTACCCCAATTGCCCGGACACGTCCATCCTTATAAAGCTGCTCAAGTGCTTTCCATGTGTCTACAAATTTTCCTTGTGAGGGAAGTGGCCAGTGAATTAAATACAGATCTAGATAATCGAGCCCCAATTTCTTCATGCTTACGTCAAAAGCCGCTAATGTTGCTTCATATCCTTGGTCAGCATTCCAAACTTTTGTTGTAATAAATAGTTCCTCACGAGGAACATTTGATTCAGCAATGGCTTTGCCTACACCCTCTTCGTTTTTATAAGCAGCAGTATCGATGCTTCGGTAGCCCACTTCAAGAGCAGCTTTAACTGAATTTACAACTTCTTCTCCATCCTTTACTAGAAAAACGCCTAAACCTAACCATGGCATCTCCACACCGTTATGCAAAGTAGTAGTACTTTTAAGATTAGAAATCATCTATTATCTCTCCTTATTAAAATAGTCATTACATTTTTTCGTAATCTCTCCACTTATGAACAGGCTGCCAATTTAATAATTTCTTCGCCTTTTCATTGTTTAATAATGGCGCAAATCCAGATATATCTTTACGAAAATCCTTTACAGTTGGAAAGCATGTTTCCATTAACTGTTTACTTTCTATATCCATACTTGTTTCATCCGCCCCGATATTAAGGGCAACTGACCCAAGTCCATCTGTCTCAATTGCCAATCGGTAGGCACTCGCAGCATCTCGTGTATCAATATAACTCCAGAGAATCGTTTTTCGCTGTTCTGGATCATGGATAAACCTAGGGAAATTTTCGTACTTTTCAGGGGAGATAACATTTCCTAAACGAAAAGATACGACCTGCATCCCTGTTCTACGATGAATCATATCTGCTGTTTTCTCATTTACAATCTTGGATAAACCATAACTCTCTTCCGGCAATTGTGGGTGATCTTCATCTATTGGCACATATTGTGGTGTTAAATTTTGCTTTGAAAAACAAATACCATAGGAGGACTCACTTGAAGAGATTACCGCTTTTTTAATCCCTAAATTCCCTGCTGCTTCTAAAATGTTATATGTAGACATAACGTTGTTTTCAAAGGTCACTTCATTTGGATGGGAATATGCCACCGGAATCGCTGCAAGATGGACAACCGCATCTGCATCAGCTAATACCCCATATAGGGGTAGCGTCAGGAAAATGCGGATTTACAACGTTAAGGAAATCAAAATATAAAAAGTCTAATTTCTCGGTGTTATAAGTGAAAAATTAGGCTTTAGTTACTTCATTAAAGCGCCTGATTGTTGAAGACTAAAGTTTATATTCACCAAGAAATGCTCTTATCCTAACAAATTTTATTTAGGACTTACATGTATGCCTTCACTCTCTCGCCAATCTGCGTAAAGTATACGCTTTACATTATCATATCCATTGGTAGTTAATTGGTTATCTAACCACTGTTGATCAAATCCGAGTTCATGTAAATTATCCCATAAAATTTCCCCATCTATAATTAACGATGTTGGGAGGTCTACTGGACTTTCTGGAAGATTGAGATCTTGCTTGTCTGGTTTTTGATACTTGGATTTTAATAATAAACTTATTTGCCCATTAGCTTCCAATATACCGTATTTGACTTCGCGAACTGAAAAGACATTATTTTGACGGAGTATACTCAATACTTGATTTACATCCAATTTGTTCTTTGTAAGTAACTTTCTGTCCATAACACCATCTCGAATGATGATGTTAGGATTGCCTAATAAGAGAGAACGTGTCGATTTATTTTTTAGAGTCATAAACTCTATTCCAAACATAAGAAACGTCCACAATCCGATGGCATATAAAAAATGAAAAATCCCTACCTTATCTTCATAAATGGTATTTCCTAAAAGATCTCCAAGTACTAACACAAAAACTAAGTGAAACGGGGTTAACTGATAGATGGATGTTCTGCCTGTTATGATAATGATAAAAAATAAAGTGGCAAAACCAACGATGACTTTGATCGTCAGTAAACCAATATTGACTTCTTCCAAAGTTTTTTCCTCCAATTTAAATTTTACTTAGTTGTAAGATCTTGAGGTTTAGATAAAGAGGCTAGTTTTAGTATTAAAGCTCGAGTTACAATTCCAACCATGATGTAATATATGAATGAATAACTGTATCTCCACTCATAATAATACACAAGTTCGACCCACTCGGAAAAAGGTTCACCAATAAAGGCGTATGTGAGTACCATAGTGATTTGTGCGATTATAAAAATTTTCCATGTTCTAAAATATTGATATAACAACATGTAAGCTACAGGTATCATTGAAAAATCAAAGGGAAAGGCCCTAGGAATAATAGGTAGAATGCAATTGGATAATCCCAAAACCTATATTGTAAGCCAACTACATCTAATAAGGTTGTTGTTATGATAATTATGGTACCAAATAACAAAATTTCTAAAATAATGTCTCGTTTAACAAGTTTAGCCCATATAACCCAAGGCACAACTAAAAAAACGACTAGTATCCACCATTCCCAAGTTAAAAACTCATTTTTTAGCCAACCATTTAATTCTAAATGATAGAGCTTATCTTCTAATAAACGTATTTCCTTAAGATTTTCAAATATATTATCTATTGATATCACCTCTATATTTAAATGAAAAGGTAACAGATATTTTTGAATTCAAACTCTTTGAGCTGCCTTTTTAGTATTACCGTTTTTTAGTAATGAATTTCCATCGTAAATAAGAAAAAACCCATGTTGGAAGTTCTTATAATACACGGGTTTTCGACTTTTTTTCAAATAAGTCAGAAATATATTAAAAACAAAGTTAAATCTAGATTTAAGATAGAACAATAAAAACAGGATACATCAACTTATAATAATGGAGAAAGCAGACGAGCACCTTGTTCAACAATGCGCTCGGTCAGGGATCGTTGCAACAAGTCTTCAATTCTTAATGGTACAGAATCAGTAAGATCCCCCTCGAACTGCTCTGTGAGTTCTCTTGCCACATCAGCACTGTACACGACTTGACACACCTCATAATTCAGGCGAAAACTTCTCATATCATAGTTTTCTGCGCCTACTTCTGCAATTTCCTCATCAATGATCATCAGTTTCGCATGTAACATTCCTTTATTGTACTGGTAGATTTGGACCCCAGCTTCTATAAGTTCCCCGTAATAGGTACGACTTGCATAGCCCACGCTTTTTTGATCAATGTGGCGAGGAACCAGCAATCTTACGTGCACACCACGAGCTACTGCTGTCTTTAATGCCATGATAATATCCGTTTCTGGTACAAAATAGGGTGTTGTTAAATCAATAGTCTTGGTCGCCTGTGTTATACATATAAAGTAAGCTTGCCGAATGACTGGGGTAGGAATTCCAGGGTTTCCTTCCAACGTATGGATATACGCTTTATGCAATGTCCTAGTTTTTGCGGATATGTCCATTTCTTTATCATCAAGGGTGCTCAACTCTGATCCCAATTCGGCTGACCATTTGGAATGATCTGCTCTGCCGATTGAATTGATTTTCGTTACCTTTGATTTTGTTTTCAAATTTGTTTTTGATTTTATCCGTTCCGGCACAGCGATTTCCCAATGAACATCAAAGACAGTCAGCAAATCGACTTATGCTTCTCCTATGACTTGCAAATGAGTATCCCGCCAGAAGCCAACGTCAGGCTTCAATCCTGTATATTCATATCCTACGTTAATGCCACCATTAAAAGCTATCTTTCCGTCGATTATGGCCATCTTACAATGATCCCGATAATTCCAATTGGACAAAATCCAGGGAAAGCGTAAAGGAAATATTGTCCTGCATTCTATCCCTGCTTCCACCATCTGCGTGATTTTTTCACGCGGGAATTTATAACTCCCCAAGCCATCTCTCATAAAACGAACCTGCACTCCATTTACTGCTTTTTCGATTAGCAGTTCTGTGATGCGATTACCAATTTGGTCATTCCGATATATGAAATATTCCAGATCAATTGTTTTTTGGGCTTTTTTTAGGGATTCAAGGAGTTGTTCATATTTTGCTATTCCATTGTTAAACACTTGGACTTGGCCCATTCGAAGCCCATTCACAGTGAAATGCCGTAAAGCATCGGCAATTACCGATGCTGAATCACCGAATGTCTCAGGTAATTTGTTAGATTCATTTTTAGAAGAGTTCAATCTTTTTCGATGAATAAACTTAGGGTTTGATACGCTAAGATAAAGCAAGAAACCAATGACTGGCAAAAGAAGGACGATTATTATCCAATTCAATGCCTTGGCAGGCCTACGTACTTCCCAAATTGCTATGAATAAGATAAAGAACGTATTTAACAGGTATAGAAAAAAAATCCACTCCAACTAAAATTCCTCCTTAGTTTTTCCCTTAACATGTACAAACTATGTAGCAAGTATACGTTTGGAATACGAGGAATTGTTTAGATTAACCTTTTCTCATGAGACACCTCAAATAATTTTGTAATTAGTTTGTTTTGTCACAGGAAATTTAATGTTGGAGATGTATCGAAAAACAAAAAAGGAGGTTCGTTTTACATTTATTCCATTTAAACCTAAAATCTTACATAATTCTGCTGTAGCTGACTAAGTATATTTGATGTTAAAAAGACTCCAACAGGGGGCAAGGTACCACTAATTACGGGATATCCGGTAAGAGCTCTATCGGTTGTAGCAATCCATGTTCCGTATTCGCCTGCTTGTAAAGAAGGAGGTTTCATAATAAATCGTCCATTTAAAATAAAATGTCGAATTCTAATTGTAGCATCATCAATGATAGTTAATGTACCGGAGAACATAGCATAAGGTGAATCAAATCTTATCTGTTTAGTATTCTCATCCCAATATCCACTAATAGGAATAGGTGTACCACGAAAATTAACCGTACCAATTACCCTGTTATCTGTAATAGAGTTAATGTTGAGTACGCCCCAAACGATTGGTTTACCAGCTATAGCAGCATGGATACCCCATACTGATGGGAATGGAATACTAACCATTGTTTGCTGTGCAGTTTGCAATACTAATCTCCCCCTAAATTTAAAGTTTATGTTCTGAAGAATAAAGGATTAGATATCTTATTTACTACCCTATATAAAGGACCAATCCAGTATATGCACCACAAGCTGAATATGTTTACTTTTAACGGTTAGAAGCTCATCCTTTCGTTGAAAAATGCAGCTCATTCAAAAAATAGTTGTTAACTTTTAAGAAATCACTCGTGATGGAATCAAAAATCACGTGACAAAAAGTTATTTATTCAACTATATGGCCTTTTCTGGAATATGGGGTAAGGAAGGACTATTTGTTCTCTTCTGATAGCTTTCTATATAATGAAGCTCTAGACACATTTGTAATTTCGCAAATTTGATTTACAGTCATATTTCCTTCTTTATATAGCTTAACTGCATAATTCATTCCTGCGTGATTTTTATGATATTTCTTTAACCGACCTTTAAACTTTCCTTCTTTCTTAGCCAACTCAATCCCTTCACGTTGTCGCATACGAATAAGATCTCGCTCTAATTGGTTAACACCAGCCATTACTGTAATTAAGAATTGGCTGTATGGATTATCATCTGATAAATCTAGCCATGTATCTTTTAGTGATTTTAAGCTTGCTTTTTTTTTCCGTATGTTATCGATTAATTCAAATAGGTCTTGTGTGCTACGAGTAATTCGAGTTAAGTCTGTAACATAAATGATGTCATCTTCCTGTAGATCCTCTAACATTTTTTGAAGTTGCTCGCGATCCTTTGTTGCTCCAGAAACTTTTTCTTCGTATATAATATCCATTCCAATTTCATTTAGCTGCTCAAATTGCCTTGAAGGATTTTGGCTGGTCGAACTAACACGTATATAACCGATTTTCCGCAAAATATCACCTCGTTTTTGAGACAAGTCTTATGAGACGCTCTTAACTATGATTGTCACTTTAGACGTTATTTTGCACCAATTTTAATCGCTATTTTGCATTATAAGTAATAAAAAAGTTATCTTAAAATGATAGCTGATAAGTTAAAATAAAGTTCTTCAACTTAAAATTAAGTGGTTAAAACAACAGTTATGATATTCCATTAAAGGGCCAGATTGTTGAGGAACGTTTTCAAGTAAATAGATTATTCTAGTATGAATATACGCATGAAATGCTCCTTTCCTGCATATACCGTAGTGATATGAAGAGGAGAGGATGAAATGGTACAACCTTTAGATCCTAAAAGGATTCCTAAATTCGTAAATCAACTCGTTATCCCACCGGTATATATGCCTACTATTCTTAGACAGCCAATATCTGGTGAAGTGATCGGGCATGCGTATAAAATTGAAGCAAGTGAATTCCAGCAGCAAATCTTACCGCCTGGATTCGGTACCACGAAAGTTTTTGGTTACAGTGGTATGATACAGGACCCGTACACGGGAAGAGCGGTTTACTATAAAAGTGCTCCAGGTTCCACATTTGAAGCCATTCGAGGAATTCCTGTACATGTTCAATGGATAAACAACATTACTGGTCCCCATTTTCTTCCGGTTGATCCGACACTCGATTGGGCAAATCCAAATTCCATGTCAGTTCCTCTACCACCATTTCCATCATTTCCACCAGGATTTCCCCTAGCACAGCAACCAGTACCTATTGTCCCTCATTTGCACGGAGGAGAGCATCCATCTTATTTTGACGGTTATCCTGATGCTTGGTTTACTGCAGATGGAAGGACCGGTATGGCTTTCATAACTAATACCTATACATTCCCCAATGTACAACAGCCTACAGCTCTTTGGTATCATGACCATACCATGGGAATGACTCGATTGAATAATTACGCCGGGCTTACAGGGTTCTATTTGCTCCGTGATATGAATGACCCCATTGTCCCGTTTCTTCCTAGTAGAGAAAATGAGATTCCACTCAACATTCAGGACCGATCTTTTAATACTGATGGTTCTCTTTTCTATGATCATATGGGGGCTAACCCAAGTATTCATCCTTATGTGGTACCAGAGTTTTTTGGAAACACGATAATGGTGAATGGTAAGGTGTGGCCGAACCTTAATGTCAAACCTCAACAATACCGTTTTCGTGTTCTGAATGGTTCAAATGCTCGTTTTTATCGTTTACAGCTTTCCAATAAACAGAAATTTATCCAGATTGGCACCGATGGAGGTTATTTACCTCAAGCTGTAGAACTTTCCTCACTTTTGATTTCACCGGCAGAACGAGCAGATATCCTTATTGATTTCTCTACTTTAGCTCCTGGTACAACCGTTATTTTAACGAATACTGCTAACGCCCCGTTCCCTGATGGAACACCGGCAGACCCACAAACTGTTGGTCAAATTATGCAATTTACAGTCATAAATGAAACTGTCTTACCGCCAAAGAAATTGCCACCTGTTCTTAACAGCATTCCTCAATTAAAGCCAACAAAAACGAGAACTTTGACTTTATTCGAACTGGAGGGTCCTAATGGTCCCTTGAAAGTTACGTTAGATGGCCAACTGTGGGGTAATCCCGTTTCTGAGCTGCCTCAGGCAGGAACGACAGAAGATTGGCAAGTTGTTAACCTTACCGATGACACCCATCCAATCCATCTTCATCTCGTTCAGTTCCTGCTCGTTAGCCGCCAGAAATTCCATTCTGACGCTTATTTGAAAGACTGGATGCAACTAAATCAAACGACGCCTCCTAGCACCCCACCTTATTTTGTTAAGCCTAAGACACCACCAATAGACGCATATTTACAAGGTCAACCTATTGCACCTCCACTCAATGAGAAAGGGTGGAAGGATACCATACAAATGAATGCGGGAGAAGTGACAACGATAAGAGTTCGGTTTACTTCCCAGGATGGCAGTCCCTTTCCATTCGACCCTAGCCTTGGGCCTGGATATGTATGGCATTGCCATATGCTTGAACACGAGGATAATGAAATGATGAGACCGTTAAAGGTATTGCCTTAAAGATCTAAAAAAATAAACATGGTCAAAATAAATTTTGTTCTTTGGCAAAGTAAGGTGAACTCGAAATATAAGTTATTCCGCTAGCTTACCAAAAGTAATTCCTGTAACTATTTAAGTAATAAATACCCAAAAAGGAGATAGAACTAGATTCGATATCCATATTTTATCTCCTTTATTATCCAAGCTAAATACGCTTTTCCATTACAATGTAAACTATATATTCAAAATTACTTACTTTGGCCTAAAGCTGAAATGATGGAACCGATGGCTTGGATCCAACTTCCGACCACATTCAGTTCTTGCCCCTCCCTGTTCCTTAGTTCGTTGATACCTGAAAGTGCTTGTAATGCATTACCAATTGCTTGTAGAAGGTTTCCATATATGCTGTAAAGCTCTTTTACAGTAGGTTCACGGCCTAGAGCATCAGCAAGAGATACTCCACCACCAACTGCTTGAAGTAAATTTCCTTTTATGTTTAATTCCTTTTTTGTTTTTTCGCTAAAATTTATTAATATCCCTACAATGACCGTTGAATTTCCTATTGCCTGAATTTCGTTGCCTATCTTTTCAAGGGTAAAGTTTTTTTCACTATCTGCTACTAATGAATTTCCGGTTGCTTGTAATACATTTCCCCATAGATTTAAATCTCCAAGCAGAGTATCGGAAATATTTTTGGAAGGTGTAGCTCCGATAGCTGAAAGGGTTGTTCCAATCGCTTGGACCCAAGAACCAAACGTTGCTTTCAGTTCATTATCCATAACTTGAACACCTTCTTTTAATTATTGTAAACATTTATAGTTTGCTTTGTTACAGATGTATCCAAAATTAGATAAATGGCAAAAAAAATAGTTTGTTGTAGGGAGAAAAATTTGGGGGTGTTTATGTATAGAAGTTAAGTTATTCAGCAATCGGGCGCTTTTCATGAGTAAAAAAAGCCTAATTTCTCACTTACAACACCGAGAAATTAGGCTTTTTTTATATTTGAATTTCCTTAATGTTGTAAATCCGCATTTCCTGACGCTACTACTATTAAATAGTTTAAGAACCCGTAGATTTCTATTCTGCGAGCTCCTTTTTAATCCTATAAACAGTTGATCGAGTAATGGCATTTTTTTCTGCGATTTGCTTAATTGGGGTTCCGGATTTCAACATTCTTACGACTTCTTGATAGACTAATCGCTTTTGTGGATTCTTTGCATTAGGTGAATAAAGTAACGGACGCCCTTTGTAAACTCCTTTTTCTTTGGCAATTTTTATACCTTGGGCTTGACGACGTTTACTTTCTGTCCGTTCCATTTCTGCAACCATCGCCAAAATCTGAACAATCAAATCTTTCATAAATCGGTCCAACAAGGGGTTTCCAATAGCTTCAGCTAAGATAGGCATACTCGTCACGATCAAACCTGCATTTTTATTTTTTAAAGTAGTAACCGTTTCAATAATCTCATTGTAGTTCCTTCCTAGTCGATCAATTGCTTCAACCATGAAATAATCTCCTTCACGAACAAAATCAAGAGCTTTTTGGAATTGCTCTCGATTATTTACTGCAGCACCAGATTTCTTCTCTGTAAATATTTTTTCTGCGCCAAAACTTTTCAAGTTTTCAATTTGCCGTTCCAAATTTTGATCTTCAGTAGAAACTCTAGCATAAGCAACTTTCATTTCGTAATTTTCTCCTTTTACAAATCTATTTAATAGACACCCTAATCATACACTTAAAACCTAATCTTAACAATAATGCTTAAGTGGTTGTTTAAGGTTTACCCTAAATAGACATTGAATAAAAAATATGAAACAATGGACAGGAATCCAAAAAAAGGGAGTGACAAAAGACAATGCAAAAAATAAATTCTTTAACTCAATGTACAGAAATACAACTAGAGGAAGCACACAGAAAATATTTAATTATCTATCCATATTTACAAAAGCCAAAATATTTAGAAAAGATTAGCGTTGAGGAAAACATTTCAATTCGCACTTTGCGTTATTGGATTCAGAAATATCAAGAACTAGGTTTAAGAGGACTGGTTCGAATGAAAAGAACTGATAAGAGCAAAGTGAAAGTTGACCTAGCAATCCAAGACCAAGTAAAAAAATATTCTTGTCCAACAAAGGTATTTCAATTACTTCCATTTACCGAAGAACACTAGCTTGGTGTGAAGATAATGATTTACAATCTCTACGAACTACGCAATTAATTGCTAATTGAAATTCCTTTATTTTTCTATTTTATTCAAGGTAAGTAATATTCAAAGGAAATGTATTACTACAGAACCTAAAGCATAGGTTTAATGTAAACCTTTCTAACAATGTCAGATAAAGGGGGCAATTATATGAATAATACCAATTCAAAGTCAGAACAAAGTGATCAATCGCCAATAAGTTCTAGCCTTAGACTTGCCCTAATAACTGCTATTCTTACTACTATTGAAGAAGGCATTGCAACTATAGAAGCGATAACAGTTATAGATGAGGAAATCATTAATTCAGAAAAAGAAAAACAAGATCAAAAAGAATTAGATGAAAAGTTTGAAAAGATGCAGCAGCAAATTGACAAATTAACAACTGAATTAACAAAAGTAACAAAAAAGGAAATGGGAACAAACAGAAAGCAGTAGGTTTTTATCACAAGATAGCAAGGAGTACTAATAATCAAATTATTAAAGGGGTACGACCGAGATACATGTAAAAAAGGGTCATAGTATGGTATTGTTTACCATTTATAACCCTTTCTTGCTCTTTACTTTCTTATATACTATACAGGAATATCTCCCTCGATTGGTTGTGGAATATTTTCTAAATCGATCATATAGTCTCCGAAACGTTTTATATGCCTAGTCAGATAAGGGCTAAGCATGACAATATCTTCTTTTGAAAATACATAGCCTTCTTTAGAAAGTTCCCACAAAATAAGTGTTATATCACATACATTTTGGAATATCACTGCGTTGGCAACTAAATCATTATATTTAATTCGCTTTTCTTGTTCTTCTGGATCATTTTCTGAAATGATCCCATCGCCACCAAAAAATAGCCATTTGGAAAAGCCGTTATATGCTTCGACTTTGTTTGTACTAGCACCAATTTGCTCTCTTAGTTTTATATCAGAAATATATTTAAGCAAAAATACAGTTCTTACAATCCTTCCTAATTCCCTAAAAGCTTGATATAATCGGTTTTTTCTACTATAGTTACTTAGTTTTCTAAGTAGTGTAGAGGGTAATATTTTACCAGCTTTTATAGAAAGAACCACTTGGAGCAGATCTTGCCAGTGTGTTTCAATTAGGTCCCAGTCAACGGTATCACTAAACAACTGATCAATGTGGTGATATTTTGTGTCCTTATCAGCCCTGTAAAATTTTAAATCCTTCCAATTTCGAATACGAGGCATTAAATTAATCCCCAATAAATGTGCAAGTGCAAAAACAGGCGTTGATTGACCTTGCGTATCAGCATGTAACGTATCGGGCTGAATGTCTGATTTATTTTTCAGCAAACCATCAATAATATAAACTGCTTCCCAAACTCCACATGGAATGAAGTGACTAAAGAGTGCAATATAAGTATCTGAAACATGATGATATGCAATCCCCCCATAACCTCCGTATCGAATGTGGTATTCAGAGATTAAGTTTTCTTCGTAGAGATCAAATTTTGTTCCATCTGCAGCAGCCGTTTTTCCATCACCCCATAGTCTAGGCAAACTAAATTGATTGTATTGATTTAAAATATTACGAATAGCTTCGTCTATTTTAGATGCATTAATATGTCGCCGATTTACAAATGAAATCATGTGTGGGGTTACTGCTTTTTTCATGTGCTTAGAAGTCTGTGTTGGTCCTAAATTACATCCGTATCCAAAAGAAGTAATGATATAACGTTCCATTGCATTTTCAAGCTTAGGATCTGAACCAGATAATGGTCCAAAATGCCGTGTCCAATTTGTCCAATGTTCTACATTACAAAGAATATCTAAGACATTTCGTTCAGGTAAACGTTGAGAAATAACTACCTCTAACGCCTTACTTGTCTGAGGTTGTTCTTTTCTCATTATTTTTCTCAACGTTGGTTCTCCATTTTCATTAATGATTACCTGGCCGTTATCAGGGTAGTTTAAATCTACTTTTTGTGCAGTATCTCCTAGCCAGAGCTTTAATTGTTGAACAAAATCCCCTGAATTTGAAGAAAAGCCAAGTTCCTTACAGTATTCATCTACCATAGGTTTACACTCATCCCAAGAAAGGAGCTGTTCACGGTAATCAGCAAAATTCTCTGATCCTTTTACACAAAGGTCTCCCGTTTTTAAATCGCTTGCAAGATAGGAAAAAATACAGATTTCAAGGTGTTTACGATGGATTAAGTTATTTTCTTTAGGTACATAAATCGTTTTTTTCCACTGTTCACTAGCAAATGAAAGATCCAAATCTATTTGTAGATTTTCAATTTTTCGGTTCTCATTATCACGTAAAAATTGTAAAGCTTCTAAAAGTGATTGATCCTGTGTGGTTGAATTAATTTCAATCATACTAATCAATCTAAAAAGAGTTTTCCTGTGGCTTTTATAGAACTTCCATAAAAGAGGAAGGTAGTTATTGCCATTATATGATGAAATTGATTCACAATCTTCTTTTAATGCGTCGATACCACCTCTTCTCCCTAATAACTCCCTTATTTTCTGACCAGTCAAGGTATCGTTCTCATTTATACTTGTGGCATTTAAGACTTCCGCCAAAACAGATATAAGATTTTCAGTTTTTGATCTATGTTTTTCTCGAAGAAGTTCTAGCTCCTCTTTGCCTTTGTTATGTATAGTTCTGACTCTTTTGAGAAACATCTCTACCAAACTATCTATAGCTGAAATTTTTGAGCGATAAATCATACAAAGTAGCAGCATATATCTTTTAGCTAAATTAAAGTCTTTTAATTCTGATGCATCAAGCGCTTTTGCTTCTAAAGCGAAGTGTTTAATTTTTAAATTTGGAATATCCTCTAGTAAGCTATCAATTTCTTCTATAAAATCAGTTAACAGAAGTAACCTATTTTGTATTTCTTTCATATGCGAAAGTGTTGCGCTTTTTGGAATTTCTTTTAATAAGTTATATTCAGAAGTCCGATTATCATTTTTAGTAACTAGTAATTGATCTAATTTTCGCTCAATTTCAGGAGTCAATTTTGAAAATACTGAATTAAATAACTGGTGATTCACTAATGTTCTTATACGACGAGCCAATCGATCTAATGTACTAAAAGCAGGTAATTCACACCTTTCTTTTATTAATATTTCAATGGATACGTTGATAAGATCGGCTGGATTGTCCATTACCTGTGTAGCCTTATAAATTGAAGTAGTTGCAATATGTAAGGCTTCTTTTCCATAAGGACGTACATTGAGGTAATCTCTAATTGCTTTTTGATGTCGGTAAATTGATTTACTATTGTAATTCGGTTCAACACTAGCAGAGAGATTCAAACAGGTCCGAATATGAATCATGATCTCTACAGGAATATCTTTCGGTAGAGGAAAGTAACCAAGTCGTTGGAAAGACTTTAACATAACTAATAGACTTAGAACTGAAACAGGTCCTCTAGCAACTTTATGCGCAAATTGGTTTTCTTCAGGTGTAGGGGAGTAAACATCACGAAGTTCTTTTGAAGTAGGACGTTTTTTAAATCTTGGATAAGCCGTACGTTCTATAGATGCCAAATTACCAACTCCATTCAAATTAAGTTGGGGGTGGTGACAGAGTAGCTGCCCTAGTCCGTCACATAATTCCCTAAAAATATAAGAGATTTTTAATTTGCTTCTCTAGTTTTCTTTTATTAATCGCTCGATATAATGATCCCTGTGAAAGTCCTGTACCTTCTACAATTTCTTTTACCGAGTATTCTTTACTGTCATACATCCTCAAGGCTATTTCAATTTTCCCTTGATCCACTTTAGGCCTTCCTAGTTTTTTTCCTCTTCTTTTACTCGCTTCTAACCCTTCTTTAACTCTTTCTACAATTAAATTTCTTTCTAACTCTGCGATGACACACATCATTTGAAACATGGCTTTTCCTGTTGATGTTCTTGTATCCATGTTCTCCTTAATAGAAACGAACTTTACACCAGTATCCTCGAATTGCTGAATAATAGAAAGAATATCAAGTGTTTTTCTCCCTAAGCGTGAAATACTTTCTACTACAACGGTATCACCTTTCCTTATTACATCTAGCAATGAGTTAAGTCCATCTCTATCCTTTGTAGTCCCAGTAAATTTCTCTTGAACCATTTTTTCACAGCCGTACTCAGAAAGTAATATAATTTGTCGGTCTAAATTTTGGTCAACTGTCGAAACTCGAGCATAACCGATTATCATAAAGAAGCCTCCTGCACAATTTAATAATCTAATTGTACAAGAGACATCATTTTTGTAAAAGTATTTGGTAAAACTTTTGGTAATTATTTTTGGTAACCTATAAAATTAGTAAAATCAAGCATCAGTATTTCTCATAAATATTGTTACAAAAAATATGGTTTTTGGTAACAATCTTTTTATTAATACAAAACCAATCAGATATAATTATTTTGATAAACGCTCCATGAGAGTAGCTTTTTCTGCTTCAAAACCAGGTTTGTCAAGTAAAGCAAACATATTCTTCTTGTATGCTTCGACTCCAGGCTGGTCAAATGGGTTAACTCCTAATAGATGGCCACTAATCCCACATGCCTTCTCAAAAAAGTAAACCATCTCACCGTAAGTGTATTCATTCATTTCATCCAGTTCAATCACGAGATTAGGTACTTCTCCATCTATATGGGCCATAAGGGTACCCTGAAATGCACTTTTGTTGACTTCATCCATCGTCTTACCTGCCAGGAAGTTTAATCCATCAATATTTTCTGGATCCTCCTGAATAGTCACTTCAATTCGAGGTTTCTTAATCTGTAAAACCGTTTCTAAAAGGTTTCGTCGACCTTCTTGTACATATTGCCCCATGGAATGCAAATCCGTTGAAAAATCAACGGAAGCAGGGAATAGCCCCTTTTGATCTTTTCCTTCACTTTCCCCAAACAGCTGCTTCCACCATTCCGATACGTAGTGAAGGGAGGGCTCATAGTTAACAAGCACTTCAATTGCTTTTCCCTTATTGTAGAGTACATTTCGGACCGCAGCATACTGATAGCTCTCATTTGTCAATAAATCAGGATTGTTGTATTTACGGGCTGCTGCTGCTGCCCCTTCCATCATATGATCAATATCAAGTCCTGCTACGGCAATTGGTAAGAGACCAACTGCTGTTAGCACAGAATACCTTCCACCAACATCATCCGGAATAACGAACGTTTCATATCCTTCTTCGTCCGCAAGCTTTTTTAATGCGCCTTTTTTCTGATCTGTAGTAGCAAAAATACGTTTTCTCGCCTCTTCTTTTCCGTATTTTTTCTCCATATAGTCACGGAAAATACGGAAAGCAAGGGCTGGCTCTGTCGTTGTTCCTGATTTAGAAATGACGTTAACAGAGATATCTTTCCCCTCTAATAGTTCAAATAAATGAGATATATAAGTAGAACTGATATTCTGACCGGCAAAATAAACATGTGTCTTATTGTTCATCTGGTTATGAAAGCTATGGGACAGAGATTCTATAGCCGATCTTGCCCCCAGGTACGAACCACCAATACCAATTACAACCATTGCGTCTGAATGTTTCTTGATTCTTTCAGCAGCTTGTTTAATTCTTTCAAATTCACTCTTATCATAGTTTAGTGGCAAATCGACCCAACCAAGATAATCAGAGCCGGGGCCTGTTTTTTCATGTAGCATTTTATGAGCCACTTTTACAAATTCACTTAGATTATCTACTTCACTCTTTTTCATAAATGCTAATGCATTGGAGTAATCAAACGAAATAGTCATACATTACTTCCCCTTTCAATCAAATTTAGCTTAGCTGCTTCAATCGGAGATCCTTCTCCGTAAAAAAGATCTCTCGGCATAGTAAAACGTTTCATGTTAGTGCATTCTCCTTTTCTACAGTATATAAGGGAAGTTTTTAAAAACACATTTAAACTCCCCCTTTTCAATTTTGAAAAATCCTTAGTGGGACCGTGTAATTATCAATAGCGTACATTAAAAGATAGTTAGTATTAAGAAAACTCAATGGTCCCTCTCTACATCGGCACTTAGTATGTCTTCTGTTTTGATTTCAAGTAATATTTCCAAGAATCTTATCGTTCCTAATACTTTTCGAGTGTCTCCCTCATTTTGAACATTCTCCATTTTCTTTTGTTGGATCAGTTCACTTATTACTTGCTTGAAAGCATTGGTTTTTATAAGCCATTCTCCAACCAGTAGCTTAGTTGAGTCTCTCTCGTGTTCGGTTTTGACAGCAAATAAACTTTCGGTATCTGTCTCTCTTAACGTGATTGAATTAAAATCTTCGCTCATTTGAATCCGAAAATAATTCCTTTCACTATCATAGTATTTTCCGTCCCTTAGAAGAAAATACTCTATCCCTAATACTATTTCATAAAAGGGCTCATTATCTGATGGAGAATGGAGTTCTTTTACTTCGATATTCTTCACCATGTCTAAATAGGTTTCTAAACCATATTGTGTGTTAATGATTTTTGCATCCAATACGTTCATGATGTCACACCTCAATATTGTTTTATTTTTTTGGCTCTGTTAAACTTGTCTGTTGGCTCCAGGTGCTCGCTTTCCGCGGGCGAGCCGGGAGCCTCCTCGGCGCTGTGCGGCTGCGGGGTCTCCCTTGTCCTGTTTTTCCCACAGGACGTTGAATCATCATCCGTGAATAGGCACCGCACGAGAAAATGTGAATGCATTTTCGAGGAGTCTCGCTCCTTCCGCTTCAATCAACATAGTTAGCACTATCAACGACTTAAGTAAATCTACCAATTTTTGGGATATACCAAACTAAAAATCCAATGAATTTCCGGCTCATTTTAACGAAAGACATATACAGCAGATGACTTTATGATTTTTCCACAGCATGTCCGCCAAATTCATTACGAAGGGAAGCTACCACTTTACCTGTAAATGTATCATTGTCTAATGAACGGTAACGCATTAGTAAAGACATAGCGATAACAGGGGTAGCTGTTTGAAGATCCAAAGCGGTTTCAACTGTCCATTTCCCTTCCCCAGAAGAATGCATAATGCCCTTAATTTCATCTAATTTTGCATCTTTAGAAAATGCGCGTTCTGTCAATTCCATGAGCCATGAGCGGATGACAGAACCGTTATTCCACACCCGTGCCACTTTTTCATAGTCAAAATCGAAATCGCTTTTTTCCAGGACTTCGAATCCTTCACCAATGGCGGCCATCATTCCGTATTCTATTCCATTGTGGACCATTTTTAAGAAGTGGCCACTACCAGATTTCCCAGCATATAAATACCCATTATCTACAGCTGTATCTCTAAAAATCGGCTCGACAATGCTCCATGCTTCAGGATCTCCACCAATCATATAACAAGCACCATAGCGAGCACCTTCCATCCCCCCAGAAGTACCGGCATCCATAAAGCTCACTCCAACTTTCTTCAACTGTTCGTAACGACGAATGGATTCCTTATAATGCGAATTACCAGCTTCAATGACGATATCTCCTTCACTTAGAAATGGTGTGATTTCACTAATAACTGAATCAACGACGGAGTGTGGGACCATTATCCAAACAACTCGTGGCTTTTCTAATGATTGAACAAGATCTTGTAAACTGGATGCTCCTTCAACTCCATATTTTTTAATTTCTTCAATAGTATTTGTATTTAGATCAAACGCCATTACACGGTGTTTATTGTCAATTAAGTTTTTTCCTAAGTTCATACCCATTTTCCCTAATCCAATTAATCCTACTTTCACTTGAGTTTCCTCCTTTAAATTACAAAAAATAGCGTGTATTATTATGCTACCCATTTGTTGTTCTTCATGGTCTCCTTATGGAACCATAAGGATTCAACAAATACTTTAAGTTCCTTGGGTAAATCGCGTAACAATTATCTGTCAAATCCAACCTCGGTTTGCTCTCTTCATACCAATAGCCTTCCAGGGAGGTGCGGATTAAACTCCCCCCCTGGTTTCCCACCATTTAAAACCATCCTCCTCCAATAATTGCGAAGCAGCTTGTGGCCCCATCGAACCGGCTTGATATAGGTGGAGTGGAAGGGCATTTTCCTCAAACGCCTCTAAAACGGGCTGTACCCATTTCCAAGATAATTCAACTTCGTCCCAATGAGCAAAGAAGGTAGAGTCCCCACGCAGAGCATCGAATATTAAGAGTTCATAAGCTTCTGGTATGTCTTTTGTACTTGCTGAGAAGTCAACAATTATCGGCTCCAAATTTCCATTTGTTAAATTTTTGCTATTTAATTGCATCGACACACCCTCATTTGGACTTACTTTGATAACTAATAGATTGGGTTCTGCAAATTGATTCTCGTTAGTATACACATTTTTCGTTGGATTCTTGAATTCAATCACAATCCGCGTCGACTTTTCCTTCATTCTTTTTCCTGTCCGGATATAAAATGGCACCCCATCCCAGAATGAACTATCAATCCATAAACGAGCAGCCACAAATGTATCGTTTGTGGAAGAAGCATTCACTCCAGGTTCTTCTAAATATCCGACTACAGGTTTACCCTTTATTTCCCCCGGTCCATATTGACCACGAACAACGTGGATACCTACAGTATCTTTCTGTACAGGCCGAAGAGAGTCCATAACTTTTCTTTTCACTGTACGGATATCGTTCGTGCTCATCTGTTTTGGCTGATGCATGGCCGTCATCATCAACAGCTGCATCATATGATTTTGGACCATATCACGAATAGCCCCTGCTTTTTCATAATAACTAGCTCTCTCTTCTACACCAACCGTTTCACTAGCCGTTATTTGCACATTGGCAATATACCGATTGTTCCATAGTGATTGCAGCACAGGGTTGGCAAATTCTAAAGCTTCAAGGTTTTGAACCATCGGTTTTCCAAGATAATGGTCAATCCTGAAAATTTCGTCTTCTTCAAAAGCTTTGCTTAGTTTTTCATTTAAATCTTGAGCAGATTTTAAATCACGCCCAAATGGTTTTTCGATCATTAATCGTTTCCATCCTTTTGTCGAGCCTAATCCACTCTCCTTGATGTTCAAAGCAATTACATCAAAGAATTCAGGAGCAACAGAAAGATAAAACATTCGATTCTCTTCAATACTCTGGTCTTTTTCATTTTGTTGAACGACTTCAACTAACTTCTTATACCCTTCAGCATTCGTGAAATCTAACTGGCAATAACGAAATGCCTTTACAAACTCTTGTTTTTCGGATTTATCATTTATCAAGTGTCTAGAAAAAGTGTATAGCGAGTCTGTTACATGGTTTTGAAAATCAACATCAGACATTTCGTCTATTCCTACACCAATGATCAAAAAAGAATCTGGTAATTTTTGATTCAAATATAAATTAAACAAGGCAGGGTAGATTTTTCGCTTAGCTAAATCCCCAGTTGCCCCAAATAAGACAAACGTCATAGAATCCACTTTTCATTCCTCCACTTTTTCAAAGCATTTTCAAATAGAAAAATGTCTGATTTTCTTCGTTTTCCCTACAAAACAACAAGGATTTTCGCTATTGCGTTATCCTACTTTTGGATGTAAGTTTCGTTTATTTCTCCCAGCTTGTCCGGTAATAATGATATCTCTTAATTGAGAATGTCCACATTTTGGACAGGTTTCATTATTTATGGTGATGATTAGACATCTTTCACAAACTTTTCGCTGCTTAGTTTTGAACCTTTCCATGCGGATCTCTCCTTTCGTAAAAAGCAACAACATGTATAAATTATTAAATGAAGTTTCACTTCATCTCACCATGCTTGTAGCAGTATTCCCTTAAGGTTTGGTAGTATTCTTTAAGCTCGCTATTACTTGAGCAAAATCAGTATATTACGTATGTTATATTTTTGAAAGTACGCACTTTATTAACATATAGATACATTGGTATAACATAGTGTTAAAAATAATACTATAAACTTGAATCCAATACCAAGAGTGAAAAGCCAAGGACAGCGATTATACAAGATTCGCTGCCCTTGGCTTTTTAGTAACTGATTCTTTTATTAAATGTTGTGTTTAAATGTTGTGTTTTTTCAACCTTTTAAATACGTAGAGATATAAAAAAACACGGACAGCATCTTTATTAAGATAGCTAACCGTGGTTTGTTAGTATATGAACTTTTTTACACTTTTTCGAACCCCTAGGAGAAACACTTTTTTCTACTGAATAGACGATTTGTTTTCTGTTTCTTTTTCCAATACATTCTCAATATAATCTTTACCCCAGTCATACATAGCATCCAGAATAGGCATCAGACTTCTTCCATACTCAGTGAGTGAGTATTCAACTTTTGGTGGAACGACAGGATAGACTTCACGATGAACAATCAAATGGTCTTCAAGTTCGCGCAATTGATTAACAAGCATTCTTTGAGTGATACCCGGCATGAGGGCCTTTAGTTCACCAAAACGTTTGGTTCCTTCTTTTCCTAGATGCCACAATACCAACATTTTCCATTTTCCACCAATAATCGAAAGAGTCAATTCTTTTTCACAATTAAACACTTTTTCCCCAAGATTCGGCATTCATTTCACCTCCAACCCTTATTATGTCCCATAGTATACTTTTTGTTACTATATGATAAAAAAGTGCATACTTTTAATTTAGTAACATACCCAGTATACTGAGTATCATACCGTTAGTAAATAGCTATCAATTGGATACAATAACACTGTGCAAAAGAAAGCTATACGGCACAATATACTATTATATAAGGAGCGAGTAATAAATGAAATTACAATTAGCATTAGATCTTGTAGATATTCCAGGAGCCATTGAATTGGTGAAAGAAGTAGAAAATCATATAGATGTTGTAGAAATCGGCACGCCGGTTGTGATTAATGAAGGCCTTAAAGCAGTAAAGGAAGTGAAAGCTGCCTTCCCTAACTTAACTGTATTAGCTGACCTTAAAATCATGGATGCAGCTGGATATGAAGTTAGCCAAGCATCTGCAGCAGGCGCTGACATCATCACCATTCTTGGTACAGCTGAAGACGAGTCCATTAAAGGTGCTGTAGAAGAAGCAAAAAAACAAGGTAAACAAATCCTTGCTGATATGATCGCAGTTAAAGACATTGAAGGTCGTGCGAAAGAACTGGATGAACTAGGAGTAGATTATATCTGCGTTCACACAGGTTATGACCTTCAAGCTGTAGGAAAAAATTCTTTCGAAGACCTTGCAACCATTAAGAGCGTTGTAAAAAATGCGAAAACTGCTATTGCAGGCGGAATCAAATTAGAAACACTTCCAGATGTGATTAAAGTACAACCAGATCTTGTCATCGTAGGTGGCGGTATCACAAGCAAAGACGATAAAAAAGCAGTTGCAGCTAAAATGCAAGAATTAATTAAACAAGGTTAATTATAACTATGAAAACTACTCAATATTTAGCTGAAGTCGTTCAAGAATTAAGTCGGACAGTCGACTTAATCTCTGACGAAGAAGCAGAGAAGTTGGTTAATAAGATTCTGGAATCCAAAAAAATCTTTGTTGCAGGTGCGGGCAGATCTGGATTTATGGGCAAATCTTTCGTGATGAGAATGATGCACATGGGGATCGATGCTTATGTAGTCGGTGAAACTGTAACAGCAAATTTAGAAAAAGGTGATTTGTTGATCATCGGTTCAGGTTCAGGTGAAACGAAAACCTTGGTTTCAATCGCTGAAAAAGCAAAAAGTTTAGGTGGGACGGTCGCAGCTGTAACGATTTCCCCTGACTCCACGATTGGAAAATTAGCTGATATTATCATTAAATTGCCTGGATCACCGAAAGATCAATCTGAAAGTGAATACAAGACCATACAACCAATGGGGTCACTTTTTGAGCAAACGATGTTATTATTTTATGATGCATTGATCTTGCGTTTTATGGAAAAAAAAGGCTTAGACTCTACTAAAATGTACGGCAAACATGCCAATCTCGAATAGAGTACACTTTAAAAAATATGGAAACATCGTAAAGACCGCATTTATTTCTTTTATGAATTGCGGTCTTTACTGCATATTACAAATAACACAGTCCATACAGGAAAGAAAAAATAGCCTCTGATTCAGTCCCTTCTATGGCCGGATCAGAGATCATTATTGGGTGGGGCACAGCCAAGAATTTAGCCATCACTCACAGTATGAGCCCTATTTGGGTTATCACCAATATTTCACTGGTAGGCCCCATGTCTATATAAGTTTTTTTATGGGAAAATAAAATCCTATTGGCGATGAAAAACGCTTCATAAGTGTAGTAAACAAAACTCTTCGTTTTATAAAACAAAGGAATGAGGTTGAATAAATGGTTCGATTCGGCGTAATCGGTACTAATTGGATTACAGAAAGATTACTTGAAGCAGCAAATGATGTAGAAGATTTTAAACTAACTGCTGTTTATTCTCGCACGATTAGTAGAGCAGAAGAATTTGCAAGTAAATATGGAGTAACAAAAATATTTACAAACCTAAAAGAAATGGCAGTTAGTCAAGAAATTGACGCGGTGTACATTGCTACTCCCAATTCATATCACGCAGAACAAGCTATTTTATTTTTGCAAAATGGCAAACATGTGTTATGTGAAAAGCCACTGGCTGTTAATGCAACCGAAGTAGCGAGGATGATTCAAGCCTCAAAAGATCATAACGCCCTATTAATGGAAGCAATGAAATCAACATTACTTCCAAACTTCAAGGTCATTCAAGATAATTTACATAAAATTGGTCCTATCCGTAGATACTTTGCAAGCTATTGTCAGTATTCATCTCGTTATGATAAATACAAAGAAGGAATTGTCCTTAATGCCTTCAATCCAGAGTTTGCGAACGGTTCATTAATGGACCTTGGTGTCTATTGTTTGTATCCACTTATTACATTATTTGGTGAACCAAAAGAAGTGAAGGCAACTGGCATTATGCTTGATTCGGGTGTGGATGGTGAAGGTAGCGTCATCTTAAAATATGATGATAAAGATGCGATTGTGATGTATTCCAAAATAACGAACTCTTATTTACCAAGCGAAATTCAAGGCGAAAAAGGAAGTATCATGATTGATAAGATTCATACGGCTGAAAAAGTAGAAATTCACTACACTGACGGCACGGTTGAACAATTAACAGTCGACCAATCTCATCCAGCTATGTATTACGAAGTGAAAGAATTTATTGAATTAATCAACCGAGGAAAAACAGAGTCTGATACTAACTCATATAAAAATTCATACACCACGATACAAGTGTTGGATAAAGTGAGAGATGAAATAGGTCTTGTATATCAAAGTGATCATAAGTGAAAAAACACAAAAACCCCTACAGCGACTTGTATTATTCTCTTGAGAAATTACGAATCTGGCCTGTTTGTCGAAGAATAAAAGAAATCGTTTTAGAACTTACCTAAACTATTTTGCATCCATTCTTTTTTATAAGAGCATTATAGCATTTTCTACCCGGCTAACAAATTTTAAAGGACTTTTGCTTATTATGCAAAGGTTCAATGCTCATTTTTTAAGATGTGTTTCTTCTTTAATTTGTGATTTAGTTTAAGTATTCCTTAATAGGAGTAGCAACAATGACACTACCCCTATTAGGATCCTACCAACAACCGCACTTTTCTGACCCCACCCTACCCTACAGAGTAAAAAGGGTTGTAAATGTAAAAAAAATCCATGCTATGACCCTTTTTTACAAGTACCTCGGTCGTACCCCATTAATATGTTTTTATTGATGGTGCATGAATCTCTGACAATTAAGCTTCCTTGCAATTTATCCAATTTCCCTACTTCTTCTCCTCTAATAATACCAAGCAGCCTTTCTATCGCATGCTTTCCGAGCATAATAATAGGGTTATTTACCGTTGTTAACGGGGGAGTGAAGTATTCGCTTAAATCTATATCATCAAAACTAATTATACTAATATCTTTTGGAACCAAGATCCCTTCCGATTTCAATGCTTTAATACAGCCAATTGCACTAAGATCATTAGCAGCCACAAATGCATCAGGCAAATCTTTTCCACTTCTCACAAATGCTTTTACCGCACTAAAGCTTGCTTCTTCTTCAAAATATCCGATTAATAAATCTTCTTCATAAAAAGGAATATTGGCATCTAGTAATGTATCTCGAAAGCCCTCATATCGCTTTATATCATCATATAAATGATCATACCCTCTAATATAGCCAATCCGTTTATGCCCGAGATTGATAAGATAACGTGCTACATCTTGCCCTCCTTTATAGGAATCAAAGACAACGGATGAACTTGTTTTGCTTACTCTTTCTCGATCAATGAATACGACAGGAATTCCTGCTTCTTCCAGAACGGCAACATCCTTTTCATCGATAAATTCATTGGAAATAATGGCTCCATCTACTCTTTTCCCCAAAATATTACTTAACGCTGTCCGGTCATTTTTCGTAATAAAAATATTTAGTTCATACCCTAACTTTTCACATTCTTTCGAGATAGAATCAACCAACTGATCATAATAAGGTCCTCTCATGCTTGTGATGAATAGGCCAATTACTTTTGTCGCATTTGATTTCAGGTTCTTACCATTTAAATTCGGAATATAATTCAATCGTTTTGCGACATTTAATACATGCTCTCTTGTATCTGGATGCAGAACATCGACGTCATTTAGAGCATTGGAAACAGTGGAAATCGATACTCCCGCTTCTCTTGCAACATCTTTAATGGTAACTTTAGAAATGGGAATCACCTCCTCGTGATTAAAACGTTTTTATTTCTATATTCTTTTATACCATATATAGTTGGTGCTGTCACCGCGGTATTTAAGCTAGTATAGCGGTAACAATCGAATTGGCTGCTATAGAAAATTGACTAACTTCTCCATTCATTCGCAAAGCAACCGGCAAATCTTCTTCGAATCGATTAAGCAGTACGAGAACAATTTGATTATTAGGATTCTTCATCGCAACAAGCTCTAACTTATCTGTATATTTAGTAGCAGCTATTCTTTTTGCTCCAGGTTCGATATATCGGCTGAAATGACCTATATATGTATAAGAAAGATTTTTCATCATTTGATCATTCTCTGTGTCACACATAATCGGAGCATCACAATAATTCCCAACATGATTTGGACCGCCCTGTCTATCTAGAATGATATTCCAGTCAATAAAGGCATTCATCCCAGCATTTATATTACCAATCATGTCATGTGCATACATTTGTGCTTTTTGTAATTGGCCTGCAGTGTTAAATCTGCTGTATTCGACACAGCCTTCTGTAAAAATTAATTTTTTATTTGGGAACTTCTCACGTACTAGACCAATGGCGTCAAAGTGGTCACCTGTATACCAATGGAAAGCTACGCCAGCAATCATATTGTCCGTCTGATTATCAATTATCGCAGCAGCTCTTTCATACATTCTTTCTTTATTATGGTCCCAGATCAACACTTCTATCTCACTTAGATTATTTTTTTGTAGAGTAGGATATAGATAGTCTCTAAGAAATTCTTTTTCTTCGATATCTGTATATAAACAAGAATCCCATGATTGTCTAGCATTAGGTTCATTTTGAATTGTTAGCATTTTTACAGGGAAACCTTTCAATTGATATTCCTTTATGTAGTGGCAGATATAATCGGCCCAAAATTGGCGAAACTCTGATTTTAATTTCCCACCTTTTACTCTTTCCTCGTTCGTTTTCATAAAAGCTGGTGGAGACCAAGGAGATAGCATTAGATCAAACGGCTTAGCGGAAACTTCCGTCACTTTTTTCAGTAAAGGCAGAATATATTCTTCGTCTCTAGCTAGGGAAAAAGACTGGAATTCCTTATCCTCTGGATTACTCATTGCCTCATATTGACCGACAGAAAAATCACAGCTGTCAATATGCGTTCGAATTAGATTGTAGCGATTGCCGTTTTCTCCAAAGTAGGCATCTACTAACTTCTGTTGCGAACTCTCACTCATTTTCGAATACGTATAGCCAGCAGCCTCGGTAATCGCACCACCAAATCCATCAAATTTTTGGTACTCTATTTCTGGATATATATTTACTACTTTCATTTCTACATTATTATCTTTTGTAAATTCAACTATAGAAACTTTTGTTACCGGTTTGTTTTCTTCATAAGTAGTTGTGGATAAGTTAATCTTCATATGACGCACTCCTTTTCTATAAAAACGTTTTTATTAATTTTATAAAAAATACCCACATTTTCTGGTAGGTAATTATCTAACATTCTATATAAAGCGTTTTCAAATTCGAAAATAAACTAAATTAATGAAATAAGAGCTGAAACGATAGAATTTACTACAATCCTTATAAAAACGTTTTCTTCGTTTATAGAATAACACCTTCCTATACTAGTGACAATACTTTTTTTCATAAATATTTTGATTTCCCTTTTAAAAAACGAAGAGCAGAACAATTTTTTTCTTTTATTATTATTTTATTTACCAATTAAAAGTGGCATGTAATAATAGAATTATCACTCAAATATAAAAACGTTTTAATTTTTCATACAAGAAATTGGAGGAACTCATAATGGAGACAAAAAGTATCGTTACTCGTCTGTTTATTGTTTCAGAATGGATTACAAGAATTGCTTTTTTAAATCTTATTTGGCTGCTATTTAATCTTCCTATTTTTTATTTATCCTTTCATTTATTTGTTAGTACTCTACCACAACAATTGCTCGCTATTATCTCACTTATAGCTGTCTTATCACCATTACTCCTTTTTCCATCTACCACTGCCCTCTTCGGTGTAGCACGAAAATGGGTGCAAGGGGAACTAGGAGTAAAATTGCTTCCTTCTTTTTGGAAATTCTATAAAGAGAATTATTTACGTAGTTTTTTAGGCGGCATTGCTTTCACTATTGTTTGGCTATTTCTGCTTTTGGATTTTTACTACTTCTCCACTATAAAGTCACCTATTTATTATCTATTTTTAATTGTATCCCTATTTATGGTAGTCATTACGATTAACTTTTTCTCTCTCTCTGTACATTACGAGGGAACACTTTTTCAGACAATGAAAAATGCCTTCTTACTAACATTGGGGCGTCCCGTTCATACACTCGGTATTGCATTTATTAGTATCGCCTGTTTTTATATAAGCTTTAACCTTTTACCTTTTTTACTATTCTTAGGATTTGGATCCCTTTGTGCCTACGGATCTTTCTTCCTCTTTCATCGTGGGGTAACTCCAGCTGCGTAGTTTAGCGGAAAAAGAGAAAAATCTTCCATATATGCTATTTTTAGCTTCAAGCGAAAGACAGCATAAGGAAGATTTTTTTCTCTTCTCGGAAATTTATATTGATAAGGAATCAGTAGAACCCATCCCCCTGAGGACATGCTTTATCCTTATACAGGAGGCCAAATTGGATGTGCTAGAGCAACTAAAAGGATTGCTGAAACTAATAAAAATTTTTTCATTATTTTCTTCCCTCCATTTCTATGTATTTAATAGCTATTTCAAATTTTCCTAATCGCTTATAGTATTTAGCTAATTGATTAGAAAAATAATGAAGCTCTTCTCTATGTTCTCCAATACTTTCTAAATAGGGAATGATTTTATTCTCTAAATATTTGAATCCGACTTCTTCTTCGCCATTTATCATATGTAGATAATAAATAGATAAATACTGATACTTAAGATTGTTTAGCTCTTTTGATAAAGCATATACTTCTTCAAAAAAGGTTTTCGCTTCATCAGATTTAAGATCATGATAGCATTGCGCCACTGTATAAAGACTAATAAGATAATGAACAGTCCCAGGAGTTTGCATATTTAAACCTAGTTTGTAATAATAAAGCGATTCTTCATGAAGACCCATCTTATGCTTTAAATATCCTAGATTATTATAAATTCGCGGCAGTAACGATGTCTCTTTTAAGAGCTTTACATTTCGAATGATATGTTTATAGCAATCTAGTGCCTCTTGATAAATGCCAGCATGTGTATAATTAATCGCAAGTAACATAAGTGTATGAATAATTCGTTTAAAATTATACTGATTGGTATACAATTGCAAAGCTTTCTTTCCATAGAAAATGGCTTGTCCCGATTTCTCTAGAGATCCCTTCACTAATGCTATATGATAGTATAACTCTCCTGATGCAAGAGGGTTTGTTACATCATCATGTAAGAGTTGCAATAATTGATCTCTTGCATCATTGAACTCTCCTCTTAATATTAAGTGTATTCCATGATAATAAGAAAATAAATAGGATTCATGTTGGGAAAAATTTTTTCTTTGTTTATATAACCACTTGCGGTGATTGTCGGCTTTTTCTAGATTTTTAATAAATAAGAAATAACGATATTTATAAAGCTCATATAGATAGATATAGGGGGTAAAAGTGATTAGTTCATTCCGTTTCTCTAGTTCTACAAAGACAAATCCAGCTTCCTCCTCTTCAAAGTATTCCATATGTTCAATAAATCTAGTTATAAGTGATTTAATTTGCTTCATATCGTTTTCTACTACTTGAAGATCAATATGTAAACGTTCAAATAATAGTTTGACTGTTTCTTGATTTGCTTCTTTATGATTATTCTCGATTTTACTTAAGTGGGGAATCGAACAAATCCCCTCTGCAAGCTCACTTTGTGTCAAATTTGCTTTTGTTCGATAATATTTCAGTAATGAGCCAGTCTTCATGGACATACCACCTATTTTCTTATAGTTAATCACTTATGATATATAATTAGTATATTAATAGAATTAATATTGAACTGTAAATGCTATCCAATCGCATTTTTTCCCAAATTTAAAAGGTTGTAAAGGATAGATTTCTCATTCTAAAGTCCCTATTTCTCGCCTATCTTCTTATCCCAATGGCATTTTCAGTCCATTTGCTCCTTAATATTTTCCCAATTATCCCTACTATTTTTCTATGATATTATCACACTAAGAATTTTTTTAATATTCTTTTTTCATTCCAAAATTAAGGGAGCGATTACAAATGAAGAAAAGTTTATCTCTATTACTAGCAACTGGTCTAGTATTCGGAGCTGCTATTCCAAATGGATTAGCAGCAAACAGTGAACAAAAAAAGTTAGAAAAGTTCCAATTGTCTCAGAAAAATTGGGATAATAAAAAAGATTTACCCACCTTCCTATCTGGAAAACTATCTACTAAAAAATACAAAGTAGAAAAAGAGATTAGAACCTATTTAAAAGAAAATGAGACACTCTACAAAATTAACCCAAGTAAAGATCTTACTCTATTAGAAGAAACAACAGACGAGCTTGGAATGAAACATTATCAATATGTTCAATCAGTAAATGGTGTTCCTATTGAAGGCGCGGCATTTTATGTTCACATAAATAAAGCTGGTGAAGTCGTAGCTGTCAATGGTGGATTACATCCAGAAGCATCAAAGAAAGTTACAACAACGAAACCGAAACTAGCAGACAAGGATGCAATCGAGAAGGCATGGAAGCACTTAGATTTATCTAAAGAAGAGACAAGCAATGGTGATACAGTTGAATCAAAAGGATTAAACAGCAAAGTGGCAAGTGAATCAACTACTGTCGAAAAAGACTCATTAGTCGTGTTTGAGAAAAACGGAGCTTTCCATCTAGCATATAAAGTAGAATTACAATTTATTGACCCATATCCAGCAAACTGGCAAATTTTCGTTGATGCCAACGATGGCACAATTATAGATTCCTTAAACGCAGTAACTGATGCAGCAACCACAGGTCGTGGAACCGGAGTAAACGGAGACACTAAAACATTAAATACATATTTTTCAAATGGGACGTATTATTTGTATGATACAACAAAGCCAATGAGTGGTATTATTCAAACAGCTACTGCACAAAATCGTTCGACGCTTCCTGGGGTATATTCAACAGATGCTGATAACGCTTGGACTGCAAGTAATCAACGTGCAGATGTTGACGCTCATTATTATGCTGGAGTAGTATATGACTATTATTACAATACTCATAACCGAAATAGCTACGATAATAGAGGAGCATCTATTACATCAACCGTTCATTATCAAACAAACTATAATAATGCCTTCTGGAATGGTTCACAAATGGTTTACGGGGATGGAGATGGAACTACTTTTGCACCACTTTCTGGCGCACTTGATGTAGTGGCACATGAAATTACCCATGCGGTAACAGAAAGAACAGCTGGCCTGCAATACCAAAATCAATCTGGTGCACTAAATGAATCTATGTCTGATGTGTTTGGCTATTTCCTTGACCCGAATGATTGGTTATTAGGAGAAGATGTCTATACACCAAAAGTTTCTGGCGATGGTCTGCGTAGTTTATCTAATCCTGAAAGCTATGGACAACCTTCTACGATGAGTAATTATGTCAATACAACAAGTGATAACGGCGGTGTTCATATTAACAGCGGTATTCCTAACAAAGCAGCTTATTATACAATTAGTTCTATCGGAAAAGCACAAGCGGAAAAAATTTATTATCGTGCATTAACAACCTACTTAACACCTACAAGTAATTTTAGTAATGCAAAATCTGCTTTATTACAAGCTGCTTCAGATCTTTATGGCAGCAATAGCAGCACTTATAATGCGGTAAGAAGTGCTTGGGATCGTGTAGGTGTAAACTAATTTTGATGGGCAGTTTCCTTTTAAAGGAGAACCTTGACAAGGAGCTGCTCACTCTATAAAAAAGGGAATCAATTACAATAACAGCATCTATCACTATTTCATTCCTAATCACAATAAATCGATGAGATAATAAGTAATTTTAACAAAAGGAGAACCTGACATTCAGTTTTCAAATATTCGGATCTTCCATTACTTCAGATTATCTTGTAACTTTTTCACATCACTTTTTGGTGGCAATCCAAACATTCTACTGTATTCTCTGCTAAACTGTGATGGACTTTCATAGCCAACCTGAAATGCTGCTTCTGCAGCTTCTAATCCTTCTGATAACATTAGCCTTCGCGCTTCCTGCAGACGAACCATTTTCTGAAACTGTAAAGGAGACATGCCAGTAATCGACTTAAAATAATGATGAAACGATGAAAGACTCATATTCACAGATTTAGCTAATTCCTCTACGCGAAGTGGTTTAGCATATGCATGATTGATTATGTGAATAACGTTTTTTATTGCTTGAGCATGACTCCCTAAAATAGCGAATTGCTTGATTTGTTCTCCATCCTCATTTTGTAAAATTCGATATAAAATTTCCTTTTGATATAAAGGTGCAAGAACAGGAATATCTTTTGGTGAGTCCAGCAGCTTTAATAGCCTTACTAATGCATCTGTCATATCTGAGGTAGTTTTATTTACTAGCATCGCCCTTCTAGGAGGATAGGAATCTGCTTCTTTTTGATTGGCAACAGCTTCTAAAATCTGCTCTGTTGTAAATCCAAGTCTTATACATAAGTACGGTTTTTCTTCGTCCGCTTCTGTAATTTTCCCGCGAATCGGCAGATGAACCGATGTGACAAGATATTGACTGGAGTCATAATGAAATATTTCCTCGCCTAACATCACTAATTTGGAACCTTGCACAATGAAACATACAGAAGGCTCTATAATAGAATGCAGTGGTTCTGTTAAGGTAGATGCTCGAATAATGCTTAAATGGTTTATCTCGGTTTCATGAGTACCATCTATTTTTATGTGCTTTTCTATTAATCCCGTTAACTCCCTTTTAGTGCTCAACATATTCCCCCCTTTCTATTTTTCATTCATTTTACATCTTGTTTGGAGAATTAGGCAAAGATTATACATGAATCTTCTATCTCCCTTGCTTCTGACTTCCTTATAATAACCATACAACATCCTTAAAAGGATGAAAAACTATACATATTGGAGGATAATGATGAGTAATTTACAAGACAAAGTAGCTATTATTACTGGTGCTTCTAGAGGAATTGGCACAACGATTGCAGAAGAACTTGCACAATTAGGTGCTAAAGTGATCATTAACTATGCAAATAGTTCAGATAAAGCACAAGAAGTTGTTGCAAACATCGTAAATAACGGTGGGAAAGCTATTGCCATCCAAGCAGATGTCAGCAAAATTAAAGAGCTAGAACGTTTATTTGCAGAAACGCTTCAACACTATGGAAAAATAGACATTCTTGTAAATAATGCAGGAATTATGCACACCATTCCATTAAATGATGTAACAGAAGAAGAATTTGATTTGCATTTCTCCATCAATGTTAAAGGAACGTATTTTGCATGTCAGCAGGCGCTCAAATATATGGAGCAGAATGGTAAAATCATTAATTTTTCTACATCAGTGGCAGGGATGATGTTCCCTGGATACAGTCTATATGCTGCCACAAAAGGTGCTGTAGAACAGATTACAAGACAGCTAGCTAAAGAATTGGGACCAAAGGGCATTACTATAAATACAATCTCACCTGGCCCTACAAACACAGAATTATTTATGAATGGCAAAAGTCTAGAACAATTAGAAAATCTAAAAAGGCTTAATGCCTTTGGACGCTTTGGAGAAACCGATGATATATCGAAAGTTGTTGCCTTTCTTGCAAGCGATGACGCTCGTTGGATTACTGGACAAACGATTCGCGTAAATGGTGGAATGGTTTAAACAAAAGAAAAACGATTGGAAGAATGGATAACATCAAGAAGTGTTATTCCGAATTCTTCCAATCGTTTTTTTCGTTTTGAAATTTACTTTATTAATGAGATGGATGATCCACTTTCACACGTTTAATAAAGAAAGATAGAACAAAACCAATTATTGCGACAATAATTGCGAAGCTAAATGATTTCTGTACACCTGCTGTAAAGGCAAGCAATGGATTTAACGGATTGGTTAAATCTGTCGCATTGCTCAAATAATTGCTAGCACCTGAAGCTAATAAAGAAATTGCAATTGCTGTTCCGATTGCACCACCAACCTGTTGCAATGTATTCATAATTGCAGTTCCATGTGGATACAATTCTGGCGGCAGCTGGTTTAACCCATTGGTTTGTGCCGGCATCATTACCATCGATACACCAATCATCAGAACAATTAGAAGACCAATAATAAAGCCTGATGATGTATCAATATCAATGGTGGAGAATCCGAATAATGCAAGAGTTGCTAACGCAAGACCAGGAATAACTAGCCATTTAGGTCCAAATTTATCAAAAAGGCTTCCCATAATAGGTGATAGAAATCCATTTATTAATCCACCAGGCAGAAGCAATAATCCTGCTGTAAATGTACTTAATGCGAGAACGTTTTGTAAATACAGTGGCAATAGGATCATTGACGAAAGCATTACCATCATAATCATAATAACGAGCACTAATCCTAACACAAACATCGGGTATTTAAACGCACTTAAATTCATCATTGGCTGTTCCATTTTTACTTGACGGATAGAGAAGATGATTAGTGACACAAGACCAATTGCGATTGAAATAATTACAACCGGGTTTCCCCAACCTCCACCTTCTCCAGCATTACTGAACCCATAAACAATTCCGCCAAATCCAATGGTTGATAGAATTATCGATAAGATATCAATTTTAGGCTTCGTTGGTGTCGTTACATTTTGCATAAATACACTTCCAAAAACAAGCGCAAAAACTAATAATGGGAGTGATACCCAGAAAATCCAATGCCATGTAAGAGAGCGAAGAATTAAACCAGAAATAGTTGGCCCTACTGCCGGCGCAAAACTAATTACTAGCCCCATCATTCCCATTACTTTTCCACGATTATGCGGCGGAATTAATACAAGAATTGTGTTAAACATCAGCGGTAATAAGAGTGCTGTGCCGACTGCCTGGACAATACGAGCAATCATTAAAATAGTAAAGGTTGGCGCAATTGCCCCTATTAGTGTTCCTGAAATCGAAAAGATTAACGAAGTAATAAATAACTGCCTTGTTGTAAACCATTGCAGAATAAGTCCAGAAACAGGAACCAATATACCAAGTGTTAATAGAAACCCAGTTGTTAACCATTGTACGGTTGTTTCCTTTATAGCAAAATCAGTAATAATTGTATTTAATGCCATATTCAGTGCCGTTTCACTAAATAATCCAACAAAACCCGCTATTAAAAAAGAGGCGATAACAGGAAGTGTCTTAAACTCACTTTTTCCGATTGCATCGCCTTTAGCGGAAATATCCATTGTCATATTCATTTTCCTCCTTTAATATCCATAGAAATTACTGTTTTAACAGCACTGCTATTTGATTTGAAATGCAGCGAAGCGGGTTACTGCTCTTGTTTGTTAGAGCTAACATACATCCACCTTCTATCATTGCATTTAACGTTATGCCTAACTCTTGTGCCAGCTCTTTTTTAAAGCCAAATTCTTCTAATCGATTCGTATAAAGAGCTTGCCAGTCTGTAAAAGTAGCATCACATGCTACTCGCAACGTTTCATGTGTTAACGCTGTTTCAGAAGCAATCAAACTAATTTGCAAGCCTTCAAGTGCACTACAGCCCATTTGATCAAATTCATTTGCGATAGAATTCACATGTTGCTGAAAAGCAGACACAGGTGTATCGCCACCATTTAAGTCTTCTCTCATTTTCTCCACTACTAGTTCCCTCATTCGCTTAATTGCTTCTAAAGCAATTTCTTCTTTCCCATTCGGAAAATGATAATATAAGGAGCCTTTAGGAGCGCCACTCTCTTCAATAATTTGATTAAGTCCAGTAGCATGAAATCCTTGTAGCTGAAATAATTTAGTTGCAGTAGTTAGAATTGCTTCTCTTTTATTGTTGGATTTCTTCATTAGAATCATCTCTTCTTAATAAAATTATAACAACTGGTCTACATAATATTAATGACATCAATGAGAAGTGTCAAGAAATTAATTATGATTTTTTCTTATAATCAGGCATTATTTACGTATTTTTTAAAGTAAGCATTTACATTTTTAATTCTTATAAAGTGAAACTTCCATCAGTGGAGGTTTTCCTTCTTCCCCCACTGATGGTTAGTTGACCAATCGGACCTTCACGAACAGTTGACTTCCTCGTATTCTCATAAGCTTGCTGGGAAGTCTTACTGAATGTTAAGAGTGGGATAAAATAAAACATTCATCTTGGGGAGCCTATACAAAAATTCCTGCGGCAAGCCATTTTGTGATTTTATTGGCTAGAACAAAATTGGATACAGCCTATGATTCTGCCTATCTAAAAGATCAATTTACAAATGTATCAAAGCTTCCTGCTGAAGTTATTCCCAAAATGATGGAACGCATAGAAGCATTCCAAAAAGATGACTTCCGTTTATTGGACAACGACCGTGCATTATTCGACTGGGCTTCCAAACAAACCTATCTTGCCCTTGGTAATATGATGACAGCTGCTGCCCAAATCGGCATTGATTCTTGTCCAATTGAAGGCTTTAATATGGAAAAAATGAATCATCTTCTAGAGGAAGAAGGACTTTTAGAAGATGGGCATTTGGGCATTTCCGTTATGGTAGCATTCGGTTATCGTGCCAAAAAACCTTATCCGAAAACACGTAGAGCATTTGATGATGTGGTGAAGTGGGTATAGGATTGTTCGTTTTATTAATACCGATGAAAAGATTTTTAGAAGCTTACATTGAATTTTCATGCGTTGCTTGGAGTGGAAGGGGTGAGACTCCTGTGGGATTAGCGAGACAGCTTAGACCCTGCAGGCTGTAAGCAGACCGCGGCTAAGCGCGAGCCCCACGGAAAGCAACATCCTTATTCAAAGGGGCTAATAAATATACTGTAGACAAACCTTTATATATCTAAAATTCAGAGGTTTGTCTACAGTCTGAAGTGACGTTTTTATATACGTCACTTTTTATTTATACTTTAAGGATTTTAATTACTGCCTCTTTTAATTCTTTCGATACTGATGACTATATGGATTAAACGGAGTGAAATAAGAAACAGAATAATCCAAGTTTATCATTTCGCTATATTCAAATACTGTGCCATTTTGTTGGATTCCTCTATTAAAAATTTTCATAGCCGCGACACCTTTTTTGCAATTCAAGAGATCAGCATCTTCTTTACTTACATTGATTGCACTATAGGTAGTAACGAAATGAGAGATTTGATAGCCACATTGCTGTACATACTCATGAACGGATTTTTTCACTTCTTCTTCTTCTAACTCTGGAAAATACGCACACGGAAGTCTTGTTGTTTCTATTTGCATTTTTTGATAATCAACAATTCGAACTCGTTTGTATTCCCACACCTTTGTTTTTCTTCCACTTAAATCAAATATTTTTTCTAATGTATGATCTGCCTCTATTTTTTTAAAATAAATAATTTTTGATTGGATATCTTTAAACTTTCTTTCTGTGAGTGAATTATAAATTAAAGGGCTTTTATATCTTGTTTCATTTACAAATATCCCTAACCTTGAATGATTTTTACACATCCTATGTTCACAAGCTTTTTTAATGCTTCGCGGACGGTGTATCTTGATACATCATAATGTTTTGCCAGTTCTCTTTCCGTTGGAATCTTTTCCCCTGCTCTATATTTATTTTGATAAATCTTACTTAAAATATCTTCTGCTATAAAATCTCTTTTTTTCATATTATTACCCCTCAAACAGAATACGTATTGTCAAAACTTTTATATTAAATAGGCTATAAAATACCTTGATAGAGGGCTTTTTGAGCAAAAAAATTGCCACCCCCTGAATTCTAAGGATAATTGAGGTTACCACACACCCAACAACCTAGAATAGGAAGTGACAAATTGTACCCTCAAATTATAACCTATTTACTTACTTTTATTAAGTACCAAGATCAGGTTATTCGAACATTATTAACTCTTTTGATTGGGAAAAGTATGTTTGATAAACCTGTAGAAAAACCTGTAAATAAGCCTTATCGAAAACTACAGGTAGACGACCTCCCAATCATCGAAACCCTACAAAAGTTTGATTATAAACTTCTTTTGAATGAGTATCAGGAGAAAAATGGGAAACCCCTTAAACCTGTTCGAAGACACTCAAATTCAAAAACAACTGTTCCTTCCAGCATAAAATGTCCAAAGTGTGGTGCTCCATCTGATTTTCTTTATGCAAATAACGGAGACAAGGGACAGTATCAATGCAAGGTGTGTACATGTTTGTTTAACCAAAAAAATCATTATTCAAAAGAGGCAATTTTAAAATGTCCTCACTGTGCTAAAACGCTTGAAAAGGTCAAAGAGAGAAAAGATTTCGATGTATTCAAGTGTAAAAACAACGACTGTTCTTATTACCAAAAGAAACAAAATGGACTATCTTCAAAAGAGAAAAAACAGTTTAAAAAGGATCCACAGGCATTTAAAATGCGTTATATTTTCCGTCAGTTTCGTATCGATTACCAACCCTTATCGAAGCGTTCACCTCAGAAACCAAAGTTAGATTTATCAAGACTATATGTGTCGCCACATACATTGGGACTGATTTTGACCTACCATGTGAACTATGGGTTGTCAGCCCGTAAAACAGCTGCACTCATGAAGGATGTACATGGTGTATCCATCTCCCACCAAAGCATTTTGAATTACGAAAATAGCGTAGCACTGATGCTTAAACCTTATGTGGACCATTATCCTTATGAGCTTTCTGATCAATTCTGTGGAGACGAGACCTACATTCGAGTGAAAGGTCGCTGGCATTATTTATTCTTCTTTTTTGATGCCGTAAAAAAGATTATTCTGTCTTATCCTGTTTCTCCTAATCGAGATACTCAGTCAGCCATTCTGGCTATCGATGAGGTTCTTCTAAAGATGAAGGAAATCCCTAAAAACCTCACGTTTATTGTAGATGGCAATCCGATTTACCTATTAGCCCAACATTTCTTTGCCCAACATGATATTTCGTTTGATGTGAAGCAAGTCATTGGATTAACCAACGAAGATCCAGTATCAACAGAATACCGACCACTCAAGCAAATTATTGAACGACTCAATCGAACGTTTAAAGGAAATTATCGCTCGACTCATGGGTTTGGATCTGATCATGGATCTGTTTCTTTCGTCACTTTGTTTGTCGCATACTTTAACTTTCTACGGCCTCATTCAGCCTTAGAAGGAAAAGTACCTGTGATTCATCCAGAGTTACTTCAGCTTCCCAATATGCCAGCAAGATGGACTAAGCTAATTGGATTAGCTCAAGATTGGATTATAGAACAAACAACCTAGCTTTTGTTTAGCTGAGCCCTGAACCAGCAATCGGCGGAGCGAACTCTTGACAAACCGAACTTGCCAATGGTTTAAAATGGAAAAAATCAAGGGCTTATTTGGCATGCCTTCTTTTGTCCCCTTCGCCCTTGATAACCTGAATTCAAACCATTGGTGTGTTTGTCAAGAGCGATTGCGAGCCTCTCCACTTCAAAAAGGAAAGAAGAAAAAGACTTCAGGTTACTTTTTCATAGAAGTTTTGACACTACCATCTTTCAACCTAGTGTTCTTGATATAATTATTGGTGAAAAAGTATCTGAGGGTACCGAACAGACTACTACTACCTTAGTTTCGGTATCAAAACTGACTGAAGACCATCCAAAAAAAGTCGTAGTGAATGCCTTTATCAGAAGAGGTGCAACAATTAGACATCACAAAAATATGCCGACTAGGACAGGTTGGACTGCCATAACTCCCCTTTCCTTTAATCCAAATGTTGAAAAATAACAAATAATAAGGGGGAGAAAGAAATTGAATCTAGAGGTTCTACTTAATACCTATGAAAGGAAGGCAAGATATCTATCTGCATTATTGACGGTCGCACCAATTATCATTTGGTTGTATTTTTGGTTCCCTGAAATCCGGTCACTCGAAGGAACTATTATTAGTCTAATTGTTGGTTTAGGCATATCAATTCCACTTTCTATACTTGCAAGAACTTCAGGAAAAAAAGTACAAGATAAACTATCTATTAATGTGGGGGGCTCTTCCTGCTACTATAATTTTAAGGAATAACGATAAAACATTAAATAAAGAAACAAAAAATCGTTATCACCAAAAATTAAGGTTACTAACAAACGTGGATATCCCAACAAAAGAAAGAGAACTAGAAGACCCCTTAGAGGCAATCCAGAAATTTAATTCTTGTATTGATTACCTAAGACAAAGAACAAGAGACAAGGCTAAATATTCTTTAATTTTTAATGAAAATGTTTCTTATGGACAGGCTAGAAATTTACTTGGTCTAAAAACTTTCGGATTAACAATATGTTCAATATTAATAGCAATACAATTATTTTCAATCTATAAAAACTATGGTGTTGGACTTAATATTTCTGCTGTTCCTATTTTTGAAATTATATCAGTCATTATAACTGTATTGTTTTTATCGTTTTGGATATTCTTTGTTAGTGCAAAACAAGTTTATAATGCTGGAGTAAATTATAGCAAAGCATTACTAGAGTCGTCTGAGCATATTGAATAACTCTGAAGAAATATATAAGAGGGATTGTATCTGATTGTTATTCCCTCTTTTGAAATTAAACTTTGAATTATTTCATTAATTTTATTGCAATTTTTCTAACCACTCTTTATCAAGCACTACTTCCACTCTCTGCTTTACCACTATTTGTGATACGGTTCATCGTAACGTTACGAGGGACAAACATTTAAATGTAATTAAAATTGAAATTTAATATCTATTTAAAGGGGATACCTAATTAAGACTAAGCCATTCTCTTTTGAAGTACCCACGTAGGAAAAAGCAAATGTAAAAACATGCATAAAAGCAGTGGATTTCACACCTGAAATCACACTGCTTTTTAGCATTATTAAAACACCTTTTTTATAACAAATACCTATTTATATGTAACTAAGGTCGATACTGGTATGCCAATTCCTTTTGGACTATCGGGATTATCCTTGAAACCATTAAAGCGTAAAGAATTAAAATAATTATATTTTTCATTATGGTTTTAAAACTACTTTTATACAATCATCTGCATGTTCATAGAAGGTTTTATACATTTCACTTGCTCGGTCTAACGGTACAACATGCGTGATAATTTCAGTAGGGTCAAATTCACCCTTTTGAATCATATCAAACAATATTGGCATATAATGAACAACAGGTGCTTGCCCCATTCTTATACGAATATTTCTTTCCCATAAATTACCTAAAGGAAATTGATTGTAAACAGAACCATATACACCTGTTAATTGTAAATTTCCGAATTTTTTAATAGCTTGCATACCAATTTGTATAGGGCTTGTAGTTCCCCCAACTAAACCCATTTGTTGTTCTTGTGCTTCTTTAGGAGTTTTCTTCCCATCCATTCCCACACAATCAATGACACAATCTGCTCCACCTTTTGTTAATTCACGAATATATTTTCCAGCATCATCAAATGTTGGAAAATCATCAAAGTTAATTACTTCCACATTGTTCATTTTTTTAGCATGATTTAAGCGATAAGGAACATTGTCAACTGCAATCACTCGACTTGCACCTTTCAACCATGCAAACTTTTGTGCCATAAAACCAACAGGTCCACAACCAAGAACGACAACTGTATCACCCTTTTTAACTCCTACATTCTCGACACTCCATAAAGCGGTAGGTAATACATCTGACATAAACAACAATTTTTCATCATCTAATTCTACTGATTCTGGGATAACAAAAGGAATAAAATTACCATATGGTACACGAAGGAGTTCCGCTTGACCACCTTGATACCCACCATATCTTTCAGTGAAACCAAAATAACCCCCAGTGTCTACAGCCTTATTAGGATTAGAATTATCACATTGGCTCTCCATTTCATTTTGACAGTAATGACAATGACCACATGAAATGTTGAATGGAAGAACTACTCTATCACCTTTTTTTACCTTTGTAACTTCCGAACCAACTTCTTCAACAATACCCATCGGCTCATGTCCTAATACATAATCTTTTGTAGCTGGTACTGCCCCTTGATAAATATGAAGGTCAGAACCACAAATTGCACTTGAAGTAATGCGAACAATAATATCATCATTCTTTTGAATTGTTGGGTTTGGTACTTCTTTGACTTGCATATTTTTTACACCTTGAAAAGTAACTGCTTTCATTGTTCTCAACTTCTTTCTTAGAATTTATATTTTGTCTTAGATTATCTTTTCCAGAAATTATTTTTTTATTCATCATTGTTGTCACCATCCTTATTAAAGACAACAACAAGAAGATTAATTATCGTCCTTTATTTGTTTTTTGTGATGTTTTTCATCATATTCAATCACTAATTCTAATTGTGGTATATAGAAATCAACGATGTAATTGTCCACTCTATATTTATCATAAATATAAACAATTCCTTCTAAAGAGTTTTTTAATATTTCTCCAAATCTGCGTTCCATTTGTTTGCGCGAAATTAATAAGATTATTAAACTCCTCAAAATATTGGCCTCTTATAGCGATATTAAAAACAGTATCTAGATTATAATGTAAAACTTTCCTTTTTACTTTTCTAGTTCCTTCTTTATTTTGTACTATATAATACTTAGTATCTTGAAGTAAATCTAATATTCTACTAATATTTATAAATGAATTGTTATATTTTGCATAGTGGTTTGGTAAAGTGTTGCAATTGCCTTCTGTGTCATCCAAACTGTTTCATCTGCTATTTTAACTTCTACTGATGTATCCCTGCCCTCTGGTTGATAGATCAAAGTTTTTATGTTATTTAACATTGCTCTACCTTCCTTTTCTACGTTCTTCTATGTACTATTATACCGTTAACCATCGAATAGTTTAACAAAAACAGAACGTTTATTCCCCTGTTATAACTTATTCTAAGACAAATATAAAACCCCTTCAGACTTGATATAAAATCCTTAGGGGCTGTTAATTTATTTAATTTGTTCTAATACGGTTTTGCTTAATTCAACTTCCACTCTCTGCTTTACCACTATTTGTGATACGGTTCACCGTAACAGGGCTAAATGAGGTTTTTTCCCCTGTCCATTTTAGATAGCTGGCTGAAGGATCACCCAATCTCTCTTACTCCAACAGCTCTTCCGGAAGCAGCTTAAATCCTTCAATCATCGAGTCTTCTTCCACCTTGATCAATAGACAGCGTTTGCCATTTTAATTGACCTGTTTGACATATCTCAAGTCTTGAGGGCTGATTGCAACATTCGCTACTTTTGTGCTGATCTTAATGGACTTGGACGCGTAACTCGGAACGATATGGCTTGCTTTCATTTCATACGTTTTGTCTTCAACCACCTGCTGAAATGCCCTTTCCACTTTTTCCGTATTCATATCTTTTACGCCGCTCGCCTTCAGCACACGTTCAATCTCTTTAGTATCCAAAGTAGGAGTACTCTCTTCTTCCACCACTATTTTCAGTAAATCGTTATCCAACTTAAATTGTTTTCGAATCTCTGCTATATCTTTGTTATTCATCTCTAAATTTTAACTCCCTGGCTAGTAAGATTCGTGTTTTGAACAAAAAAGAGCATCCAAAGCTACAGTTAGCTTTTGACACTTCTTTATTATAACAATCTTTAAGATGAAGAAGGCCTATCTATTATGGATTGCCTTTGTTCCTCTTGGGTCGTTATGCACCTCTACGTGTTTTGTATATTTTAAAATTAAATTGGTAACAATGTGTATGAATATGAAATTTTTAAGTACGACTAGAAATGTTTTTTCTCAATAAGAGGGGTGGGATGTACATGTTTTGGAAAAAAAAACAAATTGAAAGTAAGTTTGTTGCTCAATCAATAGCTGAATCAGAATTATCGATAGAAGCTCTGAAAAAAAGCCTCGTTCAAATGGATGATGCAGAATTTGTGGAAATTGACATTTCCGTTATTCGAAAAATTCATCTTGTTTACATACGAACTCTCATTGACCAAGAAAAATTAAATGAAAGCATTATAAAACCTTTAACTAAATGTTCCAAACCGTCTATTCAAGATTGTATTACGAATTCCTCCATTATTCACATTCCTAATTTTATAGAGGCAAAAAAACAGTTGTTTTCAGGTTCCATTTTGTTATTTGATTCTTCGCAAAACCTTTGGTTAGCTGTGCCATTAAAAAATCCTATTGGACGTGCCATTGAAACTTCCGAAACAGAAACCATTCTGTTCGGAGCAAAGGACAGCTTTAGTGAACAAGTAGAACAAAATATTACGCTTATTCGAAGACGACTCCCCATACATGAACTGAAAGCAGAGAAGTTTACTGTCGGTTCTATGAGCGAGACAAGTGTTGTTTTAATGTACATAGAGGGGCTGACTAATCCAGAATTTGTTTCAACAGTCAAAGAGAAGATTTCTGAAATTAATTTTGATCTCTTCTTTGACTCCTCTCAAGTTGCGGCATTCATGGAGGAACATCAAAACAGTATTTTTCCTCAGTTTCAGCAAACTGACCGGCCTGATATAGTTGCTTATTCTCTGGGATTAGGAAAGATCACCCTTCTGGTAGACAATACACCATTTGCTCTTGTTGCACCCATTACTTTTTTCCATTTATTCCAATCACCCGAGGACTATATTAATCGATGGGTAGTTGCCAGTTTTTTGCGCATCATCCGATATGCCAGTTTTGTTCTGTCAATCACATTGATTCCTTTCTATGTGGCATTGACAACTCATCACTATCAAATGATTCCTATGCAAACACTTCTGGTCTTGGTCGAATCAAGGAGCATGCTTCCTTTTACTCCTTTTTGGGAAGCATTTATCATGTTAATTTTTATTGAAATCATAAAAGAAGCAAGTTTAAGAATGCCTACAAAAACTGGTCAAACACTTGGGGTTATTGGTGGTATTGTGATTGGTCAAGCGGCTGTTGAGGCTGGATTCGCTAGCAAAGTATTAATTGTCATGGTTGGGATCTCGACGATAGCTTCCTTTCTTATTCCCAACTACCTTATGACAAAAGCAAATTCATTAATTCAATTGATGCTTCTTGTTTTTTCTTCTTTACTTGGGATAATTGGGATTGCACTAGGAAGCATTGCTATTTTGGCTCATCTTAATAGCTTGTCTTCAATCAAGCAACCCTATTTTTCACCAGTTTCCCCTTTTTTCGGTAAGGATTGGATTGACTTATTCATTCGAGGGCCATTAGTCAAAATGTTGGAGCGTCCAGAGCATCTTAAACCTCTAAAACAGAAGAGAGATAAAACTAGGAGATGACTTGATGATGGAAACCCACCAATTATTTAAAAAGAATGAAACCTATAATGGGTTCTATGCCATGTTGTTGGTAAATCGCCTCCAAATGCTATACTTCTTTCTGATTATGCCAAATATCTTGATCAATCCATATATGATTTGGGTGCTTATAGCTGTCGGGATATTATCCCAACTAAACCTTCTTCTTTTATCGAAGTGGCTTTTAACCCGTTTATCTAGCAATGGATATAATGGATTTGTCCAATTGTTTGGGAAAAAATTGGTACGTTTTCTCTCTTTCATCGGGTTGTTCTTTATTCTACTTAAACTTTCCGTCATAACGTTAGGATTCATCGAAATTGTTCAAACATTTATACTTCCATCAACAGATACAAATTTTCTTGTCTTTTTTATTTTGTTGTTATGTTTTTATGTCGCAGGTAGGGGCGTTGAACATACCATTCGTTTTGTGTTGATTTCTTTTTTCTGTACATTTTGGATGTTCACATTTTTCGTTTTTTTCGTCTTCCCTCCAATAGCTCAACTCAGTGATTTGTATCCACTTATTCCAATGGAGTGGAAAGTAGAAAATTGGAAAGCCGTTTTTTTAATTTTGTCTTCCTATTCTGGTCCGGAATTTCTGGTATTTTTGGGACCATGGCTTAAAACAAACAATAAAACCTTTCGCTATTTGTCTTACGGAAACGCTCTCACCGTTGTAGAGTATGTATTCCTATTTATAGCATCCCTATTTTTTTTCGGTTCCAATTATTTAAGTAAAACTCAATATCCAATTATTAATATGTCCCGTTATTTTCAAAACCCAGTGTTTGAACGAATTGATATGATCATGCTTTCCTTTGAATTATTTAACCTAGTTTTTGCAGTTTCTCTATTTCTACTATTGTTTTATGGAGCATCTAGAATAGCTTTTGGTAAATTGAGCAAGCCAACCAGTGGAAAAGGTTTGTTATTCAGTGTATTCCTTATTTTTATCGGAATGATTCTTGTGAATGAATTATTTTGGAAGCCTTGGGAGAAGCAGAATTTTTTACTTAATCTTCAAATTATAGCTGGAAGCATAAGCTATTTTCTTGTTCCACTTGTTATTGTTTTAGCAATGAAAAAAAGGGGAGTTAAAAAAAGTGCGTCTACATAAAAAGATATGTAATAGATTAATACTTCTTTTTATGACTATTTGTTTATCTGGCTGTGCCCCTTTTACCGAAAATAACCTTATTGAAGAAATTTCTCCCGTTACCTTTTTGGCAATTAGTAAGGGGGATACAGGGAAATTAAAAGTCAGTACAATTTTGCCTCCTCTAAGTAAAGAAAAGAAGTTTGTTATGTCGCAAGAAGTCAGCTTATTAAAGGAGGGAGTACAGAAGTACAACCTCAACTTCTACCAGGAAATGAAATCTGGACAAATGCGGATGCTGGTAATTAGTGATGAACTTGGAAGAGACGGCATTATGTCCATTATAAATGTATTATTGACTGATCCGGATATTTCTCCGAGAATCTATTTAGTAATCGTAAAAGGAAATTTTGATGAATACTTGGAAAGTCAATTGGACAAAGATGAAAACTTTGATTACTCGTTTTACCGTATGCTGAAGCATTATGAGGAAAAAAACCAAGGAGAATTAACTGTCGTTAATCTTCATCAATTTAAAAATTTGCTCTATACTCCTTATTCAGATCCTTTTTTGCCTGTATTCAAAATAGAAGAGGATGGGGTCAACTATGAAGGTACAGCCTTGTTTAAAGATGACAAGCTAGTTGAAACTATTTCATCTTTAGATGATCGTATCTTCCAGCTGATAAACAACGATCACTACTTAGTTGTTTTACCGATTCAAAAATTTGAAATTGTACTGGGTCATGTTAGATCTAAAGTAATAGTAGATTTCGATAGCAGCTATTCTACAATGACCTATACCGTGAATATGGACACTAGAATTGAGGAATACCGGGGAGAGAAACAATTATTTGACCCAAAGGAATTAGAAAATATGAAAAAAGATATCGAAACCCATCTTGAAAAACAAACACATGAACTGTTTAAAAAGATGCAAGAATTGAAAGTGGATCCATTACAGATTGGCATACAAACAAAAAGACCATTCTCAAAACCAATGGAAGAAAAAAAATGGATTGAATTGTTTGAGAAGATGGACATTAAAATACAATACAATATTAATATCGATCCTTTGAGGGATGCAAATTCAAAAAGGCAAAACTTTTAATTTTTCTTATCGAATAACTCATAACGTATGTGATTTAATGCTTGATAAATATGCTTCGTATGCAAATCTTCCTTGTGCCATTCAGCCACAAACCCACCCACGTTCTTCCGCTGTTAATTCTGCAGGTTTTTGTGCTAAGCAGCGGTCAATAAAACGTGATTTATGGTGTTTCTTTACTTCACCTAAATACCGTCTACATCTTTGTTGGGCATCCGTGAAAAATTGGACGAGATGAAAGCGATCCAACACATGAATGGCAGATGGAAATCCGTTTGGTTCATCGTCGGTTGGCAAAGAAATTGTAAAAAAAGATGGTAACGGTAAAATCAATTTGATAAACTGGTTATACAAGGCGAAAACTCCTATCGTGGTTTGTCTAAGCAACAATTACGATACGTGAGTTTTCGCTTTTCTTCTATACTTAAATGTCACACGTGTTGATTAGCCAAAATCACGTAACACTTTTTTGATACATCATCCGAGCTGACGACAGAATTTCTTCGACGTATATTCGCCATTTTAATGGAAGTGCATGCCAAAGAAACAGGCGTGTAAAACCTGCAAATGACAAGGCTTCTACATCTGATTTTACCTGGATGCGCTTGTGTAAAAACTTTAATTAAACGGCTGACAATCCGTTCAAAAATGCGTTTCACGATGAGATAATTCAGTTCACCTAAACGTTTTGAAAGTGTCGAATAATCCACTGATTTCAAGCCTTGTGCTGGTGCAACATCCGCAGCGTGGTGCATACTTTTCCATTCAAATGTAGCGGCACCCACCAAGTAGTTTAAAAGTGTTGATACATCACATTTACGAGCCGTATCTTCAAACTGAACAGCTAGAATCCCGTCGATTTCTTTTTGTGAAATAAAGTTTTGAAGTAGTGTGAAAATCGTGGTATTCGCAAGCCTAGAGATTCCTCCTTGTAAAGGTTTGTGTGGTAACTTACATTTTACATGGAATCTCTCTTTTTTATTAGTTTTTAGTGATAAAAATTAGTTAATCAACAGACGTGATAACATATATGTATTAATTGCATATGTTATCTATAAACTTTATAAATATTTTACAATAATTCTTGTTGTTATTGTCCTAACCGAATATAACCATGATATTAAAACTATATATACCTTATACATATCTCATATGTACAACGGAAAACCATTACTGGCTCCGTTAGTGATGAATCACGATTTTCACGAAAAATGAATATTTCCAAACACGTTGTAATTTAATTTAAAAAATCTATATATAATTTGTATAAGTTTTAATGTACTCCATCAACAAGCTGATTGATTGAGTTTAACTTGGAAGAAAGCTCAATAAACCATGCTTCATCCCCCGTTGATAATGCCAAGTCTATTAGAAATAGAATTTCTTCCTTGTTTACCACCTTAGAAAGTGGCAGTTTCCTAACATTTTTACTTAAAATCGGAATTGTTTTGCCAAGCGTTTCACGATTGTCACTCGTAGCAACCGTTACTTTAACAACTCCATCCAGAATACTCTGTGATTCAATATAACCAATTATTAATTCCCCATCCTCTGATTTTCCCTTAATCCAATCACCTGTTTTCAAAACGGAATTACCATTCGTCAACATCCTTTTTCACCTTCTTAAGTTATTTTTGTATTTTATGAATGTAATCAAGATAGAACCTTTTTTTAAGCTACAGTCATCGGGGATATATCACCTAGATAAATCTGTAATGTTTTTTATTACAATTTAATAAAAAGAAGTCTACGGCCGTCAGTCACAGCCGCTATTTTGTTCTTGATTTATAAGATCGACAACTTCTTTAATTGTATAGTTCTTTAAATATTCACCCAAATGTTCTTCCGCACCTAAGAAAATTGTAAATAATACACTTTTCATATTTGCTCCCACAATACACTTTTCATTTGAATCAGTACACTTAGGCTGTAAAGCACCTTCAGAGGTTATCATATATATTTCCCAAAGATTAACTTCACTAAGCTCTAGAGTAAAAATAAATCCGCCGCCGGTTCCTTCTTTTGATTTTATAAATCCATGTTTTTTTAACAAGCTCAGCACTTTACGAATGCGTACTGGGTGGACACCAGCACTCTCTGAGATACCATCACTTGTTGACATACGGTCCGGCTGCAACGCAAGATAAGTTAAACTATGAATGGCAAGTGTAAAATCACTATTCATGTCCTGCCTCCTTATAAATCAACACAGCTAATTACCTTTTTGCTTTACATATAGCTTCTGCATCTTTTTTTAAAATCAATCAACATAGTGTAACAATATATATTACAGTTTATCTTGTCAAGTATCTAATTAGAAATGTTGTATTAACTCTTAACCATGAATAAGGAATTCCAAGCATCCTGTAAATCTTTACGAATCACCTTCACTTCCTTAAAGGTGCGTAAACATATTTGTTTGTTTAGAAATTTTTGTATAATTAAGTTTAATAACCCCATTGTTTTTTAACTTGTTCTTCTGCTAACTGTTTAATTTTTTCCCATGCCATTTCTTTATTTACAATGACATTGGTTTGATAATTTTTATCTTTATAATTAACTGTAACGAATACTTCAATCATCACTTTCTTCCTCCTTCCGAAATAATATTAATTGGCCACTTTTTGCCATTCGACGTTCGAAAATGTGCGAAGTCTACGAGGCAAAAAACTGCGGATTTCTTCCTCGTTATATCCAACCTGTAATCTTTTTTCGTCTTGGATAATTGGCCGGCGCAACATTTGAGGGTAGTTGATTATTAATTTATAAAATTCATTAAGTGGAAGAGATTCAATACTTACATTTAATTCCTGAAATGTTTTTGATTTAGTTGAAACAATGTCATTAGTCCCATCTTCAGTCAATCGAAGAATTGATTTAATCTCATCGACTGTAAGGGGATTGGATAATATGTTTCTTTCAATATACTCAATTTGATGTTCTTCAAACCAAGCTTTTGCTTTTCGGCAAGAAGTACAACTTGGTGTCGTATACAAATTAACCATACTTATACACACTCCTTCATATTATTCAGCTCATCTACTGGCTATACTGTAATTTTAATTATTACAGTTTGTAAAGTCAACTGTAAATTTATGGATTAAAATCAGAACGCATTAGAGTTTGTAATTTTTAAAATTACTGTACTTAAACTAGCCTCTTGAATGAAATGTTGGATAATAATGAAATAGATGGAAAAGACCCTCGTTGTTTTGTTCATTCTTGTTCTATTATCAGGGTATGGTGCTGACCGAATTATCGATAAAATTCAAATCATTGATACACTACCTTATGATAAGAAAGGAGACAAAATCGAAGGAATGGTGATCTATCCTCTCTTCACGGAAAAAGGGAAAACCGTATTAAAAGATTTCAAAACTTTTTCCAATACGTTTGAGGAAATCCTTCCATGATTGGATACAAAAGTCGCTTGGCCGGTTGAAATAGGAAAAAAAGGAGTCGCTGAAGCTTTAATAAGTCTCGATCGATCCTTTGTTCCCATTCATTTTATATAATATCCAAAGGTATTTTTCTTGTTGGTTTTGGAAATACCTCGTCAAGTCTGTTCAGATCTTCTATGGTCAATTGAATAGTAGCAGCTTGAGCATTGGCTAAAACATGTTCTTCCTTAACAGCTTTTGGGATAGCAATTACGTTGTTCGAACGAATGGTCCATGCAAGAGCAATTTGTAATGGCTGCACATTGTATCTTTCTGCAATCTCAATGATGGTTGGATCGCTTAGTAATTGTCTTCTTAAGCTCCCTCCCTGGGCCAGGGGACTATAGGCCATAATTGGCATGTTATGTTCATGATGCCATGGTAGGAGATCATAATCAATTCCTCTAGAACCTAGATGATATAACACTTGATTTGTCACACAATTTTTTCCGTTAGCGGTATCCCACAACTCTAACATATCATCCGTATCAAAATTAGAAACTCCCCATCTTACAATTTTACCATCCTTGCGCAGTCTCTCCATTCCTTCAATCGTTTCTGCCAATGGAACACGACCTCTCCAGTGTAAAAGATACAAATCAAGATGATCTGTTCCTAGTCGTTTTAGACTATTTTCACATGCACTTTCAATCAAATCTAACCCGGAATGATGAGGATATACTTTCGATACTAAAAAAACTTTATCTCTACGCCCCTTGATTGCCTCACCAACTAAACGTTCGGAATCGCCATTTCCGTACATTTCAGCCGTATCGATTAGCTTCATGCCTAGTTCAATTCCAAGTTGCAAAGCTTTGATTTCTTTGTTTCTCGATTCAGGATTTTCACCCATGTACCATGTTCCTTGACCAATGCTTGGAAGAAAGGTTCCATCAGGTAAAGTTACTACACGTTTTTCAAGTGAATGCTTAATTCTCAATATTTTTTCATTGTCAGGTAAACTCATTTTCATCATGCCTTTCATATCTCACCTTGTTTTTCTTGAACTGCAATTCTTCAATCATTACCGTTTATTGGAAAATCGGATCATTATTAAAAAATTAAATGTGGCTATACATGTTGTAGTATAGCCACAAAAATAACATTATAATCTCACTTATACCAAGTGAGCCCCGCCATCAATAAGAACAGTCGTCCCAGTAGTAAAACCATTTTTAGCAAGGTATACATAGGTTTCAGCTATGTCTTCCGGCTTTGCAATCCGTCCAACAGGGAGCTGTTGTGCAATGCCGTTGAACAGTGCTTGCCTCTGATCATCTGACATTCCAGCATAGATTGGAGTATCTACAATTCCAGGTGAAACCACGTTTACCCTAATAGGCGCTAGGTCTATAGAAAGTCCTCGAACCAATCCTTCAATGGCTGAATTGATTGCCGCTAACGTAGTAGCGCCTTGAGGAGGACGAACTCCATATACACCAGAGGTTAAGGTGATTGAGCTCTCATTGCTTAAATATGGAAGTGCAAAACGGACAGTGATATATTGCCCCCAGAATTTACTATCAAACGCCTCTTTTGCACTTGCCACAGGCAGTTCGCTAAAGTGCCCCATTGCTCCTTCACCTGCTGTTACCACAAGGTGGTCAAATTTTCCAACCTTACTGAAAAATTCTGCTACTTTTTCTTCGCTTCGAAAATCGATTTCAATTGCTTCTACATTGCCACCAAGAACTTGTTTTGCTTCATTTAATTTGGAAACAGAACGGCTGGCAATGATCACTTGAGCTGATTGATCGAGAAACGCTTTGGCAGTTGCTAAACCAATACCAGAAGTACCCCCTAAAACAACTACTCGTTTACCATTTAATGACATAGTAAAACCCCTTTCTTATTAAAACCTTTTTTTATTGAAATTCATTGTGAAATATTAATTTCTAAAACGATACTATTGAGTACTTACGCTATTATTCAGCTAATAATTTTAAGGATTCACGATTAAAGGCAGGAATGTCATCCGGAAAACGGCTTGTTACAATATTATTGCTTACCACAACTTCTTCATCTTTGTAGTTAGCACCTGCATTTTTGAGATCGTTCCTTATTGATTTGAAACCTGTTATGTCGACGCCTTTTAATAGGTCTGTATCAATTAATACTTGTGGGCCATGGCAAATGGCAAAAACAGGTTTACCTTCTTGTATAAATGCTTTTGCGAATTCACCAAAACGGTCGTCTTCACGTAATAAATCGGGAGAGAAGCCGCCAGGGATGAATAAAGCATCAAAGTCTTGAGGATTAACTTCCCCAATTCCTTTATCAATTTTTACTGCTTCACCTTTTTTACCAGTAATATCTTTTCCAGCCTGTATGTCGATTGTGATCACTTGATGACCAGCATCTTTAAATGCTCGTGCTGGTTCTGTGAATTCTACATCTTCAAATAAGTCTGTTATTAGTGTAGCGATTTTTTTGCTCATTATGATAAGCCCCCTTATAATTGTAAAGCATCGTTGGTATTATTCTCATTTAACACAATAAATACAAATAATCTACTGTTTTTAGTATATGTTACTGCTAGATATATGATGGTATAAAAACATTTAGTATCGCTCTGTCACGTGTTTAAGGATGGTGATGCCCTTTGGAAGAATTCGTGATGTCAAATCCTGCTTGTGACACATAGAAATACTTGATCCAAACCACATCTAAAAACGGTTCCCTTTTATCAAGTAAAACATCAATACTTTCCTTGCTGATGTCCTCCTTATTACCTTTCACTTTTTGTAATTTCTGACAGAAGCTCGTATGAATGCAGGCGAGCTTTGTGGTCGTAAACTTGTGCAATGACCATTATTTCATCTGCCTGGCTCTCCTCCAAAAATGTATATAGCTTGTCCTTTACCGTCTGCTGGCTGCCAACAATCGATGAGCCTAATTGCTGCTCGAGAGACTTTAATTGGTAGCTGCTGGCCAATTCGGAAATGTCATCTACCGGTGGTTGAAGCTGTGTAAGGTTGCCACTCATCAGATTCAAAAATTGCTGCTGCAGGGTTGTGAAAAGGCGCTTTGCCTCTTTATCCGTTTCTGCTGTAATGATATTCAATGCCACCATCGCATACGGCTTATCGAGAACATTCGAAGGCTTAAACGCCTTGCGATAGATCTGTAGAGCACCCAGAGTGTTAAGTGGCGAGAAATGGGCGGCAAACGCGAATGGCAAACCCAGTTCTCCGGCCAGCTGCGCACTGAAGCCGCTTGAACCCAGCAGCCAGATTGGAATATTCAAACCTTCACCCGGAATCGCTTTTATAGGGTTCCCTTGGGCCAGGGATGGATCAAAGTAACCGCGGAGTTCCGCTAATTGCTCAGGAAAGTCATCTCCGGTACTTCTCAAGTCGCGTCTCAATGCACGAGCGGTCAACTGATCTGTACCAGGTGCACGCCCCAGACCAAGGTCAATTCGCCCAGGATATAAGGATTCAAGAGTGCCAAACTGTTCAGCGATGACGAGCGGAGCGTGATTCGGCAGCATGATTCCTCCTGAACCAACCCGGATTTTTGATGTACCGGCTGCCACATGGGACATCACCACAGAAGTGGCGGAACTGGCGATAAACGGCATATTGTGATGTTCAGCGAGCCAAAAACGTTTGTAGTCAAGTTTTTCAGCATGCTGTGCGAGTTCCAATGTATTGCGGAAAGAGTCAGCAGGAGTACTTCCGGCTGTTATCGGTGAAAGATCAAGCACCGAGAAAGGAATTTCGTTTAGTTTATTTGCATGTTTAGACATAAGTTCATCTTCTTCCCTTATCTAATTTTTAAAACTAATCTAATACTGGAATTTCATGAGTCGAAAAGTAAGGCAACACAAACTCTCCAAGCTCCTGGATGACTTCCTCTGGAGGGCGCTTTGAAAAATACAATACAAATGCCAGGTGATTGACACCAATGGATTGAAATTGATATAGAATTTCTAATAACTGTTTGCGCCCTACACGAAATCCTAACGGAATCGGAACAGGAGACAAATCGGGATTTTCCGATAAATCGATAAATAAAGTCTGAGTGAAAGGTTTAAACACTCCTGGGGCGTAAATTTCCGACAACTCGCGATACTCGTTAATCAATTGAGTTTGTTGCGGGATAATCCTCGGGTACTGGATCCAGCCGTCCCCGTTCTGGGCGATCCATTCAATCGATTGATTGCTGAATCCTGTCACCATGGTCGGAATCGAAGAAAAAGGTTTGGGGATCATTCTCATATCCGTTCCATCGATGATGCCTAAATCGCTGTTGATAGTGGGATTGTGCTCCTTTAATAGCCGTTCAAGGAATGCATAATTCTTTTTAAACAGCCCTCCGCTTTCGAGCTTGGATATTCCCAAAGCTGTGAAATCTTTATCCCGGTCTCCTGAAGCCACTCCCATGATCAGCCGTTCGGGAAACAACCGGTCAATAGATGATGCTTCCTTTGCCACTCGGACAGGGTGGCGCAGCGGGAGGACCACACTCGCCGTCCCAAGTGCAATTTCCTTGGTATGGGCCGCAAGATAGGTCAAATAAATCCATACATCATACAATTGACCGTTATCATCAATATTCAAATTCTGAATCGTAACGTCCCGAAGCCACAATGCCGCGAAACCATGGTCTTCAATTTTGCGGGCAAGCGACAACTGATTTTCCATAATCGGATATTTGGACATCCTTGCCGTCGGAATCGTGAAACCAAGCGTCATTTTATCCTTTTGGTACAACCTGTTATATGCTCGATGCTGTAATAAACTCACTTCAATTCTCCTTAAATTTTTGTACCAATGTATTTTTCTAACTTTTTAATCGTTTCCTCATTACGGCGATAATACGTCCATTGTCCGATTCGCTTCATTTCAACCAGTCCGCTTTGCAGCAGAATCGATAAATACTGTGAAGTAGTGGATTGCGAAATCCCGGCCTTGCTTCGGATATCCCCTACGCAAACCCCACCTTCAAATCCTTCATCAGCAATAATATGGGCTTGCGGTGAAAAATGACTGTCGGGATCTTTTAACATTTGAAGAATGCTCACCCTCGTCTGGTTCGACAATGCTTTAAAAATTTCAACGGCTTGTTCATCATTTAAGCGTTCCAATTTCTGCTTCAATGTCATTTGCCTCTTTCTATATCGATTATCACTATCCCAATGGACGCTGGATAGATGATCTGAAAGCATCACGCCAAATCGGTAATTCGCGATATTAATATATTAGCCATTTGGTCTGTCCAAATCAAAAGATTTGTTTCGAAGGAGATACGGCGAAATGCTCCCTTCTTAATAAAGACCACTAAAAAAACTCTCTTCCCTTGATACCGCTTGTACCTTTTTGAGTTCTGATAATAGTTGCCCCTGCAGGCCTTCTTTTGGTTTTAATACAGCATTAATTACAATATGTTCCATTTTAATCCTCCTTAATAATGAGTAGTTTGTCTTTCTTTTATAAAGTTTTAAGGTGGCAGTGGGGTTTATGTCCCTCCCAGCATCGTGTAAAAAATATACCCTTTTAAATCTCTTATCAGCTTCAATTATGTAAGCTTTTACTGTTTACTCTTAACTTTTTTAGTATGACGAAAAAGTTGAGGTTTGATTTTCGATTGAATTTGATTGATATTCAACTAAAAGACGACCTAGTAAAACTATATAAATATCGTAACACGGTTCATATTGAATCAGAGTTAATATTTGGTGTATTTTTCTTACATTTGGATAGCCAAAAGCCTACGGAATTAATTCCGTAGGCTTTTGATTATATGAAAATTCAGCGAAGAGACTGTAGAATTAGCTTAATGCTTTTACTAAAGCTTCTCCAAATTCTTTAGCGCCATCTGGACCATCACCAGTGATAATATCATCATGAGCAACAACATGTTTTTCAACATATGTTACTTTATTCGCTTTTAATTGGTCTTTTTGTATATCTACTGGATAGCAAGTTGCTTCTCTTCCAGTAAGTAAACCCGTTTTAGCTACAGTAACCGCACCTGCACAAATCCCTGTTACAAGAACTTTATTAGTATACGCTTGTTTCAAGTAGTCTTGTAATTCTTTATTTTCCCATAAATGATCGTTCGTACCAGATCCACCAATAACAGATACAACATCATAGTCAGTCGCAGAAACGTCTGAGAAAATGACCTCAGCAATTGCTTTACCTTCATAATCCCCTATGATTTCACCTGTTTTTGTACTTGCAATTGTCACTTCAATTCCGTTGCTTTCCAATTCCGCTTTTGGTTGAAATAATTCGTCTTCATTGAAACGTTCTGGTGGTATAATTAAAAGTGCTTTTTTACTCATTAGTAGTTCCTCCTCATTAATAAAAATAATTCGCCGGTAAGACGACTATTTCATTCTACTGCTGGGTTTCTTCACTGTGAAGACTGCACTTTTTTGTAAGGAGGTTACCAACAGGTTACAATTGATACAAATAAGGAGGTAAGAATTTATGCCAGATACATTTAGAGATGAAGTTAAAGAAAAGATCATAAATGGTGATTATAATTGTGAAAAAGAACTTACCTTATCAATTATAAGTGGTAAATGGAAAATCGTTATTTTATGGCATTTAGGGGTAGAAGGACCACATCGATTCAGTGATCTCCAAAGGCTTTTTCCAAAAATATCTCATAAAATATTAACGAATCAATTAAGAGAACTGATGGAAGATGGAATAGTTCATCGCGAGGTTTATCCAGAAGTTCCACCGAAAGTGGAATATTCCATGACTGAATTGGGGATGACTTTACTTCCTATCGTTGAAATGATGTATGAATGGGGAAAAAATCGGATAGCAGAAATCATAAAAGAAATGGATATTTCGGAATTAAACAATTAAGCATAAGCTTACATTTACAATGTTGCTTTACAAAATCTATTAGAAAAGAAGCACCTTCACTTAACTGTAAGGAAGGTGCTTTTTATGCTTAATTGCGGAGTATTTGGATCATTTATGCTGTGGATTGGTTCAACTGAACAGGGATTGTGTTTTCTTTTATTTAAAATAAATTATACATAAAAGAATATATCAAAAGGCTTCCATTCCGCTAATGATGAATCAAGGGTCTTATTAAAAATTAACGAACTCATTTCCAAAACTGCATAATCCAAAAGGCTGGCTAAAAGAAATTTTTGTTTTTTAGGCAGCCTTTTTGCTTTACTAGCGTGTCAACATCCTTTCAAAGTGCTAGTCAATTTAAAAACTTGATTAGATAAATTAACTGTTTTTCAATGTTTAGAATCTTATATGCCCTCAAAAACCTCTTTTACTTATGATACGGTTCACCGAGGTTGATATTAAACTTATCTCTATAGTCATAATGAACGAAACGGCTCCCATCGCTTAACGTAGATTGCACTTGGTCATAATGGTACTATATGGGCCAACTCATGAATAGACGTTGCTAATGCTTGTGTTTCTGTGTTACGACTATTCATAACAATCTCTTTACCTTTACCATCTTTACCTTGAACAAAGGCACCTTTAGATGCTCCTAATTCTGTTACACCTAATTCCGATTGTCGCATATCTCTCATATCGATATTTAATTCTTTAGAAACAGCTTCTATCCCTTTCCTTAAATGCTCGACATTTCTGCCTTCTTCAATTTGGAAATTAAACTGTTTATTAGGGAATATTTTTGGTAAATCTTCTAATGGTGCATTCGTTTGGGATATATCGAATACATGCCCAACTTTAAAATTAGCAATTTTTCTTGTTGAGATCTGCCCCTCTTCGATAGGGATAATAAAGATGAGTAATAGGGATAACTAGTAAAAAGCCGATTCTCCTTTTATGTCAAGGAAAAATCGGCTTTTTAATTAATTATTTCGGATCAATTTGTTGGTGAATTGATTTTTATTAGATTAATGGAAAACTCTATTATAGCATTAGCCTTTTAGGCATTTGACTGTTTTTTCGGGAAAGAAAATTAATTATTAAACAACAACCACACTCAAAGTTTCACTCTTTATATCCCCATAGTATGGAAAAAGTTATAATGATGCATTTGGTTTCTCATCTTTCTTCAAAAATACTTAGAACTTGATAGTTTGATAAGGTACTGTACTAAGAAAACCATATTTACCTAAAACCGTTTATCTAGGATTAATATAGGGAGGGGAAATCGTTTTAAGATTAGTCGCTAATATCAAATGTGTTAATGTTTAGTGAATGGTCGGTATCTCTAACAGAAGCGTAAAATATATCTTTAATTTGATGATATCCCTTTGCCTTTAGTTCTTGCTTAAGCCACTCTTCATTCTTGTTGATTAATTTTAAATTACGCTTCTGAACTTTCCCTTCAATTACAACAGCTATTGGGAATCCATGGTATTCTACTTTCATATGTAAATCCTTTGGAGTAACAGGAACTAATTCTTTCCTTGGTAAAATGCTGATTTCACCTGTTGCTTCCAAAATCGCATATTCAATATCTTGAATATCTGGATATCTTGCTGTTCTTAAACCTGACAACAGCTCAGATAAAGGATATCTATTTTTCCTTAAATTTTTATATACAATTTTTCCATGTTTAACTAAAATAGTCGGTTTTCCTATAATAAAAGGGTTTAACCAATTTAATAAACTTAATTTTGATATAACTAAGTGACGCCCGTTATAACAATGATTCCAATAATCCCCTCTGTTACTCCATTTACTTTAATGGACCCCAATGCTAAATAAGATAAAAATAGAATCGCTCCAAATTCGTGAGGGGTAAGTTGTGCTAGGGCTGATTCCCTAAAATTTTTATGGATACAATAAAAACAATATATATATAAATTAATTTAACTAAAAAAATAGACACTTCTAACACCTCTTAGGAAAAATCACCTTAGTCTGAAGTCAGACTAAGGATGTTCATCTCTTTGACAATACTGCAAAAATTAACAGAGAAAGTTAACCAGTAATGTTTTAATATTTTAAGCACCCTCTAATCAATTTAAAAAAAGATATTTTTCCAAAGATTTTATTTTCAAGATTCGACTTAATGTTATTATGCAAAAAATGGTACTACTTTTTTGTTATGTGTCTTAAGATCATCCAATATAGCGAAATAAACCATTATCCTTTTAAAATAGGCATCACTTTATCAATAGCTTCTTGTAGTTTTTCACTATTTTTACTATACATTTGCTTAGCTTCTTTTGATTCGGTTCCAAGAGCAAACAACTCTAAGTCTGCTTGGCATTTTTTCATGGTCGAAAGAATTGAAGGTCTTTCTTGAGGAGATGCGACTTGTAATTGATCGTCAAACAGGTCAACTGTTAACTCTCCATAGGAATTAACTTGTCCAAGAAAAACATTTTCTACCGTTACACCAAGTTTTTCTAATTCAGTGTGTAACCAAGCACGGCTTCGTCCAATAGTCGCAAGTGGTTCATCCATGATCACACCATCCATAATGACAGTCTGAGGCTCTTTAATTGAAGCAACCGTCAAGTTTAGATCCTTTGCTGTTAATGGTTGGTTTTCTTTCTTTAACATGACGGATAAATCCCCTGTTGCCTCTAATACAGCGAATTCTACATCAGACACCTGATAAACATCCTTCTTACGAAGTAATTCTAATAATTCATCTGTCGTGTATCTTTCCTTTTTTAAATTATCTTCCATGATTTTCCCATCTTTTATAAAGACAGTTCCTGTTCCTTCTACAAAATCACGGAACTTTTTACTTTTTAAGGAAAGCAAACCAGATAAAAAGGGTATTGCTGCAAAAATGACAATTCCAATGATTCCATGAAAAATGTTCCGTTCCAGTCCCATAGCAACTTCAGCACCTATACTTCCAATGGAAATACCAGTTGCATATTCAAAGAAAGATAATTCAGAGATTTGCTTTTTCCCTAACCATTTTGTAATAAAAAATAAAACAACAACAAAGAATATTGACCTTACGGCAATATCTAACCATTCAGGCACCACTTAACACCCCCTATAAAAATTATATCTCTTAAAAACCTTTGTACTGAAATTCCTCTTGTTCTAATTCTCCAACTCGTTTTTTTAAATCCGTGACTACTTCATGTACAACCATCATGGTTTCATGTAATGAACGTTTCGAATCATCATCTAGAGTCTGTAATGCTAAACTTGAAAGACTTGCTTCTACTCCTTTTAAACTGACAAAACATTGTTTGACATCTGATCCTACTGTCATCCTAGATTCTCCTTATCCTTTTGGTTTAAAAATTAAAGCCCCTATCATGCCGAAAATAATGGCTGCTGAAATTCCTGAACTGGTCACTTCAAACATTCCTGTGAGCACACCAACTAACCCATGTTGTTCTGCCTCTTGCATGGCCCCATGTACAAGGGAATTCCCAAAGCTTGTAATAGGTACGGTAGCTCCTGCACCAGCAAAGTCAATCAAGGGTTCATATAATCCAAACCCATCTAAAATGGCCCCCACTACTACAAGGGTACTTAACGTATGTCCCGGAGTTAGTTTAAACACATCAAACATAATTTGCCCAATGACACAAATCAAACCACCTACGGTAAAAGCCCAAAAGTAGGTCATAATGATTGTTCACCTCCGTATTCAATCGATACCGCATGAGCGATACAAGGAATCGTATCATTTTGCTGGAAAGAAAGAGGTGATAATAAAGCACCAGTGGCCACTACTAACATTCTTTTAAATTCGCCTTTTTTCATGCGATTTAATAAATGACCATAGACTACTGTTGCTGAACACCCCGCCCCACTTGCCCCTGCGAGGACTGGTTGTCCTTTCCGATAAATCATAAGTCCACAATCTTGGAATTGTCCTTCACTAATGGAAGTTCCATGCTTTTTAAATAAATCAAGGGAAACTTCACGCCCTATCTTTCCAAGATCCCCAGTGACGATTAAATCATAATAAGAGGGATCAATCTTTCTTTCCGTTAAATGCGCTTCAATCGTATCAACAGCAGCTGGTGCCATAGCCCCCCCCATATTAAATGGATCGGTCAGTCCCATATCAATCACACGGCCTATCGTAGCAGAAGTGACACTCGGTCCATCCCCAGAATCACTTAAAAGGGCCGCACCAGCACCAGTAACCGTCCATTGTGCAGTAGGTGGTTTTTGTCCTCCATATTCTGTCGGATAACGAAACTGTTTTTCAACAGCTGTGTTATGACTCGAAGCCCCTGTTAATATATATTTAGCCCCCTTTGTATTAATAATATAAGCACCTAGAGCCAATCCTTCCATAGAGGTAGAACAAGCACCAAATAAACCAAAATAAGGAGCTCCAATGGTTCGACTAGCGAAACTTGTGGGAGTAATCTGATTGATCAAGTCCCCTGCGAGAAGAAACTGAACCTGTTCCTTTTGTATTTCTCCTTTTTCCATTGCCTTTTGACAAGCTTCTTCAAAAAAAACTTTATGTGCTTTTTCATAGGAATCCTGTCCGAGCCATAAATCGGCATGAAGAAGATCAAAATCTTCCGATATAGCTCCATCTGCTTCAAATGGTCCACCTACTGTTCCAGTGGAAATAATCACAGGCTTTTGTTCGAAAACCCATGTACGATGACCTGCAAGCATTATAAACCACCCCATCTGATTAAAATTGTTTTAATTAAGGCAATGATAAAAGCAGAAAACACACCAAATAAAATGACAGAACCGGCTAGTTTAAACATATTGCCGCCTACGCCCAGTACAAATCCTTCGGTTCGATGTTCAATGGCAGGTGATATGACCGCATTACCAAAACCAGTTACGGGTACAGCTGTCCCTGCTCCCCCAAATTGGGCCATTCGATCATATACTCCAAAACCGGTAAGAAGCATCGTAATAAAAATCAAAGTACCTACCGTCGGATTTCCGACCGTTTGCTCTGTAAAATCAAAATAATAGATGTAAAAGTCTTGAATAAGCTGACCAATAAGACAGATGAGACCACCTGTTAGAAAGGCTTTTATACAATTTGTTACAACCGGTCTTTTTATTTCACGTTGTTTTTGTAATTCCTGGTACTCCTGTTGGACAGGAGTTAATTGTTTCTTTTGATTATTTGACATAGCTCGATCCTTCCTCTTTACGTCTGTTCCTTTAGAATACTTTCAAGTTTTTGCAAATCTTTTTTCAAGCTTTTCTTATTCATATTGTTTTTTTGCAGTCTTTGTTCTATTTTTTCGAGTTCCCAGAACATTTTTTTATCCGTCGAAACGACGACTTTATGATTCGGATACATTTTTTCTAAGTCTGACTTTACTGTCTTCTCGATACTTTTTAATCGAAAACGATTGAAATTTTCTACCTTTATTGCTACAAAAAGCTCTTTATCTGTATTCACAGCCTTTACATCTGAAATTTCTTCTTTGGTAATAATCTTTTCTTTAGCCCTATTGGCAACAGATTGACCGATGGGTTTACTCGTATGTACTTGTGAAATACCTAAATGATTGTTATCCTCATCTAACTGATTTTGGTTATCGTTACATCCTGTTCCAAACCCGATCACGGCTAAAATGGAAAGAAAAATTTTTATTTTGGTTATTTTGTCTTTCATGAAACCATCTCCGTTTTTCCCATTATTTAAAGGAATTAAAAAAGGTTGGTTGGGAGGCCAACCTTTTTTATCTTACTCATTATTGTTGTTTGTATTGAGGTTCTTCTTGTTCAATTTGTTGAACGCGTGGTTCAAGGCTGTTAATAACAGATTGGGTTTGTTTAGCAGCATCTTGGTAAAGTTGCTTTGCCTGTTGATTATCTGTACCAAGAGCAAATGTTTCGAAACTTGCTTGTGCACTTTTTAATCCTGCTAGAGCTGTCTTAACATCATTTATTACTGTCATGATGAATCCTCCTTGAATTTTTTGACCTTTTTAGATTACCCGAATCAGAATTTTCTTATGTGGTGAATTTTTTGGGAATATAGTTATAAAATTACTTTTGGTGAATAGCACCATTTTTTCTGTAGTAACCTCGTTTCCAAATCCCCATCAGTTCTTCTATTTGGCGACGATTATAGGTTTGCGATGTATAATCTTTTTGGGTAATATGTCTCATCTCAAATTTTTTCCACCGTTCCCTTTACTGAACTTAATTAAACACAATAAATATAGAAAACCGCCTGCAACTTCATTTGATGCTTGTTTTAATGCTTCTGAAGCAAGAGTAGTATTAGCAGCAGATTGTTCAATCGCTGAAGTTATCATATCTTTTACTATAGAAGAGGCTGCCTCTGCTTGTTTTAATTTATTAGTATCAATTTGATTAGCCATGCTACTTCCTCCTGTTTGTGGTTTAGTACAAAGATAGAATGCCTCGAATAAAATGTTTTATCCTCAATTCTAAATAGCAATTATTCCTTTGGATAGACAATTATTGAGATTCCTTTCGTTTTAAAATTAAGCCAAAATATTACTAAAATAAATCTTCTGTAGCTTTGAAATAAAGTTGCAATACTAATAAAAAAGACGCGATATTTTTAAGAAAGTCGCGACGTTTATAAAAAAGATGCGATGTTCTAGCCCTTAACAAAGCACCAATTACAGATTTAAGCCTGATTTAAAATCCCTTTTCATGAATTCAGAACCGCAATATTATTACGATCCATCTCGGCAAAATAATCAGGTTGAAAATTTAGACCAAAGGATTTGGGGTATAAGGCCATTTTCTTTAGACCATTTTTTAGGCCTTTTCCCTTTAGACCATTTTTTGGATCTCCCTTCTTTTGGAGACCATATTGGTGGAGAAGCCCATTTCTAGGCGGTTTATTAGGTGGTTTGTTGGCTGGTACGTTATTGAGCCCATTTTGGTATGGTTATCCTTATTTTTATTATCCGTATTATCCGTATATCTTTTTTTTAGCATCATGACTCTGTATAAATTAAAATCATCACTAATACAACATGTATTATAAACAGGTATTTTGAAGTATAAAATTGAGAATAGGAGTTTGGAGTCCAGATTGGAGCTGACACCACTTCACGGGGTAGCGTCAGGATTTTCACAATTTACAACGTTGAGAATACAATCGTTGTTATATCAAGGGGTATGAGGTTTATATCAATATGGTCTAATCTATTGGGACTTAACCGATTTTACGTAAAATAAAGCTTACTAGTGTCTCGTAAGACTTGTCTCAAAAGTCTTATCGTTGTTAAATCCTTCGTTTTTAACAATGAAAACAGCTTAACGTTGTAAATCCGCATTTTCGGGACGCTACCCCATATACTTCACCAAGATTTGTTAAGTCTGTTATTACTGTTCTGCAGAGCGCTTCTTTTGGATACTGCCTATCCACATTAAGAACTTCATAACCATGATCGATAAACTCTTTTATGACATCTCGGCCAAGTAGACCACTTCCACCTGTAATGACAACCTTTTTCTTCATTTTCTCTCCTCCGTATCTACTTAATAGAAAAATACTTTTGTAGTTCCTAAAAGAAATTTGTGTTTTACCTATACTTTGTTTATCGTGTAAACTAAGTATAGGTAAAACGCTTCCATTTTTCAAATAATACCTTTTATGCTGACCAAAAAACTTGAAGGAAATGGTTAAGACTGGAAGCCACCCATGGGCTGAAGGCCTCGAATAGTAAATGGGGGAGTACAGGTTCGGATGAGCTATGAATATCCCTCTTCTCTTATACTAATTAACCACTAAAGGCTTGGGGAATTAGAAAAAAATAGTTTAATAAGCAATGATTCCAACTATTTTAAACGATCAATTAGCATTCAGAAGGACTAACGCTATTTTTGTGGAAGTAAAAAGTTATGAAGATTTATGACCCCCGAAAGGAGTAAGCTTAAAAAATGGAAGCTATGGCGCTTAGGTATTTAAATAAAAATATTCTTCATCATATTAATATGATAGAAAGTATTAAACGACATCAAGCAAATATCATACGATCAGATATTCACGGGGTTGTATTGTTTGATGTTCCGAGCGAGACCTATATGATTAGTTGTGACAGTTTGGATGATTATAAGAGATTGTTACAAGATATTGAAGAGATAAAAGAATGCGAAGTATTTCAAAGTTGGGCCAAATCTTATGTTCAGGAGAAATACCATTTAATTCATAGAGATACCTATTATCAGGCAGCGATTTTAAAAGAGTTTCCCGTAACTATTCCAAAACCAACATTAACCATAAGACGTCTTAATGAAAATGACATTTCTTTAGTGAAAACTTTTTATCCTACTAATGATTATACATATGTTATCCAACGTCTTAAGGAAGGTACTCTTTTCGGTGGGTTTTCAAATAATAAGGTGATTGGATTTATTGGCATTCACGATGAAGGTTCAATTGGCTTACTAGTAGTGATTGAAAAATACAAAAGACAAGGGTATGGACTTGCGCTACTGGACTTCATCATTCACCATTTTATAAAAAATAATAGAATCCCTTACTCTCAAATTAGTCATACGAATCAAGCTTCCAGATTTCTTCATCAAAAAAGCAGGGATGGAGATTTCAACAGGTGTGATTGAGTGGCTCACTGTACAATGACTATCCGGAAAATATTTTGTGTGTTCCGTTTTCTAGCTATTGATTAATATTCTTATGCGCTAGAAAACTTTTTATTTTTGCAGCTATGCCGATGATTAGATAACTAATTCCGTTAGCAATAATGACTAAACCGATGAAAGCTGCCCCAAATCCTGCTCCTTCACCAGTACCACCACTACTATGGTCCAGATTCACAAATAGGGAACCAGAAATGAAAGCAATAATGGGTCCAAATACACCGATGATAATACCTGATAACCAAAAAGGCAATTTGATTCTTCGATTGAAGTAAATTGCGGAAAAATTTAAAATTAATAGAGCTACTATCAATACAAGCCAAATCAATCCATCTCCACTCATATAACCCTCCTATTTTCGATTTTTACTCATATATAGTTTTTTTCAGTACTAGTGATGCACGAAAAATATTGTTTAGGAAATAGATTGACTTAAAAAGTCACTTAATTTCAGTTTAGCAAATTCAAATAGTTACGCTCTCTTTCAATATTAAACAAATTTGGGCGAGTCATCACTTTGGTTAACCATAACCTAGTCTCTATAGCCTTAGCAATGTTAATTTTCTTACTATAGCTATTAGACCCTCATTACTGGATATCATTTGAAGAAACCTAGAAGCATTATAATCACAATTTTCCTTTTTTTACCTTTAAACTTTTGGTGTTACATACTTAGATAACTTTATACCTTTACTTAATTCAGTAGCATAGGATGGTTTAATTCCTGACCTTCTTACAATTTCAGTAGCTTTATAATTATTCCTTAAGATATGATCTGCGTATTTAACCCCAAATAAATGTATATTCGCTACCTGGTCTCCTTCTGAGGCATTAGAATACATTTTATTTAATGTTTCTGCTAGTTCGTTTAAATTCACTCTTAAATAATCTCCCCTCTACATATATTAGTAGTGTGTATACAATTATACCACTTATTACCTTTTGTTATATATTATAATAGTTGAAAAACGAATGTTTTAAATACATGAACAGAGAAAGAAAATATAGGTTATGGTCTTTTAATATTTCCTGGCACCTATTTTTTAGTTTTTTTAGTACTAGTGATGCACGAAAAATATTGTTTAGGAAATAAAGTGACTTAAAAAGTCACTTTTAGAATCGATTCTATCTAAAACAAAACCATAAAATGTTATATTTTTACATTTTTATAGAATACTAATTTACTTGTAATCATTTTTCGGTCCTTCATCCATTATTACCTCGACCAAATTAGAAGCACCCATCCTAAGCTTAGGTCTAAATTCTGAGTTTGGCTTACTATAAAGCTCCAACGGACTTATCATAACCCCATCTTCCGTATTATGAAGGATTCCGGGCACACAGGAATAAATTCTGTCATTATTATTTGCATTCTTGGCAAATATGGTAACAGATGTTCCGTTATGATTATCTATACTCATGGACACCTTGTATCTGTGGAATGAGCCTGTCCCATTTGACTGAGCAGAATAGACCACGGGAACAACTGCGAGTATAGTATCATTAAACCTTAATTTTATTACTTCTGTCTTAGTTGCTCGACTATCTCTCCTAACATCCCCCATGTGTTCAACTGCTCCGTTTCCAAAGCTTCTAAGAGGAGTGGTTCCTTCTGCTCCAAACATAGCCACATCTATTTGCTCACCATTCTTAGTGTAGACTAAAGCATATATATCGTAATCGGTACCAGTCTTCCAAGATACTGTCGCAGTAATTTCAGGCGTTTTCTCGATAATAACTGGCTTTTGACTTTTATCGAGACTTACCTTCCCCTTTACCTTTTCAAGGCTTATCTTGGTATTTTGTTTATTTTTATTCTCAGGAAAATTTACAGCTCCGACAGGTTCCTTAAGTGTTTGTTTTTGAATAGTTATAGATTCGGATGGCTTATTTTGCTCCTCAGCTTTTACCTCCACACCATAATTTTCACATAGACCTTCTAGCCCAGAATTAAACCCTCGCCAAATAGATCTAGCTTTTGTCTGCCCATTTCTTAGATATAATTCAGCTACTACAATTCCATTTTCACTTGTGAAATGAGTTGGGGTTAGCTGGACTGAATTATTATCCGTACAGATCTCCGCCTTTAAATTCTTTACATTGGAAAATCCAGTGCTATTATCCTCTGTTAGTGTTATTGCTATTTTAGTAATACCTTTAGTGGCTTTACTCATATCAAAATTAATTTTATGTACGTTTGTATTCCCAACTTTTTCAGGGGGTATAAGGGTAGCTGCCCCTGAAGGACTCTTTGGTTGATTATAAAATATAATCCCGCTATCTCCTTGTACCTTGTCTGAATCAGTTAAAAGAAAAGCCGTTAAGGATATATCAATCCTATTAGAAATTTCATAGCTAACCGTTACATATCCTTTCGGGGAACTTAACGCTGTATTAGCTCCCATTTGAAGAATTTGATTCATTTATAACCTCTCCCCCGCTTCTCTATGCTTACTGCCATTCAAACTAGACAAAAATCTACCAACTGCTACTTTTTACTATCTACATTTATTATATATTATCATTTGGAAAAATTGGTTAACATTTACTTTATGCTATTATATTTTTTGGAGAAATAAGCTGTATGAGGAAGCTAATAAAACCAACCAGTTTTCAAAATAAAGAGGCTGAGACATAAGCATTTCAACCAACAACAAACACGAACTATAATGTAATTAAATTACAAAAAAGTCCGTGTTTGTTTTTTTAGAAAAAGGTTTAAAAACGAAGTGTAATGGAGCGGAAGACGCTCGACTCCTGCGGGAAATAGAGGAAAGGCTGAGACCCCGCAGCGCATGCGAGGGAGGCTCAGCTTCCTCCCCGACGCATCCAGCGTCTGTAGCGCAATGGAACGTCTGAGTTTTTACACTTAACTATATTTAAAAACATTGATAACCATCATGAGAAAGTAGCTTTATTTAAGAGCTAAATTAAAGATTGTTCGTCTTTAAAGACTAGTTATTTAGTTTTGTCCCAGCCTCTAAACTAACTATGGGGCCTTATAAAAGAGAGAATCTATTTAAACTCTTCTCTCAAATGGAGATTGATTTACTTTTCATATATCCATCTCTCTGCAAGCTCTGGAAAATCAATATATGGATTCCGATTTCCCTGTAAGTCATAGATAGCAAGGTTACGATGTTTTTCATACAAAGATACCGGAAATTTCTGATGCCACTCTAGTAAAACCTCCAGATTTACTAGATTATTGTCCATTATTCCAATATATCGAGTCATAAAATAAAAGGTTGCTCTCGCAACAATTCCCTTTCCATATTCAGGTTCAAACTTCCCTTCATCCGCCTTTCCACAGCCTTCCTGTATACCTAAAATAGAGCTTTCTGGAACATAGTCAGGAAAATCCGCATAAGGGCTGTTTCCACGGCGGCTGTTACACGAGGGATCACAGGCAAATAAATGATGCAAATCCCCTCTCATTGGCTGACGTTTATCAAACCAAGACTGAGGTACTACATGCTCACAGTTTAACGTGACCTTATCGGATAAACTATTACTATTAACACCTGTCTCTTCAAGCATACGAATATCCTTTTCTATAACAGCTACCGGATCCATTTCCTTCCCTGAATAAATACTTTTAAGTTTCCCATTCTCATTAAGATCGACCCATGGATAAACATAACGGTGAGGTGCATAACCTAACTTATTTTGATGTGTTTTTTCTAGTAACTCATGCATGGTTTTTCTATCAAGCGAGCTATCTTTATAATATGTTTGTTTCATTTCTTTGTCTCTATCCTCTTCATAATAAACGTGGTTATTGCTGTACTCTAAATAGGTTGCTTTTGCTATATTTAGTTCCTGTACTAGCATTTCTTGGATCTCAAATTTCTGGTTTTGATTCGATTCTACTTCCTGATTTGAAGCCATGTTTTCTTTTCGCTGCATCTTCTTCCCTCCTATAGGATTAAATGGAAGTTAATTCATGATATTATCAATAGTTTAACAATTCTAACTATTTATTCACAGCTACTTTCGGAGTAATTTCTTTTTAACTATTAAAATATGGCATGAACTTATCCGCATAATAGTGAGTTTTCCAAGAATAGAAAAACAAAACAGCATTCCTCAAATTGAACCGAGGAATACTGTTTTGTTATGTTGATTTCTGTTTTACCTAATCAAAAAAATAGTAAACAAACTTTCCCTTCTAAATGGAAAATTTCTTTGATTCCATCCCCATGCATTAACAACAAACAATTATTTGGCGTATAAACTTCCCCTTTTTAACTTCACACCGATCTACTATTTCAAAACCTACTTCATTTAGTATTTCATCTATATTTTCCGTTGTCACGACGACCATTTTTTTCGCAAAGCGACGTGCACATTGAAGCATTTCAAATTTTTCCTTATCTGACACGACGGAGCAAAGGTTATAAGGCATGTCTATAATGGCAACATCATACATTTCTGTTATGTCTCTGATATCTCTTAAGAATACTGGTCCAGAAAGGTCAAAATGTGCGAGATTATTACGAATGCCTTTCATTACTAAAGGATTGTTGTCACTACCTGTTATATTAACTCCCATCGATAAGCCCTCTACCAATACTGTCCCGATGCCACAGCATGGATCAATCACCTTAACACCCGTTAATTCTGGAACCGCAATATTCACTAGTGCTCTGGCCACTCTTGTATTTAATGCCGTTGAATAATTGTGAGGCTTTTGTTGATGAATAAGCCAAATACCTTGGTTTTCCGAATAGCATCCGAAATACCATTTTCCTTTTAACTTGGTAATCGAGAAAACTATCTCAGGATGATGAAGATTCGCTACACCTGGAATCAAGCATCCAACTTGTCTAGCGATTGCCTTCCTTTCTTCAAAACCTATTTTATCTAGGGGATCTATATCTCGATAATTGATGCCAATTACCTTATAAGTACTATTCCACGCAGGCATGGCTTCAACCTTTTTTAATAGATCTTCCAACGTATCACCCTTAAATAGAACTTCTATTTTTCCTTTTATAAAAGGACTCCTACTTGGGTCTACATTCATCCTGCTCTCTAATATAAAGGCATGTAAGTTAGCGCGAAATAGGGAACGAACTTCCAATTTACATAAATGCTCTTCTTCTTCAGCATAATTAAATGTATATAAAAAGGTGTTTGGCACTACACTATTTTGGCTCAAGTTCTTTCTCTCCCTTTTTTTGGATAAGCCTCCTTAGCTGTTCCATTTTTTCAATCTCAAAATGCCATACTCTTGATTAGGAGTATGGCTATCCTGACCTTTCCTATAATTCTTACATGTTAGATTTGGTAAAGCCTTCTTCTTGTAGATATTCACGCGCTTCCATATAGCTTGAAAAACTATTTTCTAAATTTACTCCGGCATATATATTCCAAAATCCTTCTTCTTGAAGAAGGAGGAGCGTATTATTTTCAGAATCAGCCCATTTTTCTTCTTCCATTGCTTCTTCTTCAATCGTCTCTCCTTCTAGTGCATTGGGTTCTAATGATTGAATAGATTTTTCGATAATTTCTCTTAATTCTTCCTCTGAAAAATCTCGAATATTTACCATACCTTTATCATCTGTATCATACTCATTTAGCTTGTCCGCATACACAAATCCATTTCCATTTGGATGTAAGTGATACACTACGTTCTTTTTGTCACTTCCACTTTCCAAATAATGAAAATTAACACGTTTTAATGACACATTTTTTCGTTCCAATTGGGGGAACGATTCGATGATTTTTAGTTTATCTTCAAATGATAGCATATTTGCCTCCAGGGTGTTTTTGATACTAATTATTATAACAAAAGCTTATTTACTTATGATAGGTTTCAACGTAAGGTTGGAAAGGGACGCCATTTCATTAACTTACTTTAAAAGTATATAATAAGCCCGTACCTCTAAACAATTTAGATTTACGAGCTTGTTTTAACTATTTTGTTTATTGCATCACAGACAATACTTCTGATGAAGCAGATAATTGAATAGAAGGAACTTTACATTCAAAGTTTAATTTAAGCCACCAATGTGGAGTTGACTTTTCATTAATATAAATTACTCGAACCTCTGGCGTCGCATTATATGATAATAATGAAAAGATGGCTTTACTATAAAAACCAGGGACATAACCTAAATGTTTCCCTCCTTGAGTAAAAATTCCAACAGCATGAGTGTCATGAGGATTAGTTGGCTCTTGTATTAATTTTACTTGTTCATTAACGGCTAACCATGTTGGCCATTCTTCTGGAAGGTTTTGATATCGCATTCCATGAACAAAAAAGCTAGAGTAAAATTTCCCATCATTTTCTCGACGTAGTGGCTGCTCAAAAGAATAGGTATCATTAGCAAGTCGACCACGTGTTTGTTGTAAAAAATCCATTTTTGTAGAGTTTTCGTTTAAATGCAAATCAGACATGATTGCCTTAAAATCGAAACGATCAGGGGAAGGCAATCGACGATCAAATGCTGGAAATAGTTTTTTTGACTGATATATCTTATTTGCATCAGGAAATGCAGGATGCAACATGTAGCCATTATCTAATGCATCTTTTAGTTTTCGATGACCTGTTCCGTAGTTTGTATAAGCAAACTCGTATTGATTATTATAATAAGATAAAGTTCCTACGTGATAATACAACCGACTTTTCGTATCTTGCCAAACAACTAATAATGTGTGAACGTTGCTCATATTATTCTTCACCCCTTCCTGCCCAATCTAATATTTTTCCCCTTCGAAAAGGTATTAGATTCGTTAACCACTTCTTTTGTGTTTCACTTAGAATACTTAATGATTTTATAAAAATAGTATATTGCTTCATGTCAAAGTCCTCTAACATCTTTACACCATTATTGAATTCAACTGGATATTGAGAAGTAATATCACTAGTGTTGCATTAATTTAATTTCACTATTAAAAATACTCGAAATGTTCACTTTTATTATTTTATGCATAGAAAAAGTCCTTTATAATGGATAAGTCAGGTGGTAACCCGTCCAAATCCACTAAAAAAGGACCAATCTCATGGACAAGATTACACGAAAAACTTCATTTGGACAATGGTTTTCGCCAATTAATCTTCAATTATTTGAAGAACAGGTGAAAACATTGAAATTAGATTGCTATACGAAAAAGTTAACGACAGAATCATTCCTAAAACTATTACTTTTTGCACAATTAGAAGAAGTTGAAAGTCTTCATGCGTTAAGTGATTGCCTTTTTGATGATCATCTTCAAAAGGAAATCGACCTTGATTCTATAAGCATTTCTCAGCTCTCGCGCCGTTTAAATGGTCTAAATCCAGATTTGTTTCAAAGACTTTTCCTTGATTTAGTCGGACAAATTCACGCCAAAACACACTACACAAAACTTGTCATGCCGTTAAAAATTATTGATTCAAGTACTTTGCCACTAAATTTGACCAATCATAAATGGGCGAAGTTCCGCAAAACTAAGGCAGGCGTAAAGTTACACTTACGCCTTGTATTTATGGAAAAGGGAGAATCCTATCCCGAAAAAGCCGTGATGACAACGGCAAGCGAACACGATCGTGGTCAACTTGAGATTATGGTTGACGATAAAGAATGCATGTATGTGTTTGACCGAGGTTATCTAGACTACGAGCGTTTTGATCGCATGACCGATGAAGGCTACTTTTTTCTTTCTAGGCTACGAAAAAACGCAGTCGTACGGGAGGTTTATGATTTTAAACTACCCAAGGATTCATCTGTTTTGTCGGATCAAATGGTGTTGATTGGTACAACTCAAAACCGAGCTGAAAACTATTTTCGACTTCTAAAAATAATAGATTCAAAAGGTAATGAACTTCATTTAATCACAAATCGTTTTGACTTAAGCGCCGAAGAAATATCGGAAATGTATAAATCACGATGGGCAATTGAGCTGTTTTTTAAATGGATTAAACAACATCTCAATATCAAGAAATTCTACGGTCAAAGTGAATGGGCGATTCAAAATCAAGTGTTTATCGCACTTATTGTTTTTTGTCTTCATGTTCTGGTACAACTCGAAACAAAAAGTAAGCGGAAAACCTTGCAAATTAGCCGTTATTTAAGGGCAGCATTGTGGAAACCAGCACATGTCTGGCTTCGCAAAATTGAAGGAAAAGCCATTCCTTAATCAACAAATTGTTGTCGTTGCACAGGTCTAATTGTAAATAAATTTCCAAATGGACAGGAGCCGCCTTTAGAAAGGTAATTACTTTTTTGGCTCTAAGTAGAGTAAACAATTAAACTGAAAATTATGACACTATTTACGCAACACTAGTGAAGTAATATATATGATCAAATCTCTAGCTTTGACTTTTTTCTTTTCAAATATACCTGCTTTTACTCTTGTTTTGTTAGTATATTTGTTCAACTCCTGTTCATTGGACAACATGTATGCAAGTTTAGTATCGTCAAAACGGAAGCCTAAGGAGGCACCATTATCATATATTGGAGAAAATTTCACTCCTGAATGTAAAACCAATTAAACGGATGTCGATCTTGATTGCCAATTAGGACATCGAATAATTGTAAATTAATAAATTCAGATTTCATCGCGGACCAATAAGGAAATTTCTCCATAAATTTGAATCCATATTCAATTAATTCAATGTTTTTCAGAGGTGACTCTAATAATTCATGATAACCGTCCACTAGACTAGGCAAAAGGGAACCACCTTCTTCAGCCATCATTGCATTGTGCTCTTTTACAAAATTACGTAAAAGACACCCCCTCTTCCCCTTTCTTATTACCATTTCAACTTTCATCATTTCAAGACCGCAAAGTGTACCAATTTTAGCAGCAATTAATTCAGTAAGATCTTCCCAAGAAACACCTTCATCAAACTCTCTTGGATATTTAATCAAATAATCTATTCGATTTGGAGAACGTAACTCCTCTTTTTCGAGTGTACTTTTCCCACCATAGCCCACTAGTTCCCAATCACTGATATCCTTTAACATTTATATTCGGTCCTTTAACTTATTGTTTAATTAATATTAACATATGGATTCTAATTACACATGTAAAAGATTTCAATTTTTTCTGTTTTAATCAATTTATACTGATAATTTAAATTTCCTACTATTTCCATTTTTCCGAACAGACATTTTAGAATAAATTAGCTACTATTTCAGTTTTACAATTCATATAGTTACACTCACTATCAATATTCGACAAATTCCGGGGAGTCCCTGTGAACATATACTGATTCTAGGGAAGATTTTGTTTCACATAAATGTTGTACATTCATATCATAGACCGCTCCGAATATTGTTTAATAAATAAAGCTGACTGTAAAAAAGCCTATTTAGGATTGGTTTTTCTTTTCTCGGATTTTTCAAAAAACACTTTCCGAATAGACATTTTGAATCAATTAGCTGCTATTTCATTTAGCAAATTCTTGTAGTTACACTCTTTGTCAATCTTCAACAAAATCCGAGGAGTCAATGTGAATATAACGTTATGAAGTTGTTCTTCAAGGGAGGGTGTTGGCGTTCTCCCCCTTTCCAATGGCATCATGGAGGAAAAACATAATAAAATAAAAATTATCAAAAGACGGGGATTTGGCTATCGAATATCCATTGTTAATGCGATTACGTTTAGAAACTGGCCCATTATTCGGTATCTTTTATTGAAATAATATTTTCCTATGATAACATAGAAATGTAAGTGGTTACATAAAAAAATACCCCTTCATAACAACCTCCACTTAAAATAATTGAAAAAGGAGGAGTTTATGAAGAAAATTTTAGTGCCGTTTGTTCGTTTAGCTCGACTCTTTTCTGTAACATTGCCGTACAGTTCAAGTGCTGCCAATTCCTCAGTTAAATACTGAGGCTATCGAATTCAGTATATACTTATGAGGATAATTATGGAAAACAAAGAGAATTTACTGCAAGTACAGGAGATTATTACGGAGAATATGTGTCTCATGTTTAATGAAGGGATTGACAAAATGACATTTAAAAAACTACGCTACACTGTTATGGGGATATTAATAGGATTAGCAGTTGTGTTCTTAATACTAGTTATAACAGTTACTCAATTAGAGTTAAATAAATGGCAAGACACCATCACCCTCTTATTTTGGATTTATATGATCCTAGTATTTGTGTACATTATTTTCATTAATTTAGTGCCCTTGATATGGAAACGTTTTAAAAAAAGTAAGGACACACTATAGTAATCTTTGCCACAGTGACTCCCCCAAAAATCTTGTTTCACATAAATGTTACACAGTCCATAACATATAAGTTTACGATTATTGTTTAATAAATATAGCGACTGTAAAAACGCCTATTTAGGATTGTTTCTTTTCTCAGATTTTACAAAAAACTATTTTCCGAATAGACATTTTAGAATAAGTTAGCTGCTATTTCAGTTTAGCAAATTCATGTAGTTACACTTTCTATCCATATTCGACAAATTCCGGGGAGTCACTGTGAACAGTTTTTCTTTGGGAGACCTGAAGCAGCGGCTGCCAAAAAGCTTTGGATTCCTTTTGCAGGGTCGCAGCAAGCTAAGAAACGAGTCCAACCCCTTCTAAAAGCGATGGGAGGACAGGGTATCTTCGATTTTGGGGAGGAGGTCGGATCAGCAACGCTTGTCAAGCTCTTGGGAAACTTCCTGCTTTCTTCTGCTTCTTATTCTCTAAAGGAAGCACTTACGACAGCTGAGAAAAAGGTGTCGATCCAAAAGCCGTCGTCGACATGCTGACACAAACGTTGTTTCCTGCTCCGATTTATCAAAGCATTGGAAATAGGATTGCCGAGAAAAAAGAGGCAAATCCGAGTGAGATACCACTGAAGGATATTGGTCTTTTGAAAAAGACAGCACAACAGGTGGAGTCACCTACACCGATCTCAAGTATTTTACATGGTCTCTTAAGAACTGATTTGGAATAAAATTTGATCAAACTTCAAAAAAACGTTGTGCCGTTAAAGGGTGCGATTGTTGAACAACTTAGATAGGAAATGATCAAACTTTTTTTCAAATCAACACGTTTTTAACTACATTAAGGAAGCTTTAATGATCTTAAAGAATCAGTCGAGGCCATCTACTTCGAATTAAAATGGCCAAATCTTAGTACAACAATAAAATACCTTACATATAAGGTGTTATAAGTTGGTTTCCTCATTAAGAAGCCTCTTCTGGTTGTGCGATTTCAAATTCACCTTCTGCATACTCTTGCTCGGCATAATGGCTTCCCCATTGACAGAGCTCCTGCAAGATAGGTTTAAGAGATTCTCCAAGTTCAGTGGATGAATATTCAACCTTCGGCGGTACTTGATTATACATCTTTCTGCTCACAAGTCCATTGGCTTCAAGCTCTCTAAGTGTTTGAATCAGCATTTTCTGAGTAATATTTGGGATAATGCGCTTTAATTCACTCGTTCTCTTTGGTCCATTCATTAAAAAGTATAATACAAGGCCTTTCCATTTTCCGCCAATAACTTCCTTTGTCACTTCAAACCCACAGCTAAATTTTTTCATGTCTAAACCTCTCCATTCCATATTTATTACTTTTTAGTTACTATATCACAAAAAAGTGGGTACTTCCGATAATGTGCTTACTGAAGGATACTATATCTTGTAAGTTGTTCCTCAAGTACTTAAAGGTACTAGACATAAATAAAATTAATTCTAAAGGAGTGTTAAGTATGGGTAAATTTGAAGGTAAAATAGCGCTTGTAACGGGTGGAACAAGTGGGATTGGTCTTGCTACAGCACAAAAATTTGTAACCGAAGGTGCATATGTTTATATCACGGGACGTAGACAAAACGAACTTGATAAAGCTGTTAACCAAATTGGCAAGAACGTAACCGGTGTTCAAGGTGATATTTCTAAACTTGAAGACTTAGACAAACTATATGACATTATAAAGCAGGAAAAAGGTAAGTTGGACATTCTTTTTGCTAATGCAGGCATCGGCAACTTCCTTCCATTAGGTGAAATTACTGAAGAGCAGGTTGATAGAACGTTCGATATTAACGTTAAAGGAACCATCTTTACTGTTCAAAAAGCGTTATCACTATTCCCAGACAAAGTAGGTTCTATTATTGTAACGGGCTCTACTGCTGGATCAATTGGCAACCCAGCGTTTAGTATATATGGAGCATCTAAAGCAGCATTAAGAGCACTAGTTCGCAACTGGATTCTTGACCTAAAAGGTACTGAAATCCGTGTAAATGTGGTTAGTCCAGGAGGTATTCTTACACCTGCATACGATGAGCTTTTTGGTGATGCACTTGAAGAGGTACTGGAAAATAGCAGAAATACTGTTCCAGCTGGAAAAGTTGGGACACCTGAAGAAGTAGCAAACGCTGTATCTTTCCTTGCTTCAGACGAAAGCAGTTACTTGACGGGTGTTGAATTGTTCGTAGATGGCGGGCTAGCACAGGTTTAATTTCACTCAGCAGAGATTACAAATAGTCCCGAAAAAAGGTTAATGGGGATTATTTACTTGAAGAAGTCGTATAAAAAAGTTGTTTTCCTTAAAGGACAGGGAATACGACTTTTTTTATGTTTGAATTTGATTAACGTTGTAAATTCGCATTTTCCTGGGGCTACCACTAAGTAACCTGTAAAAAAGATTACTTTGTGAATAAATGTACTTAAAGTAAAGGGGGCGTTAGAAAAATAAGGAATGAAAATAAAGAGCCGAAGATATGCAAGTTTTTATACACTACTACTTGCATAAATCGGCTCTTTTTCCATTCAAAAAACATACTGCCGTTTATAGCATTATTTAATTGCCAAATACAATTTGTTCGACATTACGATTCGAAAAAATATGTTTGCCTACTTCTTTTCGTTCAATTTGAAGTAACAGTACATTAAAAGAAGCTGATGGATACCAGCTCCTTTACTCATTACAAATCCATTCCATTCAACAAATCCTTTAAAACCTTTAATTCCACAACACTCAGCGTAACACCTTTCCCCATCTTTTCATGCTCTGGCGCCCAATCACGCAAGTCGAATTTGGGTTCTTTTCCATTCCAGCTGATAAGATTGAGTTCTTTGCTCCAACCTTTAGGTGACTGTGATAAAGCCCCCACTGTTTCTTTAATTTCAAATTTGATTTCTGTCACTGTTCTTGTCCCCTTTAAAAAACATAATTACTATTTGGATACGCAACGTTCTGAAAATACTGATGTACTTCAGACCATTTCGCTGCCAAACGCCTCTAGTTTATTAATTAATTTAATTCCTTTTATTACATCATTTTTAATATATTATAATCTGGATACTTCTACCAGTATGATTGACTGAAGTTGGTGAGGAAATAGTTACTTGTTGTAGTATATCGATAAGAAATGAAAGCGAGGAATTCAAAATACATTCTAAAATAACATTAGCAAAAACATACTCTTACCTTTTCTTCTTTCTTTGCTGTTGCTAAACAGTTCTGAATAAAATTCAGAATTTGTTTCTGATCCCCATGTAAATTATTATTTCCTGATGGGGAATCAGGCTTACCAAATAACTGATTATAGGTATCCAAAGCCTTTTCCATCTGTTTAACGGAGAAGGCAGCAGTACCCCCTATTCCACTAACGCCTCCATTGTATTGATCTGCATCAAGTAAACTGTACAATATATGAGCATTGTAATTTCCCATGCTAAAACGTGCATAAGCAATTTCTTTCCCTGCTTTATTGAATCCTGAAATATCGTGGCCCATTGGTTTATCCTCCTCAAAATTTATAATTCATTTCCAAAGGCAGTTGCCCTTAAAATACTTAAAAATAAGCATAAATAGTTTGCTTGGATTTATCACTCCTTTCAGGTTTCTAACAAATTTTTGAAAAGGTATTAGGAGAAAAAGGATGTTAAGGTGATTAACTAGAAAGATTCATTTAAGAGGTTATTTAAAACGGTTAGGAATACCTTATAATACTGCCTAATAGCAGGTATAAAATGATGAATTTATAGAAGAAGATTCCCTGTTACAAGAGAGGAATGAAAGATTTGAAAAAATTATATCATATTTAAATCCATAGTTAATTTGGCTTTACAAAATCTTTTCTACAAATTTGTGAACAGTTAGTCTTGCCCGTCAAAAGCTGACAACCATTAATGAAATAAACGGAGATTTTTCTGATAGATGCTGAGTGGAGCTCTTCTCAAGGTAAATAAGGGGAAGCTGTCTGTCTATACAATAAAAAATCCCCCATTTCTACGTGATTCGATTAAATAGACGGAGTGTCTCCGTCTATTTAAAATATTTAATGATAATTTCTAAATAAACGAGAGGTTTCTCCCTAATTATCTTCTCGGCTGCTTGACCAAATCCCCCAACCTTTAGGGATTTGGTTGATACCCTCATTTACTTATGGTACGATTCTCCGTTCTTCACTCTCTGGGAAAATTTCACCTAAAAAAATAGGTGGTGGAGAAGGGATGTTGTCTCCTTCTTCAAACCACAAAGTTAATGACTTGATTGATTTTCTGTCTTTACTTAAATCAATCCTTTTTATTATTGACCGTAAAAGTACTTTTCTAGTTTCTTTATCGGCTATTTCAAATAATTCATCAAAATCTTTTAAAGCCGTGACAATTTGGTCTTTAGTAATATTTAAGGAGGTCGAATGGTTTTTGATAAAGATTTCATACTCGTTAACCTTCTTTTCAATTTCCTCTCTTTCACCAACAGTCTGGATTAACATCAAATTATAAATTTTTTCTTCCTCTTTGTTTTTTGATTTATTGGCCTGTCTTGCTTTTAATAAAAGATCTGATTCTTCATCCAATTTTTCTTTTAATTCTTTTTGAAAAAATCCCAATTCCTCCATATACTTTTGGGTATCTTCTGTTCGTTCTTGTTCTATGTTGCTACATATTCCATCAATTAATTTAGGTGAATTCATAAGGCCTTTTACCTTGGGAAGAACCTGCTTTTCAATATCCTCTTTTACAACTAAATTAGAATTGCAGGCTGCTAATCCCCTTTGGTGGAAGTTTTGGCATTGGTAGTATAGGTAATAATCCCCATCAGGTTTTTTAGTTTTTGACATAACCATACCTTTGCCACATTGTGGGCACTTCAGTATTCCTGATAATAAGAAATCCCCTTTGAAATTACTGGTTCTAGTGAACTTTTTCCTTTCTTCGCCAATTTCCAGAACTCTATCCCATAATTCTTTTTCAATTATGGCCGTATGATTACCTTTGACTAAACCAACATTTTCTTGCTTACCACTTCTGCGTTTTTCATTCCATTGCAAATGTTTCCCCCATCTGATAAAACCTGCATATGTAGGATTTTCAAGAATGGTTTTCACCGAATTTATGCCAAATGCATTTCCTTTTTTCGTTTTAAACCCTCTTGTATTTATATGGTTTACAATACTTTTATACCCATGCCCTAATGCTCTTAATTCAAATATCTCCTTTACAATACTGCTCTCATATTCATTGACTAATAATTCGCCTTCCTTTGTGTCATATCCTAGGATAATACCACCATTCCACTTACCACTATCCGCCCTTTTTTTCATTCCACTACTGACACGTTCAATTATTTGTGTCCGTTCATATTCAGCAAAGGTTCCAAGCAGTGAAATAAACATGTAACCATTTGCAGTTGAACTATCAATGTCACAGGTACTTATTAACAACTTTTTATCAAATGGTTTTAAGTAGTTATTTATCAAACTAAGTACCTGTTCGTTGTTTCTTGAAAGTCTGTCAACCTTCCAAACAGCAATGGCATCGAAACTACTTAAATTTCTAATTAATCGTTGAATATTGGGACGATTAAAGTCCTTCCCAGAATAGCCATCGTCAATAAAAACTTCAATTTCAGTATATCCTTTTCTTTCAAGGTAAATTTTTAATTGCTCAACTTGACTTTGAAGTGAAAATCCTTTTGTTTGTTCATCTGTTGATACTCGTGCATAAATAGCAGCCCTTTTTCTCAAAATAATCCCCCCATATTATGAAATTTGTCTTCCTCTTGTCATGTCTTGGACTCTTCCCCATAAATCTATATCAACAATTGGAGGATTCTCCCTCACCAAAGACCAAGACTTGTTCAATGTTTGTGAATTTTGAGATAGGTGTTCATAATCTACAAGACTACGATAACCGTTTATATATCCCATTCTAATAAGGTATTCTTTTAATTGCTTAACTGGATCGCTAGGTTCTTTGGGCTTTCTACCTACTCTAATGTACATACTTGCTGTAACTATTTTTCCTTTTGTTTTAACCACGCTACTCTTCCTCCTATAGTTTATTTGTGCCATATTCAAACCTGCTTAACTTCCCCTTTTGCTGTTAATACCTCTGTCTTAATTAAATAGTCTACCGCGTTTGGAAAATTGGTTGTTGCATTCTTTGCCTCTTCTAACCAAAGTTTTTTTAGAAGTTTTGGTTTCATAAGGTAATCACCTTCGATGACTCTGAAAATAACATCTTTTCTAATGAAAGAATTAAGAATTTTAGGATTTGCAACAAGCGTAGGTGATACTATTAATACAGTTGACCTTCTTTTGAGTTTCGAAAAATACTTTTCTAGACTACTATTTTCGAAGGTTGTAACACCACATGAATTTCGAAGATTAAGATTATTTTTGTCAGCAAAGTTAAATGCTCTTGCCACATATAATAAAAACTCCTTATCCGCCTCCATTCTTTTTCCTTTAATTGACTCTGGCAATAATGTGAAAAAAGTTACGTTTTCCATAAAATATCATCTCCTTAAATTTTTTTATTAATTACCTGTAGAAGTATGTTTCTGTTCTAATGTTATATTTTGCACTCTTTCCCATATTACTTGGTCAATAATAGCGGGATGTTGACTCTCCACATACTGAAAATCATTTCTTTTTATAGGAATTTCATCCCTTTGTCGAAGTTTGATAAATCCAGCGTAGATTGGATTTTCAAGAATAGTTTTAACCGAATTTATACTGAATCGATTTCCACTTTTAGTTCTACATCCTTTGTCATTAATTCGATTAGCGATGCTCTTATAACTTTTCATATTACTTCTTAATTCAAAAATCTCCTTAACTATCAGGCTTTCCCTTTTATTGATAGCAAGTTCACCATTGTTTAAGTCATAGCCTATCATTACTCGGCCACTCCATTTTCCTAAACGAGCCCTTCTTTTCATTCCATTACTAATGCTTTCAAACCTTATCTTTCTCTCATATTCTGAAAAAGTTACTAGTAGAGAAAGAAACATGTACCCATTAGGAGTTGAACTATCAATATCACAAGTACTTACTAACAACTTTTTGTTTGATGGTTTTAAATAGTTATTTATTAACCCAAGTACCTCATCGTTGTTTCTTGATAGTCTATCTATCTTCCAAACAGCAATGGCTTCAAATCCTTCTAAATTCGTAATTAACCGTTGAAATTCAGGTCGATTAAGGTTATTCCCGGAATATCCTTCATCAGCAAACACTTCTATGTCTGTATATCCCTTTTTATTTAAAAAGGTTTTTAATTGTTCGATTTGGTCTTCTATTGATAAATCATTTAATTGTTCGCGTGTAGCAACACGTGCATAAATTGCAGCAACTTTTTTCACAATTAATCTCTCCTTTTTATTTATTTGGTGGCATGGCACCACCAAATATTTAGTCTTTATTTACGTTTTGTTTCAGCATATGCTTTCACAAGTTTGGCTAACGTTTCGATAAGTTCTTGTTTCTTCAGTTCTTCCGTAGTAGGAAAGACTAAACTTTTTGAATTATTAAGTAATGTCAACCCCCTGCACCTCCTGCTAACGCCTCCCTGCAAGATTTTTATTTATTATTCATAGAAACCTTCCTTTTCACGAAAAGGAATCTTACATCATAACTGAAACAATCACATTGTTTCTTTATCCATTTCATTCATCATGCCATTTAGCCAATTTGCTGCCTTTTCTTTTCGGATTAGTGCCTTTTTATACTTACTTTTCAAATTTACCCACCTAGATGAACTGATTACATTTTTTTCGTGATTATGTTTCAAATCATCATTGGATATCGCTGTAAAACGGTATTTCGGTTTAACCCCATTTACCTCAATCAATAAAAATTGGAATCCCTCATCAACAAATAAACCAATCACTTCTTTATTAAAAATTAATGGATCATGGACGACTATAGTATTAATACCATCCTTCCTTAACTCCTTTATAAACAATTGTGCAACTAAAGGATTATTTTTGTATGACAAAGAATTTGTTGCGTGTAAACCTTTTGCTTCCTCTAATAATCCATTTAATATTCGTCGTTTTAAATCCAAGTCTATGCTGTCATCTCTCTCACTACTGAGATGGACTAAATACCCTACTTTGGTTAATGATTTTGTTTGCATAACTATCTCCTCCTTAATAATTTTAAATTTTTGTATTTGCTTATGATGTGGTCATATCCCTTGAAACATTCCCAATATTCAATTATTTCTTCTTAATTCTTAGTTCACTTTCTAACCTTAGAAATGCCTTCTTAGTACAAGCATAAATTGGTATTCCAGAGATTAAACCAAGAAAAGCAAATAGTGTTGTATCTTCGATATTAAGAATCAGCCTTATTATATTTAGGATGATCAACAGCACCATGGTCAGAATCAATATTTCTTTTATGCTTATATGGCCTTGTAATTTAATTTTCGAAGCAAGTATCCCTCCAAAGGCACCAGCGTTAAAGTATAGTGCTGTATCAAAGGTTTGGCTTGTTTTCGTTATCCAAAGTAAATAGTAATAACCACTAATGACTAAAAAGGAAATACAGAACACTTTTGCTGCGAAAATTATTGTATGCCCCTTCACTTTGACCATCCCCTCCTCCACTTTCTATAAATTTCCGGTAACAGCATCAAGAAATGTTTGCAATGGATATTCATTAAATGTAGATAGATCCTCATCCCAGAAACGTGCTTCAACTGAATAGTTATTGCAAGCAATTATAAAATCCCTAAGATCATCAATATTGCCATTTACTAAATCATCGCAGATAACTCGATAATATTTATTGGATTGCAATAACTCTTCAAATTCATAGAAACCCTCATAAACTACCACACGGGAAAATTCGGTTTTGTCTAAAAACATTTCAGATTGAACATCTATAGTCATCTGCTCCAAATTACTTTCATCGAAAACGACTCCTAGTATCCCTTTGTCTTTTCTGTAGTTTTTAATAGCCTTTTGGGTTTTCTGCTTCTCTCTTTCCTCCATTCTTGTATTTTCCTCACGATCAATAAAGAGGACATCTTTACGGCTCTTTGATAGATTTCCAACCCAATTCCCAAAATCTACAGTCAGTGCCTCATCGAACATTGATTGATTAATTACTTGAATATCTTTCATTTTGGACTTACTAAGCATTTCTTGGATTTCACCATTATGAAATCTTATTACATCAATACCTATTAAATGTGACACCAGATTAATAAATGCTGCTATATTATAGAAGGCATAGCAACTATTAAATATAATGGTTGTAGCCTTCTGGGATTTCATTGAATTATAAAGAGTCTCTAAACAGTCATAATCTTTTTCACTATTTCGGGTTTCGTCAAACAAGATTTCAACTATTTCTAAGTTATTTTCCGAACAATATCTTTTCACCTTTTTAAGATCTGATTGTGCTTCTACTGGTGTTAATCCTTTGATATAAACTAATGCGTTATTGGTTTTCATAAACAATCTCCTCCTCAATGATTATTGGTTTTTAATTTTTTGGTTTGCTTAAGATGCCATGTTTTTCGTAATGTATTCCCATAATCCTAGTCTGGATTTATACTTCCCCATAGTTTCATAGACTAAGGTGTCAAATTCTTTTATTGTCCATAATGGATCAACATTTTGAAGGTACTTATGTACAATTTCTATTAACGAATTAGGAATCAATAATATGTCTATTACTTGATTCTTTTCGTTTACAAAATAGTGGGCAACCTTCTTCTGATTTAAAAAGTGGCTCAATTCCTTTAATTGGATTGTTTTATCAAACCAAGAATGATAAATATTCTTATCAGAACTTCCAAACTGCACCAAATAAAGTAGTCCACTGACGGTGCCATTATCTTCTATACTTGCTCTGACATTTGCATAAGGTTTATTAACCATCTTTTTTACCTTGTGATTATAATCCTTAATCACAAACACGATTTCAGGAGTACTACCGTTCATAGCATTATTAATGACTGTTGAGTACATAAAGCCCGTCTTCATTTCCTTAAACATTTCATCCATTTTCATTTTTCTCATAAAAAACCTCTCCTTTTTGTTAGTTAAATTAGATCACTGCCATCTAGAGCAGAGTCAGAATCATTTAATGCAACATATGGTTATAACAAAACCAATAAAAAAAGTCCCCTCTTTTTTATTACAAATAAAAAAAGAACAAACAAAAATTATACATATACGAAACCAAATTGATCGAGTGATAATAGAACACACTCAACCATAGGGAATTATAAGTATGTAAAAACACACACTTTCCCACTTATTCAGTATATTAGTATAATTTTCATTTGCTCTTCTTGTAATAAAAAGAAAGAGACTTATATATATAAAACTAGTGTATAAAAATCAAAATTATTAAATCAAAATATAATGTAATTTACTATGGAGTTAATTCTAGTACAAAATTAGATAATTGTAAAGGTTATTTCTAGAAAAAGTTTCATTTTTTTCGGGAAGGCCCCTAGAAAGCCTTCCTGTAAGTGTATAAAAGTATATTCGATGTATTATAGTAAAAGTATATAACGTCCATGTATAGTTAACAACACCTTTTAAGCAATTAATCTTTCTAAAATTGATCATTAGCCAATACGATACAGATATCCCAAGAGTAATGACAAGATAATGCTAAAAAATAAAATCCTCCCTAACCAAGATTTTTTCTTTTTACTGTCATCTTTTCCTTCCTTATCATTTTTTGCTTGAATGTAACCTTTAAGAATACAAAACCAAGAATATCCACCAATCATCAAAAAGAGAAAATAGTAGAAATAAGTTTTTATATCACCGGTAAGAATCACCATAACGAAAAATAAAATTGAATATGCTACAAATTTCCACCCAAATAACTTAAGTACCATTCCTCTAGGAAAGGAACTTTCGAATCCCTCCCTATTTGCACGCAATTTAAAAGATAGTAGGATATTAAAAATCACTCCTCCTACAAACATCAGAAAAAGTGAAATTATATAGTAATCAGTAGTTAGAATAGTAGAATGAATCCATGCCATTGGTAAAAATACTGTTGTGAAAATTAAAGAAAAATAAAGCATAATTACCAGTAAGGCTACCTTATGCCATTGTTTTTCAACTAATATTCCCATGAAAAGTACCCCATTTCGTTTTATTATATTGGATATAGAATTAATATTTTCTATATCTCCCTTTATTCCGTGTTCATATTGTTAAATTTGCGACATACCGATTAGGAAGTATATCCTCCAGCGATCAAAGGTTGTCATCTTTAACCAGTTTTTAGTTGAATTGAAAGTCTAATTAATGTAAAAGCCTGATACTCGGTTAGGCCCGCAATCTTCTGCAGCAGTTCTCTCCTATTGACATTCCATTTAGTTACCTGTATTTCATCAGGAATTACAGCAACCACCTGATACCTTAACCTGTCTTTAAAAGACATACCGTTTGAAGATTCACTACCACCCCATGTTTCTTTTACCATATTTATTTCATCTTCAGTAAAAAGGGAAAGTATTTCTCTTTCGGTTCTAGTTGCCATTCTTGCAGCCGCCCGAAGTTTTTTATTAATAAAATCAATTTGGCTCTTCGTATACGATTGGGATTTACTTTCCATTAATTCGTACCCCCACTATTTTTTCTAATTAGATAGCATCCTCTACTGAAAAATATCCATAAGATAACCAATTGGTACATCAACATCACTGTGTAAGTCTATTGATTTTTTTATAATGCTGTATTCTAACCCATATTTTCTGCATAGATTTGAAAACCTTTTAAAGGTTTCCCAACTGCCTAGTTCCTCTAAGTCATAAAGTAGAACCCTATCAATTATTGTTATATCCATTGATTTGAAATAAATTTCCAAAAGGTTAAGATCAACCATCAAGTGCATTTCTAGTTTTTTATTAAAAAAACTAGCATGTTCCTGCAATCTTTCTGTTACATCTGGATACTTCTCTGAATAAAATGTTAAGCCGAAGTACATTCCCACATTATCACCCTCCGAATTTTATTTGATGACTACTATAGCGTGAATCTAATCATCTTCAAGTTTTTTATCTATGAAATTGCAATTTATGTGATTAATAGATAAAAGGCGATGGCTTAATCATGGAATAACAAACCGTTAAATATTGAACTCATCATATTACTTTGGATAAAAACTAAAGGTCTTGTTTTTGACGGTTTGGGGTGAAAATCGGGGAGAATGAAGCAAAAACATTAAATGTCGTTTAAAATCTAATTTAATCTATTTTATTCGGCTGTATATTTATTTCGATATTACTTAAAGTGTTTACCATGAATATTTTTTTCACTAGCCAATGGTATTTTATTTACTACCAAAAGTGGCTTTTTAAATATTAATTTCATCCCGTTCTGAAAGAGGCATGAGTAGAGTATTTATCTCCAATTGACTTTCATTAACATCTATTAGCAGCGATTATAACGGTTTTAATGATTATAGTGATTATAATCATTAAAACCGTTATTAATTCTTATTAACAATTAATTTTCAAAGGTAAAGGTTGTTATGACTATTAACAGGAGCCAGTACCAAACATAAAAGCACTCATTGAATTGAGTGCTTGCTTTACTTAAAACTCTGTTCGTTTCAAGGCATTTTGCAACTCCTGAATTGAAGGTGTTACATAAACTCTTGTCGTCTCAATGCTACTATGGCCTGCAAGATCCGCAATAGATTGAATATCAACACCATGCTCGGCTAACTGTTTGCAATATGTGTGTCGAAGTGAGTGCGGCGTAATCTCAATTCCTAATAGATTACTATATTTTTTAAATATATGCTGTACTGCTCTTGTAGTTAAATGATTACTTTTACTACTCACCAGCAAATATTCGGATTCTTGCTCCCTGACCTTCAGCCAGTTAACTATTGTATCCTTAGTATTTTCAGTCAAAGGTGTGATTCTGTGTTTATCCCCCTTACCGTTTATTCTGATAATTTCCTTTTGGATATCTATATCAATAATTCTAACATTGCAGATTTCCTGTACGCGAAGGCCTAAATTTACAGCCAAATAAACTATCGTTTGATGCAGCATACCCTTTTTGTAATTTTGTTGCTTTGTCAACTCAATGGCATGTAGTAATCTCCCAACTTCTTTTCTTGTAAGCCAACGTATGTTATTCTGTTTTTGTATTCTTTTGATTTTAATATTATTGGAAAGATTAACACTTGTTGATCCAACAGTTAATAAAAATTCCGACCATTTCATTAATGCAACCAATCTTCTATTAACAGTTGTTGGAGCAATTGAGTCATCTGATTTAAGTTGTCGTTCATAATCTTTCAAATCTGTAGAAGTAAGCATTGAAATTAAATGAGGTTGCTCATATCTTTGATGGAGCCATTTTAAGAAGTGGTTTAAATCTTGAGAGTAACTTTTAATGGTGTTTAAACTTTTATCATTCTTAAAAAGATACGTTTTGAAACTTTCAACTGATTGTGAAATAGTTGCTGAAGCCGTGTTCATTATAACAATCCTCCCTGCTATGTTATACGACGAAAAAGGTATTTCTTAATTAGGTGTTATGCGACGAGAAAATATATGAAAATGAATTACTCTTGTCGCATAAACCATATTATCTGACAAACTTGTTGTTGGTCGTATTATAGCGCGTAAGAATCACTTTGCCAGCGCCTCTCGTATGTAATTAAATATTTTCTGATATTGAAATAAATTTATGCTTTACTGCTGAATATAATTTAATTGTTCCTCTGTTACTCTATACTCGTCACACCCAAAACCGAAATTCAAATATAAATTATATGTGCCGTCATTGTTGAGGCTAGCACTTTTTGAGTTTGCATGACGGTACATTCCCCTTACCGATTCTAAATCTGAATTCAATAGTAGTTCCATTAATATCACCTCCACCTGATAAACATCATAAAAAATTTTATTTATAGTAAGTAAAACTTATATCATTCACTTCCTTCAGTGCATACCGTTCTACTAACTCGTTGTGTTTTAGTTCTGCTAGTTTTAATTCATCTTCATTACAAAATGTTTTTAAGTTGGTTCTCTGAACATTATAAAGAGCACATAAGGAAGCCTCTTCCAATTTCTCTTTTAATTCTTTACCATTTTTTTCATCAGGGTGTTCTGCTGCGATATCAGAATAGTATTCTGATATTCTGGATTGTACTTCATCAACCATTTCCTCAATCTTTTCAAAAAGTAGGCTAATTGCTTCAGCCTTACTTTCGGCTATAAAGTCGTTTGTATAGGAAGAACTATCTGTTCGGTCTATAAGAAACCTTCCCTCCTCCTTATCAATATAAAATCCTACATAATCATATTCGTTACCAACATCTACATTAAACAGATTATCCAAATCATCTTTAATTACATCTTCCATTAATCATCCTCTCCTTCCATTTTGCCAGTTTAATTGGCTTACAATTGTTATAGCATAAAAAGAAAAAGACGAGGTGAGTATGAAGACAAATAAGTGTGACGGGTTTCGTGAAAATATGAAAATCAGAATTATACATGATATCCTTATTAAAACCCTATTTAAAGACTATTAATAACAAAATAATAAATAAGTACTCTTCTATGCAGTTTTTTACAGTCATATTTAAGAATACTTAATATGTTTAGATAGGGAAGGAGTGATTAAAATGGAAAAAGATATTAATGCTATTGTCAAAAAAATGAACGATCTGTTTATTACAGAGAGAAAGAAATATATTATTCAAAAAGAGGACGGCACATATAATTGGTTGGATATAAAAACAAATGAAAATACTAAAGTATTCCATGATGGAATGCTTATTTCACATTTAAATCGAAAATATACATACGGTATTTTTTGTGGAAGGGCAGTTACAAAATTTATATCCTTTGACGTTGATGTACCATCAAAGGAAGTGGTGCAGTCCATATATCAAGTATTAAATCAAATCGGAATCTCCTCAGAATTTATATATACAAGTTGGAGTGGTACAAAGGGCTATCATGTAGATGTCTATTTTTCAGAAGTCATAGGATATTTAAATATGGTTAAACTTTTCGATTATGTAGAGTATAAAGTACTTCAAATTCATATCCATATCGAGGAGAATAAAATCGAATGCAGACCTAGTCCTAACCAAGGACTGAAACTTCCTCTCGGCATCAATCGAAAAAGCAAGGATATGAATAGTAATGTTTGTTGGTATGTAAACAATGACTTTCAACCAATAAAAAAACTAGATTATATTCTAGATATTAAACAAATTGACAAGAATCAAATCCTCACGATAATAAAAAGACTTCCAACTATAGAAAGCGAAGGCGTTTCTAAAAATGAACCGGGTACAAAAAAAGGGATTAGTGATAGTGCCACTCATTATAAACAGATAAAACTTAGTGAGACACAGAATTACTTACAGAATTTATTGGATTATGGGCTGAGGAAAAAAGGTACAAGACATAAAAGCCTTCTAGGGCTTGCTAAATTGTTAAACACAAGAAATCTAAGTAGCGAAAGTTGTGAAAAAGAACTAAGAGAGTGGATGATAAACCAAAAGAAGGAATATTATGATACCCCATTGGAGACATGCTTTAAAGAGATTAGCAGAATCGTGGAAGGGGTTTACTCAAAAAATATCGTCCTTGGGAAAGGAGAACCAAAAACCAAAATAACAATTTCAAGAAATGACTTACTAACTATTCATCAGTATCCTAAAAAATTTCACAAAACGATTAATGCGCTCTTTATTCATTCAAAACGTTTTGCAGATGAAAACGGTGAATTTTATATGACATATGAACAAATTTCGAAGGCTGCACCTTGTAGTCTTAGGACAGCAATGGATCATATTAAAAGCCTTGAGGAATTAAAAATTATTAACGTTACTAGATCACCTGTCCTATTTGAAGGTGAGACACCATATAACTTACCAAATATATACCAATTAAGCCTTGATTTGGTGGAAAGTGATAAAGATATCGCTATTACAGTAGATGCACCTGTGCTGGAAAAATACAGTCATATTAGAACCATACTTACTCTTAAAGCATTCCCTAATGAAGAGTGGATGGACATAGATAATATATTAAAGAAGACCTTACATAAAAACACTGAAACTAATAAATAAGTACTTTTCTATGCAGATTTTTACAATATTATTAATTCATATCCACATGGTGTAACTATAAAGAATCCGCCAGCATAAATATTTAAGTTACTCACTAATTAATCCTAACCATAAACTTATAGAGGTTCTTAACAATTGCTTAAAAGCAACCGGAGAAAAATTTCATTATCCAAAAATAAAAAAGAACAAGGATTTTCACTCCTTGTTCTTCAATTTTGTGGATTAAGTTTTTGGACCTTTTTTAGGCATCTAAAGACCTCATCTTGATTTAATATATACTCTGCCAAAATTGAATAAAGGTTAAGAACCATTTCCTCAAAAGTAAAGTAACCCTTGTTAAAACAGATTATGTTAAAAGTGTCCATTTCCATATTACTATTCTGTTCCCTTGCTAAATGATGGTGTTTGCGGAAGATATAAATTAAATATAAATATCTGGTTTCTTTCCGCCTGTCTGTGTCTGTTAAACTAACATGGTCGAACCTAGTAAAAAGGATATTATATTGTTGGTGGTTAAACTCAACAAATTCAGTGTCCCTTCCTTTTACTTCTAAGTGCTCCCTTTTCATGAGTAATCTCCTCCAGTGTCTTAATAATTTGAAATTCTCATGTAAACAGTTGCACACCAACATTCGATTCCCTTTAAATATAAAGAAAAAGAGTAGTATAGAAATACCACTCAAATTGAAAAGGTTATTTTATTTTTTTAGTTTCTCTAAATATCTTGTATATACCCAACCAGTAACAATTTGTTCATCTTCATTTTCGTACTCAATTAGTGTCCAATTTTTATTCTTGTAAAGTACTTCTACCACTGTACCAAAATTAACTTGTCCAACTGGCTCAGAATTTTTCCTTTTAGTTATTCTTACAATCATTTTATCTGTACTAACAATACGGTAATGTAATTGTTCTTTATTATCTAATACAAGACTTTGATATTCTGCCTTAATTACCTTCAATACTTTTACTTTATTTTGAACCATTGTTTTCATTATAGAATCCTGTACTGTTTGCATAAATGGTGTTGCTAAAAATAGAATTATACCGCATATTAGGTTCATTAAAATTTGCTGATAAAGTGGCTGTTGTTTATTTTTTTTCACTTCCGATATTAGTGCATTAATTTCTATACTATTTTGCTGAATAAGTAGGCTGCTTTCATGAATGGCTCTGTTAACAATATCTTGTACTTCATCCCTTGTGTATTGTGCATCTTGATATTTAACACTACCGTTTTCTTCGACTTCTATCTCTTCAAATGAAATGTCATTTAATAAATCGGTAATTGCTGAAATATCTACCGTTGCAATATCAATATTCTTTGTCCTTATATTATCAAAGACATGGCTAAGGTTCGGTAACAGAGAACTTAAATCGTAATGTGCCATATTATTCATGCTTTGTATCTGTTCACTTAAACGCTGTAGCGGCATAGTTATTCCACTTATAGATTCTAACGATTTTCTAATACCAGAGAAATCAAACTTTGCGCTTATTTGACTTAATGCACTTGTCGCTCTAGCCATTTCCGAAAATGCGTCTGAGTGCAGTATTGTACCTAGATTTGAAACTTCACTTATTGTAGCAATTGAATTACTAAGGTCAATTAAACTCATTCTTTTTTGGAAATCATATATAGGTAATTGGATTTTACTTAATTGACTAACAGCCTCTAATAAACCACTAGAATTAAAGTAACTGTATGTTTCTAATAAAGGAAATCTCATTCCTTCCATCATTTTGGATACAGTTAGTCCAATGGATTGAATTTCTTTTTGAGCATTAAGCATTGGACTAAAATCTAATGGACTTATTAATTTGCTGACGGGCTGCACTTGCTCGTTTAATCCTGAGAAACTATCAATGATATTATTATTGTCTTTCCCCAAATAAGTCCCTCCACTTTACTTATGCATCAATTGGCCAATCCTTAAACTGTTCCTTTGCTTCCTCCACAAAGGCATTGGTCAAAAACTTCAACTGCTCTGGCTTTATCTTATTTTTCATTAATGTAGCCTTTACTGCGAGATTAACTTTTGATAAGATATCTTGACGGTGTGGGTTGGTCCAATCAACTTGAAATTCTTTTTTCATATTTTCCACAACTTGATGGACTAAACCTGCCATAAACTGATTGTCGAATGTAGCGTTTTCCATATTTGCGATAATTTCATAAAACGCTACTTCCTCCTCAGTAAGTCCTAAATCCATTCGTCGCTTTGTCTCTTCGTCTAAGTTATTTCTCATCTCAACCATAAAGCGAATAACATCTGCTGCTGATATTACTCTGTTGTGATACTCTTCGATTGTTTTCTTTAACATTTCACTCATCTGTTTACCTTTTGGATTTTTCTTTTTAAACTTAACCTTAATTTCATCCTCCAAAAGTTGTCTCAACAATTTCATGCGTAAGTCAATATGGGGTTTTTCGACTAACCCTGCCAAAAAGGCATCATCTAATACTGATATGTTAGGTTTTTCAATTCCTGCAATTTCAAACAGATCCAAGGCACCATAAGAACTTACACTTTCATTTACAATTTGTCCTAATTTCTTTTCATAATTGTTATCGTTTTGGCCGTCTCCACCAATTGGTTGTGATATTTTGCGGAGTTGTGTTTTAACAATGTCATATAATAAAACTTCTCCTGAAACTGCAGTTACAGAGGAAAGGTGAGAAACAAGTTTATGGGATTTAGCAAGTTTGACTTGTGCTTCTAAAAATACCTTTTCTTCACCACCTAAAAAGTGATTAACCACCTCTGCAATAAAATCTTCCCGTTCAACTTTTGGCAATGCTCGCCACTCATTTAAGGACAGGTTATTAGGATAAAGTTTTTGAGGGATAAGTTCTCTTACTTCTTGTAAAAAGCCCCAAAACAGTCCTTCTGCTTGCTCAATGTCAAATGTTAAATCTCCTTTACCACCACTGTCAGTATACTTTTTAGTTGCTTCTCTAAGTTGGGTTGCAATTCCAATAAAGTCTACAATTGTTCCACCTTGCTTACCGGGGAATACACGGTTTACACGTGCAATTGCTTGCATAAGATTGTGACCCTTCATTGGTTTATCTACATAGAGGTAGGTTAAAGGCTTAGCATCAAAACCAGTAAGCCACATATCTCTGACTATAACAAGTTTGAGCGGGTCCTTTGGATCTCGTAATTTTGCTTTTACAGCCTCTTGATCCTCTTTAGATTTAATATGGGAGTAATCACTACCCTCTTGTTTTTGACGCCATTCTTCCGGGTCCTTTGATACATCACCAGTCATAATAATTTCAACAGGAGGACAATTTGATAGTTTTCGCATTTCATTATAAAGAGCAACACAGTTTTCACGACTCATACATACAATCATGCCTTTTGCTTCCGGTGTTACTGCTTGTTTTTCAACAAAGTGCTCTATAATTGTTTTTGCTAGTTCCTCGACACGTTCCTTAGTTCCAGCCAACTTAGCGAGAGCCGCCCATGCTCTGCGATGTTTCTCAAGTTCGTCATTACCTTCACCAGTTCCTAACTCGGCAATTTGGCTATCTATGTCGTCGTTAGTTACCCCTAATCTAATCAGACGTGATTCATAATAGATGGGAACTGTTGCATTGTCCTCAACTGCCTGAAGCATATCATAGGTATGAATCGTATGACCGAACACTTCATTCGTACTTCTTCCTGCAAAATCAACCGGAGTACCTGTAAAACCGATATGGCTGGCATTGGGTAGAGCCGTTTTTATATGGCCTGCATATCCGGCATCATTATATTGTGTTCTATGTGCTTCATCTGCTATCACGATAATATTCTCTCGTTCAGAAAGAACAGGATGAATACCTTCGGCCTCTTTCAAACGAAACTTTTCAATAGTGGTAAATATTATTTGCCCAGACTCATTTTTTAAAAGTTCTCTTAAATCGCTAGCAGAATCAGCCTGTTTCACATGACCTACAAGGTTTTTTCCCTCAACAAAAGTGTCATGTAATTGATTGTCTAAATCAGCCCGATCAACTTGAATCACTACAGTTGGATTTTTCATTTCACTGTGCCGAATTAAGATACCGGCAAAGAATAACATAGATATTGATTTACCTGATCCCTGTGTGTGCCAAATAACTCCAATTTTTCTATCCCCATTTGGCCTCGTTGCTCGAATGGATTCTTGGACAGCAAAGTTCACACCAAAAAACTGATGATACTTGGCTCCAATTTTTGCTTTCGTTTTACCATTGTCCATAAAGACGATAAAATTACGAATATAATTTAGTAGGCGGTCTTTTTGAAATAAACCCTCTACAAGAGTTTTCATTGTATTAGCGATGTTATTGTCTATCCTTACGCCGTCAATAGATTTCCAAGCAGAAAAAAATTCTATTGGTGCAAATGGCATTCCATGTAATGTTGTTATTCCGTCCGAAACAACAGAAAACGCATTATAATTAAATAGTTGGGCTATGTCATAGGTGTAATTTCTGACTTGTGTGTAGGCGTCCTGAACTGTGGTGTTTTCTATATAAGGGCTTTTTAATTCAAAAAGTATAAGTGGTAATCCATTAATATAAACAAGGATATCTGGTCGTCGTGACATTCTCCCTTCAATAGCCAATTGATTCATTACCACAAAATCATTTTCTAAAGGCTTTTCCCAATCGATAGGAGAGATATGGTAGAATTGGTCTTCATCATTCTCTTGCTCAATTTTAAAATCTATCCCTTTTGTTAACACTTCATGAAATCGTTCATTCCGTTGCTCAACTGTAACTCCGTCAACATTAGTAATCTGAGATATCAAAGCAGGCATATGTTCTTTTGGAAAGGTAGGATAAGTATCATAAAGATACCTTTCCAACCTTTTCTCCATAACAACATCTGCTAATGACGGACGTGAACCCCACTCATAAGCGGGAACATAATCATATCCTAAGTTTTTTAACCTCTCTATCGTCGTTTCCTCAAAATCAGATTCATACAGACGGCTCCGGTTGCTCATTCAAAATAACCTCCTTTACTTTTTCTGCTACTTCTGAAAGATCTATTTCAGCCGACAAAAGACGTGGAAGCAGATAGTCCCTCGTATCTGTCAACGACAATATTTGTTCATGATTCGTTTTAATTAAACTTTCGTATACCGAAACCCTACTCTCATATTCATTGATTATGGTTTCCACTGGGACAATGACTTTTAGGTTTTCTAACTCTCCTTTATTAATAGAGTTAAAAATAGTTCCTGAACCATACTTATCTTCTTCACTAAAAAGTGTTTTTAGTGTATATAACAAAAAAGAGGGATTATTTGTCTTTGATGAAATGGCACTTAAACCACGTCCAATAACCATTTTTGTATGTGCTATATTAAGTCGACCAACAGGTGCTCTGACACTTATTAGTAAATCCCCTTCCTCAGCAACACGGAGAAGTTTAGTACTATGTGTGATATTAATCGGAAATCTAATTCCAAAATTTGCTACACCTTGATGAAAAGGAAGCCCTTCACCTTCCTGATTATAAAACTCAGATTTAGGTGATTGTCCCATTAGGATACTTGCAATATCTTTCAATGACTTTACTTCCCAACCTTTAGGGATTTCTCCTAATTCCGTATCAGTAAAGTCCCCATCTTGAAATGGTCCGAAATCAATAAACCAATGCTTGTAAAGTGTCATTGCCATATGTTCTAGAGTATTGTTCATCGCATGGTTTAATTCAATTTTGCTTTCTATTGAATCAATTATATTAACAATTTTCTCTTGAATTACCTTAGGCGGTATAATTAGTTTGACTTTCTTCAAGTCTCTTATAGGTAATTGTGGTTGAGCACTCCCTGAAGTAAGGGACTTATATTGTTCTTTTAATAAGGGACTCTTTAACAAATGGTATAGATACTGAGTTAAGATATCACTATCAGCGTTTCTTAGTATTACCATACCTGAATTTATTCTAGCAAAATCGTAGTCCAATTTATTATGAAAGAATCCAACGTTCCCGACAGTACCACGTGTAGTTATAATAATATCATTAACTTGAATCCTTCCTTTTCTTAGTAAAGAATCCCTTTCCTTAGATATAAACTCACAATCATTTAGAGATATTTTATCTCCTATTAAGTTTTTATTATTTAAGAATGGGCAGTAACCAGTAGATGTTAGTTCGTCTTTTTTGGGATAATTTTTTCCCCTGTCACCATCAATAATATTTATATTTAACTCTTCTAGACTCTTAACTGTCCAATTTTGTGAAAAGGAGTTCACACTAGTCCCTCCAAGTTCTTTAATATCTTATCCTGAAGGCGGTTACTATCTGTAAATTGCTCCCGAAGCCTGTTTGTCAATTGTTCCATTTTTTCCTCATAGGGTATATCTTCTTCCTCAACTAGTGCTGTTCCAACATATAACCCCGGTGTTAATTTATAATCATTCCCTATTACTTGTTCAACAGTAGCAACTTTTGTAAATCCTGCCTCCTCTACTAAATTACCATCAATGTTACGAAATTCATGATACGCATTTGCAATTTTCTCAATTTCCTCATTGTAAAAAGCCTTTTGTCTTCTACTTACAAGTGATCCCATCTTTCGTGCATCTATGAAAAGAATCTCATTCTTTCTTTCTCTATAGTCTTTAGAGCCATGTTTATTTTTACTTAGGAAAAATAAGCAGCAAGGAATTCCTGTTGTGAAGAATAGTTTTTCAGGTAATTGAACAATACAATCAATATAATGATCATCAACGAGTTTTTGTCGAACTTCTTTTTCACCAATTGTGTTAGTAGTCATTGCTCCATTAGCCATAACATACCCTGCTGTTCCGCCTTCTTTTAAGTGATAAAGGAAATGTTGCATCCACATATAGTTAGCGTTCGTATTAGTAACTGGACCGATTAAACGCGGGTCATCCTTGGATATTCTCTCTGCCCCCCATGTATCAACGTTGAAAGGTGGATTAGCAATAACATAATCCGCCTTCAAGTCTGGATACTGGTCGTTCAACAAAGAATCACCAAGACGTATTTCTGCATTCATACCATGCAATAGCACATTCATTTTTCCTAATCGTAATGTTGTTTCAACATTTTCTTGACCGTAGAAAGATAATGCATTTTTTCTTTCAGAATATATTTCTGATTGAATAAACATTCCTCCTGAACCACATGCGGGGTCAAACACTGTTCCCTCAATTGGTTCCATCATTGCAACAAGAAGTTTTACAATTGATGAAGGAGTGAAAAATTCTCCACCTCTGTTCCCCTCACTTGATGCAAAGTTCCCAATGAAATATTCATACGTTCGACCCAAAACATCTACACTATCTTCCTGACGTGCGCTAAAAACATCTCTTGAGAATATTTCAATCAGACCTGCAACATTTTCTGATGGTAAGTTAGAACCTTGAAAAATACGTGGCAAGATTCCTTCCAATTCGGGGTTTTCTTGCTCAATCAATTTCATAGCATTATCTAAAATTCCTTTAATATTGCTATCATTTGCTTTTTCAACTAGATAAGACCACCTTGCTTCTTGCGGGACCATAAATACATTTTCTGATCTATATTGGTCAGGGTCGTTAAGTATATTCTCTCTAACTTCTGGATCTTCTGAGTACCAAATATTATCAGGCTCATTAACCATCTCTTCAACTTGTGCTCTACGTTTATCAAAACGTAATGAAACATATCTTAAAAATATTAGTGGTAATACGTAATGTTTATAATCTGATGGAGTAATACTTCCTCTCATCCTAGTCGCTGCATCGAATAAGTCTTTCTGAAAATCTATATCTGCTTTAACAGCCATTATTAAATCCCCCTAGTCATTCCTCAGAATTTCCAACTTTCTTCCTATTTTATCATATTTTTTGTCGTATAATATAAATAGATTATACCTCTATCCAATGGTCAATGTGCTTATGTAGAAATTATAGAAATTTTCTTCCATGTCTATTTTTCTTACAAGTAAAAATAGATTAAGAGAGTATATTTGAGACGTTTTTAACTGTTCTCACCAACCTTAGATATATTTATTCTTAAAAACTTTTAAATGAGGTGTTTCCATGAATAATAGAAGAAGATTAAATGGTGAAGAGACTTGGTATAGACTTCGAGAATGGTCTAAAGGACAAGCACCTGCTGAAAGGCTTGCCGGCAGCGTTTTACATTCAGAGGGTTACCTATCTATTGACCCATCCCATCCATTAGGAGGACCTGATGGAATTAAAGATTTAATATGTAATAAAGATGGTGTTTCTTGGGTAGGCGCATGTTACTTTCCCAGAGGACAGAAATCCTTTAGCACAATTAAAGAAAAGTTTTTAAATGATTTAGAAGGCATAGAAAAAAATAATGTACATGGTCTTGCATTTATCACCAATCAAGAACTAACACTTTCAGAGAGAAGCCAACTTAAAGATCTCTCTACATATCAAATTGAAATTTACCATTTGGAGAGACTTGCTAGTCTTCTGAATAATCCAGTTAATTATGGGACTAGACTAGAATTTCTAGATATTGAGATGACCTCAGAAGAGCAACTTTCTTTTTTTGCTCAAAGAGACCAACAATTAACAAGCAGAATTGAGAGTTTCTTATCGGACATGGACAATTTTAAAGAAGTTATATTAAATAGGGCCATTCAATATGAAGATAGAGAAGAAGAAGAAATTAGTTTGGCAATAGAGGAATTAATTGAAAAAGTTTGGTACAACCGCCATTTAGTTCTGAGATACAAAGTAGAAAATGGAATAGAAAAAGTAAATCCAGAAATTTGGAAAGGCGCTCTTTCTTCTGCCAAAAGGGTTGAAGAGAAATTCGGGATAGAAAATTTAGGACCTTATGATGATTTTGAATGGGGAATGCTTAATGGTAAATTGTCAGCCCTTCGGTGGGTTCTAGGTGATGATTGGGATATGTTAGATACATAAAGTAATCCTTTTATTTAGGTACCCTTCCAACTTCATAGACTTGCAATAGAGCGGCATTATTTTATAGCCTTAGACGGGGTTCTAACGTGTCAATCACTTATGAGAGTAAGAGATATACCAAGAATGTTTAAAACATATTCTAGGGGTCTTTTAAGGCCGATTTTAGCCTTATTTTATGCTGTTAAGAGGCAATGGTTAAGAAGGACCCTATTTTTTTATGTATAGTTAAAACTTTCTCTCCTTTTGCTTTTTATAAAAATGATCTGTCTTTAGTTTTTCCTTTCTATCTATTTTCTAATTTGCTTGCTTATGTGTTCACAACATTGTTTTGATAATCAATTAAATTGGATATGTAATTAAGTTCCTCTAAATTGCAGTAATACTTATGTCCATCTTCAACTTTGATTTGTACTGGATATTGCTCAATTTCCTTGTCAATTTTAACATCAATATGACCACAAACTCCTGAATGGACAATGTCACAAATATCCTCAACATAAAAGTTTCTAAGGATCATTATCAAATCCCTCTTACTAAGAATGAATTCTTCTATATCATGACCATCATAAAGTTCAAATAGAACCGTATTACCTGTTGCGTAGGTTATCGTTACTCTAGTTGCACCATTATAAAAATCATTAATTTCTATTAATTCTTCTATACTTAATTTAAGCAATATCTCACCCCCTTTTTCGTTTACTTCTACATTTAAGCGATGATTACTGCATTTTAAAACAATAATTTTATAAACATATCCGGAAATTAAGGCAAATAAAAAGACAAGGATTTCACTCCTCGTCTTTGTCCAAATAAATTGGATTCAATTTTTCAACCAGTTTTAAACACTCGAAAATCGCAGCATCACCTAGAATATACTCGCTCAAGACAGCATCTATATTTTGAGTAAGATCTTCAAAGGTTGCAAAAACATTGTCACTAATCTCTGTATTGAAAACTTCAATTAAAGAATTCTCTTTATCAATCTTTGCTAGCCTTTTGTCGAACACAAATAAAAAGTACTGATATCGAGAGAACCCCTTGTATTGCTTCCAGTTGATTCTTTTAAAGCGTGTAATAATAAATTGATAATCTTCGTGATGGAATTCAACAATTTCATTTTCCATTGTTTTTCTTGAGTGATTTGTTCGCTGCAAGTGTATCTCCTCCATTATCTTTTGAGAATTTATTCATGACGACTCTTCAAGAACATGGAGTAAAAACCTTGATTTTAAGGGAGATTATCTATATATAAAGTTGAGTTTAGGGTCTGTTACCCCCTTTAAGTGATTTTCCCTTATTATAGTTACTAAAAAGAAATAAAAAAGTCGTTAGTTAGCAAGTAAATAAGAACTTGTTAATTAACGACTTATTGTAATAATCCTTAAACAACATCTAAAAATTCATCCATAGTCATTTGCTCATAATTTTCAAAGATATGTTGTCCAGTTTCTAGGAATTTATCTGAAACTAGAAACCTTCTCACAATATTCACCTTTTTTCCTTCAACAGATTCAAAAGCATAACTTTGTTCATGAATTGTAACATTAATCCCAAACTGGATAATCTGTTCGATAATCTCTTTTATGTAATTGTGAATCCAACGCCTCATTTTTTGTTTAAATGGAGAAGGTAATTGTCCCCATACCGGGTTAATTTTTTCACAAATGTCTGTGCTTGTAAAAGAAAATGGTCCTGATCCAATATTTCTTCCAATAACACTCCTTAATGAATTGCGTACTTGGGTTTGTAAAATATCTTCATTTTCTTTTTCTAATTGACCATTGATATCAACTGGAACAATATATATTAGACTATTGTTTAGTAAGGTGTTTTCATTTATAACCCTGTAACTCTCTAATTTTTCTCCCTTTCTCACAGTAAGATATAAACCATCCGGTTTAATCTCTATTCCAAAAATATCATGAGTCATAGAATGGCCTAATTTATCCTTTACTGTTTCACTTATAGATTCCAAAGTTTGAGACATTTTCTGCTGTTTCTCTTGATTAACACCGTAAACAATTTTTGCATTTATATCTGACTTGGTTTCTAAACCAAAAAAATCTCTTAAATGATTTGGTGTAAGACTTAAGTATCCAGCAGCCTGTCTCGTTCCATGGTGACTCCAATCAACATCGAAGTTACGAACTTTACATTCAATTAATAAATATTCTTTATCATTATCTTTATATAAAATTACTTCTGGAGTCACGGCTTTCTTTTGTCCAATGACTTCTTTGAGTTTTTTTATGCTTCGTGGTTCAAGTGGTATTGGTTTCTCGATATGTTTTAAGACATAACCCTGCCTGTTAAAATAAGGATAAAAATTAGATTCTTTTGGATAGGGTAAACTTAAATGTATTAATAAATTCAATTGAAATAATGGAGATAATTCCGTCTTCATTGACCTATACCACCTATTACATTGTTTAGTATTTCTTCATAGGGAATATCTCCAACAAACACATCAATTTGCGGATCTAAAAATCTCTGAATGTTTGTTACAAGTCGATGTATTGTATTCCCACATGTACCTTTGGGAAGAAAAAGAATAAATTCCTCTAGACTTAAATCTAGAACAACATTTTGCCAGAGATGAAGGTCTACTCCGTAAACGTGAACTCGTTCCTCACTAATTCTTTTTACTTCTCCAAAAATTTTAAATGGCTCTCTTCCCTTTGGGAAGGTGAATTCTATAAAGTTATTAAATACATTACTACTTAATGGTTTGCTAAATTTAATTGTAACGGGGCTAGCCTTAAATGAATTATTAATTAGAATATCCTTACTCTTAACTTCTTCCATTTCAACCCATGCTTTCTTTTCTAAACGCTCAGTCATATTTTGATAAATTGTGACAATTTGTTTTAACTGCATACGATGATCAGAAAAACTATCGGATCGATTTGTAAATTTTCCATTCTGGTAAACATCATGCCCACCTTTTCCAATATGACTTGGAAATCGTAAACTTCCTACTGAGTGGAAAGAAGAAAAATATCTTCTAACACCTTGCAGTTTATCAACTATACCACCTATCTCTTCAACCAAAGATACCGATGAAACCTTATGTTCAATGATTTCATCTTTGTTAAGGTGATTTTTCTCAAACATTCCATTAAACTCAAACTTCATTTTTGTGAAACGTTCTGGATGATGAAGTGAAGTAATTTCTTCTAGAAAGTTGTCATACATTTTTCCAGAAATCCATAAAGAATCCAAAATTGTAGATTTTTTAACTAATGCACGTGTAAGGTGATCAGAATACTTAGAAGATTCTGTTGTATATAATGTACAAAAACGCATATTCAGTTGCTCAATAAATCCAATTATCTTACCACTTTCATAGAAAGCAAAAAGTTCCTCATCAATTTGCTCAAGAGTGTGTTTGGAATCACTAAATAAACTATTTACGTTTAATAATTCTCTTGTTACATGTTTAGAATTAAAAAGACTCTCATCAAATGTCTCAAAGACATAAGATTTTAAGAGTGTATTTTTCATTTTATAATTATCAATTTGCTCTTTTGAACTTTGTGAGTATTCTTCGAGGTAATTAAATACTTTTTCTCTAGACTTCCATTGACTTTCCAATGTAACGTTCCCCCTAAGTAATACGGTTCTATGTACGAAAAAACCCTCCTCATGCAATGATGAAGAGGGTTCCATGGGAACTGTGCGCTCAGTTGCGCGGAGTGCTAGGACTCAATGTTCCCAAACATTGAATGCGCTCGATTACGCGGTGCGCCAAGGCACAACATACTATATTATACACCTACAATGTACTACATATTCCATATAATTGCAATATTTTTATTCATCTATCGTAGCAGCGGTGGTTTCATAAGCGTTCTGTTTTAGTTGTTCCTTAAGTAGTTCATTTTCTTCCAATAACTCTTTGTTCTTCTGTTGCTCATCAATTAATTTATCTTGGGTTTCAGTATAAATACGAAACATGTTTGGCATAAAGTGTTCCATAATTGTTATATCAATTTCATCTAAAACTTCTGGTCTGACTTTTGCCTTTTTCCCGTCTTTTTCATGTTGGTATAAAACTCGGTTTTTATCTATTCCACGAACAGCCTCTAAACATATTCCACTCCCATGCTTCAATCCGTCAGCAGTATCAGCATCTATATGTAGAGGATCATCATCTCCGTGTTTTCCAGAAGAAATCGGCGCAACAAGAAGTTGTCCTTTATTATTGTCATAAAGAACCACTGCTGGATGCAAAAATGTCAATTCTTTATTAAAATGTCCAAACAATTCTACCTCTACAATATGGCCTCTAGAGAGGTTTTTTCTAAATACGTGAGATATTCGCTTAGATTGATCTTTTACGTACCTCTCTAACCCCATTAACCAACGAATACCATAGTATTGGTTTTTCTTTATTATTTCATTAAATAATTCCGAAAGTAGTTCGTTTGTATCTTTAATTAATCCTAAATTTTCATGCATCTTAGGAATATTTTCATTTGGAATTCCTCTAAAGTCTTTCAGTTTTGTTCTGTATTTATTTGTACGCAAACCGACCTCTCCCATATCAAATATGTATTCTCTTTATCTATTATACTCTTTTACATACCATTCCTAAAAGAAAATTTTGGATATAAAACTTACTAATTACTTAAAAAATATGGAAAATTTTTGATATAATCTTACTGAAATACCAATTAAGGAGGATATTTATGAGTGATGACAAATTAAGGTTTTTAGAAGAAAAAGTTCAACATTTAGAGTTCAAGTTAGATTTAATGTTTCATGATTCCAATATTAATAGAGTTCTTTATGAATATGATATTACTAAAACTCAATATAATGAAATTATGAATCTCATGGACTATTTCCGAGATAAAATAAACCAAAAAAAGGAAATTAGTAATGCAGAATATGAATCTGAAATTTATAAAATCACTGGAAATGAAGGGGATTACCATCTAGCCGAGTACATCGCAAAAGCATTTTGGGAAGATGAAAGATGGGATGAAGTTTTTCCAGCACTATATGGTAACTTCCCAAAATACAGGCATATTATTAGTGAGAAGGATGGTATTTAACTATTGGACTTAAATACTTTAGGCAGTATATCAAGTATAGTCTCTCTAGGTGGGGCTGTAATTTCATCAATATTCGCTTCCAAAACTGTGAAATATTTTAAAAACACCACATTGCAATATTCCTACGCTGATATCCTATCGAGAATTAAAAATATTGCTGAAGAATCGCGTGAGAATAAACGAAAATATATTAGAGGTAGTGAAAAGTCTTATGAAAAAATAATAACTAAGTTGAATAATGTTTTATATGATTTACCTATTAACGAAGATGAGATTAAATCCTCTATTGAATCTATTATCAATAGAATTGATGATTGCCTCAAAGAGCAGATCTCCATTCAGCAAATAGACGAAAAAATTGCTACTATTGAAGGAAGAGAAAAATTCAAAGACATTGACACCATATTTAGGGAAATTGTCGAGATAATTAAAGGAAAGTTATCAATCCTACAAGATAAAAACTCAAATAATTTATTTAGTTGGATTAAATATAGGTTTCAGAAGAAAAGTAAAAATGATCATTAGAGAAAATTTAAAATTAAATAATAACAGGGAAATCCCGCTGGATTGCCCTGTTATTATTATTGAACTAAGGTTTTAATTTTTCTAACCAACATTTATTAATCCCTAATTCCACTCGTTGTTTTACCACTATTTGTGATACGGTTCAACTAAATTCACTGGTAATATATATGTTCATACCTAATTTCCATATAAATAAAAGGAGACCATAATAGTCCTCTGGTTTCTTACCTCATCACTTTTTAATAGTAATTCCTTTATACACAATACCTTTTCAATTAAACACTCTATCATTTTTAATTTGATTTCCCTATTTCTCTTTTGATTTCTTCTATTCGTTTTTTTCCCCAATCATACATCATTTCCACAATTGGAAGTAACGTCATTCCCAACTCAGTCATTGAGTATTCCACTCTAGGCGGAACTTCTGGATAAACCTCTCGATGTACAATGCCGTCTTCCACCAATTCCTTTAATTGATTCGTTAAAATTTTATGGGATATTTTTGGAAATAATCTTTGTAATTCACTAAAGCGGTGCGGACCTTCAACACCTAAATGCCATAAAATCACAACTTTCCACTTTCCACTGATAATCGATAAAGTAAGTTCTTTTTCACAGTTGTAATCACCATTTATTATCTTCTCTTTAATTTCATCTCTAAGTGTATCCGACATATTTTCTGCCTCCGCTTTCAATTGTTACTTTAAGGTTACCCTGTTACAAAAAAGTGCATTCTTCCCAGAATAACAAACAGGTTGTAATATATATTTGTGAGTTAAAGACAAACTATTTTAGGAGGAATAACAATTATGAGTAAAAAAGCACTTTTAATTATACCACCCGAAAGATTTAATGAAGATGAATTATTTAAACCAAAAGAGGCACTTGAAAAAGCAGGAATAGATGTAACAATTGCAAGCACAAAAACTGGCGAAATTATTGGCGATTTTGAAGGTAAGGCAATATCCGAAAAGGTCTTTACCGATACTACAGCAACCGATTTTGACGTTATTTCTGTTATTGGTGGTTCTGGCACAAATGATCATCTCTGGAATAATGGAGAATTATCCACGTATTTAAAGAAAGCACATAATGATAAAATTCTTGTTACTGGAATTTGTGCTGGTTCAGTTTCTGTCGTGCAAACTGGCTTACTTGAAGGTAGAGAAGCAACTTGCTACCCTGTTGACGTACAAAAAGACCAACTGAAAGCAAATAATGTAAAGTATGTTGAGAAACATGTTATTGCACATAGTGACATTATCACAGGTGACGGCCCAGATGGCGCTGAAGAATTTGGAAAAGCACTCGTTAATGCAATAAACTAACTTAAAAGATGATAAAAGCCTTTGGTGTATACCAGAGGCTTTTTCAATTTTTAATCTTCTCTTATTCCTCATTTTATGTTAGTAAATAACTTATCTAACCACTGATTATCAAGTACAATTTCCACTCTCTATTTTACCACTATTTGTGGTACGGTTCACCCCTATTAATCCGAAAAGCCCGATAAACCTGCTCCACCAAAATCAACCGCATCAACTGATGAGGAAACGTCATCTTACTAAACGAAAGCTTATCATCTGCCCGCTTCAACACCTCATCACTAAGCCCCAAAGATCCACCAATAATAAAAGTAACCTTGCTTTTTCCATATGTCCCTAGCTTATCAATGGTATCGGCTAGCTCCTCTGAAGACTTTTGCTTACCTTCTATAGCTAGTGCGATAACATGTGCATCAGCTGGGACTTTGGCAAGGATTCGTTCGCCTTCTTTTTTCTTTACTTGCAGCATTTCTGCATCACTTAAGATTTCTGGTGCTTTTTCGTCTGGAACTTCAATGATTTCTATTTTAGAATAGCTTGAAAGTCTTTTTGTATATTCTTCGATTCCAAGCTTTAAGTATTTTTCTTTTAATTTTCCAACTGTAACAATTGAGATATTCACATGCTTTCCTCACTTTACAAACAAGATATCCACATAAGTTATCCACATATCCACATTTTTAATCCACATATAGTATGGAATCACTTGTTCGCCACCATATATATGGCGTTATTTTTACAATATTCACAGGTTGTTGATAACTTTTCTTTATCTGAAATTTGTTCCAAAATCGGAAATGTTTCAAACTCATTTACCACAGAATCTATTGCTATATCAACGTGTTCAGCACAACTATAAATCATTTTTCCTTCTCCTTTTAGCGATTGCTTTTTTCATTTTTCTAAAAATAATTGTGGATAATCATTTTTTCTAATCCAATTATTAGTTATCCACATTCCATCTTATCATTCTACCCAAAAACTGCAACCACTCTAACAAAATTCATTTACTTTTCACGATAAGACCTTATCCACAAACAACATCATTATTTTTGGAAAAAAATATTTCTCCTTATTCTCCTTTAATAAAAAAGTAGAGCAAAACTTTTGTCAGTTTTGCTCTACTTTTCTTTTTTACATTTGATCTTCCGATAACGTTAGCTCTGCTGTTTCTAACTTTCCATTGCGATAATATTTTACTTCCATGGAATCGCCAATTTTCTTTTCATTATATAAATGCTTTCTTAAATCAATTAAGTCCACTATTTCTTTGCCATCTAGTTCCACAATAACATCTAGCTCTTTTAATCCTGCTTTTTGAGCTGGTGAATTTGGTGAAACATCTTTAATTGCTACACCTGTAGTGACATCCTCTGGTAACTTTAATGCTTCCTGCTGATAGTAGCCCGGAATATCGCTAACAGATTGCAACTCTACTCCCATGTAGGGTCTTTGTACTTCTCCATGTTCTTCTAAATCCTCAATAATTGGTATAGCTGAATTAATTGGTATCGCAAGCCCAATCCCTTCAACAGCAGATTCGGCAATTTTCATACTATTGATACCGATAAGTTGACCTTCAATATTAACAAGGGCTCCACCACTATTTCCTGGGTTAATAGCAGCATCTGTTTGAATAACCTCTGATTGCCAATCTGGTGTCCCGTCCTCATTAATATCAACTGGAATCGTTCTTTCTAATCCGGAAACAATTCCTTGTGTAACCGATCCAGAAAAGGTTAACCCTAATGGATTACCAATTGCAATGACAGGTTCACCTGCTTTCAGCGTATCTGAATTACCAAATTCCGCTATCTTTGTTATTTCGCTTGCATCTACTTCGACTACTGCTAAATCTGTCCAAATATCAGCACCAATTAGTTCCGCACTAATTTTCTTTCCGTTTGATAAAGTAACCTCTAGCTCTGTCGCACCTTGCACGACATGATTATTTGTAACAATATATGCCTTGCCATCACTTTTTTTATATATAACACCTGAACCTGTACCAGCCTCTTCTGCCGTCGTTTCATCTGCCCAGAAATTAGAGGACTGCAGATTGGTAATTCCAACAACTGAATCAGCTGCTTTATCAACTGCCTTTGTGACATCTGTTTCGACATTCAATGAGACATTCTGCGTTTTTACCCCTTCCGAATTGCTTATCACACTCCCGCCTTCTTCCTTATTCGGAAGAATCGCTAAATCTGTTAACCGTGGGCTAATTAATAAAACAAGTACTGCACCAATAATTGCACCAATAAATCCAGAGAAGAAATATCCTTTTCGTGACCTTTTCTTCTGCCCATCTCCCTGATTCCCATAATCGTAATCCACGAGCTTCATTCCTTTCTACAGACATTATCTAAATACTTTTCTAACATATTCTTTATTATTTTTCCTTTTTTTTAAAAAAACAAACGAACTACTTAGAGATGTTTTCACCATATGATACCCAAAAGCGTTGATAGCATACTTCCATTTTTCCATAAAAAACAATCATGATCTTTCGCTCTTAACCCAGGAATGAAAATTGGTTCCCCACACCATAATGTAGATACCACAAACAGTGAGTATATGACGTGGCTCTTATTGGTGGTCTTACCCTGTACAAAAAACTGTTGGAATGAATTTGGTGCACAACCCATTGTTAGCTCTCTCCTATGAGAGATGACTACGAACAGAAAAATGCTTAATTTCAAATTCATTCCACTGTTTGTGGAATATATTCTGGAAGGTTGAACAAATGGAAACATTGTACAAACGGTGTGCTGGCTTGGATGTTCACTCAGAGACTATTGTAGCCTGTGTCCTAATGGGTGAATCAGAGGCAGACCTGGTAAAAGAAACTGAAATGAAACATTTCCTACTATGACTAAAGACTTGTTTCGGCTTCTAAAGTGGTTAGAAGAAAAAGAGGTAACTCATATTGCGATGGAAAGCACTGGCGTTTACTGGAAACCTGTTTATAACATCTTAGAAGATTTTTTTGATATTACCTTGGCAAACGCACAAAGAATCAAAAACGTTCCCGGTAGAAAGACAGATGTGTCAGATGCAGAATGGATTGCCAAATTATTAAGACATGGATTAATAGAGAAGAGCTTTGTTCCTCCAGAGGACATAAGAAATCTAAGGGATCTAACTCGTCTCCGCAAGAAATGGATTGGTCATATGACATCTGAAAAGAATCGAATCCAAAAGGTACTTGAGACTTCAAATATCAAATTAAGTACAGTAATTTCAGATGTATTTGGAGTTTCCGGCAGGAAACTTTTAGAACAACTAATGTCTAATGGTTACTTAGATCAAAAAGACGTTGAACAAAGAATTCATGGTCGAATGGCTCATAAAAAACAGTCAATTACAGACTCCTTGTTTGGTACGATAAATGACCACCAATTATTTCTTATCAAACAATCTTGGATGCACATTGTCTATCTAGAAGAGTTAATATCAGATATTGAAAAAAGGATAGATGAAATCTTAAAAGACTACAAAGAAGAAGTGGATATCATTGTCACGATGACAGGTATTAAAAAAGATACAGCAGCTACAATAATTGCAGAAATCGGAGTAAATATGGAACAATTTCCGACTTCCAAACATATTGCTTCCTGGGCAGGATTATCACCAGGAAATAATGAAAGTGCAGGGAAAAGAAAAAGCACACGGACGGTGAAAGGAAACCCCCATATTAAGTCAGCACTTTGCGAAGCTGCGTGGGCAGCATCACGAAGTAAAAACACCAGGTTATCCGCTAAATATTGGTCACTAGCTGCAAGAAGAGGAAAGAAAAAAGCACTCGTTGCCATTGGACATCGAATGCTTACAATCATCTATCACATGCTAAAGAACAAAGAACCCTACCATGAGTCAACATAAATTAGCAGTATAGACAAAAGTTAAAAAAGATATTCGAGATACCATAAATTCAGGTACCTCTGCTTTCCTATTGCAAAAATTGCATTAATAATATCATTAACACAACTGATCTTGTTTAAACCCATATTTATTTTCACAGAAAAAAGCGAATAACCAAGTATCCGCTTTTTTTATCCACTTATATTGCCATCATTTTTGTCGGTATTCTAGGATCTGTATCAAATAAAGTAACCTGTTCCCCTAACCCGACTCCACGGCTTTCCAATGTCTGTCCAACTGACATTCTGGCTAAATCCTTCATATTATTATCTAAGCTTAGGTGAGCAAGATAAATATGCTTTGTGCGATCTCCAATTACCTCGCTCATTGCAATTGCTGCATCTTCATTACAGACATGCCCTACATCGCTTAAAATACGTCTTTTAATATTCCATGGATATTTTCCCATCCTCAGCATCTGCACATCATGGTTGCTTTCAAACACATAGGAATCTGCATTGGAAATGATTCCTTTCATTCGATCACTAACATAACCTGTATCTGTGATTAGTACGAGCTTTTTCTCTCCTTCATGGAATACATAAAACATTGGCTCTGCCGCATCATGGGATACGCCAAAGGATTCAATGGATAAATTGCCAAATGTCTTAACGGTTTCCATATCAAATTGAAATTTCTGCTCTGTGGGAATTTCGCCGATTAAGGGATCCATTGCTTTCCACGTTTTTTCATTTGCATAGATAGGTAATTTATATTTTCTTGCAACAATTCCTACCCCTTTAATATGGTCACTATGCTCATGTGTCACTAATATCCCTTTTAAATCACTCATTTTCCGTTCAATGCCTTGAAATAAGCCTTCCATTTGCTTTCCGCTTAATCCAGCATCAACTAAAAAGGAATGATCTTCTGTTTCAACAAAGATGGCATTTCCTGTACTGCCACTTGCGAGAACACTAAACCGCATTTTTCTCTCACTCCAATTTCATTTCCTCTGTTTCTGGTTGAATAACTGCCCCGTCCAAAGCATTTACATAAAAGTCTTCTTCATCCACTGTTACTTTCCAAGTTGGAGCAAGCAATTGTGCAGATGTATCAAGCTGTGTATAATAGCCTAATTCTACATAGCTTACATACGAATCACTTTCTATGAAGTTATTTGTAAATAAGTTCAGAATAACATCCAACGGCTGAATAATGTTTTCTTTTTCATCCATTTCTTGAATTTTTTCCAAATACGTCTGGTTATAGGAAACGATTTTGTTCTCTTCATTTACATTAAAGGTAATTTCACCCTTTGGATTTCGATATAATGTCTTTCCAGCATGCTGTTGATAATACGTAATGGTATTCCCACTCTTTTCCCAAAAGCGATACTCTGAACCGTTAAGCACTTGATTAAACAGAAATTCAGTTAACTCCTCTGGGTCAAAATCTTCTTTAATACTAATTGGCTCCACTAACACTGCTTGAAGATATATGCTATCTCTTACGGTAATTTCTTGACCACTTAATAGCCCTTTTTCCATCTTTTTGATCTCATCATCCGTGAATTTCTTCGACTTCGCTGATAAATATTGATCCTTTTGGTTATTGACTGGAAGCTTTTCTTTATCATATTTAATTCCTAACCGTGAAAGCGTATTGGTCGTTGGCTCTGTTGTATAGTCATCCGCCCGTTGGTATTCTTTAATCTTTATATATTCATAAATTAGATATACATCCAATATTAAGAAGGCAATAATAAATATGGTCTTTATCTTACTCCAGTCCATCTAAGTTGCCTCCTGTTCCTTCCGAATATAAGGTATACCATTTATTATCATATTGGTAAAACCAGGTTGGTTCTAAGGAAACGATATTTTGCGAATCGACCTGCATATCATATCCCATCACAATATTCTGGAGTTTTTCTGTCTTTAACTTTTTATTATTTTGGAGATATTGTAAAACCTCTTCTCCTGATGAAACCGTCTCTTTTGAAAAATCAAACGGAGTAGTTGTATTAATAATAATTAAATTACTAGTTAAAAGGCGCTTCGCCTTATTATTTTCCCAGAACAAACGAATATCAGATAGTTCTGTTTTCAAATTAAACACAGGCATTCCATTTGTGTTGTATAAACGAAAGGTTATCTTTCTGTCTTCATCTCGTCCCACATATAAATAGTCATTAATCCAGCCACCTCGCTGATTGATTAGATCGATACTATTATTAATGATATGCTTCTGAATCGTTTCGTTCGAAATGCCAGAAGGTTTAAAGAAGCTGACAATATGGGTATCTTTATATATTCTAAGTAAACCCGAATCGTCTGTATACTCTTCCCAATTTGTTAAAATTTCTTTTTGGGCGATACTAGGATTAGTAAATAATGCTCTTTTCAATCGAATAGATTCGATTTGTCTCGTAAAATATTTGTATTTATTGACTTCCCTTTTCTCACTAGGTAAGTAAATTAAATACTGATCATTTGGTTTATACGAAAAATAGGTAGAATACACTGTTTTTTCATTAAAGACACTATCTTTAAATTGATTCAGTTCCTCAACATATTTCGATCGTACCGATGTTTCATATACTTTCCCCGTTTCTTTAGACAGAAAATAAACCTTTCCATCCTTATATGAAAACAAAATCGTATCAAAATCAAAGGAATTATCCTGATCTACTCTTAAAATATCTTTGTAAATTCGAAAAGGAACTTGTCCTGGAAATCTTATTTCCAAACTATTATCCTGCTCTTCTAAAAAGCTTGCTACACTTTCTACTTTTGAAGTTATATTACGAAAATCTCCATACTCAAATTCTTTAAGCTTCTGGATAATAGAATCTATTTCTTCCCTTGAAATTGTACCATAATGATTCCCATCTATGTGTTGGTAAATTCCGTCTGGCTTTACAACTTCACTTACTTCCTTTGTTTCTCCTAATTCCTCCAGAGCAGTAGTTGACCCACTACCAATTGAATCAAATTCCCCACCCTGATCTGTCCAAAGGAGATAATATAATAACACACTTAAAGCTACGAGAAAGATTAAAATACCGCTTTTTACACTCTCATATTTCATCCCCAATCATCCTCTTCAGATTGAATATACGGTAGGGTGAAAGATATTTTTGTTCCTTTGCCTTCTTTACTGGATGCCCAAATTCTTCCCCCATGTGCTTCTACCATTTCTTTTGCGATTGCAAGGCCAAGTCCAGTTCCACCGAGCTTTCGTGTTCTCGCTTTATCAACACGATAGAAACGATCAAATATTTTATCAATATTTTCTTTCGGTATACCAACACCATTATCTGATACACTTACGATTATTTGCTGTTCCTGTTCCTTAATGGAGAAGGTAATGTTTCCACCTTCAGGAGAGTACTTCATTGCATTGGAAATTATATTATCTAGTACTTGTGTTAATTTATCTTCATCAATTTCAACAAATGCTGCTTTCTTTGGCAATTTTCTTATGAAGCTAACATTTTGTTGTTTCGTCAATTCAAAACGGTCAATAATTCGATTATAAAAAACGATAAAATCAACAAGTTCTTTATTTAACTGATAATCACGGCTATCTAATTTAGAAAGCTGCAATAAGTCATTTACTAAGCGTATCATTCTCTCGGTCTCATTTTGGGTGACATTTAAGAATTTTGGAGCCAATTCTTCATCTTTCCAAGCTCCATCATATAAAGCTTCTACATAACTGCGCATCGTAGTTAACGGGGTACGCAATTCATGGGAAACATTCGCTACAAATTCTTTTCTTTCCATATCAATTTTTTCCTGCTCCGTAATATCATGGAGGACCGTAATCAAACCATTAACAAACCCTGTCTCTTTTTGTATAACCGAAAAATTAGCCCGTAAAATATATGGCTCATAATGAGTACTATAATCCAAAATAACCGATTCTCTTTCCTCCAATAGCTCCTCAAATGTATATTTCCCATTAAGATCAAGGAGATTAATAATTGGCTCCGAGAGTACTGTTTCACGTGAAACATCTAGCATCTTTGCAGCTGGCTCATTTATAAGAATAATTCGCCCTTTTCGATCTGTTGCAATTACTCCATCTGTCATATAGGCTAAAACAGATGATAATTTTCGCCGCTCACTTTCTGTTGTTGCCTGTGATTCTTGAAGCTTCTTTGTTAAATTATTAAACGTGATTGCTAATTGTCCAATCTCATCAAAACCATATACTTTAACCTTTCTGGAGAAATTCCCCTTCGATAAAGCAAAGGCATGCTTTTGCATATCTGAAATAGGCTTTGTAATCGTTCTTGCTAATAAGACTCCTAATATTGCCGTTACAAATAAAGTGATAATCGTTCCTTTTTGAAAGATTTGATTGATCTTGTCAATTTGTTTATAGACATTCTCAATCTTGCCCTCTAAATAAATGGCTCCGACTATTTCATCCCCATTTGTTTTTATAGGCGTAATCAGCTCATAGATTTTCTCACCGTTTTTCTGCTTAATTGGATTATCCGGTTGAGAGGCGTTTGAGAGAACTCTCCTTACCGAAACATCAACCATTTTCTGGCCGACCAAATGTTGGTTTTCCGGATCAGAGGTTCCAACGATAATGCCATTACTATTAACAACTCTGATTTCTTTAATATCAGATGAATTATTATCACTTAAAATTCTTTTGATATCTTCCTCTAATGTTGAATCACCGTTTTCAACAAATCGTTCCTTTACGAGCTGCTCTTCTAAATAGATAGATAAAATATTTACTTTCTCTTGAATCGATATTTTAAAACTGTCTAATAGCGTTGTTTGTAGGGTTTTTACAAAATAAACCCCAATTATTTGAATAGAAATAAGAATAAGCAAAACAATAACTAATACAAGCTTCAAATGAATAGAACGAAAAAAACTTACTTTTTTCATTAATAAATTTACTCCTGCTCAGGATTTCTTAAATAGTAGCCAACGCCTCTTCTTGTCACGATCCAAGTCGGATGACTAGGATTATCTTCAATCTTTTCTCTTAATCTTCTTACCGTTACATCGACTGTTCGTACATCACCATAGTAGTCATAGCCCCATACTGTTTGAAGCAAGTGCTCTCTAGTCATAACTTGTCCTATATGTTTTGCTAAATAATAAAGTAATTCAAACTCACGATGCGTTAGCTCGATCATTTCGCCTCTTTTTGAAACGATGTAAGCATCTGGATGAATAATAAGGGAACCAACTTCAATTTCATTCGTTTCTTTTTCTTCTTCTGCAGCAGATGAAACTTGCTGATGTCGTCTAAGATTTGCTTTTACACGTGCAATTAACTCTCTTGTACTAAAAGGCTTTGTCACATAGTCATCTGCACCTAATTCTAGCCCTAAAACCTTATCTATTTCTGAATCCTTTGCCGTTAACATAATGATGGGCATTTCATATTTCTTTCTGACTTCACGACATACTTCCATGCCATCTCTTTGCGGAAGCATAATATCAAGCAATACTAAATCTGGCTGGATTTCTTCCACTTTCTCTAGGGCTTCATTGCCATCATAAGCACAATACACTTCGAAGCCTTCTTTCTTTAAATTAAATTGCAGAATATCTGCAATTGGTTTTTCATCATCTACAACTAAAATCTTTTTATTCATTCAGGTATTCTCCTTCTATCAAAGTTTATCTATCGTAACTTCCATACTTTTATTGTTTACTTCTACTGTCTACTTTACCATTTTAAATTTATATAATCACTTTTTTTCTATTATAAGTTTAGTGATACGTTAGCTTTATCCTCTTTGTTTAGATCGCTTGATGACTACTTTCTCATCATTGCTTTATCCTCTAAATAGCCACAAATAAAAAAGACAGTGAAGCTTTCTCTATAAGCCCACTGAATCTTTCATCCATTGAGGATTAAAAAATCCCTCTATAAGAGAGGGTTACCATTTCCGATTATTCTACTTCATTCCAATGCATGGGAAATCTCCCTGCATCATTCATTATCGAAACATCCTTTTTAGGCTATTGTATATGACCTCAATTCATAGTATAGCAATAGAAAGAGCCTCATTTTACTATAAGAAAAAAATACAAATGAAGATAGCTAAATTATTGAAACCTTTTATACTAGATAATCGTCTATATATATGAGTTTCATTTTCCCTTAATTTTGACAAGGAAATCCTTTCCTAGAATGGATTTCCTTGTCCTTTTTTTATCTATTATAGCCTCTACTTATTCTTCACTAGACAGTAAAATAATTCCCCTCCCTGCTAGTAATTCACTTTATATATAAAGATTATTATGAAGAAGGCATATACATTTACTTTAGCATATATTTAAAGGAAATAATGTTTTGCTATTATATTGTAATGAAATTGTTGTATTATTATCATGTTATGCAGAGATTTGTAATAGAAAGGATCTTTCGCGGTTTATTTACAGGGAAATAATTTGGGCATAAAAAAAACAACGAACATTCGTTGTGAATACAAAATCAAGGTGGCTCAGGACGGAATCGAACCGCCGACACAAGGATTTTCAGTCCTTTGCTCTACCGACTGAGCTACTGAGCCAAACTATGGTGACAAATGCTTAGCTCTAACATTTAAGCAAAGGTCGTTATTTACTTGTCTTCATTATGTATAAGATAAATGTATATAAAATATGCAAATGCATAGGAAGAAAAAATGGCGGTCCGGACGGGACTCGAACCCGCGACCTCCTGCGTGACAGGCAGGCATTCTAACCAACTGAACTACCGGACCATTTTTTGCATAATATCTCTAAAAGATATTATGACCCATACGGGATTCGAACCCGTGTTACCGCCGTGAAAGGGCGGTGTCTTAACCGCTTGACCAATGGGCCATGATTGATATCTATAAATGGTGAGCCATGGAGGATTCGAACCTCCGACCCTCTGATTAAAAGTCAGATGCTCTACCGACTGAGCTAATGGCTCCTATTATGAGCTTGTCTCTTTTGTTTTTGTCATTTGCGACGCTTTTTATATTAGCATATTATCAAAATAAAAAGCAATACTTTTCTTAAAACTTTTTTAATTTTTTTTTATTTTGCTCTAAGCTACATTTCCCTTTTAAGATTAATGTACTTTTTTGCGTTTGTTTATAAATCCACAACCTTACCATTATCGCAAATTCAAATGCTAGCCAACAACCATTAAGAATAAGTTAATCGTCTCTTTAATTCAAACAAAGTAGTCTGTATTCTCTCATACCCATCTATCTACTTGGAAAAACAAAGGTCGTTCAAAATTTAGAACGACCTTTATTTTCATGTTTAGATTTGTCTCCAAGGGCTGTGTATAATATTTGTTTGTGTACGATCCGGCCCAACAGAGAACATAGATAATGGAATCCCAGTTAACTGTGATACTCTTTCTAAATAATGACGAGCATTTGCCGGAAGATCGCTTAGTGTTTTACAGCTAGTAATGTCTTCTGTCCAGCCTGGTAGCTCTTCATATACTGGCTCACATTCTGCTAATACTTTTAGGCTTGCTGGGAACTCTTCCATTACTTCCCCTTTGTATTTATAAGCAACACAAATTTTTAACGTTTCAATTCCTGTTAAAACGTCAATGGAATTTAGAGAAAGATCTGTAATACCACTAACACGACGAGCATGTCGAACTACTACACTATCAAACCAGCCAACACGACGTGGTCTACCAGTTGTTGTTCCATATTCACGACCAACTTCTCTAATTTGGTTTCCAATTTCATCATTTAATTCTGTTGGGAAAGGTCCGTCTCCAACTCTTGATGTATAGGCCTTTGATACACCTACAACATGTTTAATTTTAGTTGGCCCAACACCTGAACCAATTGTTACGCCTCCAGCTACTGGATTAGAAGAAGTGACAAATGGATAAGTACCTTGGTCAATATCAAGCATTACCCCTTGAGCACCTTCAAAAAGAACTCTGCGTCCATCATCTAATGCATCATTTAATACAACAGAAGTGTCACAAACATATTGCTTAATTTGTTGACCATATTCATAATATTCATTTAAAATATCCTCTAATTTAAAGCCTTCTGTTTCATAGATGCGCTCTAACAGACGATTTTTTTCCACTAAGTTTCTTGCAAGTTTTTCTTCAAATACTTCTCTATCTAATAAATCAGCAATACGGATACCAATACGTGCAGCTTTATCCATATAAGCTGGTCCAATGCCTTTTTTCGTTGTTCCAATTTTGTTAGCACCTTTGCTTTCTTCTTCCACTTCATCTAATTTCAGATGATAAGGAAGAATAACATGTGCACGATTGCTAATTCGTAAGTTATCTGTTGTAACATTACGGTCATGTAAGTACTTTAACTCCGCAATAATTGCTTTTGGATCCACTACCATACCGTTTCCAACAACACTAATTTTTTCTTTATAAAATATCCCAGATGGAATTAAGTGTAATTTATACGTTTCGCCATTAAACTTAATTGTATGTCCTGCATTGTTACCACCTTGATAACGTGCAATCACTTCTGCATTTTCAGATAGAAAATCGGTAATTTTACCTTTTCCTTCGTCTCCCCACTGCGTTCCTACCACCACTACTGATGACATATCCTAGAGCACCTCCACAGGTTTCTATATCTTTTTATTATATCCTTAATCAAACATTCCTATTTTACCAACTTTTTAACATAAAAGTCAACAAAACACGAACAATCTTTTTAATCAATTAAAGTTATGTTCGTAAAAACTGATAAATAAAGATAGATAATTTTGTAGTATTTGCTCCTATTGATGCATTTATTCATCTAAAAAAAGCATAAAAAAAGATTAGTAGCTTTAAAACTACTAATCTTTTTTATTAGGCCCCTGTCGGCATCGCACCATCCTCAAAACGCCGTTCTAGATTAACGAATTTATTGTATTCTTTTACAAAGGCTAGCTGTACGGTTCCAGTCGGACCATTACGCTGTTTCGCAATAATGATTTCGATAATATTCTTGCTTTCTGATTCTTTATCATAGTAATCATCACGATATAAGAAGGCTACAATATCCGCATCCTGCTCAATACTTCCTGATTCCCTGATATCGGACATCATCGGACGCTTATCTTGTCTTTGCTCTACACCCCGTGATAACTGAGATAAGGCAATGACAGGCACTTGAAGTTCACGTGCAAGCTGTTTTAAGGAACGAGAAATTTCCGATACCTCTTGCTGTCTATTTTCACCAGCACGGCCACTTCCCAAGATTAGCTGTAAGTAATCAATTAATATCATTCCTAAGCCGTGTTCTTGCTTTAGACGACGGCATTTTGCTCTTATATCTGTAATCTTTACCCCTGGTGTATCATCAATGAAAATACCTGCATTGGACAAGCTTCCCATTGCCATCGTTAGCTTTCCCCAGTCCTCATCTGTTAACGATCCTGTACGTAGACGCTGGGCATCTATATTCCCTTCTGCACATAGCATACGCATGACAAGCTGCTCTGCTCCCATCTCCAAACTAAAAATGGCTACATTTTCACCTGTTTTTACAGCAACATTCTGAGCGATATTTAAGGCAAAGGCCGTTTTACCAACAGATGGTCTTGCTCCAACGATAATTAAGTCATTTCGCTGAAATCCTGCCGTCATTTTATCAAGTTCAGCAAACCCTGTTGCTATCCCTGTAATATCGCCTTTGCGATTATGCATTTCTTCAATATTATCGTATGTTCGAACAAGAACATCTTTGATATTATGAAACGCCCCAGCGTTTTTCCGCTGTGCTACTTCTAAAATATTCTTTTCTGCTTCACTTAATAAAGCTTCTACTTCATCTTCACGTGAATACCCATCTTGGGCAATATTCGTTGCTGTTCGAATTAAGCGGCGCAACAATGACTTTTCTTCCACAATTTTTGCATAATATTCTATATTTGCAGCAGTAGGTACCGAAGCAGCCAACTCACTTAAATAGCTGACTCCACCTGTATCCTCCAAATTATTGGTTGCTGCTAACTCTGATGTCACTGTAATTAAATCGACTGCTTTTCCTTCGTCATTTAATTTCAGCATTGTCGTATATATTCTTTGATGTGCGCCTCTATAAAAATCTTCTGGTATAAGGATCTCAGAAGCTAATGTTAAACTTTGTGGTTCAAGGAAAATGGCCCCGAGTACAGCTTGTTCTGCCTCAATATTCTGTGGGGGCATTCGATCATTTAAAACTTCACTCAATCTATAAAACCTCCTTAAAATGAGAGGATATGATAAAAAACATAGCCTAGATTAAAAAAAGCAACAATCTATTTTACAAAAAGAGCATCCTTCCTGCTAAAGAAAGGTATTTTTGTAACAGCTGTTCCTTTTTCTCTTCTTTCCAATTACCTATTTAAAATGATATATCTTTTTATAAAGCTCTAATATTCATCTACATTTTTTGTTAAAAATCAGTCAAACAAAAAATGTGACCAGCTAAACCTGTATCACATTTTCTTAATCTTATTCTATTTTAACATGTTTAGAGATAAATGGAACTTCCAATATTAGCTTAATTCCTTAACATGTACATTTAAAGTTGCTGAAACCTCATGGTGAAGCTTTACGGGAACCTTTGTCACGCCTAGAGAACGAATAGCATCATTTAAATCAATTTTTCTTTTATCGATTTTAATTTGATGCTTTTTATTTAATTCATCTGCAATTTGCTTACTTGTAATAGATCCAAACAATCTGCCGCCTTCACCTGATTTGGCATGCAGCTCAACTGTTACTTTTTCCAGCTTTTCTTTTAATTCTTTTGCTTTTTCTAGTTCTTCCATCGCTTGTTTCTCTTCTTTTTTCTTTTGAGCATTTAGCGTACTAACTGCTGATGCATTTGCTTCGACAGCCAATCCCTGTTTTAAAAGAAAGTTATGTGCATAACCATCTGCAACGTTTTTCACTTCGCCTTTTTTCCCTTTACCTTTTACATCTTTTAGAAAAATTACTTTCATTCTTTTCTTCTCCCTTCGAAATACTCATCTATTGCTAGCTTTAGTCTTGCTTCTACTTCTTCCATTGGCATATTTGAAAGCTGGGTAGCTGCATTGGTTAAATGGCCTCCACCATGTAAGCTTTCCATAATAATTTGGACATTGATTTCTCCTAAAGAGCGAGCACTTATACCCATCATTGTTTCTCCTCTAGGAGCTATTACAAACGAGGCAATGATTCCATCCATTGTTAATAAAGTATCTGCTGTTTGTGCAATCAGAACACTATCCACTACTTCGCCTTCTTTGGCAGTGGCTATTGCAATACCCTCTTTATAAAATTGAACATTTTCAATTATTTTCGCTCTTTTCACATAGTTTTCAATGTCCTCTTTGAGAAACTTCTGAACAAGAACTGTATCTGCTCCTTGTCCTCTTAAATAGGACGCTGCATCAAAGGTTCGAGCTCCTGTTCTTAAGGTAAAGCTTTTCGTATCAACAATAATTCCTGCTAACAGAGCTGTTGCTTCTAGCATTTCAATTTTAACACTTTTTGGTTGATATTCTAATAATTCAGTAACAAGTTCAGCAGTTGAAGAAGCATATGGTTCCATATAGACAAGAAGTGGATTCTCAATAAATTCCTCACCTCGTCGATGATGGTCAATTACTACTACATCTTCTATTTTATTCAATAAATGCTCTTCTATCACTAGAGAAGGCTTATGTGTATCAACAACTACTAGCAAAGTATCCCCTGTTGCCATCTCTAAAGCTTGATCAGGTGTAATAAATTTCATAAATAGAGACTCTTGCTTTTTAATTTCTTCTAGCAGCCTTCTAACAGCTGTATCTATTTCCTGAAAATTAATGACGATAAATGCATCTTTTTGATTCATTTGAGCAACTTTATGAATTCCAATTGCTGCGCCAATAGCATCCATGTCAGGATTTTTATGTCCCATTATAATAACTTTGTCACTATCTAAGACTAATTCTTTTAAAGCATGGGAAATAACTCTGGCTCTAACTCTTGTTCGTTTTTCTACTGGATTAGTTTTTCCACCATAGAATTTCACTTTACCATTCGGCTGTTTAATTGCAACCTGATCTCCGCCTCTTCCTAGGGCTAAATCAAGGCTAGATTGCGCAATATTCCCTAGCTCTGGCAAGGAGGATACGCCTGATCCTACCCCAATACTGAGTGTTAAAGGAACATTCTGCTTTGTTGTTAATTCTCTAACATCATCTAATATGGTGAATTTCCCTTTCTCCAAGCTTTGTAAAATATGTTCATTAAAAATAGCAATGAAGCGATCAGAAGATATTCGTTTTAATAATACTCCATTATCTGTAGCCCATTTATTTAAAATGGCAGTAACAGTATTATTGATGCTACTTCTCGTCTGGTCATCCATCCCTTGTGTTAAATCATCATAGTTATCTAAAAAGATAATCGCAATTGCAGTACGTTCATCTTCATAAAGCTTCTCAATTTGCGTTTGCTCTGTAACATCGAAAAAATATAAAAGGCGCTCTTCCACTTTATGAATAACTCGAAATTTCCTTTCATGCAATGTAATGATTTCTGTTTCGACCTCTTGTTTAATTAAGGGGATAATCGATGGTGAAACATCATATAATGACCTTCCAACAAGTGTATCCTCTGCAAAACAAGATGCCAAAAAGGGATTGGTCCATTCAATATAATAGTCATCATTTATAAGCATGATTCCTATCGGCATTTCCATTAGGGCCTCTTCCCCCACCTTTTTGACTCGGTAGGAAAGAGTCGTTATATACTCTTCCGTTTCCTTTCTTTGACGACTTTCTATTCGTAAGATGAAATAAAAAGGGGTAACAAAAAGGACTAACCCAATTAAGGAAAATACCCAGTTATAAAAAGAGAGGATTCCAAGCATGATAATGGTAATACCGATTAAACATATTAATGGATACCGTATGGATCCTTTCTCTAAAAAAGTAGGCAATTTTTCTCCTCCTAAAACTCGTGAGATTTCACATAATCCTTGCTATGTATTCTTTATACCTGATACTATTATACCCCATTAAACTAAATTAAAATATAAAAAGGTCTATCCCTCTTCGGTTATCCAAATAATAGAGGATATAGGATATAGGATATACATAACCAGAAAGGGTTTGCATCATCACTTAATATTTTACTATCATTCTGATTCTTCTTCAACGAAGTTACTCAGAAGAAATACTAGAATAAAAATAAAGCAGACATCTTTAGGACATAAGCAGTACAAAAAAAGAAGCTTTTCCAAATAATGATGTAGGTATTGTATTGGACAGAAAAAAATGCGACAGAGTGGTTCATTTTCCCAAAATAATACAAAAACCCTATTAAACAAAAGTCTAATAGGGTTTTTTATAGGCTAATTATTCTCCACTAACGTATGGTAGTAAAGCCATAGTACGTGCACGTTTAATAGCAATCGTTAATTTACGTTGGTATTTAGCGCTTGTACCTGTTACACGACGAGGTAAAATTTTACCGCGTTCTGAGATGAATTTTTTTAGTAAATCTACATCTTTATAATCGATTTTAGTGATGCCGTTAGCTGTAAAGTAACATACTTTACGACGTTTAGCACGGCCACCTCTGCGTCCACCCATTGCCATGAGATTAACCTCCTTTTTTGATCATCAAAATTACATTAGAATGGTAAATCATCATCTGAAATATCGATTTGACCGCTATTTGCAAATGGATCTTCATCCACTTTCGTATAATCCTGATTATTTCTATTTGTTTGAGGTCGCTGATTCTGATAATTATTTGATCCTCCAAAAGGATTATCTTGTTCTCTTGGGGCACCATAATTCATGTTGTCACTTCTATTATTAGCAGAGCTGTTTCTAGGTTCTAAGAACTGAACACTTTCTGCTAATACTTCGGTTACATATACACGCTTTCCGTCTTGTCCATCATAGCTACGCGTTTGAATACGACCATCGACACCCGCTAAACTTCCTTTTTTCAAGTAGTTAGCAACGTTTTCTGCTGGTTTTCTCCAAATAACACAGTTAATGAAGTCTGCTTCTCTTTCACCTTGCTGATTTGTAAAGGTACGGTTAACAGCAAGTGTGAACGTTGCAACAGCAACTCCACTTGGTGTGTAGCGCAACTCCGGATCCTTAGTTAAACGGCCAACAAGAACTACCCGATTCATCATCAGTTTCAACTCCCTTCCATCTAAAATGTTTCACGTGAAACATTGTTTATATATTATTTTGCTTCATCTTTAACTACGATGTGGCGAATGATATCTTCGTTGATCTTAGCTAAACGAGAGAATTCTTCAACCGCTACTGGTGCAGCGTTAACTTTTACTAATTGATAGTAACCATCGCGGAAATCATTGATTTCATATGCAAGGCGACGTTTACCCCACTCTTTTGATTCTGCTAATTCCGCTCCATTATCTGTAAGAATAGCGTTGAAACGCTCAACAAGTGTTTTCTTAGCCTCATCTTCAATATTTGGACGGATGATGTACATAATTTCGTACTTTTTCATCACTTTCACCTCCTTTTGGTCTAGACGGCCCATAGTTGGGCAAGGAGCAACTATACATTACTCACAAGGTAAAAGTATAGCATACTTCGTTTCAAATGGCAATGTACTAAAAATAACATAAGCTATTACTATTTTATCTTCGTTTAATTAGACTTTTATGCATACTTTTTATTTAATCCTTGTCGGGTTTGAAGTACTTCACAATACTCGCATAACAATCCATCAAAAATTGTGTCCCATGATTGCGTTAACGCATAGATTCTAGCTTCTCTCCCCATGCTCCCTCTCATCTTTTCATCAAATAACAATTCGCTAATAGCTTGAAGAAAGCTTTCAGCATTTTGTTTTTTGCATATTCTGCCATTGATATGATCTATGACAAAGTCTTTTACGCCACCCTCATTAGCAACAATTGCTGGAGTTCCACAAGCCATTGCTTCTAATACAACATTTCCAAAGGTTTCTGTATAGGATGGGAAAACGAAAAGGTCGGCTCCTGCATATATCCTTGCCAAGTCATCCCCTTTTATATAACCAGTCAATGTAATATTTTGTTGTGACTTTTCCTTTTCTCTCCAAGCCTCCTTATTTGGTCCATCTCCAACTATTAGCCAATGGACTGATTCCTTTATATTCGAGGGCAATTTATCCACGATATCATTTAATGTAGCCAAATCTTTCTCTGGAGCTAATCTCCCTACATACAATAAAATATGGTTTTCTCTGATATGGTACTTCCTTCTAATTTGTTCTTTCGCATCGATGTTTGGCGTGAAAAGTTTAGAATCAATCCCTCTTCCCCAAACTTTTAATTCTCGAAAATCCAATGACTCTAATTTTCTTTGGGTTTCGTTACTGGGAACAAAAATTCTTTCTGTTGATTGATGGAACCATTTTAAATATTTCCATAAAAATGGCTCTAGTAAGGAAGCATGATAATATTTAAGATATTGATCAAAATTAGTGTGATAAGAAGAAACAACTGGGATATTTAATTTTTTGGCAGCGAATAATCCATACAGTCCCATCATATAAGGTGTAGCCAGATGAATTAGATCTGGTTTAAACTGTTTTAGATTATTTTCTATCTTTCTTGGGTTCGTAATAACTGTCCGGCACTCTGGATAAACAAAAAATGGAAGGCTAGGAAATTGGTTGATATTTGGGTATGTAGTAGAAGATTTATTTTCTGGAGAATATACTTGATAAGAAATTTGCTTTTTTTCCAAATGGTTACTAAGCCTCTTCAACGTCTGTGCAACACCATTCACTTGAGGAAAATAAGTGTCTGTGAAAATGGCAATTTTCAAAAATTCCACTCCCTTTTTATCAGTTAGTTATAGCTATTCCTAGCTTATCATTGCCATGCTTGGATAGTTTTAAAGAATTGTAAAAAGAGTGTACATTATTATTTACAAAAAAACACGCATTAAAAGATTTATTAGCACCATAAATGTACTAAAGTAATCTTTTTTATGCGTGTTGTTCTAATTCATGGGGCTGTTTTCGTAAAGTTTGTTGCTACAATTCACAGCGCCTTAATTTTTCCTTATACGTTAAAACGGAAATGGATAATATCGCCGTCTCTAACTATATATTCTTTACCTTCTAAACGAACTTTACCAGCTTCTTTTGCAGCAACCATATTGCCACTTGCTAATAAATCATCATATGAAACAGTTTCCGCACGGATAAAGCCTCTTTCAAAATCAGAATGAATAATTCCTGCACATTGTGGTGCTTTCATCCCTTGTACAAATGTCCATGCACGAACTTCTTGAACGCCTGCTGTAAAGTAAGTAGCTAATCCAAGAAGATGGTATGTTGCACGAATTAACTGATCTAAACCAGATTCTTCGATTCCAAGCTCTTGCAGGAACATTTCCTTTTCTTCTCCTTCAAGCTCTGCAATCTCTTCTTCGATTTTCGCACAGATGACAATTACTTCAGCACCTTCATTTGCTGCAAAATCCTTTACACGTTTTACATATTCATTATTCGCCGCATCTGCGATTTCATCCTCGCCTACATTTGCAACATATAATACAGGCTTAATTGTTAAAAGATGTAGTCCTTTAGCAATTTTTGCCTGTTCTTCTGTAAACTCAACCGTTCTTGCTGGTTTTTCTTCTTCAAAAGCAGCCTTAAGTAATTCTAATACTTCTAATTCAGCAACAGCTTCTTTATCTTTTTGCTTCGCCATTTTTCCAACTCGGCCAATTCTTTTCTCTACTGATTCTAAATCAGCAAGAATTAATTCTAAGTTGATTGTTTCTATATCAGAAATAGGGTCTACTTTTCCTGATACATGGGTAATGTTATCATCTGCAAAACAACGTACTACTTGGCAGATAGCATCTACTTCACGAATATGAGATAAAAACTTATTGCCAAGACCTTCCCCTTTACTTGCCCCTTTTACAATTCCGGCAATATCTGTAAATTCAAAAGTTGTAGGTACTGTTTTTTTCGGTTGTACTAATTCTGTTAATTTTGTTAAACGTTGATCTGGTACTTCTACAATTCCAACGTTTGGATCAATTGTACAGAACGGATAGTTCGCTGATTCTGCACCTGCTTGTGTAATTGCATTAAACAATGTAGATTTACCAACGTTAGGCAAACCAACTATTCCAGCAGTTAACGCCATTATGCCACTCCCTTATATAAACTATCTATCTCCATCGTACAAAATAGAAAGTAATTTCATTATTATTCTAAACCTTTAACAATTATAGTTTTAACGAGGGAAAAAGACAAGTAGTGTTCCTTTTCCTCGAACCAAAAAAGACAACAACTATCTTTATTTGCTGCCTTTCCGATAAAAAGTACTATTCTTCATGCTTTACTAAAACTTTTTTCATTTTCCTTGCAAACTCTCTTCTTGGAATGAGAACACTATGTTCGCATCCTTCACATTTAATTCGGATATCCATCCCTAACCGAATTATTTTCCAGCGATTTGTACCGCAAGGATGGGCTTTTTTCATCTCAACTACATCATTTAGACCAAACTCTTTCTGTTCCATATTTCCTCCTTGAACAAACTATTGTGGTTGTGAATACATGACTAATTTTGGGAAAGGACTCTCAATACCATTTTCATCTAGAACATTCTTTATTTCTTTTCTTAAAATCCTTGCGATGGCATGGTGCTTCATTGGCAAAGTTTCTGCAACTATACGAATAATAACCTCTGATGCTTGGATATTTTGTACACCTAATAATTCTGGAACACCGACAATATCCTCATATTGCTCTGGTAGTTTTTCAATCAATTCCTGTATAACCTTTTCTGCCCGATTAATATCACCTTGATAGGCAATACTTACATCTACAATTGCTTTACTATTGTTTATAGAAAAATTAGTTACTTCTATAATGCTTCCATTAGGAATAATATTCACTTCTCCTGTAAAGCCTTTGATTTTGGTTGTCCTTAATCCAATCTCTTCTACTACTCCCTCGTATGTCCCAATACGTACTTGGTCTCCGACAGAAAATTGATCTTCAAAGATAATAAAGAATCCTGTAATAATGTCTTTAACAAGGCTTTGGGCACCAAAACCTACCGCAAGGCCAACAATTCCCGCTCCTGCTAACAAGGCCTTAACGTCAATATTAAAAACAGATAACGCCATCATGATTGCCATAAAATAAACGACATAAGTAATTGTATTTTCCAAAAGTTTAATTAATGTTGCTTCTCTTCTCTCTGATACGCGTAAGGAAGAATGAGTTCTTACTTTAAATATATTTCGTACCGCTGCTTTTCCAATTCTAATAATCATTCCACTAATTAGAAATATAAGTACAATCTTTAATGCCCCAAACCCAAGACTACTCCAAAAATTCTCATTCATGAGATTATCTATACCTTCTTTTATATTCTCATCCATCTAGACACCTCTAAATATAAACTTCTACTAAATTATCTTCCTTTTTTTCTCTGTTCATACAACATAATTTACGTATTAATGCTCTATGTTTTATGGAATGAAAATAATGCTAACTATTTTTCTATTTTACTCTTTAACAGCCTTCATATTGGGTAAGTTTATTTTAACAGTTTTTCTACATGCTTTGTAGTAGTAAGCACCCTAATAAATGCAGGACTTTTGCCCTTATTATAATGGATTATCCGCTTACTGTATCACTCTTTTTTCCTTTATTTTTATGTATATGTATAGAATTTGTCTCTTTTCCATATACTGAATACTACAATTATTCTGCATAAAAATATCTCATGGTTCGATAGATTTCCATCTTAATTGATAGATACTTAACAGAATCTAACTGATCACGATAATTGCTTTCTTTATAGATTTTATCGAATCTTAAATGATAAAGGAGTAGATTCAATGACCTTATATTCCAGCCTTTTCGAAAAAAACGAACTTCCCATTAGAATAGCACATGATGAACAGTTAGCAGCTTTTAAAATTGCCGATTCATTATCTAAACATTTACCATCTGTTTCTGTTACTCGACCAATTGTCTTTGTTTGTATTGGAACCGATCGTTCTACTGGAGATTCATTAGGTCCGCTTATTGGAACTCTATTAAGTGAAAAGAATATATCTCCTTTTCATGTCTATGGAACATTAGATGAACCAATTCATGCACTTAATTTAGAGGATAAATTAAAGGAAATACATGAAAAACATCTTAATCCTTATATTATCGGAATAGATGCCTGTCTAGGCAGAATGAAAAGCGTTGGTGTAATTCAAATAGGAGATGGACCTGTTAAACCAGGAAGCGGCGTAAAAAAAGAGCTTCCACCTGTTGGAAATATTCATATTACGGGAATTGTTAATATAAGCGGATTTATGGAATTTCTAGTTCTTCAGAATACTAGATTAAGCCTAGTATTGAATATGGCAAAAATCATTTCAAAGGGTATTTATCATACCAGTCTTCGATATATGCATTCTGCAAAATTAGAGGAATACGAAATCAAAGAAGAACCTGTATAACTAATTCCAATCTTATGGTATACAATAAAAAGCCTCTAAAAAAAGATCGTTGTTACAGCTTGCCGATTGTAACATATCTTTTTTTAGAGGCTTTTTTTAATTTTCATTTTCTAATTCAAACAAATGGAGAATGCGTGCCAAATCCTCTTCTGAGAAAAATTCAATTTCAATTTTCCCTTTATTTTTCTTTTGCTTAATATGAACGGTTGTTCCAAATCTTTCACGAAGAAAGGACTCCTGCTCTTTAATAAAAATATTTTTCTGTGCGGGTTTTTCTTTTTTTGTTTCACGTGAAACATTCTCATTTAAAAGCTGAATTAATTGTTCCAACTGGCGTACATTTAATCCCTCTTTAATAACTTTATCAACTATTGCTGGAAGCTTATCTTTATTTTTCAAGCCTAATAAAGTTCTTCCATGTCCCATTGATATTTTACCGTCAGAAATATAATTTTGAACAGCTTTTGGAAGTGATAGTAAACGAACATGATTGGCAATATGTGGTCTGCTTTTCCCTAAACGTTTTGCTAGCTCTTCTTGTGTCAGCTTTAATTTTTTCATCAATGTCTGATAGGCATGACCTTCTTCAATTGGTGATAAATCTTCTCTTTGAAGGTTCTCGAGTACTGCTAATTCCATCATTTGCTGTTCCGATAGTTGCCGAACAACTGCAGGGATAGTCGCTAGTTTAGCCTCTTTAGCAGCACGATATCTGCGTTCCCCAACAACTATTTCATAGCCTTTGATGCTTTTTCGAACAATAATTGGTTGAAGAATCCCATGTTCTAGAATAGAAAGCCTCAATTCCTCAATTGCTTCCTCATCGAAGAATTTTCTAGGCTGATAAGGATTAGGTCGCAATTCATTGATGCTTATTTCCTGCACAATTTCTTCCTTCTCGGCATCTAATTTAGGAAAGAATGCATCTAACCCTTTTCCAAGTCCTTTAGCCACTAGTAACCACTTCCTTCGCAAGATCCAAATATACTTCAGCGCCACGTGATTTTGGATCATAAATGATTATTGGTTCCCCATGACTCGGCGCTTCTGATAATCGAATATTTCTCGGAATAATTGTTTTATAGACTTTATCTTGGAAATACTTTTTAACTTCCTCAATAACTTGTAAACCTAGATTTGTTCTAGCATCTAGCATTGTTAGCAACACACCCTCAATTGCCAAGTCATGATTTAAATGCTTTTGAACAAGTCGAACCGTATTTAATAGCTGACTTAATCCTTCTAAAGCGTAATATTCACATTGAACAGGTATCAATACTGCGTCCGATGCAGTCAACGCATTAATCGTTAATAATCCTAAAGAAGGAGGACAATCTATTAAAATATAATCATAATTGTGTTTGACCTCGTCTAAAGCTCTTTTCAATCTTACTTCTCTGGAAATAGTAGAAACAAGCTCTATTTCCGCTCCAGCTAATTGAATCGTTGCAGGTATAACATCCAAATTCTCCACATTTGTCTGTTTTATCACCATTCTTGCCTCTAGATCATCCACTAACACATCATAGATACAATGATCAACATCAGCTTTTTCAATACCTACACCACTAGTAGCATTTCCTTGTGGATCAATATCTACTAATAGCACTCTTTTTCCGATATATGCTAAACAAGAGCCAAGATTAACCGATGTAGTTGTTTTTCCAACTCCGCCCTTTTGGTTAGCAACAGTAATAATTTTACCCATGATGTCACCTACCTTTAATTCCATACGAGCTACGAAATATATAATCGACGCAAGATGGCTGCTTAATATAAAAAGATTGAATCGTTTATAGCCTTTTAAACTATAAGACAATTTATTGGTTAAAAAACATGAATAGATTACAACATGGCCAATTCCATGCCTATTGTAATCACGTATATTATTTTATCATGAAAACTTCTAAATATCGTCACTTTTTCTGTTAATCTGAATTAGTGGAGGAAAATATAAATATATTAATAGTATGAAAGAAGTTATAAAGCCTATTATTTCAAGCATTTAATAAGGATTCAACTAGTTATTTCGCTTAGAAAAAATCCTATTAAAATCAGAAATGGAGGTTTCAGTTTATACTTGTGGTTATCCTTTGAGGAATAAAATCATATAAAAAAGTGAGAACCAGCATAAATGGCTATTATTCTCACAAAAAAATATGCTCTGTTAAATAAGTATTTTTACTATCTTTTATGGAGTTGGATTTAACAGAGCCCAAAATCTATAAATAAGTACAAATTATAATTCTAGATAAGAAGCTATTTAAGTATTATTTCTTTTTCGGAATTTTTATCGTAAATTGATAAAAATCTTCAAACTCTTCTTCTTCGGCATTTAAATTAATTCCACTATCAGAAACCATATTCAGCGACTGACGAATGGTATTTACTGCAATCCGCATATCTTTGCTAAATGCCTTTCTTTTTGGCTTCGGTTTCTGCTTTGATTGTTCAAGCATTTTCACGACACGCTCTTCTGTTTGCTTTACATTTAAGCTCTTTTCCATGATTTCTTGTAATAGCTGGATTTGTTTTTCCCGTTCTTTTAAAGGAATCATGGAACGAGCATGACGCTCAGAAATCTCTTTATTTAATAATGCTTCTTGAATTTCTTCTGGCAATTTAAGAAGTCTTAATTTATTTGCTACAGTCGACTGCCCTTTGCCTAATCTTTGGGCAAGTGCCTCTTGGGTAAGATTGTGGAGCTCTAATAATTTGCCATAGGCAATCGCTTCTTCAATTGGAGAAAGCTCTTCCCTTTGAAGATTCTCTATAAGTGCAACAGAAGCAGTTTCTGTGTCGCTCATGTTTTTTATAATTGCTGGCGCTTCTTCCCAACCAAGTTTTTTCATTGCTCTCCATCTTCGTTCTCCAGCAATGATTTCAAATTTATCTTCTTCATATTCTCTTAATACGATGGGTTGTATAATACCATGTGTATGGATTGTACGAGCTAATTCTTCAATTTTTTCATCATCAAATACCGTTCTTGGTTGAAAACGGTTAGGAACAATCTGATTAATTGGGATTCGTCTAACTTCTTCATTACTTCCCATACTCTCGATCTCCTCTTGAGCAGCATCTGCACTTATTTGACTAGCATCTTCTATTTGCTCTCCTTTTTCGCCTAGTCCAAAAAATCGTGAGAAAGAAGGCTTCATCACCCTGCACCACCTTTACAAAACTCCCTATTAGTTATTCTCTATATGAAACATTAATCCCTGCAAAGTCATCTAACTTAAAGTAGAAACTTCTCGAAATTTCATAGAATATGACAATTATAGGTATATTATATAGTAGATATGATAGTTGATATAGTTCTAATCTTATGAATGATTATATCATTCTCTTATTTCTTTCGTAATAACTTATAGCTGTTTTCATAAAGTTGTTGCTATTACCAGACTCTTACCATGAGCCTGCTCCTTAATTTTCTCTATAATTATATCTTTTATGAATGAAAATCAATCTTTTTGAAAACAACCTAATATAAAATAATTATTTTTCCCGTCTTATTAATAAGCTCCCATCCCTACTTCACGCAGGAAGGGATGGAAGAATATCATATAAAGAATCGGATAACTTCAGAAACTAAATTATCAGACATAAATCTGTGCTTTCACCTATTCAATTGGTTCTTTATTAGGAGTTCCAGGTTTTCTTGGATACTTTTTAGGTGTTGGCTTTTCTTTTTCAATTATGATAATATTTCTTTCACTTTCTTCAACTGGCAATAAAAAGGAGTGTGTTGTTTGAATCTTTCCTCCTAATAGACTTACAGCCTTTTTCCCCGCTTCGATTTCCTCTTTGGCACTTGCTGCTTTCATTGCAACAAAAGTACCTCCAACCTTTGCTAGTGGCAAACAAAGTTCACTTAAAACAGAGAGTCGTGCTACTGCTCGTGCAGTTACAATATCAAAGGATTCACGAAATGCTTTATTTTGGCCAAATGTTTCTGCTCGGTCATGAATAAAGTTAACCTCTTTCAGCTCTAGTTGAGATGCTAAGTGTTCAAGAAAATGAATTCTTTTTTTCAAAGAATCGACAATCGTTACCTTTAAATCAGGAAAAACAATTTTTAAAGGGATGCTTGGAAAACCTGCCCCTGCACCAACGTCGCATACATGTACAGCATCGTGAAACCCATTATAGTAAAATCCAGCAGTGATGGAATCATAGAAATGCTTTAAATAAACATCCGATTTTTCTGTAATTGCTGTTAAATTCATTTTTTCATTCCACTCTACCAATGTTTCAAAGTAGAGCTCAAACTGTTTTATTTGCTGGTCTGATAAAGTAATTCCTTTATCAGACAACATTTGAATAAAATCTTCCGTTTTCATGCATGAACCCTTTCTATTCAGAGATTAAACACGAGCTATTTTTCCTTGTTCTAAATAAACTAATAAAATAGATATATCTGCTGGGTTTACACCAGAAATTCTCGATGCCTGTGCAATGGATAATGGACGAACTTTTTTTAATTTCTGTACCGCTTCCGTTGCAAGACTAGAGATCGCATCATAATCAATATTCTCAGGAATTTTCTTGTTTTCCATTTTCTTTAGTCTTTCCACTTGCTGTAAGGATTTCTCGATATATCCTTCATATTTAATTTGAATTTCTACTTGTTCTTTGATATCTTCTGTTAAATCTATTTCGCTTGGTGCAAGCTGTTCAATATGGCTATAATTCATTTCAGGGCGTTTTAATAAATCTCCTGCTCTTATACCATCTTTTAATTCGCTTCCACCTTGCTCTTTAATCAGATTTTGAACTTGCTCATTTGGCTTTAGCATTACTTCGCTTAAACGTTGCTTCTCTTGTTCGATTAATTGCTTTTTATCAGAGAATTTCATAAAGCGCTCTTCAGATATAAGACCAATTTTATATCCAATATCTGTTAAACGTAAATCTGCGTTATCATGACGAAGTAGTAAGCGGTATTCTGCTCTTGATGTTAAGAGTCGATATGGCTCGTTTGTGCCTTTTGTTACTAAGTCATCAATTAAAACACCGATGTATGCATCAGAGCGGCTTAAGATAACTTCCTCTTTTCCTATTGCATTTAAACCAGCATTAATACCAGCCATTAAACCTTGGCCTGCAGCTTCTTCATATCCTGAAGTTCCATTAATTTGACCAGCAGTATATAGATTTTTAATCTTCTTCGTTTCTAATGTTGGCCATAATTGTGTAGGAACAATGGCATCATATTCAATTGCATATCCCGCTCGCATCATTTGGACATTTTCTAAACCTGGGATTGTTCTTAATATTTCCTGTTGAACATCTTCAGGTAAGCTTGTCGATAATCCTTGAACATAAACTTCTTGTGTATTTTTCCCCTCTGGCTCTAAGAAAATTTGATGTCTTGGTTTATCATTGAATCGGACCACTTTATCTTCAATTGATGGACAATAGCGTGGTCCTGTCCCTTTGATCATTCCTGAATACATTGGGGAACGATGTAAATTCGAATCAATAATTTGATGTGTCTTTTCATTGGTATATGTTAACCAACAAGGAAGCTGATCTGTAATAAATTTGGTTGTTTCATAAGAAAAGGCTCTTGGAACATCATCACCAGGCTGTATTTCAGTCTTAGAGTAGTCAATAGAATGACTATTTACACGAGGTGGTGTTCCGGTTTTAAAACGCACTAAATCAAATCCTAGTGCTTCTAAGTGCTCCGATAAACGGATGGAAGGCTGTTGATTATTCGGACCGCTGGAGTATTTAAGCTCTCCTAAAATAATTTCTCCACGAAGGTACGTACCAGTAGTTACGACAATCGTTTTTGCTCGATACGTAGCACCTGTTTTCGTAATAACTCCTTTGACAACTTGATCCTCAACGATTAGTTCTTCTACCATTCCTTGAATCAACGTTAGATTTGGTTCATTTTCTAACGTCTTCTTCATTTCATGTTGATACATATATTTATCTGCCTGAGCTCTTAAGGCACGTACAGCAGGACCTTTTCCTGTGTTTAGCATTCTCATTTGAATATATGTTTTATCTATATTTTTCCCCATCTCGCCGCCAAGTGCGTCAATTTCCCTTACAACAATCCCTTTTGCGGGTCCTCCGACAGATGGATTACATGGCATAAATGCGACCATATCTAAATTTATCGTTAACATTAATGTTTTGGCACCTATTCTAGCTGCTGCAAGGCCAGCCTCACAGCCAGCATGACCTGCACCAATGACAATCACATCATAATTTCCAGCTTCGTACTGCATCATGATGCCTCCTTCTTTCTAAACTTTCTTTTAAGAAATACGTTTTTAGTTACTTTTATTGATGGCTAAATTAGCTGGTATTCTATTTCTCAAGACTCTGCTTCATTTCCATAGAGGCCACTGAAAAACTGCCATTTAATCATAATGTCGGTGGCCAACTTTTAAATTTAGGTATTTCTTTTTTCAAATACATAAATCCGTATTTAATTTGGAGAAACTTACTTTTTCAGTGTTCTCATTAAAATCACTTATTTCCCTAAACAGAACTGAGAAAACAACTGATTGATTAAACTTTCGTGCACACTCTCACCAATAATTTCACCAAGTATCTCCCAGGTTCTTGTTAAATCAATTTGTACAATATCTATAGGTGTGCCATTTTCTGCTCCTTCAATTGCATCGCTTATCGCCCGCATCGCTTGGCTTAATAAGGAAATATGTCTTGAATTAGAAACATAAGTCATATCACTTGCTTCAATAGAGCCTGCAAAAAATAGACTAGATATCGCTTCCTCTAATAAGTCGACTCCGTTTTCTTCTACTAAAGATGTTGTGATAACTTTGCGATTTCCCGCAAGTTCTCTTACTTTCTCCAAATCAATTTTTTGAGGTAAATCTGTTTTATTGACGATTACTATATAATCCATGCCTTCTGTAGCCTTGAAGATATTCTTATCCTCTTCGGTTAATTCATCTGCATAATTTAGGACAAGTAAAATTAAATCCGCTTCTCTTAACACTTTTCGTGACTTTTCGACGCCAATTCGTTCTACGATATCTTCTGTTTCCCGAATTCCTGCTGTATCTAGCAAACGAAGTGGAACTCCGCGTACATTCACATATTCTTCAATTACATCTCTCGTTGTACCTGGAATGTCTGTTACGATTGCTTTATTTTCTTGTACTAAACTGTTCAATAAAGAGGATTTTCCAACATTCGGTCTGCCAACAATAACGGTTGCCAGTCCTTCGCGGAGAATCTTACCTTGTTGAGAGGTCTGTAATAGCTTTTCAATCTCTGTTTTGATATACGCCGATTTTTCAATCATGACTTTTTGTGTCATTTCTTCTACATCATCGTATTCTGGATAATCAATATTAACCTCTACTTGTGCTAATGTTTCTAAGATTTCTTGGCGCAAATGTCTAATTAATTTTGATAACCTTCCTTCCATTTGACCAAGCGCAACATTCATCGCACGATCTGTTTTAGCTCTTATTAAATCCATTACCGCTTCTGCTTGAGAAAGATCGATTCGTCCATTTAAAAAAGCCCTTTTGGTAAATTCCCCAGGTTCTGCAATTCTAGCACCATAAGAAGTTGTCAATTGCAATAATCGATTTACAGAAGCTAATCCGCCATGACAGTTAATTTCAATAACATCCTCTTTGGTAAAAGTTTTCGGTCCTCTCATCAACGATACCATTACTTCTTCCACAACCTCGTCTGTTGCTGGATCTATAATATGCCCATAATGGATTGTATGACTTGCTACCTCCATTAACTTTTTATTACCTATACTTTTGAAGAGCTTGTCTGCAATTTTAATTGAATCTGGACCACTCATTCGAACAATTGCGATCGCTCCCTCACCCATTGGAGTCGATATCGCAGCAATTGTATCCAATTCCATCTTTTTCACCTCAATTCAAAAAAATATATCTATATAAAATGATTGTATTCACCTTTGACATGATTACATTAGATTAGATTAACATATCCACAAATGTAAAAAAAGAAAAAAATCCGCACACTTATCCACATTCTCTTTTATCGTTATATACCATTCTATCTTATCCACATGTGAATAACAATAAAACGAAAAATAAAATTACAAAACCGAAGGACTTCACTTTTTTTGTGTTATTTCCATTATCCTGTTCTTCAGCAATCTACCTAACAGCTAAGATGAGAAACAAAGAGCATGCTTTTTTTCTTATTCATTTTTATTTAAATAGAATATTATTTGAACATAATATTTCGCTAGAATATATGCATTAGGAGGCTTAAAAATTTTTGAAAAAATATTACATTGCCATGCAGAGGCAGACAAGATGAGGAGATTTTTATACAAAAAAAAAGATCGTTTCCCATTTGGAAAGACGATCTTTTTTTAAAACTATTTTTTTCCCCTTATTGGCGCAACAATAATATGTCGCTTCGCATCCTCTCCTGAGGAATACGTTTTTACACCTTTAAAGGAAACCAGCGCAGTATGAATCGTTTTTCTTTCATCTGCAGGCATCGGTTCAAGCGGGATTTCTTTTCCAATCTTCACCGCTTTATAGGCTATTCTTTCGGCTAAATGAATTAAAGCTTGTTTTCTACGTTCTCGATAACCTTCCGCATCTAATATCACTTTAAAATATCCTGTAGATTCTCTATTAATTACCAATTGTGCTAAATATTGAATAGAATTAAGAGTTTGTCCTCTTTTTCCTATCAGCAAAGCAATTTTTTCACCAGATAATTCATATAGAATATTTTTTCCATTTTGCTTCACTCGAATTTCAATAGGAACGCCCATTTTTTCACTAACATCTTTTAAAAAATTTTTTACGGATTCAACTGGATCTACCTTTTTCTTTACTATTACTTTCGCAGATCTAGAACCAAAACCGAGAAATCCTTTTCTTTCTTCATCAACAACAATGACTTCAACCTGATTCTTTGTTGTCTTAAGCTGAGCTAAAGCTGACTCCACTGCTGCGTCGACTGTTTGTCCTACGGCAGTAATTTCTTTCACTTCTTCGCTCCTCCTGCTTTGCTAGTTTGACTAGCATTTTTAATTTCAGGACCTTTAATAAAATACGTTTGTATAATGGTAAAGATATTACCTACTACCCAGTAAAGTGATAATGCAGCAGGGAAATTAATAGCAAATACTAAAATCATAACTGGCATTATCCAAACCATCATTTGCATTTGTGGATTTGGCGGTGCTCCAGCCATCGATAATTTTGTTTGGAAAAATGTCGTTACACCAGCTAAGATTGGCAATAAGTAAATTGGATCTGGCTGCCCTAGACTGAACCATAAGAAATCATGAGAAGCAATTTCTCTTGTACGAGAAATAGCATGATAAAACCCAATCAGTATCGGCATTTGTACTATTAGAGGGAAGCATCCTGACAATGGGTTTACTTTATTTTCTTGGAAAAGCTTCATCGTTTCTTCTTGGAGCTTTTGTTGTGTCTTTTGATCTTTAGAGCTATATTTTTGTTGCAGTTCTTTCATCTGCGGCTGAATTGCTTGCATTGCTTTACTATTTTTCGTTTGTTTAATCATAAGCGGCAATATAACTAGTCTAACTAATATAGTTACGATAATAATGGAAATACCATAACTACCTCCAGCAAAGGCTGCTGTCTTTATTATCAGTTGAGATAGTGGATATACGATGAACTCATTCCAGATTCCATCACTTTCAGAAGTTATCGGTTGATTAAACTCTGTACATCCTGTTAAAATGGTCATTAAAAAAAGCAGACCAACTATCAATAAAAATTTCTTATTCAAGCTGCAAATCCTCCTGTTTAACATGATTTTCAAATCTAACTTATTAAGTATTGTAACCGATAAACGAATCATAGGAAACGCTTAACTGCGATTTTCCTCTTAATTCTTTTTGGATAGAACCCTTGCTATTTTTAAAATATGGATAAGACTCTTTTTTACTTCTTCAAAACCCATATCAGCAACAGGCTTTCTTACAATTATGACATAATCATACTTATTTTCCAACTTATCTTCAAATTCAAGGAACGCTTGTCTAATATAGCGTTTTATCTGATTTCGCTTAACTGCGTTTCCAATCTTTTTGCTGACAGAAAGGCCGATTCGGAAATGCTCTTGATCCACTTTTTCCAATTTATAAATAACAAACTGCCGATTAGCAAAGGATTGGCCTTTTTTAAAAACCGACTGAAATTCTTTATTTTTTTTAATTCTGAATTCTTTTCTCAACGTTTATAACTCCTTCAATTCCTTCAAGTTAACATTCTTCTCTTTGTAAAAGAGGCTTTTTCGTAAAGTTTGTTGCCAGTGACCAGCAGCCTTCCTATCACCGGTTATCATAGGGGTAGACTTTAGCACCTCGGTAAAACCAATTTTAGGTCTCCCTGCTCCCCCTAGCGTCTTCGTAACTCAACTGCTAGTTATTTTAATAAATTTTTCCCAATTGAAAAATACCAATTTTAAAAAAACAGCCTTGAAAGAAAATTAGACAGGCATAATAACGTAAGTAAATGAGTATATTGTAAAAAAAGGAAGGGCTGTCCTTCTATTAAAAGCATTCCCTTCCCTTTTAATTGAAAAAAGACCACTGACGTTTCAGTGGCCTAAGCTGATAATACTTTTCTTCCTTTGCGTCGACGGCGAGCTAAGACATTACGTCCATTTGAGCTGCTCATGCGGCTACGGAATCCGTGAACTTTACTTCTTTTACGTTTATTTGGTTGATAAGTTCTTTTCATTGTATATGACACCTCCCTGAGGAATAGCTGTTATAGACAGTCCTTACAATTATATAAACATAGATAATTAATTGTCAACTATTCATTTTTATTTATCATTATTTATAGATCACGTTAACTTCGGTGATCTTTCCCTCTCTATTTCTAAGGTCATTAAAATAGTATACCACATAATTTTCTATTCTACTTCATATCCTTCCCAACTATTCTATTTTCCAACGAATATTTTTTATCATTTAGGTTATTCTACAAAAATTCTTCTTTCAATTTTTATGTAAAAAAAACGATATAAAAATTCAAAATGAAAAACTAGCTCTTCGCTCTGATTATATTTTCAAACAAACCAAGTTATTATTATGTCGTTTTTCCTATCTTTTCGACGATTGTGGATAATTTTCGACGGGATTATTTTTTCCACAATCGTTATTTACAACTTTTCAACAAACTAATACCTTGTGGACATTTATTACTAACAACCTAGCTATCTTGTGGATAAGATATTAAAAAGCATTGCAGTTCTTATGAATTTTTGATATTATAGTTTTGTTTTCACATCTGAATAAAATCTGTGCATAACTATATTATCCACAATCTGTGGATAAACTGTGGACATCTTATTCTATGTGTCTGAACAGAGTTGTCCACAATCCGTGGATACTGTCGAAATACCACTAATCTTCCTTATAATATATTTTTCCACATATGAAAAGGACAAGCTCCTTGTAATCTTGTATATTGGCATGCACAAGGGTGCACTATTTTGTCTAAAATCTTTTTTTATGATTCCTATTTTGTAGGAATTGGACAATTTGGATAAAGAAATATGGTCTTTTGTAAAAAATTATTTAAGTTGGTTAGCCATCGAACAAATAAAATCCTATAAGCGATTATTGCATCGATTGGTCTATTTTTTTGTTTTTTTAGAAGTTTTATCTTAAGGCTTTAAGGCTCTTTTTTTGTTTTTTGATCTTTTTTGAAGTAATCACGAAGTTTTTTAAACAAATTCGACATGAAAATATGTCTTTTTCTGCACGTTTAAGATAGATCTGCTCGTTAGTAGAATAATAAGGCTAATAACGTTTAACTTTAGGTAAAGGAGGCGAGGATAACTTGAACAATATAACAGATCTTTGGAATAATGCATTGAATACGATTGAAACAAAGATCAGCAAACCCAGTTTTGATACATGGCTTAAACCAACAAAAGCCCACTCTTTGCAGGGAGATTTACTAGTTGTTACAGCACCTAATGAGTTTGCACGAGATTGGTTAGAAGAAAGATATTCTCAGCTTATTGCTGAAATACTATATGAAATTACCGGTGAAGAACTTCTGGTAAAATTTATTATTCCTCAGAATCAAAAAGAAGAGGAGTTTGATCAGCAAATTTCTGTAAAGCATAAGAAAAAGGAAGAGGAAGTTACTGAGCAAACAATCTTAAATTCAAAGTATACTTTTGATACTTTTGTAATTGGATCTGGCAATCGTTTTGCTCACGCTGCTTCCCTTGCTGTTGCCGAAGCGCCTGCAAAAGCCTACAATCCTCTATTTATTTATGGAGGAGTTGGACTTGGAAAAACGCACTTAATGCATGCAATCGGTCATTATGTTTTAGATCATAATCCATCTGCTAAAGTTGTATATTTATCTTCTGAAAAATTCACAAATGAATTTATTAATAGTATCCGTGACAACAAAGGTGCCGAATTTCGTGATAAATATCGAAATGTAGATGTACTTTTAATAGATGATATTCAATTTCTTGCTGGAAAAGAATCAACACAAGAAGAATTTTTCCATACTTTTAACACATTACATGAGGAAAGCAAACAAATTATCATCTCTAGTGACCGCCCTCCAAAAGAGATTCCAACACTAGAGGATCGCTTACGCTCGCGCTTTGAATGGGGTCTTATCACAGATATTACACCACCAGACTTAGAGACACGGATTGCTATTTTGAGAAAAAAAGCTAAAGCCGACGGACTAGATATTCCAAATGAAGTGATGCTTTATATTGCTAATCAAATTGATACTAATATTCGTGAGTTAGAAGGTGCACTTATTCGCGTTGTTGCTTATTCTTCTTTAATTAATAAAGATATTAATGCTGATTTAGCAGCTGAAGCATTAAAGGATATTGTTCCAAGCTCTAAACCTCGAGTAATAACCATTCATGATATTCAAAAGATAGTTGGAGAGCAGTTTAATATTAAATTAGAGGACTTTAAAGCAAAAAAACGCACAAAATCCATTGCATTTCCAAGACAAATCGCTATGTATCTATCAAGAGAATTAACCGATTTCTCCTTACCAAAAATCGGTGAAGAGTTTGGCGGTCGAGATCATACTACTGTTATTCATGCCCATGAAAAGATATCAAAAATGCTTTTAACTGATTCACTTCTTCAAAAGCAATTAAAAGAAATAAATGAACTCTTAAAAGTTTAGATAGGATAATGTGTATAACTTACCTTACTTTAGACACAGTCTATCAACATGTGGATAGACTGTGTTTCCTTGCTTAAACCTAGTTATCCACATACTAACAGGACCTACTACTTTTACTACTATTTTTTAAAACAATATATTATTAAAAAAAAGCAGTTAGAACTGCATTAAAAAATTATTTAAATCGGAGGATTAATTAATGAAATTCATCATCCAAAAAGAGAATCTTGTTCAAAGTGTGCAAGATGTTATGAAAGCAATCACTAGTAGAACAACCATTCCTATTCTTACTGGTATCAAAATTGTCGCAAGTGAAGAAGGAGTAACATTAACTGGAAGTGACTCCGATATTTCGATTGAATCTTTCATTCCTAAAGAAGAAGATGAACAAGAAATTGTGGAGATCCAACAAGCCGGTTCCATCGTATTGCAAGCAAAGTTCTTTAGTGAGATTGTAAAAAAGCTTCCTACCAACCAAGTTGAAATTGTCGTTGATAATTTGCAAACTACTATCCGTTCAGGAAAATCAGAATTTAATCTAAATGGGCTCGATTCAGAAGAATATCCGCATTTACCTCAAATCGCGGAACAAAATTCGATAAAAGTCCCAACAGATTTATTAAAAAATATTATTAAACAAACTGTTTTTGCAGTGTCCACCTCAGAAACACGACCAGTGTTGACAGGAGTAAACTGGAAAATTGAAAATAACGACCTGATCTGTATTGCAACAGATAGTCATCGCCTTGCTTTAAGAAAGGCAAAAATAGAAACAGAAACAGAGCAAACTTTTAATATTGTTATTCCAGGAAAAAGTTTAAATGAGCTCAATCGTATTTTGGATGACCATGATGAACCAGTTGAAATTCTAGTAACAGAAAACCAAATATTATTTAAAACAAAGCATATTCTTTTCTTCTCTCGTTTGTTAGAAGGAAATTACCCTGATACAAATCGATTGATTCCAACCGAAAGTAAAACAGATATCATTGTAAACTCTAAGGAATTTCTTCAATCAATTGATCGTGCTTCTTTGTTAGCGCGTGAAGGTCGAAATAATGTCGTTAAATTTTCGACAATGGGTGAAAATGTAATAGAAATTTCTTCTTTTACACCTGAGATAGGGAAAGTTATTGAAGAATTAGTAAGTGAATCTGTTAGCGGGGAAGAGTTAAAGATATCATTCAGTGCGAAATTTATGATGGATGCATTAAAAGTTCTTGAAGGATCTGAAGTTAAAATTAGTTTTACTGGAGCGATGAGACCGTTTGTTATTCATCCAACAAATGATGACTCCACTTTACAGCTTATATTACCGGTTAGAACTTATTAAAAGTATTGGGTGTTCTTTTTAATGAACACCCAATTTTATTTATATTTAGCAGATGTATGAATATGCACTAGAGGGAATAAGTGTTATTTAAACTGTTTTCCCCCCACTATTTAGAATATTACCTATCTATTTATAGAAATATTACACTTTTCTTTGTGTATCAATTAATTATTTAGTAGAATAGATAGATACGACTAAAGTTGAGAGAGTGAAAAAATGGATAATCAAATTAAGATTGATACGGATTACATTACATTGGGTCAATTTTTAAAAGTAGCAGAGTTAATACAATCAGGTGGAATGGCAAAATGGTTCCTAGGGGAATATGAGGTATTTGTTAATGGGGAACAGGATCAGCGCAGAGGCAGAAAGTTAAGAAGTGGTGATGAAATTAATATTCCTTCATTTGGCAAGTACACTGTTTTATAAAAAAGGGTGAACCCAAATGTATATTGATGAGTTGCTTTTAAGAAATTACCGGAATTATGAGGAACTGGATATTTCTTTCGAGAATAAGGTAAATGTAATACTAGGAGAAAATGCACAAGGGAAAACCAATGTGATGGAATCTATCTATGTTCTAGCAATGGCAAAATCTCATCGGACCTCAAATGATAAAGAACTTATTTATTGGGACAAAGAGTATGCTAAAATAGAAGGTAGATTAGTCAAAGCACATGGGAAAGTACCCATGCAGTTAGTTGTGGCCAAAAAAGGGAAAAAAGCAAAATTTAATCATATAGAGCAGCGGAAATTGAGTCAATATATTGGCAATATGAACGTAGTTATGTTCGCACCTGAAGATTTAAACTTAGTAAAAGGCAGCCCACAAATTAGAAGAAGATTTATTGATATGGAAATAGGGCAAATATCACCAATATATTTGCATGATATGGGACAATATCAAAAAATTTTACACCAGCGAAATACCTACTTAAAACAACTACAAACAAATAAACAAACCGATCATACAATGCTTGAGATTTTAACAGAGCAATTTATAGATATGGCAGTTAAAGTGGTAGCGAAGCGTTTTGAATTCCTGCACTTACTGGAAAAGTGGGCAGTTCCGATTCATAAGGGTATATCTCGGGGGCTAGAAACACTGGAAATTCGCTATAAACCGTCTGTTGATGTATCAGAAGATCAGGATTTGTCGAAAATGAAGAGTGTATACGAAGAAAAATTCCAAAGTCTAAAAAAAAGAGAAATTGATCGAGGGATATCCTTATTTGGACCTCATCGTGATGATATGCTGTTTTATGTGAATAATAGAGATGTGCAAACTTTTGGTTCACAAGGACAGCAAAGAACAACTGCGTTATCCATTAAAATGGCAGAGATTGAACTAATTTATTCAGAAATACGAGAATATCCCATTCTACTTTTAGATGATGTGCTTTCTGAATTAGATGATTATCGTCAATCTCATTTGTTAAATACCATTCAAGGAAAGGTTCAGACCTTTGTTACAACAACCAGTGTTGATGGTATAGACCATCATACTTTAAAAGAAGCAGCAACTTTTCAGGTTGAATCAGGAACGATTAAAAAGATTCAATAGCTTTGAGGTGAAAAAGTGTACGTTCATATTGGAGAAAATATTCTTGTGCGAACTTCAGAAATTATTACTATACTAGATAAACAAACGGTAGAGTCATCTCCTATTTCAAAAGAATTTTTAGATAGACAAAAAGCAATGACTAATGGGAAAGGTTCATCTTATAAATCTATTGTAATTACGAAGAATACTATCTATTTTTCACCGATTGCTTCTAATACGTTAAAAAAGCGAACAGTCCAGTTAACTGTTCAAGAGTACTAATGGATGCAAAAAAATAATGTTAAAATTTTTCGATGTTAATGGAAAGTTAGGTGATCAATATGTCAACGGAACAAAATCCAGTTGAACAACAATCTTATGATGAAAGTCAGATACAGGTTTTAGAGGGCCTAGAGGCTGTTAGAAAAAGACCAGGAATGTATATTGGGTCAACAAGTAGTCGAGGTCTGCACCATTTAGTTTGGGAAATTGTCGACAACAGTATCGATGAGGCATTAGCTGGTTTTTGTAATGAGATTAATGTCATCATTGAAAAGGATAATAGTATTACTGTTAAAGATAATGGGCGCGGGATTCCTGTTGGTATTCAGGAGAAAATGGGAAGACCTGCTGTAGAAGTAATCATGACTGTTCTTCATGCCGGAGGAAAATTTGGCGGTGGAGGCTATAAAGTTTCTGGAGGACTTCATGGTGTTGGTGCTTCTGTTGTAAATGCTCTTTCAACTGAATTAGAGGTTTTTGTTCATCGTGATGGAAATGTCTATTACCAAAAATATCAAAAGGGTGTTCCTGTTGCTGATTTAAAAATTATCGGTGAAACAGACCGTACTGGTACAACTACTCGTTTTAAGCCAGATGGTGATATTTTTAAAGAAACGTTAGAGTATGATTTTGAAATATTGGCCAACCGTATCAGAGAACTTGCTTTCTTAAATCGCGATATTCGGATTACCATTGAAGATGCGCGTGAAGGAATGGAAAAAAGGAAAGAATACCATTATGAGGGTGGTATAAAATCTTATGTAGAGCATTTAAATCGAAATAAAGAGGTGCTTTTCGAGGAACCAATTTATATTGAAGGAGAAAAAGACGGTATAAACATTGAAATCTCTTTCCAATATAATGATGGATATACAGGAAATATTTTTTCATTTGCTAACAATATTAATACACATGAAGGTGGAACGCATGAGTCTGGTTTCAAAACAGCACTTACTCGTGTGATTAATGATTATGCAAGAAAAAACAGCCTATTAAAGGAATCGGATGTAAATCTTTCTGGAGAGGATGTTAGGGAAGGAATCGTTGCAATTGTTTCCGTTAAGCATCCAGACCCACAATTTGAAGGACAAACAAAAACGAAATTAGGAAATTCAGAAGTCCGTGCCATTACAGATACTGTATTTTCAGAACATCTGGAGAAATTCCTTTTAGAAAATCCCACAGTAGCTCGCAAAATTGTCGATAAAGGTCAAATGGCTTTACGAGCAAGAATAGCAGCAAAGAAGGCAAGAGAATTAACACGTCGAAAAAGTGCACTGGAAGTTTCGAGTTTACCTGGTAAATTGGCAGATTGCTCCTCAAGAGATCCCAAAATTAGCGAACTATTCATTGTAGAGGGTGACTCTGCAGGTGGTTCCGCAAAATCAGGGAGAGATCGTCATTTCCAAGCGATACTTCCTTTAAGAGGGAAAATCCTTAACGTAGAAAAGGCGAGATTAGATCGGATTTTGTCCAATAATGAAGTTCGTTCCATGATTACTGCAATTGGTACTGGAATTGGTGATGATTATGATATATCGAAAGCAAGATATCATAAAATTGTCATTATGACAGATGCCGATGTCGATGGAGCACATATTCGAACACTATTGTTAACCTTCTTCTATCGTTATATGAGAAAAATAGTTGAAGCTGGCTACATCTATATTGCACAGCCACCTTTATATAGTATTAAACAAGGGAAAAAGCTTGAATATGCCTATAGTGATCCGCAATTGCAACAAGTTTTAAGCAACTTGCCAGCTAATCCTAAGCCGAATATTCAACGTTATAAAGGATTAGGGGAAATGAATGCAGAGCAATTATGGGATACAACAATGGATCCTGAGAAAAGGGTACTTTTACAGGTAAGCTTAGATGATGTGATTGAAGCAGATGAAACATTCGAAATGCTTATGGGTGATAAAGTAGAGCCACGGAGAAACTTTATCGAAGAAAATGCAACTTATGTTAAAAATCTAGATGTTTAAAAGATAGGGAAAGAAATTTGGTGCTGATTTAATTGGCACCTTGTGTATTTCTTTAGACGTTAGTTATTCCTATTAATTATGAGGAATTCGATTAGACTTGACTTTTTCTCTTACGTCTATTCGTTAAGATGAGGCAGAAAATCTAATGTTTTCTTAAGGAGGTTCCTTTCCATGGCTGATATGCCAAATTCTCAAATTAAAGATAGAAATATAAGTAAAGAAATGCGTGATTCCTTTTTAGATTATGCGATGAGTGTTATTGTTTCTCGTGCACTTCCAGATGTACGAGATGGCTTAAAGCCCGTGCATCGACGTATTTTATATGCAATGCATGATCTTGGAATGCACTCAGATAAACCGTTCAAGAAATCTGCACGTATTGTTGGAGAAGTAATCGGGAAGTATCACCCACATGGTGATAGTGCTGTTTATGAAACAATGGTGCGTATGGCACAAGATTTCAACTATCGTTATATGCTCGTTGATGGACATGGAAACTTTGGTTCCGTAGATGGTGATTCAGCTGCGGCAATGCGTTATACAGAAGCTAGAATGTCTAAAATAGCGATGGAGTTATTGCGAGATATTAATAAAGACACAATTGATTATAAGCCAAACTTTGATGGAGAAGAGAAAGAACCAGTAGTATTACCTTCTCGTTTCCCCAATTTACTTGTAAATGGTACGAGTGGGATAGCTGTTGGAATGGCTACCAATATTCCTCCACATCAATTGGGAGAAATTATTGACGGTGTTCTTGAAGTTAGTAAAAATCCAGATATCACTATTCCTGAATTAATGGAAATCATACCAGGACCAGACTTCCCTACATATGGGATGATTGTTGGTAGAAGTGGAATTAGAAAAGCGTATGAAACTGGTAGAGGCTCTATTATTTTACGTGCTAGAGTAGAAATTGAAGTGAAGCCTAGTGGTAAGGAAGTTATTATTGTGAAAGAAATTCCTTATCAAGTCAATAAAGCGAGACTAGTAGAACGCATTGCAGAACTAGTACGTGATAAGAAAATTGACGGCATCACGGATTTACGAGACGAATCTGACCGAACTGGAATGCGTATTGTTATTGAAGTTCGAAAAGACGCAAATGCAAATGTATTATTAAATAACCTATACAAGCATACAGCTATGCAGACAAGCTTTGGTATCAATTTACTTGCACTAGTAGATGGACAACCAAAGGTACTTAACTTAAAACAATGTCTAGCTTATTATCTAGATCATCAAAAGGTAATTATACGTAGAAGAACAGAATTTGAATTAAGAAAAGCAGAAGCAAGAGCGCATATCTTAGAAGGTTTGCGGATTGCGCTTGATCATTTAGATGAAGTGATTAGCTTGATTCGTAGTTCTCGTACAACAGATATTGCTCGTGAAGGATTAATGACGAATTTTAATCTTTCTGAAAAACAAGCACAAGCAATTCTAGATATGCGTCTACAAAGATTAACTGGCTTGGAAAGAGAGAAAATCGAGGACGAATATCGAGAATTAGTGAAGTTAATTGCTGAATTAAAAGCAATTCTAGCAGATGAAGAAAAAATCTTAGAAATTATCCGCGAAGAGCTTTTAGAAGTAAAAGAGCGCTTTAACGATATTCGTCGTACAGAAATTGTTGCTGGCGGAATTGAAACAATAGAAGATGAAGATCTAATTCCGGAAGAAAATATTATCATTACGTTAACTCACAATGGTTATATTAAGAGACTACCAGCTTCTACTTACCGAGCGCAAAGACGTGGTGGACGCGGAATTCAGGGAATGGGAACAAATGAGGATGACTTTGTTGAACAGCTAAGCTCCACATCGACCCATGATACTATCCTATTCTTTACGAATAAAGGGAAAGTATACCGTTTGAAAGGGTATGAAATTCCAGAATTCAGCCGTACAGCCAAAGGTATCCCAATTATTAACCTTTTAGGTGTGGAAAAAGACGAGTGGGTAAATGCGATTATTCCTGTTTCCGAATTTGTAGATGATTGGTACCTATTCTTTACCACAAAAGAAGGAATCTCTAAACGTTCTCCATTATCTTCGTTTGCTAATATAAGAAATAATGGTCTAATCGCTGTTAATTTAAGAGAGGGCGATGAGTTAATCTCTGTACGCTTAACAGATGGATCAAAGGAAATGATTATTGGAACGAAAAATGGTTTGCTTATTCGATTCCCAGAAACAGATGTACGTTCCATGGGTAGAACGGCAACAGGGGTAAAAGGTATTACTTTATCATCTGATGATGAAGTGGTAGGAATGGAAGTACTTGAAGAAAATTCCGAAATTCTAGTTGTAACTAAATATGGATACGGAAAAAGAACGCCAATCAATGAATATAGAGTTCAAGGTAGAGGCGGAAAAGGGATCAAAACATGTAATATCACCGATAAGAATGGAACCCTTGTTTCAATGAAAGTAGTGAACGGGGAAGAAGATTTAATGATTATCACAACAGGTGGCGTTTTAATCAGAATGGCTGTAAGTGATATCTCAACTATGGGCAGAAGCACACAAGGTGTTCGATTGATTAAATTAAATGAAAATGAGAATGAATTTGTTGCTACTGTTGCTATTGTAGAAAAAGAAGATGAAATAGAGGAAGCGGATGAACTTTCTGAAGAAACGCAACAAGAGTCTTTAGAAAATGATGCGGATTCAAACGAGTAATATACTTTGAATGTCTTAGGGGAAACCTTAAGGCATTTTTTTATGTTCTTTAGAGGTAAATAAATATTTTAAGATTTACGTAAAACATCGTGCATTGCTATAAAAAAATCATTTATAAATCATTTTAGGTGTATAGTCTTATTTGAATGGGGTTGCATTTCAAAAAAAATACATTAAAATAGTAAAAAAGTCCGTTATTATAAGGTGGTTTCAAATGATTATAAATGTGGAAGAGTTAAATCCAGGAAGTATTTTAGCAGAAGATATATATGTACGAACAAATAGACCAATAATTACTGCGAGAACGGTATTAGAGTGTGAACACATAAAGATATTAAAAGCTTTCTTAGTAAAGGAAGTTGCC